>JAYNVG010000018.1:0-70881 GCA_038100295.1 Thalassospiraceae bacterium
ACCGTCGGAGACAGGCGTTAGGCCGCCTCATACACTACGGGATGGGACACTATCTTCAACAGGCCGTATAACACGGAAGAAATCTACGAACGGACCAAGCAGTTATTGGCAAGATTGGAGGATGCCTTCTCGTCACACGGGATCGCCTGAGGAGGGCCTGGCGCGGCGCTTTTGGTGTACAAATAGAAGACTCATTTCCCGGCCGAAGCGCGGGAAGCGCGAAGAGCCGGGACCAATTTCAAATCAAGAATCTAGCATGGATATGGATCCCGGACCGGACGAAAGCGTCCGTCCGGGATACTAGATAAACTACCGCGAAGTTGCGCGGCGGGTCTGTCTGGGTTCGGCGGCGTTTTCGTCGAACAGTTCGGCCAGACGCGCCATCATGGTGCCGCCCAGTTCCTCGGCGTCGACGATGGTCACCGCGCGGCGGTAATACCGCGTCACGTCGTGACCGATTCCGATGGCCGTCAATTCGACCTCGGACTTGGTTTCGATGTAGTGGATCACCTCGCGCAGGTGGCGTTCCAGATAGTTGCCCGGGTTGGCGCTGAGCGTCGCGTCATCGACCGGCGCGCCGTCGGAGATCACCATCAGGATGCGGCGCTGCTCGGGACGGCCGAGCAGACGGTTGTGCGCCCACATCAGCGCTTCGCCGTCGATGTTTTCCTTGAGCAGCCCTTCGCGCAGCATCAGGCCGAGGCTCGGACGTGCCCGGCGCCAGGGCATGTCGGCGGACTTGTAGACGATGTGGCGCAGATCGTTGAGGCGGCCCGGGTTCTTCGGTTTACCCTTCTCGACCCATTTCTCGCGCGACGTGCCGCCCTTCCACGAACGGGTCGTGAAGCCGAGAATTTCGACCTTCACGCCGCAGCGTTCTAGGGTCCGCGCCAGAATGTCGGCGCTCATCGCGGCGACGGTGATCGGCCGGCCGCGCATGGAGCCGGAATTGTCGATCAGCAGCGTCACCACGGTGTCGCGGAATTCGGTATCGGATTCCATCTTGAACGACAGCGGCGCGACCGGGTCGATGACGACGCGCGACAGCCGTCCGGCATCGAGCACGCCTTCCTCGAGGTCGAATTCCCAGGACCGGGTCTGCTGCGCCAGCAGGCGGCGCTGCAGGCGGTTGGCGAGCTTGCCGACGACACCCGACAGGTGCGAGAGCTGTTGATCGAGTTGGTGACGCAACCGGGTCAGTTCTTCCGGATCGCACAGTTCCTGGGCGTCGGTGACTTCGTCGTATTCGGTGGTAAATGCGCGGTACGGCTGGTTGTCGCCGCTGTCGTTGCGGCGCCAGTCGGGATCGTACTCGCTCGGACCGGCGGGTTCTTCCTCGCCTTCGCCCGGGTTCATGTCGTCCTCGGCAAACTCCGGATCGAAATCCATGCCCTCGGTGGAATCGCTGTCCTCGGTCTCGCCGGCCATGGAGCCGTCGGAATCGAGATCGGAATCGGAAGCATCGGCGTCCTGATTGCCCTGCTCGTTGTCGTCCGAATTGCTTTCCTCGTCGTCCTCTGGATTGTCTTCGTGCGGATCGTCGCGCAGCAGGTCGAGCGACTTCAGCATCTTGTTGACGGCCTTGGAGAATGCTTCCTGATTGGAGGCCGACTTCACAAGCTCGTCGAGGTCGCCGGAAATCTTCTTTTCGATATCGCCGCGGTACAGATTGACGAATTCCTTGGCGGAATCCGGCAGTTCGCGCCCGGACAGATGTTCGCGCACCAAAAGCCCGATGACTTCCGGCAACAGCGCGTCGTCGCGTTCCTTGATGCCGTTGTAGCCCTTGGCGCGGCAGCGTTCTTCGAGAAGCGCCTGCAGGTTTTCGCTGGCACCGGCCAGACGCTGCGCGCCCAGTGCCTCGCAACGGACCTGCTCGACGGTTTCATAAACACGCCGGGCGTCGGCGCCGTCGGGCATGTTGGCGCGATGCGTGTCGGCGTCGTGATGGCGCAGTCTGAGCGACAGTGCATCGGACATGCCGCGAAAACGCGACATGGCTTCCGGGCTCATGTTGGCCTGCGGTGCCGGCAGGTGCGCGGTTTCCAACGTCAGGCCGGGCGTGCTCTGACCGTACTGGACCTCGAGGTCCTTGGCATGCCCCATGGCACGCAGCGTCGATGCGGTAACGCGCTTCCAAAGCTCGGCTGGGTGCTCGTTGGCCAAGGTCTGCCCCTTACTGTGGCCTTACGGCCTTACTGCAGGACCGCGTTGGCGGCGGATTCCGGCAGTTCCTCACCCATGGCGCGCTGGTAGTACTCGGCCACCACCGGGCGTTCCAGCTCGTCGCACTTGTTGAGGAAGGTGACGCGGAAGGCATAGCCGAGATCCTTGAAGATTTCGGCGTTCTGCGCCCAGGTGATCACGGTCCGGGGCGACATGACGGTCGAGATATCGCCGTTCATGAAGCCGGCACGGGTCATGTCGGCCAGCTCGACCATGGCGGCGATCTGTTCCTTGCCTTCCTTGGTGTTGTAGGAATCGCACTTGGCGAGCGCGATCTCGACTTCGGAGTCGTGCGGCAGGTAGTTCAGCGTGGCGACGATGTTCCAGCGGTCCATCTGACCCTGGTTGATCTGCTGCGTGCCGTGATACAGGCCCGTGGTGTCGCCAAGACCGATGGTGTTGGTGGTCGAGAACAGGCGGAAATACTTGTGCGGGCGCATGACGCGGTTCTGGTCGAGCAGCGTCAGCTTGCCTTCGACTTCGAGCACGCGCTGGATCACGAACATCACGTCCGGGCGGCCGGCGTCGTATTCGTCGAACACCACGGCGGTCGGGTTCTGCAGCGCCCACGGCAGGATGCCTTCGCGGAATTCGGTGACCTGCTTGCCGTCCTTGAGGACGATGGCGTCCTTGCCGACCAGATCGATACGCGAGATGTGGCTGTCGAGGTTGATGCGGATGCATGGCCAGTTGAGGCGCGCCGCCACCTGTTCGATGTGCGTCGACTTGCCGGTGCCGTGATAGCCCTGGATCATGACGCGGCGGTTGTAGGCAAAACCGGCCAGGATCGCCATCGTCGTGTCGCGGTCGAAGCGGTATGCATCGTCGATATCAGGCACATGGCTGTCGGCTTCGGAAAAGGCCGGCACTTCCATGTCGCTGTCGATGCCGAACACCTGGCGGACCGAAAGTTTGATATCCGGTTCCTGCATCAGGAGCGGCTGTGATTGGTGGCTGGTGGTCATACGCGCATTCCCGTTCATCTGTCCGGCCGCCTTCCGCAGACCGGCGTTAATGTCTCGACGTCATCCATATAGGGATTCTGTTTAGATCGTGTTAGGGGCAATCCCCCGATGCGTCAAGGATTTGTCCCGTTTTCGGGACAAAATGACGTAAATATTGATACCGAAACAATCGGCGGATAAGCCACTCTCCGTCATTCCCGCCTGCGCGGAGTTGACGGTGCGGTTACTAGATCACCAGGAACGCCCGAAGCGTGTCGTAGGCTTCGCGGATTTCCTTGAATTTCTCCTCCGCCGCCTTGGTGCCGCCGTTGGTGTCGGGATGGTGCTTCTTGACCAGTTCCTTGTAGCGCCCTTTCAGCTCGTCGATGGTCACCGGCAGCTGCATGCCGAAGATGGCAAGGGCGGCTCGGGTCGGCGCATCGGCCTGCGGGCCCGCCGGTTGTGCGGGCTTTTCGCTGAACAGGCCGAAATCATCGACGAAGTAGTTCGGATCGATCCCGAACGGTCCCATGCCGGCCTTGGGGCCGCGCGTCGTGCCCTCGCTGTCGCCGAGCGGCCAGCTTGGGCGCTGCCAGACCGTGTCCCGGCGCAGGTCGGCCTCGACCTCCTCGTCGGTCATGCCTTCGAAATAGTTCCAGCGGCTGTTGAATTCGCGGATGTGGTCGAGACAGAACCAGCGGTATTCGCGCAGTTGTTCGCGCGAACGAGGCGCTTTATGGTCCGCCTTCATGTGGCAGTCCGGCCATTCACACATGCGGATGTCCTCGGCGACGTCGTCGCGCATGATCAGGGACGGATGAAGCTGTTTGCGTCTTGCCATGGGCGATAATGTGCCCCTTTCGAATAAAGATACAAGCTTGACAGTAACGATTTTGATGCCGTGACAGGTGGCTGCCCTGCGTCTAGGATTTCCGCTGCGAAGTGGCCGGAAACACGGGAATCGAGGCCGGCCGCACCAGTCAAGAATACGCTGTTCAGGGAGGGCAGATGGCGGAGCAGACCGGAAATGGCAACGGAACGGCACCGTTGAACGAGGATCGCTACGACGCCCTGTTCGGCCGCATCGCGATCAGCGCCGACACCGATCAGCCCTCCATATCGAATGAACCGGAAAAGGGATTCTGGCTGCGGCTCGCCGAAAACGAAGGCTATGAGCGGCTGAACCTGGCGGCGACATATCTGGCGGTGTTCTTCGCGCCGATCGCGGCATTTCTGGAAATGCTCAGCGGCACCACGGAACTGGTCTGGTCGCCGGAAGCAGCGCGCTGGGTCGAAGCCCTGATGGGCATCTTCTTCATGTTCGATATCTGCGTCGGCGCACTTGCTTACGGCTTGAAGTACTTCAAGACGCCGAGCGCCTGGATCAACATCCTCGCCGTCGGCGCCACCGGCGCATCGTTCCTGGCCGGCAATACCGGCATCGCCAATCCCCGGGTACTGAGGATTCTCAGGACCGTGCGCGCCGTCGCCAAGGTCGGCCTGGTGCAGAAGGTCGGCACCCGCGAAACCGTGCTGGGTGCGGAAATGCTGTCGTCCATGGGCCGTGACGATGCCTGGTACGCGGTCGGAATTCTGATTCTGATCAGTTTGCTGGGCGATTTCTCGATCGGCAATTACCTGCATTTCAGCGACCCGGTGCTGGAGATCATCATCTATGCGGCGATGATCTACGCGGTGCGCTGGAAGGCCGAGCGCAACGTCGAACGCGTCGGCAAGATATTCATGGACCGCCTGCACGAGGCGAATCAGGTCATTCTCGGCAAGATGCGCGAAATTCCCGGCCTCGAGGATGCCGACGCCATTATCCAGCGCCGCGCCGAGGAAGCCGAGAGCGAAGGACGTCATCTGAACGAAATCGACACGCTGATCGAAGCCATCGGCATGATCATTTCAAACCTGCGCCGCTTCATCAGCCGCCGCGCCTTCCTCGAAGCCAAGGGCGAGCGCGTGATCCCGACCCGCTCCCCGGTGGCGCTGATGTTCACCGACGTAGCCGGATTCCAGGCCATGACGCATGAACTGGAAAAAGACATCCTGCCGGTGCTGAAGACCTATCTGGGCGAAATGAACCGCGGCGTCAGCCGCCACGGCGGCGATATCGACAAGTTTCTCGGCGAAGGCATCTTCGCCTATTTCCACAACAACGAGAATCCGCGCACCAGCGCCAATGCCGCCTTCGACGCGGCGGTCGAGATGCGCAAGCTTTCCGAGGCGCTGGAAGTCGCCGGCGGCCTCTGGGACGAGTTCTTCAAGGACAAGGAAGGCTGGGAAAACCGCGAGCGCTTCAACACCCGTTTCGGTCTGCACTGGGGGCTGGTCGTCGCCGGTCCGGTCGGTGACGATGACCGAGCCGATTCCACGCTGATCGGCGACAACGTCAACCTGGCATCGCGGCTGGAATCCCTGAACGAGATCTACGGGACGCAGATTCTCGTCAGTGACGAGTTCTACAATTCCCTGAGTGCCGACCGCCGGGTGCTGTGCCGCCGCATAGACCGGATTGTCATACCCGGTCATGACGAGCCTTTCGATATCTACACGGTCGACATCCAGCCGATGCCGGTCGGTTTCCTGCTGGCTTTCGACAGGGCTGTGTCGGCGTATCTGGACGGAGACTGGGGCAAGGCACGGGCCGCGCTGCATGCCGCCAGAAGCGCGCTCATCGCCGAGGACGAGGACCCGGATGCCGCGACCGAAGCGCTGATCAAGCGGATCGAGGATATCAATTCGTTCTGGCAGAAGGCGGTGTCACACCTCCGCGAGCGCGTTCCCGAGGATGTGACCGAGGAAACCGCCAGTTCCCTGGCGAGCCGCCTGTCGGGCGATACCTGGCTGCCGCCGCACGAATGGCAGGGTGCGTGGCGCATTCTGGATTAGCTGCCGAGCGTCTTCCGGATGGCGGAAATCCATACCTGAAACCCGCAAGGAACGCTTGACGGGGTGCGGACAAGCCCCTAAAAGACCGTCCAACGGATCGTGCCATTGTGATTTGCATGGGCGCGGTCCCAATTTTTTGTAGAGACGTAGTGTGGCGCAAGTCGCCCGAGATTGAGGACCGAGACCATGTCCAAGACCTGTGAACTGACCGGTCGCACCGTTCAAACCGGCAACAACGTGAGCCACGCGATGAACAAGACGCGTCGCCGTTTTCTGCCGAACCTGCAGACCACCTCGCTGTGGTCGGAAACGCTTGGCGAAAGCGTCCGTTTCCGCGTCACCGCGTACGGCATCCGCACGGTCGAACATGGCGGCGGTCTGGACACCTATCTGCTGAAAACCGCCGATGAGAAGCTGAGCACCAACGCCGTTCGCGTGAAGCGCCGCATCAAGCAGGCACAGGCGAAAGCCGCCGCTGCCGCTTAAGCTTCCGGCTTAACGAACCTGATGGAAGAGGCCCGCTTCGGCGGGCCTTTTTCGTTGCGGGTGTGGGTTAAGATCCAGCCGGCGGCTTGCCGCGCCGCTTGACCCGTTGCAGAAGGTGGAACGGGAACTCGGCGGCGACGCGCAGGCCGGCGATCGACGAGATATTGCGGATGGTGCGCCGGGCATCGGTGAACACCTCGGCGATGACCGTGCGCTTGTCGATGGTCCCCTCCTCCCTGACCATGGCCAGCCGGTGCAGCGAGTAAATGCCGATCACGGCGGCCAGGACGAAATAGAAATCCCAGTGCTCGAGGCTGATGGTCTCGAAGGTCAGGTCCTGATCGCCGGTGTTCCAGCGGAACAGAATGGAAAACTTCTGATGCGCGAAGAAATCCGCGCACAGGCCGCCGATCATCGGCGCCATGCCGGCTGAAACCGAACTGACCAGACTGTTGGTCGCCAGATACGCCGTCGAATTGCCGAGCGGCGCCAGTTTCATGGCGATATTGGTAGTGGCGATGCTGACGCCCGCCGTGGCGACCCCGGTCAGGACATGGACGCTGGCCAGGATCGCCAGCACGATCCAGCGCGTTTCCGTCGCCGTCGTGAATATCCAGGCGAATGTGCAGGCGATGAACAGCGGTGCCGCGACCGTCAGCACCGCCTTGTTGGACATGCGGTCGGCAATCCGCCCGAACGACCTGAGGACGATGATATTGGCCATTTGCGAGCACATCGCCAGCACCGTCACCGGGAACAGGTCCAGCCCCAGCCGGGTCAGCATGTGCACCGTGAAGAACGGCGCCGCAAGGTTGGCGGCGAAGTTCCAGGCGGCGAGAAAGAACATTAATCGACGGAAATTGTCGTCGCGGAACGGTTCGGACAGTCTGCGCCCGAGATCGAGCGGTCCGTCGTCCGGCGGCATGCGCGGTTCCGACATCCGGGTCATGCAGTAGATGCCGAAATAGCCGGAAATCATCGCGGTGCCGAAAATGCCGGCATAGGCATAGCGGATATCCAGCCCGCTCCAGTTCGGCCAGGTGTCGATAAACCCCGATGCGGCGATGCTGGCGAGCATGCCGATACCGCTCATATAGGCCAGTCTGCGGCCCATCAGCCGGCCGCGTTCCTTGTCGTCGATGACGTCGCGGATCCAGGCGTTCCAACTGCAGCCGACAATCGCACCCATGCCGTATCTCAGCGCGATGGCGATGAACAGGATCGGCAGCGAGAACACCGGATCGCCGATCAGCGCCGCAACCGGCAGTCCGAACAGCGCGAAACGGCCGAAAAAACCGGCGGTGACGCAGATCAGGCGGCGGTTTCTGATCCGCTCGACAAGAATGATCCCGGCCACCTGGCCGAGGCTGGCCAGGTACGGAACGGCGGCGATCAGGCCGATAAACGCGTTGGACGCCCCCAGATGCAGCGCGAACGCCGTCATGAAGGTGCCGATGGCCAGCGTTTCCATGACCTGCGCGGCAATCCCGTTGCCGAGCAGCCAACGCTTAGTTTCCTCGTAGCTGTGCGCATCCACTGTTTCCAGCGGTTGCAGGCGATTCAGCAGTGTTTTCGGGCCAAGCAAGATTTGAACCGTGCGGATATGGGGTGGATGTGCCGGATCGTATCAGCTTGTCCGGCGAAGACAACCGCGCCACAAGCGTGTCCATGCCGATAAACCGATCCCATGGATGGTTTTGTCCTTGCCCGAAGGCTGGTGAATTGCTGCTATTTTGCCATGAAGAATTCCAATGAAGCCCTCACCGATCTTTGGTCCCAAACGGGGCTTTCCACTAAAGCACTGCGTGCCGTCACGCTCAGCGGCGAAGAACCGGGATTGCCGTCGTCGTTCCGCATCGGCACGGCGGCGCAGGCCTCCATCGCCGCCAGCGCACTTGCCGCCGCCGAACTGTACCGTCATCGAAACGGTGCCGATGTCTGCCAGGACATATCGGTGGATATGCGCGAGGCGTCCGTGCAGTTTCGTTGCGAACGATACATGCGGTTGAACGGCGGGCCTGCGCCGGACATCACCGATATCCTGTTCGGCGCGTTCCAGTGTGGAGACGGGCGCTGGATCAGGCCGCACACCGTGTACCCGCATCACCGGGCCGGGTTGCTTCGCCTTCTCGGCGATGTCGAATACGACCGGGACGCGGTCGCCCGGGCGATGTTGAAGTGGAACGCCGCCGATCTGGAAGACGCCTGTGCCGAAGCGGGGCTGGTGCTGTCGATGACGCGCAGTTTCGAGGAATGGGATATGCATCCCCAGGGCAAGGTCGTTGCCGGTATCCCGCCTCTGGTTATCGAAAAGATCGGCGATGCCCCGCCGCAACCGCTGCCGTCCGGGGCTTCGCGCCCGCTCGAAGGGGTGCGCGTGCTGGAAATGACGCACGTTATCGCCGGGCCGCTCGCCGGGCATACATTGGCGGGACACGGTGCCGATGTGATGCTGCTTTATGCGCCGCACCGGCCTTCGATCCTGCCGCTGGTCATGTGTTCCGGTGCCGGCAAGATTTCCGCGCACCTCGATCTGCGCGACCCCGCCGAACGCGAGAAAATGCGCGGTCTTCTGGCCCGGTCCGATGTGTTTCTGCAGGGCTATCGCCCCGGTGCCATCGCCGGGCACGGCCTGTCGCCGGATGAAGTTGCGGCACTCCGCCCGGGGATCGTCTGCGCGAGCCTGTCCGCCTACGGTCACGAAGGGCCGTGGCGTGAACGCCGGGGCTTCGATTCACTGGTGCAGAACGCCAACGGTATGAACCATGCGGAAGGTGAAGCCGCCGGTCTGGACAAGCCGAAGGCGCTTCCCTGTCAGGCCAACGACCATGTCTCGGGATACCTGCTGGCGCTGGGCGTCATGGCGGCGTTACAGCGCCGCGCCGTTGAGGGCGGCTCGTGGCTGGTGCGCGTCGGCCTTGCCCCCACGGCGCAATGGATCAGGACCCTGGGCCGGGTCGAGGGTGGGCTGGATATGCCCGATCCCGGCCAGGATGATGTCGCCGATTTGTTGGAGGACGTCGATAGCGGTTTCGGCCGCCTGACAATTGTCCGCGAAGCGGCGCACATGACCGAAACGCCGATGCGCTGGGACCGGCCGAGCGTGCCGCTCGGCACCCATCCCGCCGAGTGGCCTGAAGCCTAGTCCGCTATTGATAACCGCCCACGTGCTTCGAGACGCTCATGTCGTTCGCTCCTCGGCATGAGGAGCGGTACACAAACCCTCATCCTGAGGAGCGCCGAGCGCGTCTCGAAGGATGCAGCGTAAACCTGACCCGGTTCAGTAAAGAGCGTTGGCGCCCGGATAGACCGACACCGGGCCAAGCTCTTCCTCAATCCGGATCAGCTGGTTGTACTTCGCCAGCCGGTCGGAGCGGCTGAGCGATCCGGTCTTGATCTGGCCGGCGTTGGTGGCGACGGCGATATCGGCGATGGTCGCGTCCTCGGTCTCGCCGGAGCGGTGCGAGATCACCGTCGTATAGCCCGAACGGTGCGCCATCTGCACGGCTTCGAGGGTTTCCGTCAGCGTACCGATCTGGTTGACCTTGATCAGGATCGAGTTGGCGACCCCCTTCTCGATGCCGTCGGCCAGGCGCAGCGGGTTGGTGACGAACAGGTCGTCGCCGACGAGCTGCACCTTGTCGCCGATTTCATCGGTGAGCAGCTTCCAGCCGGCCCAGTCGTCCTCGGCCATCGGGTCTTCGAGGGACGCGATCGGGTATTTCGACACCAGATCGGCCCAGTATTTCACCATGCCGGCGGCGTCGAGGGTCTTGCCCTCGCCTTCGAGCACGTATTTGCCCTTCTTGTAGAATTCCGTCGAGGCGGCGTCGATGGCCAGCACGACATCGTCGCCGACCTTGTACTTGGCGCCCTTGATCGCCTTCATGACGAAATCCAGCGCTTCGGTGGTCGACTTAAGCGACGGCGCGAAACCGCCCTCGTCGCCGACGTTGGTGTTGTGCCCGGCGTCGGCCAGATCCTTCTTCAGGCGCTGGAAGATTTCCGAACCCATGCGGATGGCGTCGGCGCAGGTGTCGGCGCCGACCGGCATGATCATGAATTCCTGGATGTCGATCGGGTTGTCGGCATGCGCGCCGCCGTTGACGATGTTCATCATCGGCACCGGCAGGACGTGCGCGTAAACCCCGCCGATGGCGCGGTACAGCGGCAGGCCTGACTCTTCGGCAGCGGCCTTGGCGCAGGCCATCGACACGCCGAGAATGGCGTTGGCGCCGAGCTTGCTCTTGTTCTTGGTCCCGTCGAGTTCGATCATCACGTTGTCGATGAACACCTGCTCCTCGACGTCGACGCCGACAAGCGCTTCGAAGATGTCGTTGTTGACCGCGGCGACCGCTTTCAGCACGCCCTTGCCGCCGTAACGTTTCTTGTCGCCGTCGCGCAGTTCCACCGCTTCGTGCTTGCCGGTCGAGGCGCCCGACGGCACGGCGGCCCGGCCCATGACGCCGGTTTCCAGAAGCACGTCGACCTCGACCGTCGGGTTGCCCCGGGAATCGAGAATTTCACGGCCGGTGATGTCGATGATCGCAGTCATGTCAGTTCCTTCGTGTGTATCAGTCGTTGTTGGCGAGGCTTTCCGGCGCGGGGCTCGATTTGGCCAGCGCGTCGAATGCCATCAAATCCTTAAGAACGCCCTCCAAGCGGTTGATCGGAATCATGTTTGGCCCGTCGGAGGGGGCGTTATCCGGGTCCTGGTGGGTTTCCATGAACACCGCCGCGATGCCGAGCGACACGGCGGCGCGGGCCAGCACCGGGGCGAATTCACGCTGCCCGCCGCTGCTCGATCCCTGCCCGCCCGGCTGCTGCACGGAATGGGTGGCGTCGAACACCACCGGGCAGCCGGTGTCGTTCTTCATCGTCGGGATGCCCCGGAAATCGGTGACCAGCGTGTTGTAGCCGAAGCTGGCGCCGCGCTCGGTGACGGTGACCTGTTCGTTGCCCGTCGACATGATCTTGTCGACCACGTTCTTCATGTCCCAGGGGGCCAGAAATTGCCCTTTTTTGACGTTAATCGGCTTGTTGGTGTGACCGGCGGCGAGCAAAAGATCGGTCTGCCTGCATAAAAATGCAGGAATTTGCAGGATGTCGACGGCATCGGCGACGGCGGCGCAGTGCGCCGGTTCGTGCACGTCGGTCAGCACCGGCAGGCCCGTCACCTCGCGGATTTCCCTGAAGATCGGCAGCGCATCCTCAAGCCCGATGCCGCGCTGACCCTTGAGGCTGGTGCGGTTGGCCTTGTCATAGGACGTCTTGTAGATGATGCTGATGCCGAGTTTTTCGCCCAACGCCTTGAGCTGGCTGGAGATTTCCAGTGCATGCTCGCGCGTTTCCAACTGGCACGGCCCGGCGATGATGCCGAGCGGCTTTTGATTGGAGAGGCTGACGGGCCCGACGTCGACGGTGCGTTGTTCGATCATGCGCTTCTGATACCGCCTAACGCCGCTTGGGGAAAGGGTTTTGCGACCTTACACCAGCCGCGACTGATTGACCGAGGCGCGGATGAACGATGTGAACAGCGGGTGTGCGTCGAACGGCTTGGATTTCAGTTCCGGGTGGAACTGCACGCCGATGAACCACGGATGGTCCGGATATTCGACGATTTCAGGCAGGATGCCGTCCGGCGACATGCCCGAGAAACGCAGCCCCGCCTCTTCCAGCCGTTCGCGGTAGTCGGTATTGACTTCGTAGCGGTGGCGGTGGCGTTCGGAAATTGTGCCCTGCCCGTAGATCGAGCGGACGCGGCTTTCCTCGGCCAGATCGCAGGCATAGGCGCCGAGCCGCATGGTGCCGCCCATGTCGCCGTCGCTCTGGCGTTTTTCCAGCGCGTTGCCCTTCAGCCACTCGGTCATCAGGCCGACCACCGGCTCGTCGGTGTCGCCGAATTCGGTCGAACTGGCGTTCGGGATGCCGGCCAGATTGCGCGCCGCTTCGATCACCGCCATCTGCATGCCGAAGCAGATACCGAAATACGGAATGCCCCGCTCACGCGCGAACTTGGCGGCGAGGATTTTGCCTTCCGCGCCGCGTTCGCCGAAGCCGCCCGGCACCAGAATGCCGTGCGTGTCCTCCAGATATTCCAAAGGCGTGTCGCCCTCGAAAATCTGGCTGTCGATCCAGTTGAAATTGACCTTCACGTTGTTGGCGATGCCGCCGTGATCGAGCGCTTCCGACAATGATTTGTAGGCATCCAGCAGCCCGGTGTACTTGCCGACCACGGCGATCGAGACTTCGCCTTCGGGCTTGGTCTTGCGGACGTGAATGTCCTTCCATGTGGTCAGGTCGGGTTGCGGCGCCTTGATGCCGAAATGCCGGCAGACGACATCGTCCATGCCTTCCTCGTGGTAGCGGATCGGCACTTCATAGATGCTCTTGGCGTCGAGGCCCTGAATGACCGCGTCCTCTCGGACGTTGCAGAACAGCGCGATCTTGCGGCGCTCGCCGTCGGGCAGCGGATGTTCGGATCGGCACAGCAGCATGTCCGGCTGAATCCCCAGCGACAGCAGTTCCTTGACCGAATGCTGCGTCGGCTTGGTCTTCAATTCGCCGGCCGCGGCGATATACGGGATCAGCGTCAGGTGCAGATACATCGCCCTTTCGCGCCCCAGATCGTTGCCGAGCTGGCGGATCGCTTCAAGGAACGGCAAGCCCTCGATATCGCCGACCGTGCCGCCGATCTCGCAGAGGATGAAATCCTCGTCCTCGAGGTCCGAGATCACGAAGTTCTTGATGGCGTCGGTGACGTGCGGAATGACCTGGATGGTGGCGCCCAGGTAATCGCCCCGGCGTTCCTTGGCGATGACGTCGGAATAGATGCGCCCGGTCGTCACGTTGTCGGATTTTTTCGCGCCGACGCCGGTGAAGCGTTCGTAGTGGCCGAGGTCGAGATCGGTTTCCGCCCCGTCGTCGGTGACGTACACCTCGCCATGCTGATACGGGCTCATGGTGCCCGGATCGACGTTGAGATAAGGATCCAGCTTGCGGAGCCTGACTTTGAACCCGCGCGCTTGAAGAAGCGCCCCGAGAGATGCGGAGGCAAGACCTTTGCCGAGAGAGGAGACCACGCCGCCTGTGATAAAAATGAATCGCGTCATGGGCGGACACCATACATCAAGAAGCGGCTCTGCCAACCGTGCAAATCACGCACACGCGGGGGCACCTCCGGCCCGATGGCGCCGGAGGGTCTGAGGCTTTGATTTTTCATCAGTTTTGCGGTTTGGGCGCGGCCGGCTGCGGCACCGTCGGCGTGCTTGACGGAGCAACCGGCGTCGACGATGCCGGCGGAGTCTGGTCGAGAATCGATTTCGATTCGCGGCCATGGCTCGCCATGATCGCCAGAACGATGCTGGTAATGATGAAACAGGTTGCCAGAATGGCGGTGGTTCGGGTCAGGACACCCGCCGCCGCACGGCCGCTCATGAAGCCGCCGCCGCCCCCGCCGCCGCCCATGCCGAGCGCGCCGCCTTCGGAGCGTTGCATCAGGATCACCGCCACCAGTGCGATGGCGAGAATCAGATGAATGACGAGAACAACCGTTTCCATTGCGCATTCGTCTCCTGAACCTTTGAACGGGGCGTGTTCTAACGGCTTCGGCGGGGTTTGACCAGCCCGGATTTCATATGGGCGGGTTCCTGCCTGTGCGCAATGTTGTCCCAAGCCCGTCCGGAAGGGACGGAAACGGGCGTAAAGCACGAAATAACTGGATTGACTCCCGCATAGGTATAATTGAAAAAGGTCTTCAAGTCACGGGGACAAGTGCGTCCGCAATCCGTGACTTTTTTAGTCCCGGCCCTGAGCCGGGATCCATCAGCCGCAGGCACGGGAGCTGTTCGGCCGCACCGCTCAGGACATCGGGGCCGAGGACCGCGCCCGGCTCGAAGAGCTGCTCCGGGGCGGAGTCATTGCGGACATCCCGCCGCGTCGGCGATGGCGGTGAAGTCTTCTGCTTTCAGGCTGGCGCCGCCGATCAGGCCGCCGTCGACATCCGCGAGCGCGAGCAGTTCGGCGGCGTTGGACGGCTTCATGGAGCCGCCGTAAAGGAGACGCACGCCGTTTGCGGTGGCATCGCCGAAACGGCCGCCAAGCGCGGCGCGGATCGCGGCATGAACTTCCTGCACCTCGTCCGAGGTCGGTGTGCGGCCGGTGCCGATGGCCCAGACCGGCTCATACGCGACGACAAGATTGTCCGCCGTGGCGCCGTCCGGGATCGATCCCGCGACCTGCGATCCGACCACGTCGAGGGTCTTGCCGGCGTCGCGCTCGGCCTCGGTTTCGCCGACGCAGACGATGGCACACAGCCCGGCGCGATGCGCGGCCGACGCCTGGGCACAAACATCGGCATCGCTTTCACCGTGATCGGCGCGGCGTTCGGAATGGCCGACGATCACATAGCTGCAGCCGAGATCGGCCAGCATTTCCGCCGCCACGTCGCCGGTGTGCGCACCCGAGGCATTGGCATGGCAGGTCTGTGCGCCGAGTTTGATGTCGCTTTCCGAGATCATCGCCCCCACCGGTCCCAGATACGGAAACGGCGGGCAGATCAGCATTTCCACGTTCCCCGACCCCTGCCAGGCGATAAGCCCGTCGGTCAGGGTTACCGCCATTTCGCCGCTGGCGTTCATTTTCCAGTTACCGGCAATCAGGGGGGTGCGATCAGCCATGTCAGGTTTCCTTCGTTCAGGTGTATGCGAAAGCTAATTAACACGCGGACGGAGGCGCTTCAATTCGCCAACGCGCTATTGCCGCCCCCTTCCCCGTTCCCTAATATGCCGCCGCCATCGGCTGGCGATGGGGTGGCGGCGCTGCTATACGCCGGCCACGGACAGGAAACCGAAAGTACTGGGAAATTCAGGTATGCTCCAAGCGATCCGCAGCAAAACGGCGTCCATCGTCGTCAAGTTACTGGCCGGCCTTCTGATTATCAGTTTTGCCGCCTGGGGCATTGAGGACTTTATCGGCTCCAAAGCATCCGAACTGACCGTGGCCACCGTCGGCGACCGCGACATCGACCCGGTGGAGTTCGATTATGAGCTTAACCGCGAAACCCAGCGCCTGCGCCAGACCTTCGGCGGTTCGGTCAGCGATGAACAGTTGGTCAACCTCGGCGTCGGCAACGCCGTGCTGCAGCGGATGATCAACGATGCCGCCCTGTCGGAAAAGGCAACCAGCCTCGGTCTGCTGGTCTCCGACGATCAGGTCACGCGCGCGATCCACACCGATGCCGCGTTCCAGGGACTCGACGGCAAGTTCAGCCGCACCCGCTTCAACGAAGTCATGCGCGCCAGCGGTTTTCCTGAGCAGGTCTATATAGAGCGCGTCCGCGCCGATATCGCACTGCGCCAGTTGCTGGGCGCGGTCGACAGTTCCCCCGCCGCGCCGAAGAAACTGACCGAGATGCTGCGCGCCTATCGTTTCGAGAAGCGCAGCGCCGAGACGCTGTCGATCAAGGCCGCCGAACAAACCGACCCGGGCACGCCGACGGACGAACAGATCAAGAAGGTCTATGAAGATCAGGCGCAGCGCTTCACGGCGCCGGAATACCGCAAGATCACCTATGTCCATCTGGACCCCAAGCTTTTGATGGATGACGTCACCGCGACACCGGAAGAACTGCAGGCGGCTTACGACGCCAACGCGCAGACCTACATCAAGCCCGAGCAGCGTGCCGTACAGCAGATTGTCGTGACCGACGAAGCGAAGGCCAACGACGCCGCTAAGATGCTGCTTGAAGGGCAGGACTTCATGAAAGTGGCGACCGATTTCGCCGAGATGGACCCGGCAGCGGTTAATCTGGGTTCCGTCACCCGCGAAGGACTGCTGCCGGATCTGGCAAAGGCCGCGTTCGAGATCGATGAAGGCGCCATTGCGGGGCCGATCAAGTCTCCGCTCGGCTGGCACATCCTCAAGATTACGAAAATCGACAAGGGCTATACCAAAACCCTCGACGACGTAAGCGACGAAGTCGCCATGATCGTCAAACGCGAGCATGCGGTGGATGCGCTGTATGACCTGTCGACCCGGTTCGAGGATCAGATCGGCGGCGGCGCCACGCTCAAGGAAGCCGGCGCCAGCGTCGGCTCGCCGACGGTGACCATCGAAGCGGTGGACCGCGAAGGCAAGGCGCCGGACGATTCCGATGCCGCCGGTCTGCCCGGACTGGCAAGCCTTCTGCCGGTGGCCTTCGCCGCCGAGCAAGGCATCGAAAGCGAACTGACCGAGGCCGGCGACAAGGGGTTCTTCATGCTGCGCGTGGACAAGATCATTGCCCCGGCGCTGAGGCCCCTGGAACAGGTCCAGGGCGACGTCATCGACGCCTGGAAAGAACTGGAACGCGTCAACAGCGCCGAAAAGCAGGCCAAGGAAATGGCTGACCTGATTAACGCCGGCACCGCGTTCTCGGCGCTGGCAGGGACTGTTCCGGCGGAAATCGAGCCGGTCGGCCCGATTGCCCGTTCCGAACGCGACAAGGCCCCCGCTTCGGTCATCGCGAAGATGTTCGAGCTTGAACCGAACAAGGCCGGGGTTGCGCGCATCGGCGATGATTTCGCCGTCGTGCAGGTGCGTGACGTGATCGCGCCGACTGGTGGCGAAGGCGCCATGAGCGTTTCCGAAATGGATGGGCTTCTGGATCAGGACGTCAGCCGCGATCTTTCGGCGCAGTTGATCGAAGCGATGCGCGAAGAGCTTGGCGTGAAGGTCAATCAGCGGGTTTACAACGCGGTGATCAAGCCGGGCCGGTTCGATCCGCGTCAGCCTCTCTGATCGGGGTTTTCTGATGAAAGTGCAGCCCGACGCCGATTCATTCCGCCGGATATACGACAGCGGCGCGACGCAGGTCATGTGGGCCGAGATCGTTGCCGATCTGGAAACGCCGGTTTCGGCGATGCTCAAACTTGCGGCGGAGCGGCCCAACAGTTTCCTACTGGAATCCGTTGAAGGCGGCGCCACACGCGGCCGTTATTCGATCATCGGTTTCGACCCGGATCTCGTCTGGCGCTGTTACCCCGGCGGTGGGGAAATCAACCGCAACGCCCTGAGCGATCCCGACAGCTTTTCCCCCTGTCCGGTTGCGGAAAAATCCGGTGCGCTGGCGTCATTGCGGTCGCTCGTCAATGAATGCCGGTTCGAGGTTCCGGACCATCTGCCGCCGATGGCGTCCGGCCTTGTCGGCTACATGTCCTACGACATGGTGCGGCTCGCCGAGCGTCTGCCCGACGATAACCCCGATACCATCGGTGTGCCGGACAGCATCTTCCTGCGCCCGACGGTGATGGCGATCTTCGACTCGCTGAAGGATTCCATTTTCGTCATCACGCCGGTCTGGCCGGCAGCCGGTATCGATGCCGATGCGGCCTATGCCGCGGGCCGGGCGCGCATTGCAACGACGATCGAGAATCTCGCCCGCGAGGTGTCCCTGCCGCGTGCCAGCAACGACACCGAGATCGTGCCGCTGCAGCCTCAGTCGAACATGACACGCGAACAGTTCCACGACGCGGTGCGCACATGCGTCGACTACATCAATGCCGGCGATGCCTTCCAGGTTGTGCCTTCGCAGCGGTTCAGCGTGCCGTTCACGCTGCCGCCGTTCGCGTTCTACCGTTCGCTGCGCCGTCTCAATCCGTCGCCGTATCTGTATTTCCTGAACTTCGGTGCTTTTCAGGTCGTCGGCTCCAGCCCGGAAATCCTTGTCCGCGTACGGGACGGCCGGATCACCCTGCGCCCGCTCGCCGGCACCCGCAAACGCGGCGCCACGCCCGAGGAAGACAAGGCGCTGGCCGAAGACCTGCTGAGCGATCCGAAGGAACGGGCCGAGCATCTGATGCTGCTCGATCTCGGCCGCAACGACGTTGGCCGTGTGGCCAAGATCGGCACCGTGCATCCCACCGAGCAATTCACCATCGAGTATTATTCCCACGTCATGCACATCTCGTCGAACGTCGAAGGCGAGTTGGCCGACGGCAAGGATGCGCTGAACGCCCTGTTCGCAGGCTTCCCCGCCGGCACCGTTTCCGGTGCGCCGAAAATCCGCGCCATGGAAATCATCGATGAAGTCGAACCGGCGCGGCGCGGGGTTTACGCCGGCTGCATCGGCTATTTCGGCGCCAACGGCGACATGGACTCGGCGATTGCGCTTCGAACCGGGGTCATCAAGGACGGCACGCTGTATATCCAGGCCGGTGGCGGTGTTGTCGCCGATAGCGATCCGGAATTCGAGTATCAGGAATCCGTCAACAAGGCCCGGGCCCTAGTCCGTGCCGCCGAGGATTCGGTGAAGTTTTCCGGCTAAGGCTTTTTGGACGCCACCCTGACCACCGACGAGATCGGCACCAGCTGAAAACCCTTTTTCTGCAGCGTCGGCAGCCATTCCTTCAGCGCCTCGATGGTCCTGTCGCGGGGATGGCCGATGGCAATGGCAAGGCCCGTCTTGCGGGCGATCTGTTCGGTATGGCGAAGCTGCGTGCGGATTTCCGCCAGATCGTCGTCGTGATCGAGGAACACGTTGCGGACGGCGAACGGAATACCGCCGTCGCGTGCGGTTTCGTGGGCGACCGAGCGCCCTGAAGTCACGGAATCCAGAAACAGGTATCCGCGCTTCTTCAACTCGGCGACGACGATCTTCATGCTTTCCGCATCGGCGGTGAAACGGCTGCCCATGTGGTTGTTGATGCCGACGTAGCCGCTCATCTGCTCGAGATTCCATTCGACGTTCTTCATCAGCTCGTCCTTGGCCATGCCGCTGAGCAACACGTTCGGCCCGGGATTGATGGACGCCGATCCCGGCTCCATCGGCACGTGCAGCATCAGTTCATGACCGGCCTTACGGGCGGCCGCCGCCTGTTTTTGCAGGCCCTCGGCATAGGCCATGAAGGACATGGTCAGTGGTCCCGGCAGCTCGGCGGTGCGCTGGGAACGGCGGCGGTCCAGGCCCAGGTCGTCGATGACAATGACGATCTTCGGCTTGTCGGTGAGTTTGACCGGCAAGGCATAGCGTTGCCATGCCGGCAGCGAATCGGCCTTGGTCCGTTGCAACTCGGCGATATTCTCCGGCAGCGCAGGGTTTAGATCAGGCGCCGGCAGTCGGGCGGTTTCAACCGGCTGCGTATCCACTTTGGCCGGTGTATCCGGCTTTTGCGCCGGGACTTCGGGGGCGGTTTCGTCTGCTTTCGCGGGTTCCGGCGGCGCACTGCCTGCTTCGGTTTGGCTGACGGCGGGATGCGGCTTTCCCTTGATTCCGTTGCCGAGATCGATTTCGGCGTCCGGTTCCGGCAGCGCGATCCGTTTCAGGACGCCGCCGCTTTCAATAATAATATCGCGCGGCAGCGATTCCTCGTATACTCCGCTCTGCGCGTCGGGGGGACGCGGTGTGGCCGGCGGTTGTGCCGCCGGAGCCTCTTTCGGGGCAGGTGCGACTTCCTTGCCGATATAGTACCCACCGAACAGCCCACCCAGCGCCATGACGATCAGAAGCGCCATGCGCATCGGGTTCAGCCCGATTTTCTTGGCGAAACTAGTGCGCGGGCGCGGCCAACCGGAGAGTTTTTCGCGCCCGGGTGACGGATTTTCTGCCGTATCAGAAGCCACGTCGGGATTTCCGTTCTTGAGGTTCGTTACGCAATTTGCCTAAAGCACCGCCGCCAGCCGGTCAATCGTCTGTGTTGTCAGCAAATTCGGGTAAGCATGTAGAAAATAGTGCTTTTGTCAGGTTTCGGTCAGGCGTGTTGCGTATACGAAGTACACATAACGCTCTGTAAGGGAAGAGATCATGAAGTCCTACGACCTTAGCCAGCTTAATATCCTGGTCCTGGAAAAGCATCTGCTTGTCCGCAAACTGCTGACGGATGTGTTTTCCGAGTTTGGCGTAGCCACTGTTTTCTCGACCCCCGATCCGCGTGAAGCCTATAAATATTTCTGTGACAACGCGCAGGACATCGTGCTTTGCGACTGGACGCCCGACCTCGACGGTATGGCTTTCCTCCGGCAGATTCGTCAGGCGCTCGATACGCCGAATCCCTATGCGCCGATCGTCGTCGTTACAGCCAATACCGAACTGCGCCATGTGTGCTATGCCCGTGATAACGGCATGACCGAATTCCTAGCCAAGCCGATCTCGGCGAAGACGATCTACGCGCGCCTTTGCAGCGTCATCGAAAATCCGCGCCCGTTCATCCGCGTCGGCGATTTCTTCGGTCCCGACCGCCGCCGCCGCGCTTCCAACAATCACGGCCATTCCGAGCGACGCCGCGCCGTTTGACGGCCCCGGCGATACTCCTAACCGCTTTGTTCCCTTGCCTCTTTTGGGGCGGGTTTGTTTGCCACACAGGGGCGGGTTTGCTTGACCCTGTCGGTTCTGGGATGCAATCTGCGGCTTCGTTTAGGGTGGGGTCGGACAATGTTTCTGCTGATCGATAACTACGACAGTTTTACCTACAACCTGCTGCACTATCTGGGTGAGCTGGGCGCCGACGTCGTGGTGCGTCGGAACGACGAGATTTCCGTCGACGAGGCGATGTCGATGGGCGCTGAGGGTTTCGTCATCTCGCCGGGGCCTTGCGACCCGGACAAGGCCGGTATCTGCCTTGATCTGGTGGCCGCCGCGGCCGAGCGCCACGCGCCGTTGTTCGGTGTGTGTCTGGGGTTTCAAGCCATCGGCCAGGCGTTCGGCGGCAAGATCGTAGGCGCGCCAAAACCGATGCACGGCAAGATGTCGAAGATCACCCATGACGGCAGTGGTGTGTTCTCAGGCCTGCCTTCGCCGATCGAGGCGACCCGCTATCATTCACTGGCCATCGACCCGGACACCCTGCCCAACAGTCTGATCGCCATCGCACACAGCGAAGACGGCGCGATTCAGGGCATCCGCCATGCGGCACTGCCGATCCATGGGGTGCAGTTCCATCCCGAAAGCATCGCTTCGGAACATGGTCATGACATTCTCAGGAACTTTATCGAGTTCTCGCGCGGTAAGGAGGCAGCCTGATGAGCGACAACATGAAGCCCGTGCTGAACAAGGTTGCCGCCGGCCAGTCGCTGAGTGCCGACGAGGCCGAGGCCGCTTTTGGCGTCATCATGTCCGGCGAAGCCACCCCGGCGCAGATCGCCGGGTTGCTGATGGCGCTCAGGGTCCGGGGTGAAACCGTCGACGAGATCACCGGCGCCGTACGCACCATGCGCGCCAAGATGGCGGCCATTAAAGCACCTGCGGATGCTATGGACGTGGTCGGCACCGGCGGTGACGGCTCAGGGACTTTCAACATTTCAACCGGCACCGCCTTCGTCGTGGCCGGGGCCGGTGTTCCCGTGGCAAAGCACGGAAACCGGGCGCTGTCGTCCAAATCCGGTGCAGCGGACGTGCTGTCGTCGCTGGGTGTGAATCTGGACGCGGAGTTTCCGGTCATCGAAAAAGCCATTGCCGATGCCGGGATCGGATTCCTGATGGCGCCGCGCCACCACAGTGCGATGCGCTTCGTCGGTCCGGTGCGTGTCGAGATGGGGGTGCGCACGATCTTCAATATTCTCGGCCCCCTTTCCAACCCGGCCAACGTGAAACGCCAATTCACCGGCGCCTTTGCCCGGGAATGGCTGCGGCCGATGACGGAAACGCTGGCCAATCTGGGTTGCGAGGCGGCCTGGGTCGTGCACGGTGCCGATGGTCTGGACGAACTAACGACGACCGGGACCAGCTACGTCTGCCAGCTCGCCGATGGCAAAATCAGCGAATTCGAAGTGACGCCCGATGATGCCGGACTGCCGACGGCAGCGCCGGAAGATCTGAAGGGCGGCGACCCCGAAACGAATGCCGAGGCGATCCGCGAATTGCTGGCCGGGGCCAACGGGCCGTACCGCGATATCGTCCTTTATAATGCAGCCGCATCGCTGATCGTTGCCGGCAAGGCCTCCGACCTGAAACAGGGCGTCGATATCGCCGCCAGGTCGATTGACGACGGCGCGGCACGGGCGGTGCTGGACAAGCTCGTCGCGATTACCAATTCCTGACGCGGTTGAACCGGAACCCGATATGAGTGACGTACTGGCAAAAATCTGTGCCGAAAAACGCGAGCACGTCGCCGCCAGCAAGGCTGCGCGCAGTCTGGCCGATGTCGAGGAAGCAGCACGCGCGCAAGCGCCGACGCGGGGCTTCGTCAAGTCGCTCCAGGCGAAAATGGATGCCGGCGGTTACGGCCTGATCGCGGAACTCAAGAAGGCCTCGCCGTCGAAGGGGCTGATCCGCGCCGATTTCGATCCCCCGTCCCTCGCCCGTGCCTATGAAGCCGGTGGTGCGGCGTGCCTCAGCGTGCTGACCGACAAACCGTACTTCCAGGGCGACGACTCATTTCTGGTTGCCGCGCGTGCTGCGGTCGCCCTGCCGTTGCTGCGCAAGGACTTCATGGTCGATCCGTATCAGATCCCGGAATCCCGGGCGCTCGGCGCCGACTGCATTCTGCTGATCATGGCGGCGCTGTCGGACAATCAGGCGCAGGAACTGGAGGCCGGGGCCGTCGACTACGGCATGGATGTGCTGGTCGAAGTCCACGACGCCGAGGAACTGGATCGCGCCCTGAAGTTGAAATCGCCGCTACTCGGCATCAACAACCGCAACCTGAAAACCCTCGAAGTCGATATCGCCACCACCGAGGCGCTGTCGAAGAATGTCCCCACCGACCGGATCATGGTCTGCGAAAGCGGTCTGTTTAACCGTGCCGACCTGGATCGCATGTCGCGGGTCGGTGCGCGCTGCTTCCTGATCGGCGAAAGCCTGATGCGCCAGGATGACGTGGCGGCGGCGACCCGCGCCCTGCTCGACCCGGACATGGCGGCCTGAATGGCGGACTTCACCCACATCGATGCCGACGGCAACGCGGTCATGGTCGACGTGTCCGACAAGGCCGATACGGAACGCACCGCGACCGCCAGGGGCAGCGTCTACATGCAGGCGGAAACGCTTAGAAAAATCATGCAGGGCGGCGTCAAGAAAGGCGATGTACTGTCGGTGGCGCAACTGGCCGGCATCATGGGCGCCAAGAAGACGCCGGACCTGATTCCGCTCTGTCATCCGCTGGCGCTGACATCGGTCAAAGTCAATCTGGTCTGCGATCCTGAACGCAACGCGGTGGATATCGAGGCGACCTGCAAGCTCAAGGGACAAACCGGGGTCGAGATGGAAGCGCTGAGCGCGGTGTCCGTGGCTGCCCTGACGGTGTACGACATGTGCAAGGCCGTCGACCGCGGCATGCGGATTTCGGATATCCGCCTGACCCACAAGGCGGGTGGTAAATCCGGCACCTTTGAGGCGGAATAGATGCTCAGCATCGAAGAAGCGCTTGAGAAAATCCGCAGCGGCATCAACCCGCTCGCGACGGAAGAAATCTTCATCACCGATGCTTTGGGCCGGGTTCTTGCCGAGGATGTGATCGCCACCGTCAGCCATCCGCCGCAAGCGGTTTCCGCCATGGACGGCTACGCGGTCCGTGCCGAGGATGTCGGGACCGTGCCGGTGACGCTGACGCAGATCGGCGAAGCGGCGGCCGGCCACGTGTTCGACGGCAGTGTCGGCCCCGGCGAGTGCACTCGCATCTTCACCGGCGGCGCCCTGCCCAAAGGTGCCGACAGCATCGTCATTCAGGAAGACACCGATGCCGACGGCGACAGAATTACCATCAAGGAATCCGCAGCTCCCGGTGAATGGGTCCGCGCGGCAGGTCTGGATTTCGCTGCCGGCAAGGTCCTGCTTGCGGCAGGCCGGGTCCTGAGCGCGCGCGACATCGGTCTGGCGGCAGCGGCCGGGGCAACGTGGATCCGCGTGCGCCGCAAGCCGCGCATCGCGGTGCTTTCGACCGGTGACGAGATTGTCATGCCTGGGGCGCCGAGACGCCCGGACCAGATCGTCAGTTCGAATTCCGTGGCATTGGTCGCCTATGCCGAAGTGCTGGGCGCGACCGGGACATCCATCGGCATTGCCGAAGACCGACCGGAAAGCCTGCGCGAACGGCTCAAGGATGCTGCCGGATACGATATATTGTTGACGTCTGGCGGTGCCAGCGTCGGCGATCACGATCTGGTGCAGTCGGTGTTCGGTGAAGAAGGGCTGGAACTCGGTTTCTACAAGATCGCCATGCGGCCGGGTAAGCCGCTCATTTTCGGGCGCATCGGCGAGACCTACCTGCTCGGCCTTCCCGGCAATCCGGTGTCGACGGGTGTCACGGCGGCGATCTTCCTGAAAGCCGCCGTCGAGGGCATGCTGGGCATTGCACCGGCACCGCTGTATCAGGCTGCGCGGCTGGGCCGTGATCTGGAGC
Organism: Thalassospiraceae bacterium; assembly: GCA_038100295.1. Lineage (GTDB taxonomy): Bacteria > Pseudomonadota > Alphaproteobacteria > Rhodospirillales > Casp-alpha2 > UBA4479. The sequence continues at coordinate 24,866 of JAYNVG010000018.1, forward strand.
CTAACGGCAAACGCCTCGATTTCATGCGCGCGCGTCTGACACCCAGTGACACCGACCTGCCGACGGCGACGCCCTTTGAACGGCAGGACAGCTCGATGATGGCGCTGTTCGCCGATGCGGACTGTCTGGTGATGCGCGAAATCGGCGCCCCGGCAGCGAAAGCCGGCGATGTCGTGAAAATCGTCCCACTCGGTTTTTCCCAGGCAAAATTCTAATCTTATGAGGCCTTGCGGGCATTTCGCCGGTTGACAGCAAAAAAGAACTTAAGTAGAACATTTAGCGCTTGTTTGTTTTTTGTTCCACTTCTGATCCCCAGATGATCTCAACATCTAGGGTATCTACTGGCTGGGAGCCGCAACATGCTCACGCGAAAACAGTACGAACTCCTGATGTTCATTGATGAATCCCTGAAGCACAACGGCGTCTCGCCGTCATTCGACGAGATGAAGGAAGCGCTCGGGCTGAAATCGAAATCGGGGATCCACCGTCTGATTACCGGGCTTGAGGAACGCGGGTTTATTCGCCGCCTCGCCCATCGCGCCCGTGCGCTCGAGGTGCTGAAGCTTCCCGAAAATGCTGTCCCGTCGAAACCCGCAGACAGCCCGCAGGTGACGCCGTCCTTCAAACCGAAGGTGATCGAAGGCGAATTCAGCATGATCGGCGCGCCTGCTGCCGAAGCCGCTGAATCCGTGCAGTTGCCGCTGTACGGGCGGATTGCCGCCGGGACACCGATCGAAGCGCTGCGCGATCCCGGCAACTTTATCGATGTGCCTGCCTCCCTGCTCTCCGGCGGTGATCACTACGCGCTGGAAGTCGACGGCGATTCCATGATCGAAGCCGGTATCCTCGATGGCGATACGGTGATCATCCGTCAGACCGATACCGCAGAAAACGGCGCCATCGTCGTTGCGCTGGTCGATGACGGTGAAGTGACGCTCAAGCGGTTGCGCCGCAGGGGGGCTTCCATTGCGCTGGAACCGGCCAACGCCGCCTATGAAACGCGCATTTTCGGCCCTGATCAGGTCAAGGTGCAGGGCGTGCTCAAGGCGTTGTACAGATACTACTGATTTCAATCCGGCCCGATCACCCAGGGCCGTTTCCCCCGCTCGCCGTTGACGGTACGGATCACCGGGCCATCGTTCGTGAACGTGATGGCGTGCGTGCCATTGCGCCACAGATCGAAGCGGTCGATGACGCCCCAAGGTGGCTGACATAAACCCCGTACCGGCACCGTCGCCAGAATCATCCAGCTTCGACGGCAGTCGTCTTCCAGGGTCGTCTCGCTGAGGGATATCGCAACCATTTTACGATGAACGTCGACGGTACAGCCGTCGGCATCGCAGCGGAGACGTCCCTGCGCCTGTTCGGCAGTGCGCTGCCACGGATGCGGCCTGTCCGCCTGCCCCATGCGCTGTCGCCAGTTATCGGTTTCGAACCGCGCCGCCCGGCCGGTAGAGGTCAGATACACACTTTGGTTCTGCAGTAAGGCAACCGTCCGCGCCTCGCCGTCGACGATAACGTCGGGGCCGGTGGTCAAAAGCGGGCCGGCGAGACCCAGCAGCAGAAACGGCAAGGCATAAAGCCGCCAGCGCCCTTTCCACAGCGCCAGCCACAACCCGGCAACGGCGATCAGGCCTAAGCTCCACTGTGGCGGCGCGGCGACGTCGATGGCGGCCCCCGGCAATGCGGCCAGGTACGCGGCGCTTGTCAGAATCAGATCGATGCCCGTGCACATGACGTGAAGCGGTACACCGTCCAGCCCCAACGGCATCGCGATCAGTGTGACGATCCCTGCCGGCATGACCCATAATGCGGCCAAAGGTACCGCGACCGCGTTGGCGATCAGTCCGAAAGCGGCGGCGTGCTGGAAGTGATAGATGGCGAACGGCGCCGTTGCGGCACTGGCCACCACCGTCGTCAGCAGCACGCTCATGAGGTATTGGCCCACCCGGCTCGCCGCCCCACCCTCCCTCTGCCGGGACATTCGCCATCCGCTGAATGCCGAATATGCCGCAATCAGCGCCGTCACCGCCGCGAACGACATCTGAAACCCGGGACCGGTCAGGCTTTCCGGGCGAAACAGCAGGATCACCGTCGCCGCCCAGCAGACGCTGCGCATGCTCAATGCCCGCCGGTCAAGCAGCACACCGGCCAGCATCAGGCCGGTCATCAGAAAGGCGCGTTCAGTCGGCACCGTGAAGCCGGCCAGCACCGCATAAGTGAAGGCCGCCGGGATCGCCAGCATGGCTCCGGCTTTCTTGCCGTTGATCCGCAGTCCGAGATACGGCACGCAGGCAAATAAAAACCGGATACCGGAGAACACGATCCCGGCGACCAGACCGATATGCAGGCCGGAAATCGCCAGCAGGTGGGCGATGCCGGCATCGCGCATGTTCTGCAGCACGTCTTCGCGGATATAGCTACGGTGACCAGTCAGCAAGGCCGCGGCAACGGCGCCGTCATCGCCCTCCGCCATCTCATGGACGCGTTTGGAGATCAGCAGGCGCGCCGTTTCCATTTTACGCATAAGACCGGCCGTCATGGTCATCGGCGGTGCGCGGGCTGCCGGCGGGACGCTTTCAATGTCTCCAAGAACGAAACCGTAAGCACCGATCCGCTGGAAAAACGCCCGTCGCTGGAAGTCGAAAGCCCCCGGCATGGTCGGCGGCGGTGGCGGTCTGAGAACGGCGAGGAGCCGGACCCGCGCGCCCGGTACTAAATCGGCGATGCGCTCAGGGCCGCCCCTGATGCTGAGGCGTATTCTCGCAGGTGTCGCGTCAGCGGGCATGCGTGCGATTTCGAGCGTGCTGAGAACGATCCTGCCGCCCTTTTCGGATAGTTCGCTGCGCTCTACGGTGCCCGTGATCCAGAGCGGCTTGGTGCGGTTTTGGACGACTGGTGCCTGCACAGCCTCAGTGCGCCATTGTGCAGCGGCGAAGCCGACGGCAACGGCTGTCATTGCCGCCAGGCATATCCGGATACCGTCCGATCGTGTGCCCGCGATCATCAGCGCACCAAGTGCCGCCGCCGTGCTGCCCGCCAACAATGGCGGCTCGTCAGCACAGGTGAAATACAGCGCAATCCCTGCCCCCAAGCAGACCGGTAGCCAGAGTGCCCATTGCGGTCGCTCACGGAGCCATGAAATCTTGATGTTTTCGAACGTCCTGCTCATCCCCATATGCAGGGTATGGAAGGATTGCAGCGATTAATCGCCGTTTCGCGCGTTTATGCTGCACACGCGAGATATTTGTGATAGATACTCACCGCGCCTTGTGTTCCTGGCGTGGTTTTCTAGGAGATTATATGCCTGTCGTTACCCGTTTCGCCCCTTCGCCGACCGGATTTCTTCATATCGGCGGCGCCCGCACGGCGCTATTCAACTGGCTTTTTGCCAAACATCATCAGCAATACGGCGATGGCGGCACGTTCCTGCTCAGAATCGAAGATACGGACCGCGCGCGCTCCACGAACGAAGCGGTTGAAGCGATCTATGACGGGTTAAGCTGGCTCGGTCTCGATTGGGACGGCGATGCGATTTCCCAGTTCGCCCGCCGCGAGCGCCATCAGGAAGTGGTCCAGCAACTCCTTGAACGCGGCATGGCCTACAAATGCTACTGTGGCCCCGAAGAATTAACGGAAATGCGCGAGAAAGCCCGCGCCGAGGGCAAGAAACGCATGTATGACGGCACCTGGCGCGACCGTGACCCGGCGGAAGCACCGGAAGGCGTCGCCCCGGCAATCCGCCTGCGTGCGCCGCTGGAAGGCGCCACGGTTATTGAGGATCTAGTACAGGGCCGTGTCGAGGTCGCCAACGAGCAACTCGACGACATGGTGCTACTGCGTGCCGACGGAACCCCCACCTACATGCTGGCGGTCGTTGTCGACGACTATGATATGGGGATCACCCACGTCATTCGTGGCGACGATCATCTGGTCAACGCATTCCGCCAGGTACAACTCTTCAAGGCCATGGATTGGCCGCTGCCCGAATTCGCGCATATCCCGCTGATTCACGGGCCGGATGGGGCCAAGCTGTCGAAGCGTCACGGTGCGCTCGGCGTCGATGCCTATCGCGACATGGGCTACCTGCCGGAAGCGCTCCGCAACTACCTGATGCGGCTTTCGTGGTCGCATGGGGACGAGGAAATCATCTCCACCGAACAGGCGATCGAGTGGTTCGGGCTGGAGGCTGTCGGCCGTGGCGCCGCCCGGTTCGATTTCCAGAAACTGGAATCCCTCAACGGTCATTACATCCGCAATGCGGACAACGGTCGGTTGACGGAGCTTGTGATGACGAGGCTCGAGGAGATGCTTGACGGAAAGCTTGCCGAAGGGGCTGCTGCTCGGGTAAAAATGGGTATGGATGGATTGAAGGAACGCGCTAAGAAAATAAAAGAACTATCTGAAAATGCAGTCTTTTATGCTATTTCACGACCTCTCCAGCCTGATGAGAAAGCCTCGGAAATCCTGACCGACGAGGCAAAGCAGACACTTGGTGCATTCCGTGCCGACGTGGCTGAAATCGAAGAATGGACGGAAGAAAACGTTCAAGCGGCTGCTAAAGCTTATGCCGACGCCAATGAGCTGAAGCTAGGCAAGGTCGCACTACCGCTCCGTGCGGCGCTGACGGGGACCACCGTGTCTCCGGGGATATTCGAGGTCATGGCCGTTTTGGGCCGTGAGGAAACCCTCGCCCGGCTGGATGACGTGCAATAGACACGCACCGGCGCTAACAACGACGCGCTTTTTCAAAGCGCGCCAGCGGTTCGGAACACCGGCCGCACGCAACAGAGGAGAGACCTGAATGAGTAGTAACGAGAGAAGTTTTACCCTCACCGACAATCAGAGCGGCGAAAGCTGGGATTTGCCGGTGATGCACGGCACCCTCGGTCCGGATGTGATCGATGTGCGCAAGCTGTATGCTCAGACCGGCTGCTTCACCTACGATCCGGGTTTTACCTCGACCGGTAGCTGTGAATCCAAGATCACCTTCATTGACGGTGACGAAGGTGTGCTGCTGTATCGCGGATATCCCATCGAGCAGCTCGCTGAACATTCGGACTTCATGGAAGTCTGTTATCTGCTGCTGTACGGGAACCTGCCGAACGCAAAGGAAAAAGAAAAGTTCGAGCACGACATCACCTATCACACGATGGTGCACGAACAGATGCAGACCTTCCTGCGCGGGTTCCGGCGCGATGCGCACCCGATGGCGGTGATGTGCGGTATGGTGGGCGCGCTGTCGGCGTTCTATCACGACTCCACCGACATCAATAACCCGAAGCACCGCATGGTGTCGTCGTACCGCATGATCGCCAAGATGCCGACGATCGCGGCGCTGGCGTACAAGTACAACCTCGGCCAGCCTTATGCTTACCCGAAGAACAAGCTGCGCTATGCCGAAAACTTCCTGCACATGATGTTCTCCAACCCGTGCGAGGAATACGAGATGGATCTGGTCCTGGCCCGCGCCATGGACGTGATCCTGATCCTGCATGCGGACCACGAACAGAACGCTTCCACGTCGACGGTGCGTCTGGCTGGGTCTTCCGGTGCCAACCCGTTTGCCTGCATCTCGGCCGGTATCGCATCGCTCTGGGGGCCTGCACACGGCGGCGCCAACGAAGCCGTGCTGAACATGCTCGAAGAGATCGGCAACAAGTCGAATGTCGGCAAATTCGTCGCCAAGGCGAAAGACAAGGACGACCCGTTCCGCCTGATGGGCTTCGGTCACCGGGTCTACAAGAACTTCGACCCGCGCTCACGCGTCATGCGCACGCAGTGCCACAAGGTGCTCGATGCGCTCGGCGTGCATGACGAGCCGCTTCTGGAAATCGCGCTCGAACTCGAAAAGATCGCCCTTGAGGACGAATACTTCATCGAGAAGAAGCTGTACCCGAACGTCGACTTCTACTCGGGCATCATCTTCAAGGCGATGGGCATTCCGACGACCATGTTCACGGCGCTGTTCGCCGTTGCCCGTACGGTCGGCTGGATCGCACAGTGGAACGAGATGATCGAGGATCCGAGCCAGAAAATCGGCCGTCCGCGTCAGCTCTTCACGGGTGCCGAGAAACGCGACTACGTGGAAGTCTCCAAGCGTTAAGCCTAAAAACCACAGGTCACTCCGAACGGCGCGGGCGCAATCCCGCGCCGTTTTTATGTCCGCTGCCCATCAATTTTCATTGTTTCGGTAACGCCTTTCAAATTGACCTGAAACAGCTTCAAGACCTATCCCTGAATGGAAGCGCAACGTATCGGGGATGGAAAATGTCTGTCGAGAAAGTGGCAACGCAATCGGCAATCACACCAGGCGGCGGTCAGACCGCATTCTATGCGACGTCCAGCATCGTTCCGTTGCCGGTCATCGAGCGTGGCGAGGGTATTTACTTGTTTGACGAGGACGGCCAGCGCTACATCGATGTGTCATCTGGCCCAGTCGTCAGCAATATCGGACACGGCAACGCCGCAGTCGCCGATGCCATGGCAGCGCAGGCGAGAAAACTCGACTATGCCTTTGCGCGGGTTGCGCGGAACCGGCCGAATATAGCGCTGAGCGAGCGCCTGGCTCATCTGGCCGGCCCCGGGTTCGAGCGTGTTTCGCTGACATCCGGCGGCAGCGAAGCCATGGAAAATGCGCTCAAGCTGCTGCGCCAGTACGCTCTTGCGACAGGGCATCCGAACAAGAAAAAGATAATCGCCCTGCAGCCCTCGTACCACGGCGCGACGATCGCCATGCTGGCGGTGAACGACGATCTGATGTTGGAACCGTTTCTGGACGGTTTCGCCACGTGCTCGGAGAAAGTCCCCGCCCCGCTCGGCTATCGTCTGCCGGCGCCTTTTGACGCGGAAAGTTATGCCCGCCATTGCGCCGATTGTCTGGATGCGAAAATAAGCGAACTCGGCGCGGAGAATGTGCTGGCGTTCGTGATCGAACCCGTCGGCGGATTATCCACCGGCTGTATCGTTCCCCCTGACAGCTACATCCACCGGGTGCGTGAAATCTGCACGCACCACGGCGTTCATCTGGTCTTCGATGAAGTTCTGTGCGGCATGGGGCGCACCGGAAAGTTTCTCGCCGCGCACCATTGGCCCGGTGCCTTGCCCGATGTCGTCGCGCTGGCCAAGGGCCTAGGGTCCGGTTACAGCCCGCTCGGCGCGGTTCTGGCGTCCGCCGCCATGGTCGATGAATTGGCGGCGCTGACAGGTTTCGAGTTCCAGTATTCCTACAATGCGAACCCGATAAGCAGCGCGGTCGGCTTGGCGGTGCTGGACGTGTACGCGGCACAGAACCTTGTCGCCAAGGCAGCAACGACGGGTTCCGCGATCCGCGCGGGCCTTGAGAAAATACGCGAGGAATCGCCGATTGTCGGGGATATCCGGGGCGCAGGCATGTTGCTCGCCGTTGAGCTAGTCTCGGACAAGGAGAGTAAATCGCCGTTACCGGCTGAGATAAAGCCCGCCGACCGGGTCAGGATTCATGGGCTGAATAACGGGCTGATTATCTATTCGCGACCGACGTCTGGCGGCAGGTACGGCCAGTGGTTCATCGTTTCGCCGCCGCTGAACATATCCGAAAGTGAAGTCGCGGAAATGCTTGGCGCACTACGCCGTACATTGGCGGATTTGGCGAACGAACTTCACGATATCGGTATGATCTAAACCGTTTGCTTACCGGCAACACCAAGTACGACGCGCGCCGCGGTTACGGACGGCAATTCGTCGCCTGGTTTCAGGGCTGCGAGCGCCTTTTCTATATCGGCGGTTTGCGCCGGTGATCCTGCGCCGGGCCTGAGCAGGTCGGCCAGTGCCGGGGTCATGGCCTCGGGCGTGCAGTTTTCCTGCAAAAATTCAGGGACGGCCGCTTTATCCAGGATCAGATTGACGATGGAGGCGTATTTGACGCGGATCAGCCGTTTGGCGATGAACGCCGTCAGCGGCGAAAGCCGATAGGCTATCAGGCTCGGCACCCCGGCCATGGCCAGTTCCAGAGATACGGTGCCGCTGGCGGCGATGGCCGCATCGGCGGCGGCAAAGGCATCGTACTTCTGTGCCGCGTCATCGACGATCAGGGTGTTGTCCCAATCCGAAGTGCGTATCCGGACCTCGCCGGCGATGCCGGGCAGTGTCGGCACGACAATCCGGCATGGGCCGACGATCGACGTGGTGCGGCGGATGGTTTTGCCGAAGATGTCGATCAGTCTTGAAATCTCGCTCATACGGCTGCCCGGCAAGGCCAGCAGGACCCGCTCATCCGGGGCGATCCCATGCCGTTCGCGGAATGCCCTGCCGTCGCCCTTGTCGGCACCGCTTTCCAGGATCGAATGACCGACGAAAGTCGCGGCGACACCGGCCCGTTCGAAATACGGCGGCTCGAACGGCAGCAGACACATCACATGATCGACGAGCCTGGCGACCTTTGCCGCCCTGCCCGGCCGCCACGCCCAGACCGAAGGCGCCACATAGTGAACGACAGGTATCCCCTTGCCCCGTATCTTTTTGGCGACACGAAAGCAGAAATCCGGCGCGTCGATGGTGACCACCACATCCGGTTTCCGCGTCACGATATCGTCGGCGGTTTCGCGGATGCGGCCGAGGATTTTCGGAATCCGTGGCAGAACCTCGGCCAGGCCCATGACCGTAAGCTCGTCCATGGGAAACAGGCTTTGAAGGCCGCTGCCGCGCATCAACGGGCCGCCGACGCCGGAAAACCGGACTTTCCGGTCGCCTGCACACAGGCTCTTGATGCCTTCCATGAGGCGCATGCCGAGCACATCACCGGACGGTTCACCGGCGATCAGATAGATGTTCAGCGGGGCGCTCATTGCCAGTTTCCTTCGGTATCAACACCGACCAGAAACATGTCTTTTTCGTCGGCCATACGGGCGGTGCCGTCACGGTCGAGCAGAAAGGCATTCCCGGCCTCGATGACGACACCGTCGAGACCGGCGGCATGGGCATTGATAACGGTGTCGGGGCCGATTGCCGGCAGGTCGGCGCGGCGCTCCTGTCCGGGTTTCATAGCCTTTGCGAGAATGCCGCCGCTGTTGTTGAGGCTGGCCAGACGTCCGAGCATGGCATCCGTTCCGTCGGCCAGCTCCTTGCTGATGACTTCGCCATGGCGGACGACAACGGCCTGCCCGGCATCCCGTGCGCCGAGATCCTTCGCCGCTTTCATTGCCAAGGCAATATCGGCGTTCTGCGTTTCATCCGGCATGGCGGAACCGACTGGTCCCTTCGGCATCAGGAAATCCGGCAGCAGTTCATCGGCCCCGACGACGTCAAACCCTTCGCTTTCGAGTGCCTTGATCAGTGCGCTCAGCAAACCATCGTCGCCAAGCGCCGCGGCGCCGCTGGTGGCAAAGAACTTCACGCCCCACCAGTCCGGGCGCAGTTCCTTCATCGACGGTCGGCGGATCGAGCCGGCCAGGACCAGGGACGTGCAATCTGCGTTTTTGAGGTTTTTGATCGTCGCCCCGCCCGCACCGAGGCGGACTACGGCATGACTGTCATCGGCGAATTCAGCAGGGTCGCCATGCCCTTCGAAGACAATGACGTGATACGGCCGGTCATCTTTTCGGCAGGCATCACGGACAAGCGCCGGCAGCATGCCTCCACCGGCCAGAATGCCGAGTTTGCTATGCGGCATCTTCCATGTGCGGCTGGCAGATACGGCGCGAAGAGTCGCTGTTGATGAAGTTGACGATCTCCATCACGGGTTCGTTGCCGGAGAAATCCTCGATCACGTCCTGCAGTCGCTCGGCCATGGTGCCTTCTTCGGCAAAGATCATGCGGTAGGCCTTGCGGATCTCATGGATCAGATCGCGCGAGAAGCCGCGTCGCTTCAGGCCGACGATGTTGAGACCTTCCAGCCTGGCCCGGTTGCCGGTGACGATGCCGTAAGGGATGACGTCGTGCTCGACGCCGGTTTTGCCGCCGATCATGGCGTGTCTGCCGATCCGCACGAACTGATGCACGGCGGACAACCCGCCGACGATGACCCAGTCCTCAATCACCACGTGGCCGCCGAGAGTTGCGTTGTTGACGAGAATAACGTTGTTTCCGATCAGGCAATCATGCGCGATGTGGGCGCCGACCATGAACAGGCAGTCATTGCCGACTTTGGTCAGCAGACCGCCGCCTTCGGTGCCCGGGTTCATCGTCACATGTTCGCGGATCACATTACGTTCACCGATTTCGAGTTTCGACGGCTCACCCTTGTATTTCAGGTCCTGCGGCTGGTGGCCGATGGATGAAAACGGGAATATCCGCGTTTCCGCGCCGACCGTGGTACTGCCGGCAACAACGACATGGGACATCAGTTCAACCCTGTCACCGAGCCGGACGCCGGCGCCGACAACTGAATACGGGCCGATTTTGACGCCTTCGCCCAGCACGGCAGCGGGGTCAATAATGGCTGTCGGATGAATATCGGTCATTTTCTGGTCCTATTCCGACTTGTCGACGATCATTGCGGTGAAAACGGCTTCGGCCATGACGGTACCGTCGGCCTTGGCGACACCTTTGAAACGCCAGACCTTGCCGCGCCCGTGTTCCTTCGTGACTTCGAGATTGAGCGTATGGCCCGGCAAAACCGGTTTGCGGAATCGCGCGCTGTCGATGGACATGAAATAGACGAGCTTGTCGGCAGCCGTGTTATCGAGCGCCTCGATCACGACGATTGCCGCGGTTTGCGCCATGGCTTCGACGATCAAAACGCCCGGCATGATCGGATGCCCCGGAAAATGCCCCTGAAAAAAAGGCTCATTCACCGTGACGTTCTTGATGCCTGTCGCACTTTCACCAGGTTGAATATCAACGACTTTGTCGATCAGCAGGAACGGATACCGGTGCGGAATACGCTCCATGATTCCCGAGATATCGACATCGTGACCGGTGGTGGTCGTTTCCGCGTCCATGCCTAGCCCCCCTTCTTTCTGGCCAGCCGTTCGATCATGGCCACTTCCTTTAACCAGGCGCGAACCGGCTTGGCCGGACTGCCACCCATTTCCTGACCGGGTTCGACATCGCGCATGACGCCGCTTTGTGCTGCGATCCGAGACCCACTGCCGATTTTCAAGTGACCGGTCAAGCCGACCTGCCCGGCAAGCACGACAAAATCACCCAGCTCGGTACTGCCGGAAATGCCGACCTGACTGACAATTACGCAATTCTGGCCGATCTGTACGTTGTGGGCAATCTGCACGAGGTTGTCGATCTTGGTGCCGTCGCCGATCATGGTATCCGGCCCCGTACCGCGGTCGATGGTCGTATTGGCGCCGATTTCTACGTTCGATCCGACGATGACCCGGCCAAGCTGCGGAACCTTGACGTGCCCCCCGGGGCCCATGGCGAACCCGAATCCGTCCTGACCGATCCGGACACCGCTATGAATGATCGTATTGTCGCCGATGACCGCATTCATTACCGTGGCGCTTGCCCCGATGCTCGTATTCACGCCGATCCGTACCCCATCCCCGATCACGGCACCGGGGTGAATTATACTGTCATTGCCGATTACGGCACCCTTGCCGACCACCGCCATCGCGCCGATTTCGACATTCTCTCCGATAACCGCATTCCGATCGATGACGGCAGAAGCATGTACTTCACCGCTGGATGACCGCATCGGGTAAAACAAAGCCGCGACGCGGGCATAGGCATGATACGGTTCGGGCGTCACCATGAGGCACATGCCTTTGGGAGCGAACTCGACGGCTTCCGGCGCGACGATACATGCCCCGGCTTTCGAGGCTCGAAAGCTGTCACGGTATTTGCGGTTATCCAGAAAGCTCACATGATCAGATGTAGCCGAATCAAGTGGCATCACGTCCTTAAACTGACGCGTCGTGTCTTCGACGTTTACGCATTCCGCGCCGGCTGTCTCGGCTATGCGCGCCAGACTGAACGGCCCGGCGTTCGAAAAGAACCGGGAATCCGCCATGGTCGTTAATTTTTTGGAAGGTCGACCTGAACGGTCGGCAGTTTCTGGTCGAGCGACTTCAAAACCTCGCCTGTGATGTCATGCTGGATTTTGACGTAAACGACCTGAGAAAAGCGGAAAATAATATCGTAATCGTTTTTTTCAGCCAGTTTGGCAACGATTTCGTTCAGCGCCTTTTCGACTTCGTTCATGGCCTTGTTCTGGGCTTCTTCGAGACTACGGCGGCGTTGCTGTACCATTTGCTGCATGCCGACCACTCGCTGCTCAAAATTCTTCCGTTCCTCGGCGAACGCTTCGGGGGCAAGAAGCGTCTGTTTCTTGGCCAGTTCCTGCTGCGCCGTCCTCAGCGCGTCCTGTTCCTTCTGGATTTCACCCTGAATATTGTTTTGATGATTGATGATCTGCTCGCGGATCGATTTGACCGAGGCTGCTTCGCGTCGAATTTTGCCGATATCCAGCACAGCCAGAATGGGGCCGGCTTGGGCGGCCGTTTGTGCCTTGGCAGTATCAAGTGGCGCCAGTGACCCTAACAATGCCAACGCCAGTGAAAACGTGATAATTCGTACTAACAAGGGAGCCTCCTAAAACTGCGATCCAAAATTTATTCGCACATATTCTGTCTTATCGAAACTTTCCTTCAGAACCGGGTAGGCAACATCAAGCCCGACCGGTCCGATGGGTGACTCCCATGTTATGCCCGCACCGACACCCATACGCAACGTGCCTTCGTCCACAGTCGAGGAGTTTGTCGGCGAGAGAGAACCCGCAGAACCGATATCTGTGAACATACGCGCACCGACACCTAATTCTTCCGGTAAGCCGGTCGGGAACGTCAACGCGAGGGATCCCGTATACATCCATTCACCGCCCAGTGCGTCATCTGTTGCCAAATCGCGTGGGCCAAGCCCGGATGTTTCGAAGCCGCGTACATCATCGCCGCCAAGGAAATAGCGTTCGGAAACAGCCACATCTTTGCCAATTCCGGCAATGTAGCCGACCTTGGCCCTGGTCGAGAACACCCACTGATCCGCCAAGGAATAATAATGCGCGGCAGAAGCCGTGTTCCGGGCGTGGCGAAGCGACCCACCGAGACCGGCAACATCCGTATCAAGGCGAAGGATATAACCATCTTTCGGCTTGATAGAATTATCCCGACGGTCATACGTAAGGGTGTGCCCGACTTCCGAAAGTGTCTCCTCACCTTCCTGCGCTTTGATGAGGCTCGATGCATCGCTTGCGATGTCGGAAATATCTGTCAGACGGAGAGTATATCGCCAGCTTTCCGACAGATTTTCTGTGATCGCGTAGCCTGCCCGCAAGCGGCCGCCCGTACGCTGGATATCGAACGAACTGGTATCCTGCAGGTCGCGTGTAGAACGGAATACATCGAAACCGGCAACAAGCTCACGGTCGAGGAAGTAAGGTTCGGTGAAACTGAGATCTATTTGAGAGGCTTCCGCCGCCAACTGCAGTTTCAGACTCAGATCCTGCCCGCGTCCAAGGAAGTTTGCTTCACGCAGACGGATATCGCCGAGAACACCGACACTGGAGGAAAAACCTGCCCCCAGGGTGATCTGCCCCGTCGGCTTTTCCTCGACATTGACGTTGATGACAGTTTTGTCTGGCGCGCTGCCGGGAACCTGTTCGACGTCGACTTTTTCAAAGAAACCGAGGTTCTGAATGCGGGTTCTGGAACGGCGCAGTTTCGAGGCATTGAAGGCGTCGCCTTCGACCAATTTGAATTCGCGGCGGACAACCTTGTCGAGCGTCCGGATGTTACCAGCGATATTGATCCGTTCGACGAAAACGCGAGGGCCTTCGTTGACGACATATTTGACGTTGATGGTCTTGGATTCGCGGTCTCGGTTCACACGCGGGCGGATTTCGACGAACGCAAACCCGAGCGTGCCGACCAGTTCCGTCAACCGGTCGATGGTCTTTTCGACTTCCTCGGCGCTGTACCAGTCACCCTTTTCGACTTCCAGTGCCGTTTTGAGTTCTTCATCGTTGAGGTTTTTCAGCCGCGCCTCGACCTCGACGTCGCCGAACTGATAGCGATCGCCCTCATCGACGGCGAAGGTCATGAAGAAGGCTTTTTTGTCGGGTGTCAGTTCGGCGATTGCCGAATTGACCTTGAAGTCGGCATAGCCGTTGTCCAGATAAAACCTGCGCAGCAGTTCGCGGTCGAGATTGATACGGTCAGGGTCGTAGACATCATCGGACGAGAAGAAACGCCACCAAGCACTTTCGCGTGTCTGGATCACCTCACGCAGCCGTCCGTCACTGAATTCCTTGTTGCCGATAAAACGGATGCTGCCGATTTCGGTCTTTTCACCTTCAGTGATTTCGAAAACCAGATCGACGCGGTTCTGGTCGAGTTGGATGATTTTCGGATCGACGGACACCGCGAACAGCCCGCTTTGGCGGTAAAGGGTCAGGATGCGTTTAACGTCGTCCTGAATCTTGCTGCGTGTATAGATGACACGCGGGCGCAGCGTAATCTCACTCTCCAGGGTTTCGGCGTCGAATTCATGCTGACCCTCGAAAGCGATGCGGTTGATGATCGGGTTCTCGACGACGTTGACGACGAGGGTGTTGCCTTCGCGGCGAAGCGAGATGTCGGCAAACAGCCCGGTTGCAAACAGGCTTTTGAGGGAGCGGTCGATACGCCGCGGATCAAAAGGATCCCCTTCCTGAATGACCATGTAGGACCGCACGGTGCCGGGATCGACACGCTGCGCGCCGCGCACTTCAACGGACTGTATGACACCGGCTTGTGCCAGCTCGATGGGGTCCGCCGGGGATGCGGATATAGTTAATGACGAAAGCGGCCCAAGGGCCGCTGTCATCAACGCAACCGCCGTAAGCCGGGCCAATCCCGTCACGCTATTCTCCCCAATCGCCGAGCCTATGGGCTTTTAGGCGCTAATACTCTCGGATTCAAAGAACTTTTATCAAAGCCCCAATACCCGAACGATATCGTTCCAAGTCACAGATACCATGAGAATCAATACCAAAGCCAGTCCAATTCGGAAACCGTATTCTTGCGCGCGATCCCCAAGCGGCTTACCGCGCACGGCTTCGATACCCATGAAAAGCAGGTGTCCACCATCCAGGATCGGGATCGGGAACAGATTGATCAGTCCCAGATTGATCGACAGCACGGCCATGAAAAAGAACAGTTGAAGCGCCCCCTGTTCCGCTGCCTGCCCCGACATCTGCGCAATCGCGATGGGCCCGCCCAGATCCTTGAAGTTCCCCTGCCCGATCAAAAGCTTGCCGATATTGTTCAGCGCCTGGCCTGTGATGGTGACGGTTTTCTCGACGCCGAACCAGGCGGCGGATAGCGGATTGAGGCGCTTGTGTTCGCCGATCATGCCCTGCATACGGATGCCGAGCCTGCCGACCGAAGCGCCGTCCTGCTCGACGGTCTGCGGTGTGATGCTCAGTTCCACCTCGCGGCCGTCGCGAAGGACAGTCAAGGGCAACGTCTGCCCGGCACTGGCGGCAACGATATTTTGCACCACTGAAGGATTTTCGATATCCGCGCCGTTGAGTTTAAGAAGCACGTCGTCTGCTTCAATCCCGGCAGCGGCTGCGGCTGAATCAACCATCACCTCTCCGACGGAGACCTTGATCTGCGGCACCCCGACGGACATCGCGATCACGGCCAGGACCAGCATGGCGAAGATGAAATTGATGGCTGGGCCGGCAAAAACGATGGCGGCGCGCTGGCCGACGGTCTTGTAGGCGAACGAAACCGCTTTTTCTGCGTCTGTCAGTTCGTGTGGGCCGTCCGTTTCGGTTTTGTCAGCGCCTTTCTCAAGAAAGTTCTGGGCACTGTCATTTTCACCGTCTTCTGCCATGCCGAACATCTTGACGTAACCGCCCAAAGGCACGGCACTGACACGCCAGCGTGTCCCCGCCCTGTCGTACCAGCCGAATAATTCCGGGCCGAACCCAATGGAGAAAACCTCGACACGGACACCGTTACGTCGTGCCACCCAGTAATGGCCCCATTCGTGGACGAACACGATGATCGAGAGAACCACGAGAAACCAAAGGACGGTGTAGAGCGTATCGAATTCCATTACAGGCCTTTATTCATTCAATTTTCTGCCACTGATATGCGGGTGTCATGACGATCCGTCAATGTCAGGGGCTTAGTTTTATCAATGTAATCTGCTATTTGCAGCGGTTTTTGCGCTGGCTACCCGTCGTGCCTCAGTGTCGATGGCAAAGACATCGTCAAGGGACGTGAGGTTGGTTCTGGGAATGCTATCCAGCGTTTCCTCTACGACGGTGGTAATGTCGAGAAAACCGAGATCGCCCTTGAGGAAGGCATGGACGGCGATCTCGTTGGCGGCATTGAGTACGGTCGGCGCGGATTCCCCGATGTTGAGGGCTTCACGGGCAAGTCTGAGGGCGGGAAAACGAACCGGATCGGGAGCTTCGAAAGTGAGTGTCCGTATGTCCTCGAGCTTGAGCCGGGGCGACGGTGCTTCCATGCGGTCCGGCCAGGCCAGTGCAAAGGCGATCGGGGTTCGCATGTCCGGCGTGCCCAGTTGCGCCAGCACGGACGCATCGACGTATTCAACCATGCTGTGAACGACCGACTGGGGATGCACAAGGATATCGATCTGATCGCAGGAAACCGGGAACAGGTGGTATGCTTCGATCAGTTCCAGCCCCTTGTTCATCATGGTCGCTGAATCGACTGAAATCTTGGCCCCCATCGACCAGTTGGGGTGCGCCACGGCTTCTGCCGGCGTCACTTTTGTCAGGGTATCCAGCGCTCGTTCGCGGAACGGCCCTCCTGAAGCCGTCAGGATGATTTTTTCGATCCTTTCCGGGCGCTCGAAGTCGAAAACCTGATAAATCGCGCTATGTTCGGAATCGACCGGGATCAGGCGGGCATCGGCGCTGGCGACCTCGCGGCAGAAAAACTCGCCGGCGGAGACCAGGCATTCCTTGTTGGCCAGGCCGACGATGGCGCCGCGGCGGACCGCTTCCAGTGTCGGTGCCAGACCGGCCGCGCCGACGATGGCCGCCATGACCCAGTCGGTCGGGCGCATCGCCGCTTCTATCAGTGCTTCACGCCCGGCGGCGACTTCGATATTGCTGCCCGAAAGTGCCGCCTTCAGGTCCTGATAAAGGTTTTCATCGGCGATGACCGCCATACTGGCGCCGACTTCGATTGCCTGTTTGGCCAATAAATCGACATTGCTGTTACCGCTCAGGGTGTCGACCTGAAACCGGTCCGGTGAGCGTTTGATCAGATCTATGGTGTTGCAGCCGACGGACCCCGTCGAGCCGAGCACGGTCACCGAGCGCGGTTTCTGGTTTTCGGCGGCGATCGGTTTGATCACAGCCATGGCATGACGCTCCGCCCCAGCGCGAATTTCAAGACAGCGATGGCGACGGCACCGGCAACCAGCGCGTCGACCCGGTCCAGTACGCCACCGTGCCCTGGAATGAGCGACGAGCTGTCCTTGACGCCGAAATGCCGCTTTATGGCACTTTCAAGCAAGTCGCCCGCTTGACTGGTGATGGCAACGACGCTGCCCCACAACGCCAGAGATAGAGGCGGCTCATCCCAATAGACGGCAAACATGCCTGCAACGATACTGGCCACAGTGACGCCGCCGATGAACCCGGCCCAGGTTTTCTTGGGGCTGATGCGCGGTGCCAGTTTCGGCCCGCCGATACTGCGGCCGAACAGATACGCGGCGATGTCGGCGCTCCAGACCACGGCAAACAGCCACAGTATGGTAATCATGCCGGCCATCATGTCGGCGCGCAGCCAGATCATGATTCCGGACGGGACGCAGATATAAAAAACACCGGCAATCAGCCATTTCGGGTCGCCGGCGCACATCCTTGTCCATTCCCAGCCCATGATTACGGCTGCGAGCAGAACGAGTGCCGTAAACCACGGCGGGCCAAGATAGACGGCAAGCAGCGTAGGCACGGCCATCGCCAATGCTGATATGGCGCGCAGGCTCATACCGGAAAGGCGCGGCTCAGGTGTGGCTGGTGCCGAAGCGGCGTTCACGTCGACCGTACTCCTTGATTGCCGAGGCCAAGTCTTCGGCATTGAAGTCCGGCCAGTGCTTGTCGATGAAGACGAACTCGGCATAAGCGAGTTGCCAAAGAAGGAAATTGCTGATGCGTTTTTCACCGCTGGTGCGGATCAGCAGATCCGGATCCGGTATCCCCTTCGTGTAGAGGGCCTGCTCGAAGGCGTTTTCGTCGATCTCGTCGACATTCAGTGTCCCCTCGTCGACACGGGCTGCCAGGGTCTTGGCAGCCATTACCAGTTCGTCACGGCCGCCGTAGCTCAATGCCAGTACCAGCGTGATCCGCGTATTGTCGGCAGTGCGCTGCTCCGCTTCCTCGATGGCTTCGATGATATCTACCGCCAGGCGCGACCTGTCGCCGATGACCCGCAGGCGCACACCCTTCTCGCAAAGGGTGTTGATTTCCTTTTTGAGATAAAGCCGCAACAAGCCCATCAGGTCGGCTATTTCCGTTGCGGGACGTTTCCAGTTCTCTGATGAAAAACTGAACAATGTCAAATATTTAACGCCGCAATCTACAGCAGATTCTATGGTCCGTCTGACCGCTTCGGCTCCGGCCTTGTGGCCCATTGAGCGAGGTTTGCCGCGGGCATTCGCCCAGCGCCCATTGCCATCCATGATGATCGCGACATGGACCGGAACTGCCCCGTCTTCAGTGAGGGTGAGCGGCGCAATACTCATGGTCAGACCTGCATGATCTCCTGTTCTTTGTTGGCCAGGGCCTCGTCGATGGAGGCGATGTGCTTATCGGTCAGTTCCTGGACCTCGTCCGAATAGTCATGCAGGGCGTCCTGGGGAATATCCCCGTCCTTTTCGGCTTTTTTGAGATCGTCCAGGGCGCTTCGACGCACGTTGCGGACGGCGATCTTGGCTTCTTCGGCGTACTTGCCGGCAACCTTGACTAGTTCCTGGCGCCGTTCCTCGCTCAGCGGCGGGATTGGGATGCGCACCAGGGTGCCGTCCACGGCCGGATTGAGCCCGAGGCCGGAATCGATGATCGCGCGTTCCACGGCCTTGACGTTTGCCTTGTCCCAAACCTGAACCGACAGCATGCGGGCTTCCGGCACGGAAACGCTGCCGACCTGATTGAGCGGCATGTTCGCGCCGTAAGCGTTGACCTGTATGGGGTCAAGCAGGCTGGTGGATGCACGGCCGGTCCTGAGTCCGCCGAATTCCTCCTGCAGAACCTCGACGGCCCGTGCCATCCGGTGATCTATGTCCTTGCGTGCGCCGTTGATGTCGCTCATCAACGCCTCCCTTAGTTTTTGTTGTCCGAAATGGTCGTAAACGTTCCCTGTCCGGCGACCACATTCGCAAATGCGCCCGGATTGTGAATGGAAAACACCAAAATGGGAACCGCGTTTTCGCGTGCCAGGGCGATGGCCGAAGTATCCATGACGCGCAGATTGCGGCTCAGCACCTCCTGATAGCTCAGATGCTCGTAGCGTGTGGCATCCGGATCGGTCTTCGGATCGGCGGAATAGACCCCATCGACCTGTGTGCCTTTCAAAAGCGCATCGCAGTTCATTTCCACGGCCCGGAGTGCGGCCGCGGTGTCGGTCGTGAAGAACGGGTTGCCGGTCCCTGCGGCGAAGATCACGACGCGGTTCTTTTCCATGTGGCGGACGGCACGGCGGCGGATATACGGCTCGCAAACCGAAGCCATCGGGATCGCCGACAGCACGCGCGTGCTGACACCCTTGCTTTCCAGCATGCTCTGCATGGCCAGCGCATTCAGCACTGTCGCCAGCATGCCCATGTAATCGCCGGTGGTTCGCTCGATATTCGCGGCGGCCAGGGAAACGCCACGGAAGATGTTGCCCGCACCGATGACGAGGCAGACCTGAACGCCGTTCTGATGGACGGATTTGATTTCTTCAGCGATGCGGTCGACGGTGCCTGAATCCAGCCCGAACCCCTGCTCACCCATCAGGGCCTCGCCAGAAAGTTTAAGCAGTACACGCTTGTATTTGGTTGGTGTACTCATTCCCGCTCCTGCCTAAACAATAACCGAACACGCATGAAACGTATAAAAGAAAAGGCCGAATCCCGGCCCATGCAGTAGTATAACAGGGTTCCGGGCTGTCACGACCGGAAATCGGTGCGGCAGAGCAATTTTGCCATGCCGCACCGTTCGGAAACCCTTGTTTAGTTGCCGCCTGCCACGGCCGCGACTTCGGCGGCGAAGTCTTCTTCTTTCTTTTCGATGCCTTCACCCAGCACGAAAAGCTTGAAGCCCGTGACTTTGACGTTACCACCGGCGGCTTTGCCGGCATTTTCGACGACCTTGGAAAGCTTGCTTTCGCCGTCGATCACGAAGGTCTGCTCAAGCAGGCAGACTTCCTCGTAGAACTTGCGCAGGCGGCCTTCGACCATCTTCTCGATGATGTTGTCGGGCCGGCCCGATTCGCGGGCCTGATCGACCAGCACCTGGCGTTCGCGCTCGACGGCATCCTGATCCAGATCGTCAATGCCGATTGACTGCGGACGTGCCGCGGCGATGTGCATGGCGATCTGCTTGCCGACCTCTTCAAGGCCATCTGTACCGGCGTCGCTTTCCAGCGCAACAAGCACAGCGATCTTGCCGAGACCCGGTACGAGCTGATTGTGCACGTAGCTCGACAGGACACCGTTTTCGACGCTGAGCGATGCGATGCGGCGAATGTTCATGTTTTCGCCGATGGTGGCGACGTTATGGGTAACTTCCTCGGAAACGGTGCGGCCGGTCCCCGGATAATCCATGCCGTTGAGGGCATCGATATCGGCGGCGTCGAGTGCCAGCTTGGCGATGTTGCCGACAAGTGTCTGGAACGCATCGTTGCGGGCCACGAAGTCGGTTTCTGCGTTGACTTCACAAACCGCGCCCTTGTTGCCGTTGATCTGCACGGCGACGAGACCTTCCGCGGCGACACGGCCGGCCTTTTTGGCGGCGGCGGCGAGACCCTTGGTGCGCAGCCAGTCGACTGCCGCCTCCAGGTCACCGTTGTTCTCAGCCAGTGCCTTTTTGCAATCCATCATGCCTGCGCCGGTCTTTTCGCGCAGTTCCTTAACCAATGCTGCAGTGATCTCAGCCATTGTTTTTCCTCGTCATTCCGAAATGTTTACGTGTCAGGGGAAAGCGGAGACCGGACAGTGCCGGTCCCCGTCCCTGCTGTTCGTTAGGCCTTGGCGGCGTCGTCTTCGGCGGGAGCTTCCGCGGCAACGACTTCTTCGACCTCGACGGCGACCGCTTCCGGTTCTGCCGCAACGGCGGGCAGTTCCTCGGCCAGCGTTTCGCTTTCGCCGATGTCGCCGCCGGCACCGCCGATACCGGCCTGAATACCGTCAAGGACGGAACCGACCATCAGATCGCAGTACAGGCCAATGGCGCGGATCGCATCGTCGTTACCCGGGATCGGGTGCGTGATGCCTTCCGGATCGGCGTTGGAATCGATGACGCCGACAACCGGGATACCCAGTTTGTTGGCTTCGTTGATGGCGATGTCTTCCTTGGTCGTGTCGATGATGACCAGGATGTCCGGCAGACCGCCCATGTCCTTGATGCCGCCCAATGCGCGTTCGAGCTTTTCCATCTCGCGCGTCAGCATGAGCTGTTCTTTCTTCGTCAGACCTGCGATTTCGGCCTGGTTCTCGAACATCTTCTCAAGATCCTTGAGGCGCTTGATCGAGTTCGAGATCGTCCGCCAGTTGGTCAGCATGCCGCCGAGCCAGCGGTGGTTGACGTAGTACTGGCCGCAGCGCTTGGCAGCTTCGGCAACGCGCGACTGCGCGGCACGCTTGGTGCCGACGAACAGCACACGGCCGTTGCGTTTGACGACGTCGCGGACGGCAACCATCGCCTGGTGCATAAGCGGCACGGTCTGCTGCAAATCGATGATGTGGATGCCGTTACGGTCGCCAAAGATGTACGGAGCCATCTTGGGGTTCCAGCGGCGGGTATTGTGACCAAAGTGAACGCCAGCTTCGAGGAGCTGACGCATCGTGAAATCGGGAAGCGCCATAAGCCTTTTTCCTTCTCCGGTTAAGCCTCCGCGGGTGTGGCCGGAAATCCGGCACCGGAACGACGTTGTTTATGAATTTGCATAAACGGCCGCAAAACCCGCGTGTGAAATCGCGCGTGGTTTAACCGCTGGCGCCGGGGAATGCAAGCCGCTTTAAGCGCCGAAGCCAATTTAACCGGGGTTGCGGCTGAGCCGGCTTGGGCGCCGCCTTCGGCTCCGGAAACGCGACGACGTTGGGACCCAGGTCCTCGCGGCGGGCCTTGGCGTCGGCGCTGGCGAAACCGAGCACCGCGACAACCAGGGCCACTGGGAAGATCCAGACCAACCCAAATGCCAAAAACCTGAGGATATACGCGCTCTCGGGACCCATGGGCATCTCCTGTGGGTATCTCCTGCTGGCGAATAGTTTAGCGGACCTGGATAGCGCCGTGAACTCATACGTTCGTAATGAATTGTGAAAATCCGGCGCTACACAGGCCAATCAACGCGGTGTTTTCCTCAAAATGGTACTTTTGATTTTGTTTAATTATGAACATTTTAAAACCAATTGAATTCTTGGAGGCAGCAATGCCCTTTACCAATTCTCTGGGGCAGCCGATCGGCTTCCCCCTGCCCTGTTGGCAGCCTTGCAGTCCGCCGCCCCGCACACCGATGTTTGGGCGTACCTGCAGGCTTGAGCCATTGAGTGGCGCACATTTGTCCGACCTATACGTTGCATACAGTGATGACCGTGAGGGCCGGATCTGGACATACTTGCCGTGCGGACCTTTCGACAGCGAAAAGACGTACCGGGCATGGGCTGAGCCGCTCTGTCTCGGCGATGATCCCCGGCCTCATGCCGTTATCGATTTGGAAAGCGGGAAACCGGCCGGCATCTCCAGCTATATCAGGATAGATCCCAAGGTTGGGTCGATTGAAATCGCGCAGGTCCACTTTTCGCCGCGCCTGCAGCGGACCGTGGCCGCGACCGAGGCCATGTATCTGATGATGGCACGGGTATTCGACGAACTAGGATATCGCCGTTATGAATGGAAGTGCGATAACGCCAATGCGAAATCCCGCGCTGCCGCGGCGCGCCTCGGTTTCACGTTCGAGGGCATTTTTCGCCAGTGCACGATCTACAAGGGCCGTAACCGTGATACCGCATGGTTCTCGATCCTCGATTCCGAATGGCCGTCGCTCAAGACAGCGTTCCAGACCTGGCTCGATCCCGATAATTTCGATGCCGACGGCAAGCAGAGACGATCCCTGTCGAGGCTGACGGCCATGGCGCGGGAGAGGCTTTGATGGTTCCGCTCCATGCAATTTCATCGATACCGGGCCAATCACCGGGCGTTTACGCGCCGGATGGTACTTTCAAAATATCCGCGATGGCATCACCCTTTTAACAATTCTGACCCAGGAGACACTTAATGACGCACACCAACAACCTCGGCCAGCCGATCGGCTTTCCCCTGCCCGACTGGAAACCCTGCAATCCACCGCCCAGGACACCGATGCAGGGCCGGACCTGCCGCCTCGAGCCGCTGGATGCTGCTATGCATGCCGGCGATCTGCACGCTGCCAACATCACGGATACCGAGGGGCGCATCTGGACGTATATGGGGTACGGGCCGTTCGAAACCGAAGACGCCTACCGTGCCTGGGTCGAGAAAGACGCCATGGGCGACGATCCGCTGTTTCATGCGATCATCGATCTGCAAAGCGGCAAGGCAGTCGGCGTGGCCAGTTATCTCCGGATCGAACCGAAGATCGGCTCGATCGAGGTCGGGCATATCAATTACTCGCCACTTCTGCAGCGCACTGTGGCCGCAACCGAGGCCATGTATCTGATGATGGCGTGGGTCTTCGATGAACTCGGCTATCGGCGCTATGAGTGGAAATGCGACAACGCAAACGCCAAATCCCGCGCCGCTGCGGCACGCCTCGGCTTCACGTTCGAGGGTGTTTTCCGCCAGTGCACGATCTACAAGGGCCGCAACCGCGACACCGCGTGGTTTTCGATCCTCGACAAGGAATGGCCGGCATTGAAGGACGCGTTCCAGACCTGGCTCGACCCCGCCAATTTCGACGCGGACGGTAAGCAGAAACAGGCGTTGTCGGCACTGACGGCAAAGGCATTGGGGCGTTAATTTGAAACCTCGTCACCCCGGCGCAGGCAGGGATGACGCGATGGCTTAAAGCTCTCGTACGTCGAGAATGCCGGGCAGGGAGCGGACGGCCAGCGACAGTTCATGCGACAACGCGAAGTCGTCGCCGAGGTTGATCAGCACTTCCTCGTTCCGATCACGGATTTTGGCGGTCACCATGACTTTGCCTTTCTTGCGGCGGCCATTTCCGTTGGCGTTTTCGTCGCGGTCACGACCAAGCACGTCTCGCAGCGCCGCGAGCGGGTCGATGCTGTCGACGATCAGATGCATTTCCCGGGCCGCGTTGGCGGCTTCCGCGGCGGCGGCGTCGATGCTTTCCAGCCGCTGGATGGTCATCCGCGCCGTGTCTCCTTCGAACGAGACCGCACAGTCGACGATCATGGAATTGCCGGGGACCAGCAGTTCCATGTACTGCGAGAGGATTTCCGAGAACGCCGTCGCCTCGAACACCCCGGAGGCATCCGAGAAAGAGATGAAGGCGAAGCGCTTGCCGGTCTTCGACGTCATTTCCTTCTTCGAGACGAACGTCCCGGCCAGCCGCACGGCGCAGGTTTCGCGCGCCGCCATGACCTCGGACGAGGACCGCACGCGCTTGCGCGCCAGCACACGCTCGTAGGCGTCCAGCGGGTGCGCCGACAGGTAGAAACCGACGGCGTCGAATTCCTCGCGCAGACGATCCATGGACTGCCAGTCGTCGATATCCGGCAGGCGGATTTCCTCGGGCTTGGCGTCCTCGCCGCCGAACAGACTGATCTGGTTCGAATTTCGGTCGTTGGTGGCGGCTCCGGCGACGGCGACAATGGTCTCGATCCCCCGGTGCATGCGGCGGCGGTTGGATTCCAGCCGGTCGAAGGCGCCGGCACGGACAAGGTTCTCGAGCTGGCGCTTGTTGATCTGATGCGGATCAATGCGGTTGGCGAAGTCGCTGAGTGATGCGAACGGACCGTTGGCCTTGCGTTCCGCGACCAGCGTGTCCATCGCCGCCGCGCCGACGTTCTTGACCGCAGCCAGGGCGTAGCGGACGCCGTCTTTTTGGCCGTCAGGTGTGTTCACGGACTCGACGGTGAAGGATGCCACCGATGCGTTGATGTCGGGGCCCAGCAGCGGAATCTGCAGGCGGTCCAGTTCCTGGCGGAAGATGTTCAGCTTGTCGGTGTTGCCCATGTCGAACGCCATCGAGGCGGCCAGGAATTCGACCGGGTGATTGGCTTTCATATAGGCCGTCTGGTAGGCAACCAGCGCATACGCGGCGGCGTGCGACTTGTTGAAGCCGTACCCGGCGAACTTGTCGACGACGTTGAAGATGTCGTTGGCTTGCGTTTTGTTGACATTCTTGGCGACGGCGCCCTCGACGAAAATCTGCCGCTGCTGATCCATTTCCGACTGGATCTTCTTGCCCATGGCGCGGCGCAGCAGGTCGGCGCTGCCGAGCGTGTACCCGGACAGCACCTGGGCGATCTGCATCACCTGTTCCTGATAGATCGGAATGCCGAAGGTTTCCTTCAGCAACGGTTCCAGGGTGGGGTGCAGGTAATCGGGTTCTTCCTCGCCGTGCTTGCGCCGGATGTAGCTCGGGATGTTGTCCATCGGGCCGGGCCGGTACAGCGCCACGACGGCGATGATGTCTTCGAAGGTATCCGGCTTCAGCCCGCGCAGCACGTCGCGCATACCGGCACTTTCCAACTGGAACACGCCGGTGGTGTCGCCGCGGCTGATCATGTAGTAGGTTTTCGCGTCATCCAGCGGAATGGTGATCAGGTCGAGTTTCGGCGTGCCGTTGGTGCGCTTGGCGTTGACGAAGTTCTCGGCCTTGGTCAGTACCGAGAGCGTCTTCAGGCCGAGAAAGTCGAACTTCACCAGCCCGGCATCCTCGACGAACTTCATGTTGAAACCGGTGACCGGCATGTCGGAACGCGGATCGCGGTAGACCGGGATCAGTTCCTCGAGCGGACGGTCGCCGATGACGACACCAGCCGCGTGGGTCGATGCGTGGTGATACAGCCCTTCCAGCTTGCGGGCGATTTCCACCATTTCACGGACGTCCGGCTCGGTGTGGATCAGGTTGCGCAGCCCCTCCTCGCTCTTGATGGCGTCGTCGAGGGTCACCGGGTTGGCGGGGTTGTTCGGCACCATCTTGCAGATCTTATCGACGAAGCCGTAAGGCATTTCCAGCACACGCCCGACATGGCGCAGCACGGCGCGGGCCTGCAGCTTTCCGAACGTGATGATCTGCGCCACGTGATCGCGGCCGTATTTCTGCTGCACGTACCGAATCACCTCGTCACGGCGTTCCTGGCAGAAGTCGATATCGAAGTCGGGCATGGACACACGTTCGGGGTTCAAAAACCGCTCGAACAGCAGGCCCCAGCGCAGCGGGTCCAGATCGGTGATGGTCAGCGACCAGGCGACAACGGAACCGGCGCCCGAGCCACGGCCCGGGCCGACCGGGATGTCGTGATCCTTGGCCCATTTGATGAAGTCGGCAACGATCAGGAAGTACCCGGGAAAACCCATCTGCGTGATGACGTCGAGTTCGTAATCGAGCCGCTCTCGGTACGGGGTTTCGGCCTTTTTGCGGGCCGCCTCGTCCATGTCGTCGGTGAAGACCTGATGTTTCAGACGGTCGGTCAGGCCTTCGTGCGCCTGGCGTTTCAGTTCGTCGGCCTCGGTCAGGCCGTCGCCGCAGTCATACGGCGGCAGGATCGGCGCGATCCGCTCCACCGTGAAGGCGCAGCGCCTTGCGATCACCAGCGTGTTGTCGACGGCTTCCGGCATGTCGGCGAACAGCGCACGCATCTCGGCAGCCGATTTGAAGTAATGATCGCTGGTCAGCTTGTGGCGGTCGTCCACCGACAGCACGGCACCCTGCTTGATGCACAACAGCGCATCGTGGGCGCGGTGAAAGCTCTCGTCCTTGAAAAACGGTTCGTTGGTGGCGACCAGCGGGATATCGCGGGCATAGGCCCAGTCAATAAACTGCGGTTCGGTTAATTTTTCCTCGGGCATGCCGTGCCGCTGGATTTCCATGTACAGCCGTCCGGAAAAGGCTTCGGACAGCATATCCAGAAACGCCGCCGCTTCGTCCCGCTTGCCCATGCGGAGCAGACGCCCGAGCGCGCCGTCGGCACCACCTGTAAGTGCGATCAGGCCGGCGGCATTGGCGGTCAACTGGTCCAGGGTAATGCCGGGACGGTGCGCATCCTCGCTGTCCATGTAGGCGATCTTGAGCATCTTCAGCAGATTGCGGTAACCCAGATCGCTTTGCGCCAGCAAAACCACAGCGCCGTCCTCGAACATCGGCTTGGCGCCGGGCTGGGCCTCGTCGGCGAGCTTGATCGTCAACTGGCAGCCGATGATCGGCTGCACCCCGGCTGCCAACGCGGCAGCGGAAAATTCCAGCGCGCCGAACAGGTTGTCGGTGTCGGTCAGGCCAAGTGCCGGCATGTCATGCTCGGCGGCAAGCTTGACCAGACTCTTTGCAGGGATCGCCCCTTCGCAGAGCGAATAGGCGCTGTGGGCGCGGAGGTGAACGAAATCGGCATGCGACATGAGACGATACTCTCACATCATTTTTCGTGAGTCACCAGATGTTGCGCATTAAAACGGCTTTATCCACAAGAAAGTGGCGTTGGGGGAGGATCACGATACTTACCCTGCGACCAAAACCCCGTTCTCGACGCGGACGATACGGTCCATGCGCTTGGCAAGATCGGGGTTGTGGGTGGCGACCAGCGCCGCCAGACCGGCGCCCCGTGCCAGATGCATGAGCACGCCGAACACGTCCTCGGCGGTTGCCGGGTCGAGGTTCCCCGTCGGCTCGTCGGCCAGCAGAACGCGCGGCGACGCGGCCAGCGCGCGGGCGATGGCAACGCGCTGCTGTTCACCGCCGGACAGTTGCCCCGGGCGGTGATTCCCCCGCTCCGTCAGGCCCATCCATTCCAGCAGTTCCCTGGCCCGGCTGCGCGCCGTCGACTTGTCGATGCTGGCGATGATCTGCGGGATGGTGATGTTCTCGATGGCCGAGAACTCGGGCAGCAGGTGGTGGTACTGGTAGACGAAACCGATTTTGTATCGGCGGATCTTGGTGCGGTCGTCGTCGCCCAACCCGACGCAGGACTGCCCGTCGATGCGGATGTCGCCGGACGTCGGCTGTTCCAGCAGACCGGCGATCTGCAGCAGC
This sequence comes from Thalassospiraceae bacterium, assembly GCA_038100295.1. GTDB lineage: Bacteria > Pseudomonadota > Alphaproteobacteria > Rhodospirillales > Casp-alpha2 > UBA4479. The sequence goes on from JAYNVG010000018.1 coordinate 53,221, forward strand.
GTCGACTTCCCGGAACCGGACGGACCGACCAGGGCGACGACTTCACCGGCATTGACCTTGAGATCAGCGCCCTTGAGCACGTCGAGGACGCGTTTGCCCTGCTTGAAGGTTCGTGTGATGCCGCTGAGTTCGAGTATGGGGCCCTGATCATTCATAGCGGAGCGCCTCCGCCGGATCGATTCTGGCCGCGCGCCAGCTTGGATATATCGTCGCCAGGAACGACAGCCCCAGCCCCATCAGCACCACGGCCGTGACTTCCGTCGGGTCGACGACCGCCGGCAGCTTGGAGAGGAAATAGATCTCTGCCGCGAACAGGTTGGTCCCGGTCAGGCCCTCGATCCAGTGGCGTATGGTCTCGATGTTCGCCGCGAAAGACAGTCCCAGCCCGAAACCAAGCAGGGTGCCGATGACACCGACGCTGGCCCCAGCGATCAGGAATATCCGCATGATCGTGCCGCGCGTCGCACCCATGGTGCGCAGGATGGCGATATCGCGGCCCTTGTCCTTCACCAGCATGATCAGCGAGGAAATGATGTTGAAGGCGGCGACCAGGATAATCAGCGTCAATATCAGGAACATGACGTTGCGTTCGACCTGGATGGCGTTGAAGAAGCTGGCGTTGGCGCGCTGCCAGTCATGCACGCTGCCCTGCCCGCCCAGGGCCTGCGCGATCGTGCGTCCGACCGCATCGGCGTGTTGCGGATTGTCGATGAACACTTCCAGGTTGGACACCGCATCGGGCATGCGGAAATAGATCTGCGCCGCTTCAAGCGGCATGAAGACGAAACCGGAATCGTATTCGTACATGCCGATTTCGAAGGTGCCGACGATCTTGAAGGCGCGCATGCGCGGCACCGAGCCGAAGGCGGTGACGTTGCCCTTGGGCGAGATCAGGGTGATATCGTCACCGACCCGCACCCCCATGCTCTGTGCCAGACGCGAGCCTATAATGACGACGTTGTCGCCCTTGAAATTGGCCAGCGAGCCCTGGCGGATGTTGTCGGCTACGATCTTGCGCTTTTCCAGGTCCTCGGCACGGATGCCGCGCACGATGGCGCCCTTGGCGACGCCCTTGGCGGAAGCCATGACCTGCCCTTCGATCAGCGCGTTGACGGAAATCACGCCGTTGACGCCTTCGATCCTGTCGATGAACGGCTGATAATCTGTCATCTGGCCGACGACCGGGCCATAAACGCTCAGATGGCCGTTGATTCCGAGGATGCGCTCCAGCAGTTCCTGGCGGAAACCGTTCATCACCGACATGACGATGATCAGCGTCGCCACGCCAAGCGCGATGCCGACCAGTGAAAACCAGGCGATGACGGAGATGAAGCCTTCCTGGCGGCGGGCACGCAGATAGCGCATCGCCATCATCCATTCGAACGCTGAAAACATCGTTTGCGCTTATCTCCAAGAGGCTTGCCGGAAAAGCCGGCGCATCGAAAACTCATTCCGGATCATCAGGATGGCAGATCGGGATCGCTTCTTGTAAGCGATGGGGCGCGGCCCTTCAACCTTTCAGCCCGGCCCTGAATAATCGTCCGCCAGCCGGATCGCCGCCGTCGACCCCCGCCAGACGCAGCATATGCCAGCCCATCACCTGATTGCTGCACAGGACCGGTTTATCCAGAATCTTTTCCGCTTCGGCCACGATCTCCATGGCGCGGAGGTTGGTACAGGAGGCAAAAACCGCATCGCAGTCCCCGCCGCCGATCTCCAGCATCGCATCCAGGGTCGATTGCGGTGAAATCCGGGCGACGGTCTGATCGTCGGCCTGTTCGAACGAGCCATAGGACGTGATTTGGATGCCGGCATCCTGAATGGCCGCTTTCAGGGCATCGGTGACGTCGGCCACGTAGGGGCTGACGAGGCCCAGTTTCCTGACCCCAAGCGCCCGGCATGCGGCTTTCAGTGCGCTCAACGGGTTGGTCACGGTGACCTTCGGGTGCGCCTTGTTGACCAGTTCAGCCACGCGGGCCTCGCCCAGGATCGTCGCGCCCGACGTGCAGCCGTAGCCGATGACGGAAATGCCCGCCCCGTCCGGCAGCATGCCGGCGCTGGCGGTCATGGTTTCGCCCATCATCGACAGCGTTTCCGGCCGCACTTCCGGCATACTCGGGATGCGGTTCTGATAGACACGCAGTCCCTGGGCCAGAAACAGCTTGCCGAGTTCGTATTCCATCAGCTCGTCGGTCTGCAGCACGATCAGCCCCATGGCCTGTCCGCGCTCGATCTGCAATTCATAGGGTAGCAGCATGATGTTTATCCTGTTACCGGCCTATTACCGGCATTTCGGCGGGGGCGCGGCGGCTCAGTAACTCCGGCGCGCCGTCGCGGATAGCGATGTTTTCCTCGTGTACCATGACTTTACCCTCGGCGAACGTCATGCCCGGTTCCAGCGTGATGACCATGCCCGGCTGCAGCACAGTTCGGTTCGTCGGGGTGTTCGACGGCCATTCCGTTAGTTGCATGCCGAGCCCGTGACCCAGCCTGCCGACATCGTTACCCATGGCGCCGCCCGCGTCCATCACCCGTTGCATGGCATTGAACAGATCGGCGCAGGTGTTGCCGGGCCGGGCGGCCTTCAGCCCCGCTTCGGTCGCCTGCCAGACGGTTTCATGCGCGCGCTTGGCGGCGTCCGTTGTATCGCCGAAGACATAATTCCGGTCGAAGTCGCAGAAATACCCGTCGAAAACCGCACCGGTATCCAGGATCAGGACATCTCCCGGGCGACTTTGCCGCTCGGACGGCGGGGAAATGATATCGCCATATCCCCCATCCCCGAGTCCGCCGACGACATAGGCGACGTCATCCGCGCCCGCGTTCAGGGCGCCGGTCTTGAAGGTCCGGAAGATATCGGATTCGCTCATACCCATGGAAAGTTGCGACGGCAGGGTTTCAAAGACACCTGACATGATGGCGCAGATGTGACGGATCTTGTCGATTTCGGTCTCCGATTTGACCATGCGCAGAAATTCGATGATCGGCGAGGCATCCTGAAAGGTCAGTGGTGCCAGCATGTCCGCCAGCCGGTTAAAATCGTTGAGCGACATCCGTAGTGCCGTTTCCGGTCCCATCGGCAGCCCGATAGCGCCCTTGCCGCCCGTCAGTTCGCGCAGGGTCTCGCATAACAGGCTGATACCTTCATCCTCGGGGCATGGCGAAGACCATGTTCGGATGTCGTCGACCCATGTTCGGCCCATGCAGGCGCCGCCGATTGCCGGGATGACGGCGACCGGCTTGCCGTCTTTCGGCACACAGACGAACCACGGCCGGGTCGGGCTTTGCCAGAACGGGGTCAGAAATCCGGTGAAATACCGGACTTCGGGTTCGGTCAGCAGCAACAGGGCATCCAGGCCCCTTTCCGCCATCAGTGCCTGGGCGCGACTCGTCCGGGCCTCGAATTCGCTTTCAGGGAATCCCCTTTGCGGTGCTGGCGGCTGGATAGGGGGCAAGTCGCATCTCCTTTAAACGCCCCTGAAACCCTATCCGGGATCATGCGCAAGGCCAATGCATATGCGATGAAAGCACCTTTGAACGGACACGGAATGCTGCAGCGAAACAGAGTGCCTGCGCAGCAAAATTTCGCTTGTTGCAATCTTCAAGAAATATGCTGCATGCAGGACACATGCATGAGGATTTAATATACTAATATTTCAGCATGAATTTCCTGTGAAATTGAGTCGTTTTAAGGTGACATCTGCGATCAGAGCGACTATAAAACTACACGCTTTCGGGAACAGGATTTATTCCTAAACGGTCCGAGTGCGGGGGGAAACAAAATAATAAAAACAGCAAGGCCAACTGGCCTTGCTTTTTTTTGTGCGCTGTCAGGTGGGACGGCCCCTGCAGTTCAATCCTTGTCGTCGTGGACGTTCAAGCCGTCCAGCATCAGAAGCTGGGCCTCGGTCGCATCGCGTGACACATAGATATTGGCGACGGTTTCGGTATCGCCGGCGAACACCGGGGTCAGCAGCCGGATCAAATGGCTCCCCTCCTTCGCGTCGAGGTCGTGCCATGCATCCTGAAGTCCTGGCGAGGACAGTATCAGGCCATGATTCATGTCTCCGCTCGGCGTCCAGGCCAGACCGGGGCACTGGTCGATCGAACAACTACCGTCCTGCAGGTATCCGGGAAATGTCGCCTCGGTCCATTCGCCACCCAGCGGCTGCAAGACATGTGCGTCAGGCCCGCCGGGCCGCATGCGACCGTAGACGCACAGACGATTGGTGGCGCCGGTAGATACCGAATACCGGTCATCCAGTTGGTTATCAGCCGGATCCAGGCCGATTCTGCGCCGGTTGATGGCGATGATCTGCGCGAGCGATGTGGCGGCGCCGGTCATGATGGAGGCTCAGTCGGCGCGGAACGAAATCAGGCCGGCATCCGCGACGAAATAGAAGATGATCCAGATCACCCCGGATATCACGGTGCAGGCGGCGACCTTACGCCACATCATCGGTTTGACGGGGGCGCCAGGTTCCTGTCCCGGTTCCATTTCCTCGGCCGTGGGCGGACGCACACCGAACGGCAGCGTCATGAACAGCACAAGCCACCAGATGACGACATAAATGGCAATCCCTGAGACCCAACTGTCCATATCAGGCCTGTTCCAGCTCGACGAGCGTGCCGCAGAAGTCCTTGGGGTGCAGGAACAGCACAGGCTTGCCGTGCGCGCCGATTTTCGGCTCGCCGTCGCCCAGCACGCGCGCGCCTTCCGCTTTCATGCGGTCACGGGCGGCAAGGATATCCTCCACCTCGTAGCAGACATGATGCATGCCGCCGGACGGGTTCTTGTCCAGGAACGCCTGGATCGGCGACGCTTCGCCCAACGGGTGCAGCAGCTCGATCTTAGTGTTCGGTAGTTCCACGAAAACCACGGTGACGCCGTGGTCCGGCTCGTCGCTCGGATCGGAAACCTTTGCGCCCAGCGCATCGCGGTACATGGCCGAAGCCTTTTCCAGGTCCGGCACGGCGATTGCGACGTGATTCAGTCTTCCTATCATCGGTAACGTACCCTCATTCTGCGTCTATATTCTGATCAGATGAACATCGGTGATGGGCTTCTTGTCAAGCAAACGGCGAAATGCCCGGCGCGCCGTCATCCGGACCGTTTCCGATATCCCGTCGTCGTCCTTCAGGTCGCGCTTCGACAGCCGCTCCATGGCGTCGTAGACGTCATCGGCAACCTGATCGAGGACGGCGTCCTCTTCATTTGGTTCCAGCAGCCCGGTCGTGGTGATCATCATCTCGCCGACCGGCTTGCCGTCCTTGTCGATGGCCAGCGTGACAACGGCGGTACCGTTCCACAGCCCCTGCACGCGGCTGCGGATTGCTTCCCCCTGCATCGGCACCATGCGGTTGCCGTCATAGACCAGCCGGCCCGCAGGTACATGATCGACGATTTCAGGAGTGCCGGGGGCGAGGCGGATCATGCCGCCGTTTTCATTGACGATGGCGTGCTTGACCTGGCATTCGCGGGCCAGTGCCGCATGCTTTTCCAGGTGCCGGCGTTCGCCGTGCACCGGTATCGAAATCTCGGGGCGGACGTGCTGGTACATCTCGACCAGCTCTTCCCGGTTCGGGTGGCCCGATACGTGGATATGTGCATCGCTGTCCTCGACGATGCTGACGCCCAGCCGCGCCAGATTGTTCTTCATGCTTGAAATGCCGATCTCGTTGCCCGGAATGACACGGGCCGAGAAGATCACCGTATCGCCCTTGCCCATGGAAATCCGCGGATGGCTGTCGGTGGCGATCCTGGCCAGGGCCGCGCGCGGTTCGCCCTGGGATCCGGTGCAGATGATCAGTTGCCTGTCGTTGGGAATGAACCCGGCGGCGTCCTCGTCCAGAAACGGGGCCACATCCTCCAGATAGCCGCATTTCCGGGCCGCCGTGGTTGTCCGTTGCAGCGAGCGTCCGGCCAGAATGACGTCCCGGCCGGCGGATTCCGCGGCCTTGGCGATGGTATGCAGGCGCGCCACGTTGGTGGCGAAGCAGGCCACCGCGACCTTGCCGTCGCAGTTTTCTATGATTTCCGTCAGTGCCTTGGCGAGATCGGCTTCAGAGCCTGAATGGCCCGGCGCAAAGACGTTCGTGCTGTCGCAGACAATGGCCAGCACGCCCTTGTCGCCGAGCCGGCTCAAAGCCGCTTCGTCGGATACTTCGCCGATCACCGGATCCGGGTCGAATTTCCAGTCGCCCGTGTGCAGCACGGTGCCGAGCGGTGTCTTGATGGCGATCCCGTTGGGCTCGGGGATCGAGTGTGTCAGCGTGATCAGGTCGAGTTCGAACGGGCCGACCGTGAACGCACCATCTAGGGGAATTTCATGCAATTCGACCTCGTCGGCGAAATCGGTTTCACCGAGTTTGCGTTTGAGGATTTCCATGGTGAACGGCGTCGCATAGATCGGGCAGCGGATGCGGTCCCAAAGATACGGCACCGCGCCCAGGTGATCCTCGTGCGCATGTGTCAAAACCAGCCCGGCAAGCCGGTCGCGGCGCTCGACGATATACGCGGGATCCGGTGTGATCAGATCGACCCCGGGCGGGCTGCCATCGCCGAAGGTGACGCCGAGATCGATCATCAGCCATGTCGGGTCTTTCGGATCGCCGAGACCGTACAGGTTCAGATTCATGCCGATTTCACCGGCCCCGCCCAACGGCAGGAAGAGGAGTTCCTCGCTCATTCCCGGTTGCGCTTGTTGATGGCGAACAGTCCGCGCAGCGTCAGATCGTTATCTGTTTCCTGGATCGATGGGCAGGCGGCGGTATAGAGCTTGGCCAGCCCCCCGGTGGCGATGACCGGCATGTCTGTATTTCCCTTTTCTTCTCGGATGCGTGCGATGACGCCTTCGATCATCGAGGCATAGCCGTAATAGATGCCGGACTGCATGGCGCTGACGGTATTGGTGCCGATGACCCGGGCCGGTCTGCCGATATCGATCCTAGGCAGCTTCGCCGCGGCACGCTGCAGGGCTTCGAGGGAGAGATTGACCCCCGGCGCGATGACGCCGCCTTCATAGGCGCCGTTGGCGGCGACCACATCGAATGTCGTCGCCGTGCCGAAATCGACGACGATCAGCGGCCCGCCATAGGTTTCATGTGCGGATACGGTGTTGACCAGCCGGTCGGCGCCGACCTCGCCCGGGCGGTCGACATGGATCTCGATGCCGATATCGACGTTGTCGTCGCCGACGACGAGCGCGGTGCAGTTGAAATACTTCTCACTGAGAGTCCTCAGATCGAACAGGTTCTCGGGCACCACGGTGGCGATGATCACCTCGTCGATATCGTCGCGGGATATGTCTTCCAGCGCCATGAGCTGCCGCAGCCAGACAGCCAGTTCATCGGCGGTCTTGGCTGTTTTCGCCGCCGCCCGCCACTGCGCGGCGATCTTGCCGTCCGCATCGAAAATGGCGAAGACAGTGTTGGTATTGCCGCTGTCGATGGCAAGCAGCATGACTAGTTGCCTTTCTTCGCCGGGGTGAAGAAAACCTCTCCGGCGGAAATCTTACGGATTTTACCGTTCTGATTCAGCATCAATGCGCCGTCCTCGGCGATATCCTCGAAAATCCCTTCAAGGGTTTCATCGCTGAGCCTGACCGTGATCTGCTTGCCGAGACCTTCGGCCCGCCATTTCCATTGCTGGCGGACGATTTCGAAGCCGTTGTCGATCCAGCGCGCCGCCCATTCCATGAAATGCCGTGCATAGGCCTCGAGGAACACCGTGTCCGGGATCGCCTGTCCCTGATCGACGAAATCGGTGGCGGGATAAGGCGTATCCGCGGGATGCGACTTGAGGTTCACACCGAGTCCGATGATTACGTAATCAACCGGCTTGCCGGCATCGGCTTTGGTTTCCAGCAACAGCCCGCCGATCTTGGCATCGTTCAGCAGGATGTCGTTGGGCCACTTCAAACGGCATTCGAAGCCCGGATCGCAAACCTCGCCCACCGTGTCGAAGACGGCGCAGCCGGTGACGAAGCTGAGTTCCGCGGCCCGCGAAACCGGTACCTCGGGACGCACGATCAACGATGAATAGAAATTACCCCTGGGGCTGACCCAGTTGTTGCCGCGGCGCCCCCTGCCCTGGGTCTGCTCGCGGGCCCAGATCAATGTGCCGTCGGGGGCCACATCCTCGCCCTGTTCGGCGAGCTTGCGGGCCTCCGTCATGGTGCTTTCGACGGTCTCAAAATAAACGAGGTTGTAGACCGCCGGCAGCCTGGGCAGCGATTGATCTTCGCTCATCCGGCGAATAGCGCTGCCGCGGCGGCGGCGGCGCTCGACAGAATGGGCGCCGGATAGACGAAGAACATGATGACGATGATCGAGGTGACGCCGATGACGAAGGTCATTTCACGGCCGATGGGTGCATCGAAGTGGTCCACCGCCTCGTCGAAATACATCACCTTGATGATGCGCAGGTAATAAAACGCGCCGATCACGCTGGCGATAACGCCGATGATGGCAAGGGCATACAACTGCGCCTCGATCGCCGCCAGAAAGACGTAAAGCTTGCCGAAGAACCCGGCCAGCGGCGGAATGCCGGCCAGCGAGAACATGAACACGACCAGCGTCGCGGCCAGCAACGGGTTTGTCTTGCCGAGACCGGCCAGGTCTTCAATCCCCTCCACCATGCGCCCGCCCCGGCGCATGCAGAGGATGACGGCAAACGTGCCGACGTTCATCACCAGATAGATGGCGAGATAGATCAGCACGCCCTTGACGCCCTGCTCCGTCCCGGCAGCCAGACCGACCAGGGCGTAGCCGACATGTCCGATGGAGCTGTAAGCCATCAGGCGCTTGATGTTGCGCTGGTTGATGGCGGCGAGCGCGCCCAGTGCCATCGACAGCACGGAAATGACGATGATGATCTGCTGCCAGTGCACCAGCAGGTCGCCGAACGGGCCGATCATGACCCTGAGAAGCAACGCCAACGCGGCGATTTTCGGGGCCACGGCGAAGAATGCGGTGACCGGCGTCGGCGCGCCTTCGTAAACGTCCGGCGTCCACATGTGGAACGGCACGGCGGAGACCTTGAACGACAGACCGGCGAGAATGAAGACGATGCCGATCACCAGACCGGTGGATACTTCGTGACCGCCCGCGAACAGGGTCGCCAGTGCATCGAAGCTGGTGGTGCCGGCAAAACCGTAGACCAGTGACGAGCCGTAGAGCAAAAGCCCCGATGCCACGGCACCGAGCACGAAGTATTTCAGGCCGGCTTCGGTTGCGCGGTTGTCGTCGCGCTGCACGGCGGCCATCACGTACAGAGACAGTGACTGCATCTCGAGGCCGACATAAAGGCTGATCAGGTCGTTGGCGGAGATCATCAGCAGCATGCCGAGCGCCGCGAAGACGATCAGGATCGGGAATTCGAAGCGCGCCACGTTGTGACGCTCCATGAAATCGCGTGACACGATGATGCCGAGGGCCGCCGCGATCAGCACGAGCGCCTTGCAGAACACGGCAAACTGGTCGGTCACGAACATACCGGCAAACGTCACCACGCGGGCGCCGGCAACCGGTACCAGCAGGAATACGGCCAGGATCAGCGAGACGATGGACAGCATCGAGACGATGCGGAACGTCGCTTCGTCGTTGTCGCTGAGACCGCCCTTCTGGAACACGCCGAACATCAAAAGCAGCATGATCACACCGGCCAGGAAAAGTTCCGGCAGGGCTGGGACGATATTTGGCATTTCGGCCACAGGCATCTGCTCTCTCCCCTATTGGCCAGCCAGCTCGAGCATACCGCTCTCGGCCAGCGAGGTGTTGACGTGATCAAGCAGGTGGGCAACGGAAACGTGCATGAAATCAAGGAACGAAGACGGATAGACGCCCATCCAGATGGTGATGAACAGCAACGGCGCGAAGATCGCAATCTCGCGGCGGTTCATGTCCTTGATGCGCATCAGGTTTTCCTTGGTCAGCTCACCGAAGATGATGCGGCGGTAAAGATACAGCGTATAGGCGGCGCCAAGGATCACCCCGGTCGCCGCGAACGCCGCGACCCAGGTATTGGCCTTGAAAGCACCGACCAGCACCAGAAGCTCGCCGACGAAGCCGCCGGTCCCAGGCAGGCCGACCGAGGCCATGGCGAACACCATGAATGTCAGCGCATAGGCCGGCATCCTGCTGACAAGCCCGCCGTAGGCCGCGATTTCTCGGGTGTGGATGCGGTCATAGACGACCCCGACGACAAGGAACAAGGCGGCTGAAACGACGCCGTGCGACAGCATCACGTAAATCGCACCCTCGACGCCCTGCGTCGTCAGCGTGAATGTGCCGATGGTCACGAAACCCATATGGGCGATCGATGAATAGGCGATCAGCTTCTTCATGTCTTCCTGTGCCAGCGCCACCAGCGAGGTGTAGATCACGGCGACGATGGAAAGCGTGTAAATCAGCGGCGTGAAGTACAGGCTGGCCTCCGGCATCATCGGCAGCGAAAAGCGCAGGAACCCGTAACCGCCGAACTTCAGCAGCACGCCGGCCAGAATGACCGAACCCGCCGTCGGCGCTTCGACGTGCGCGTCCGGCAGCCAGGTGTGCACCGGCCACATAGGCACCTTGACCGCGAACGAGGCAAAGAACGCCAGCCACATCCATTTCTGCGCCTCGATGGGGAAGTTGTAGTCCATCAGCTCCAGAACGTTGGTGGTGTCGGCGTAGTAGTACATGGTCAGCATCGCGACCAGCATAAGCACCGAACCCAGCAGCGTGTAGAGGAACAGCTTGAAAGCCGCATAGACACGGCGCACCCCGCCCCACACGCCGATGATGATGAACATCGGGATCAGCACGGCTTCGAAGAAGATGTAGAACAGGAACAGGTCGAGCGCGCAGAACATGCCGATCATGAAGGTTTCCAGGATCAGGAACGCGATCATGTATTCCTTTACCCGGTCCTGAATAGAGGTCCACGACGCGAAGATGCAGATCGGCGTCAGCAGTGTCGTCAGCATCACGAACAGCACGGAAATGCCGTCGACCCCCATGTGATAGGCGATGCCGAAGTCTTCCATCCAGACGACTTTTTCGACCCACTGGAAGTCGGCCGTGGTCTGGTCGAAGGTGAACCAAAGCATCAGCGACATCAGGAACACGCAGCACGACACGAAAGCCGCGACATGGCGGGCATTGGTGGCCACCACCTCGGGATCCTCGTGGCGGACGAACAGGATGCAGATTACGCCCACAAGCGGCGCGAACGTGAGGATCGTGAGTAACGGCAAGTCGAACATCTGTCCTCACGCCCCTTTCGTGAACATGTACCAGCTCACCAGCGCGGCGATGCCGATCAGCATGGCGAAGGCGTAATGGTAGAGATAACCGGTCTGCAGCGCCGATACCCGCCGCGCCATGACGCGGACAGCCGAGGAAATCCCGTCAGGCCCGCAGCCGTCGATGAGCGCACCGTCGCCGCCCTTCCACAGACCGCGGCCAATGGCGAAGGCCGGGCGCACGAAAATCTTGTCGTACAACTCGTCGAAGTACCATTTGTTGAGCAGGAACTGATAGATACCCTGGAACCTGGCAGCGATCTTGCCCGGAATATCAGGGCGCTTGATGTACAGGAACCAGGCCGTGGAGATGCCGATGGCACCGACGATCAGCGGCGAGATCTTGACCAGGGTCGGCACGTGGTGCGCATGCTCAAGCGCCGGGTGCGACGGCAGGATCAGGATCGCTTCGCCCCAGAAATGCTCCATCCCCTCGCCGACGAACAGCGAATACGGTACATAGCCGGCGGCGATGGCGCCAAGCGCCAGGACCATCAGCGGGATGATCATCACTTTCGGGCTTTCATGCACGTGTCCAAGCACGGTTTCGTCGCAGCGCGGCTTGCCGTGGAAGGTCATGAACAGCAGGCGCCAGGAATAGAACGCCGTCAGCAGCGCCGCCAGCAGCCCCATGATGAATGCATAGTTGCCGGCGCCGTTGTGCGCCGCATAGGCCGCTTCGAGCACGATATCCTTGGAATAGAAACCGGCGAACGGCGGCACGCCGGCCAGTGCCAGCGATCCGATCCACATCAGCGCATAAGTGACCGGGATCATCTTCCAGATGCCGCCCATCTTGCGCATGTCCTGTTCGTCGGACATGGCGTGGATCACCGAACCGGCCCCCAGGAACAGCAATGCCTTGAAGAAGCCGTGCGTCATCAGGTGGAAGACACCGGCGGAGTATGCGGAAACGCCGCAGGCAAAGAACATGTAACCGAGCTGCGAGCACGTCGAATAGGCGATGACCCGCTTGATGTCGTTCTGCACGCAGCCGATGGTGGCGGCAAAGATTGCCGTCGAGGCGCCGACGATCGTCACCACGGTCAACGCGGTATCCGAATATTCGAACATCGGTGACAGACGGGCCACCATGAAAACACCGGCCGTGACCATTGTTGCGGCATGGATCAGCGCGGAAACGGGGGTCGGGCCTTCCATCGCATCCGGTAGCCATGTGTGCAGACCCAACTGGGCCGACTTGCCCATGGCGCCGACAAACAGCAACAGGCAGATTATGGTCATGGCGTGGAAATCGATACCGAAGACGTTCAGGATCGTGTCCTTCTGCGCCGGCACGGCATCGAAGACGGTATCCAGATGGATCGTGTCGAACAGCATGAAGGTCGCAAATATACCCAGCGCGAAACCGAAGTCGCCGACCCGGTTGACGACGAATGCCTTGATGGCGGCGGCATTGGCGCTCGGGCGCTTGTACCAGAAGCCGATCAGCAGGTAGCTGGCGAGACCGACCCCTTCCCAGCCGAAGAACATCTGCACCAGGTTATCGGCGGTGATCAGCATCAGCATCATGAAGGTGAACAGGCTCAGATAGCACATGAAGCGCGGCACCGACGGATCATGGTGCATGTAGCCGACGGAATAGACGTGCACCATCGCCGAGACGACGCAGACGACGATCATCATAACCGACGTCAGGGTGTCGACCTTGAGCGCCCACGACAGTTCGAACGAACCCGACGCGATCCACGTGAACAGTTCCGTGGTGCGGGCGTTACCGTGCAGGCCGACGTCGACAAAGATCATGACCGCCAGCAGCGCCGAGATCAGCAGACCACCGCAGGTGACGACCTGCGCCGCAAGCTCCAGCGTGTGCTTGCGGTGCTTGTCCGCGCCGATGGAGGCAAACACGATGACGCCGGCGATAGCCGAGCCGATCAGCGGCAGAAAGACGAGGATTGTCTCGATCATGCGGCTCAGCCCTTCATCATGTTGACGTCTTCGACGGCGATGGAGCCGCGATTACGGAAAAAGACCACGAGGATCGCCAGACCGATGGCGGCCTCGGCGGCGGCAACGGTCAGCACCAGCATGGCGAAGATCTGACCGACCAGATCGCCGAGGTGCGTCGAGAACGCGACCAGATTTATGTTCACCGCGAGCAGCATCAACTCCACCGACATCAGGATGATGATGACGTTCTTGCGGTTCAGGAATATCCCGAAGATGCCCAGCACGAACAGGATCGCGGCAACCGTCAGGTAGTGGCCCAATGTGATTTCCATCAATCAGATCCCCTTCCCGATCTCGACGTCGCGCAGCTTCACCGCTTCTTTCGGATCACGCGCGATCTGGTCGTTGATACGCTGTTTGCGGACCCCGTCGCGGCGGCGGTGCGTCAGCACTATGGCACCGATCATGGCAACCAGCAGGACCATGCCCGCGGCCTGGAACAGATAAATGTACTTCGTGTACATGATCTGGCCGATGGCATGGGTGTTGGTGAGTTGATCGGCCGGCGGCATTGGCGCACCTGCAAGCCCCATGGCTTCGGGCGCCAGCGTCCAGCCACCGACAGCCAGCAGCAGTTCGACGAACAGGATCAGCCCGATCAGTGCGCCGACCGGCAGGTACTGCAGGAAGCCCTGCCTCATTTCGACGAAATTGATGTCCAGCATCATGACCACGAACATGAACAGCACGGCGACGGCGCCGACATAGACGACGACCAGGATCATCGCCAGGAACTCCGCGCCCATGAGGACGAACAGCCCTGCCGCGTTGAAGAACGTCAGAATCAGGAACAACACTGAGTGCACAGGGTTGCGCGCCGAAATCACCAGGACGCCGGCGGCGACCGCGATGATGGCAAACATGTAGAATGCAAACGCCTGTATCATGTAACCCCCAAAAACACCCCTTAACGGTAGGGTGCGTCGATCCTCAACCGTTCAGCCAGCTCGGTTTCCCAGCGGTCGCCGTTGGCCAGCAGCCTGTCTTTGTCGTAAAGCAGTTCCTCACGGGTTTCCGTCGCGAATTCGAAATTCGGCCCTTCGACGATAGCGTCGACCGGGCAGGCTTCCTGACAGAGACCGCAGTAGATACACTTCACCATGTCGATGTCGTAACGCGTGGTCCGCCTGGAACCGTCACCACGTGGTTCTGCCTCAATGGTGATGGCCTGCGCCGGGCAGATCGCTTCGCACAGCTTGCAGGCGATGCAGCGTTCCTCGCCGTTCGGATAGCGGCGCAGCGCGTGCTCGCCCCGGAACCGCGACGACAGCGGGCCTTTTTCGTACGGATAGTTGACCGTCACTTTTTTGCGGAAGAAGTAGCGCAGCGTCAGCGACATCCCGGAAACCAGTTCCGAGAGAAAGACCGCCCGTGCGCCGCGTCCTATGAAGCTCATTTTGTGTCTCTTTCCATATTACAGCACCGGTGCCAGATCGAAGGCGACCAGCACGCCGGCGACGACCGCAACGGCCAGCAGCGAGATCGGCAGGAATACTTTCCAGCCCAGCCGCATCAGCTGGTCGTAGCGATAGCGCGGGAACGTCGCGCGCACCCAGACGAAGATGAACAGGCAGAACACGATCTTCAGCGCCAGCCAGATCGGTCCCGGTATCCAGGTGAATGGCGCGATGTCGAACGGCGGCAACCAGCCGCCAAGGAACAGCACCGATGTCATCGCCGACATCAGGATCATGTTGGCGTATTCACCGAGGAAGAACAGCGCGAAGGTCATTGCCGAGTATTCGACGTTGTAGCCCGCGACCAGTTCCGCTTCGGCTTCCGGCAGGTCGAACGGATGACGGTTGGTTTCCGCCAGGGTCGAAATGAAGAAGATCACCGCCATCGGGAACAGCGGAATGACGAACCAAATGTCCCTCTGCGCTTCGACGATGACCGACAGGTTGAGCGAGCCGGCACACAGCAGAACGGTGATAATGATCAGGCCCATGGAAACTTCGTACGACACCATCTGTGCCGCCGAGCGCATGGCGCCGAGGAATGCGTACTTGGAGTTCGAGGCCCAGCCGGCCATCAGAATACCGTAGACACCAAGCGAAGAGATCGCGAACAGGTACAGGATGCCGACGTTGATATTGGCTAGCACCATGCCGGCATCGAACGGGATCACCGACCAGGCGACAAGTGCCAGAATGAAGGTAATCATCGGTGCCGCGATGAAGACGCCGCGGTTGGCGCCGGTCGGGATGACGGTTTCTTTCAGGAACAGCTTCACGCCGTCGGCGATCGGCTGCAACAGGCCGAACGGACCGACCACGTTCGGTCCCTTGCGCAGCTGCATGGCGCCGATGACCTTGCGCTCGAACAGCGTCAGGTAGGCGACCGACAGCATCACCGGTGCGACGATGGCGACGATCTTGGCCAGAAGCCAGATGGCCGGCAGGATATGTGTTTCAAACATTTCAGCCATCGGTACCGGTCTTCATGTCCTGGGCGGCCGAGAACGTCTCGGTGCACTTGGCCATCGTTTCCGAGGCCCGGCTGATCGGGTCCGTCATGTAGAAATTCGTTACCGGTGAGGTGAACGGTACGCTCGAAACGCTGCCGGCGGAGCCGAATTCCCCCCATGCCGACGACACGATCGTGTCGATATTCATGAAGCTGGCGTTGATTTCGACCATCATCGAACGCACGCCGCGCAGATCGTTACACTTGATGGTATTGCCCAGGACTTCCGATAGCGCACGGATAATGGTCCAGTCTTCGCGGGCATCGCCCGGCGGGAACGCGGCCAGACGGCCCAACTGAACGCGGCCTTCGGTATTGACCCAGGTGGCGTTCTTTTCCGTATACGCTGCCGCAGGCAGGATCACGTCGGCACGATGCGCACCGGCATCGCCGTGGTGACCCTGATAGATGACGAAGGCATTTCCGAGCGCGTTCATGTCGATTTCGTCGGCACCCAGCAGATAAAGGACCTCGATATCGCCCTTCCCGGCTGCAGCCACGATGTCCGTGGTGGACAGGCCGCCCTCGCCCGGCACGAAGCCGAGATCCAGACCGCCGACCCGTGCCGCCGCCGTGTGCAGGACGTTGTAGCCATTCCAGCCCGATGACTTGTCGACCATGCCGTAGGCTTCGGCGATGTCGCGGGTGATGGCCTGCACAGCGGCACCGTCGTCGCGGGCCAATGCCCCCTGTCCGACGATGATCATCGGCCGGTTGGCTTTCTTGAGCACTTTGCCGAACTTGGACTTGGCGTCGAGAATCTTTTTCAGATCTTCCGGGCTGGTCCCAAGATGTTCGTAATCGTAGCGCAGTTCGGCGGCTTCACCGATCACGCCGATCGGGAAATTGCCGGCCATGAAGCGCTTGTGGATGCGGGCATTGAGGACCGCGGCTTCGACGCGTGGATTGGTGCCGACCAGCAGCAGGGCGTCGGCCTGCTCGATCCCGGCGATCGTCGAATTGAAGATATACCCGGCGCGTATCGACGGATCGACCTGCGAGCCGTCCTGGCGGCAATCGATGTTGGCGGAACCGAGATTGGTCATAAGCGCCTTCAGGGACACCATGGCTTCGCAATCGGCCTGATCGCCGGCAATGGCGGCAATCTTCGACCCGGCAAGGCCGTCGACCCGGGCCTTGATGGCGGCGAACGCCTCGTCCCACGTTGCGGGCTGCAGTTTGCCGTCCTTGCGGATGTACGGTTTGTCGAGACGCTGGCGGCGCAGGCCGTCACAGGCGAAGCGTGTCTTGTCGGAAATCCACTCCTCGTTGACGTCTTCGTTGAGGCGCGGCAGTACACGCATGACTTCGGAACCACGCGCATCGACGCGGATGTTCGAGCCGACCGCGTCCATGACGTCAATGGTTTCGGTCTTTTTCAGTTCCCAAGGACGGGCCACGAACGCATACGGCTTCGACGTCAGCGCACCGACCGGGCACAGATCGATGACGTTGCCGGAAAGTTCGGAATCCACGGCTTTTTCAAGATACGAGGTGATTTCCGCGTGTTCGCCCCGGAACAGCATCCCCATGTCGGTGATGCCGGCTATTTCGGTGGTGAAGCGGACACAGCGCGTGCAATGGATGCAGCGGGTCATGATCGTCTTGATCAGCGGCCCCATTTCCTTGTCTTCGACGGCGCGCTTGTTTTCCTTGTAACGCGAATGGTCGAGACCGTAGCCCATGGCCTGGTCCTGCAGGTCACATTCGCCGCCCTGATCGCAGATCGGACAATCGAGCGGATGGTTGATGAGCAGGAATTCCATCACGCCCTTGCGCATCTTATGCACTTCAGGGGTGTTGGTGTGCACGACCATGCCTTCGGCGACCGGCATAGCGCACGATGCGACCGGTTTCGGTGCGCGCTCCAGTGCCACGAGGCACATGCGGCAGTTGCCGGCGATCGACAGGCGTTCGTGGTAGCAGAAGCGCG
>JAYNVG010000052.1:0-19171 GCA_038100295.1 Thalassospiraceae bacterium
GACTTCTCTCCCTGTCTAACTCGCCGGGTCCCTTGGGACCCGGCTTTTTCTTTGCACGATGAATTCAGGCCCGCCGGTCGTCGAGGATCATGTCCGATGCCTTCTCGGCGATCATGATCGTCGGCGCGTTGGTGTTGCCCGAGACGATGGTCGGCATCACCGAGGCATCGACGACGCGCAGCCCCTTGACGCCGTTGACCCGAAGCCTGGGGTCGACCACGGCGTGCGGGTCGACGCCCATGCGGCACGTGCTGGTCGGGTGATAGATGGTCTGGGCGATGTTGCGCGCACTTTCCAGGATATCGGCGTCGCTTTCGACGCCGGGGCCGGGCAGCCGTTCCTTGACCACGAAACCCTTCAGCGGCTCGGTATTGAACAGCCTGCGCGACACCTTGATGGCATCGATCACCGTGCGCTGGTCCTTTTCCGCGGACAGGTAATTCGGCTGGATCGACGGATAGACGTCGGGGTCGGGCGACTTGATGGCGATGCGGCCCCGGCTTTCCGGGCGAAGCTGGCAGATCGACGAGGTGACACCGGAAAACGGATGCATCTTGATCCCCGGCTTGTCGGCGCTGAGCGGCTGGAAATGGAACTGGATGTCCGGGGTGTCCATCTGTGGCTGAGTCTTGGCGAAGATGCAGACCTGGCTCGCCGCCATGCTCATCGGGCCGGTGCGCTTGAGAATGTATTCGAGGCCGATCATGGCGCGGCGGACCGGGTTGTTGATCTCGTCGTTGAGCGTCGGCACGTTGACCTCGTAGACCATGCGTATCTGCAGATGGTCCTGCAGGTTCTCGCCGACGTCGCGCATGTCGTGGCGGACCTGAATGCCGTGCCCGCTCAGCAACGCCCCCGGGCCGATACCGGAAAGCTGCAATATCTGCGGCGAGCCGATGGCCCCCGCCGACAGGATGACCTCGCCGCCGGGCCGCAGCATCGCTTCGTGGCGCTGCCCGTCCTTGCGGTAGGCGAAGCCGCTGATCTTTTTCGGATCAGCGTCGTCGAACAGCAGGCCGATGGCCGGTGCGTTGGTCACAACTTCCAGATTGTCGCGGTGTTCGACCGGATGCAGATAGCCGGTCGCCGTCGACCAGCGCCGGCCGCGATGCGCGGTCATCTGGAAATACCCGGCACCTTCCTGTTTCTCTGCGTTGAAGTCGTTGGAGCGGGGAATGCCGTTGGCTTCCGCCGACGCGATCAAGGCTTCGCAGACGTCGCGCTTGGCGCGCATGTCGGAAACCTTCAGTGGCCCGCCGGCGCCGTGATGCTCGTCGCCGCCGCGTTCCTGGTCCTCGGCGCGCTTGAAGTACGGCAGGATGTCCGCATGCGACCACCCGGGATTGCCGAGCTGGCGCCAGTGGTCGTAATCCTCCGCCTGGCCGCGAATATAGATCAGACCGTTGATCGAACTGGAGCCGCCCAGCACCTTGCCGCGCGGCCAGTCGATGCGGCGCCCGGCCAGACCGGGGTCGGCATCGGTCTTGTAGCACCAGTCGGTTTTCGGGTTATGCAGTGTCTTGAAATAGCCGACGGGGACATGAATCCACAGATTGCTGTCGCGTCCGCCGGCTTCGAGCAGCAAAACCCTGAGGGATCGGTCGGCGCTCAGACGGTTGGCGAGAACGCACCCTGCCGAACCGGCGCCGACAATGATATAGTCGTAATTCTTATCGTCATCTTGCATGCGTGAGCCTAACCATCTTGCAAAAATGTTGCAACAATGAAACCCTATGTTCCATAAATGAGATTCAGTACAGTATTTGTGTGATTTCGAGGAGTTACCCGTGAAGGATGAGTCAAACGCCGGCTCCCGGTCGATCAGGGTTCTGGAACTCCTTGAGGTCGTCTGCGCCATGGACCGGCCGGCCACTGCCATCGACATCGAAATGGCCTCCGGACTGCCCAAGGCAACGGTGCACCGGCTGTGCAATCTTCTGCTCGAGGAAGGCTACCTGCGCCGCGACGTCAACGGCCGCGGTTACGAGGTCGGCGAGCGCTTTTCCCGCCTCGCCCTGCAGTTGCTGGCGAACCAGAGCGGGCGCGGCGAACGTCACGCCATCCTGGAGGCGGTGACCCGCGACATCGGCGAGACCTGCAACATCGCCCTGCCCTTGGCGACATCGATGCAGTATCTGGACCGCGTCGAGAGCGAATGGCCGCTGCGTATCCAGTTGCCGACCGGCTCCAACGTGCCGCTGCACTGTACCGCCAGCGGCAAGCTGTATCTGTCGAGCCTGCCCAGAACTCGGCGCGAACGCCTGATTTCCAAGCTGCCGCTGGATCAGAAGGCCGGCAACACCATCATCCGCGCGGACGAATTGCTGGCCGCCACCGACATCATCGCGAAAACGAAAATCGGCACCGATAACGAGGAATTCATCCCCGGCATGGTCGCCGTCGCGGTGCCGATCACCGACAGGAAAGGCAAGCTGATGGCGACCCTGGCGACGCACGGACCGGTGGTGCGGATGTCCTTCGAGCAGGCCATGGGACACGTCGCCCGCCTGCAGCGTGCCGCCGCCGAGCTTAAATCCTCGTTCGACTGATATGTCCGCGCCCGCCGAAATACTGGACGTCCTGCGCGCAGGCGGTCTGGTGGCCCCGGGACCGGACCCCGTGTGCACGCCGCTGACCGGTGGCGTCAGTTCCGATATCTGGCGTATCGACCTGCCATCGGGGCCGATCTGCGTCAAGCGTGCACTGGCCAAGCTCAAGGTCGCCGCCGATTGGCAGGCGCCGGTTTCCAGAAACGCCTATGAAGTCGCCTGGATGCGCTCCGTGCACGCCATCGCCGCCGACGCCGTGCCGGACGTGCTGTTTCACGACCCGGACGCCGGGCTGTTCGCTATGTCCTACATGGCCCCGGATACGGCACCGCTGTGGAAGGCACAACTGCGCGACGGCATTGCAGACCCGGACAGCGCCGCCGCCGTGGGCGCCACGCTCGGCAAAATCCACGCGGTGACGGCGAAAGACCCGGCGATCCCCGCCAGCTTCGAGAACGACGACACTTTCCACGCCATCCGGCTGGAACCGTACCTGCTGGCGACCGCGGAAAGCTGTCACGACGTGGCGGACCGGCTCCGCGAACTGGCCCGGATCACCGCCCGGAACAAGGTCGCGCTGGTGCACGGCGACGTCAGCCCGAAGAACATCCTGATCGGACCGAAAGGGCCAGTGTTCCTGGACGCGGAGTGCGCCTGGTTCGGCGATCCGGCGTTCGATCTGGCGTTCTGCCTCAACCACCTGTTGCTGAAATGCCTGTGGACGCCCGCCGCGCGGCCCGGTTTCAAGGCCTGTTTCGAGGCGCTCTGCACATCTTATGAACAGGCGACGCAATCCATGGCCGACCGCGAGATCGTGCGGCGCACGGCGCATCTGCTGGCCGGGCTTTTCCTGGCCCGCATCGACGGCAAGTCGCCGGTCGAATACATCACCGAGGACGAAAGCAGAAATCACGTGCGCACCGTGGCGCGGCAGTTTTTGACAAATCCCGCCGATCATCCGATAGACATCAATGACGCGTGGCACGCCTATCTGCAGGGCGCCTGAGAACCGCGCCCGGACGGGGGGAACCGCACATGGCGAAATACACGATCAAGAACATGCATGCCCGTCGCGTCTGGGATTCCCGCGGCCGCCCCACCGTCGAGGTCGAGGTCGAACTTGAAGGCGGCGCCAAGGGCATCGCCATCGCCCCCGCCGGTGCGTCCCGGGGCCGCTTCGAGGCCATCGACCTGCGCGACGGCGGCAAGACGTTCGGCGGCTGGGACGTAACCGGCGCGATCAGCGCCGTCGACGTGGAAATTGCGGCGATGCTGCAGGGTCAGGACATCCGCGATCAGGAACGGCTCGACAAATTCATCATCGAACTGGACGGCACCCCCAACAAGAAGCGTCTCGGCGGCAACGCCACCGTCGCCGCCAGCATGGCGCTGGCGCACGCGGCAGCGGCGTATGAAAACGTGCCGCTGTGGCGCTATCTCCGGGACAGTGATGCCGGTGAACCTGTGCTGCCGTTGCCGGAGATACAGATTTTCGGTGGCGGCGCGCACGCATCCCGGCGCGTCGACGTACAGGACTTCATGGTCATCGCCACCGGCGCGAAAAGCTTCCGCGAAGCGCTCGACTGGACCGCCGAGGTCTATCTCAGCGCCGGCCGGATCATGGCCGACGCCGGCAAGCTCGCCGGGGTCGCCGACGAAGGCGGCTACTGGCCCGATTTCGACACCAACGAGGAAGCGCTGGAAACCCTGGTCCGCGCCATCGAGGGTGCGGGCTTCACGCCCGGCCAGGAAGTCTCCATCTCGCTCGACATCGCGGCGTCGGAATTCGGCGAGAATGGCCGCTACACCCTGGCCAAGGACGACAAGGAACTGGCCAGCGAGGAATTGTGCGCGATGCTGATCGACTGGATGGAACGATATCCGATCGTCTCCATCGAGGATCCGCTCGGCGAGGACGATCCGGACGGGCTGATGAAATTCACCTGGGCCGTCGGTGACAATGCGCAGGTCGTCGGCGACGACGTACTGGTCACCAACGCCGAGCGCGTCCGCGCCGCCGCCAAGGACCGGCTCTGCAATTCCCTGCTCTGCAAACCCAATCAGGCGGGCACGCTGAGCGAAGCCAAGGCGGCGTTCGATGCCGCCGCCAAGGCCGGCATGGGACGCATCGTCTCGGCCCGATCCGGCGAGACCGAGGACAGCACCATCGTGCATCTGGCCGTCGGCTGGGGTGCGCCGCAGCTCAAGGTCGGCTCGTTCGCGCGTTCGGAACGCATGGTCAAATGGAACGAGGGCATCAGGATCGCCGACACCCTGGCCGACAGGGACGGGCCGCTGCCGCCGAAATCCGCCTTCCCCTGGCGCTGAGCCGGTTCCGATGAAAGCCCGCGATATCATGCTGGCGGTTTCCGTCGCGGTGATATGGGGCCTCGCCTTCATCGCCACCGAGTACGCCCTGCAGAGCTTTCCACCGGCGCAGCTGACCGCGTTCCGCTTCATTCTCGCCGTGTTGCCGTTGCCGTTCTTCCGCCGCCCGGACATTTCATGGGGCCTGTTGATCGTGCTCGGTCTGTTCCTGTTCACCGGCCAGTTCATGTTCCTGTTTTTCGCCTACAAGGCAGGGATGCCGCCCGGGCTGGCCTCCGTGGCGACACACACGCAGACGCTGTTCACCATCATCGTCGCCGCCGTGGTACTTCGCGAAGTGCCGCATCCGCGCCAGATTTCCGCCGTCGCCGTTGCCTTCATCGGGCTCGGCCTGGTGTTTGCCAGCGTCGACGGCACGCTGACCTATCTGGGCCTCATCCTGACGCTGGCCGGTGCCGTCAGCTGGGCCATCGGCAACACCATCCTGAAGCGCCTCGGCCGTGTCGACATGCTGGCGCTGATGATCTGGCTCAGCCTGGTGCCGCCGCTGCCGGCACTGGCGTACTCGTATGCCGCCGGTGACAGCTTCGATCTGATCGCCACGTTCCGGGGCGCATCCATGATCAGCCTGCTGTCGCTGGGGTATCTGGGGATCATTTCGACCACCGTCGCCTTCGCCGTCTGGGGACGGCTTTTGAACACCTACCCCGCCGTGATGGTGACGCCGTTCGCACTGTTCGCGCCGTGCGCCGGGGTGCTGGCGTCATACATCATCTTCGACGAGGGCTTCGGCACGCTCAGGGGCGCCGGCATGATCCTGATCATGGTCGGTGTCGCCGGCACCATCCTGGCCGGGACACGCAAATCCGGCGAGACCGCCTGAGCCTGTGCCGGGCCGGCATCGTCGCCTGGCGCGATCAATCCTCCTTGCCTGATTCGTCCATTGCCGGCCGGTTGGCGCGTTCATTGACGAAGGCTTCCAGATCCTTGAAGGCCACGCGCCAGTCACGCCCGAACTTGGCGGCTCTCAACTCGGAATCATGAATCCACGCGCGCACGGTGCTCTCCTTGACTTTGAGCATATCCGCAACCTCGTGGACCGTAAGCATGGGACGGCTAAGCATGCTTTCCTCACTTTATGTTATTTTATGTCTTTTTATATCATTTTGTTGACGTTTGTATATTTATTACTACATATACCGCGGATTTCAGACGTAAGAATAGGCGAGGAGCGTGTCTTGAGACAAGATTTGGCGGCCGGGATTTCCCGGATCATTCACCATGACGCTTTTGGCGGTCTGTTGCTGATATCGGCGGCGGCAGCGGCGTTGATCATGGACAATTCGCCCCTGTACTGGCTTTACGACAGCATTTTGACAACGCCCGTCAATGTGTCCATCGGCACATTGGTACTCGACAAGCCCCTCCTGCTCTGGATCAACGACGGCCTGATGGCCGTTTTCTTTTTTCTGGTCGGGCTGGAAATCAAACGGGAATTCATCGAAGGCCGCCTGTCCACATGGCAGCAATCCGCGCTGCCGGCGAGTGCTGCGATCGGCGGCATGATGGTTCCGGCGATGATTTACGCCGCGTTCAATTGGAACGACCCGGTTGCGCTTGCCGGCTGGGCCATCCCGGCGGCAACCGACATCGCCTTCGCGCTCGGCGTGCTGGCGTTGCTGGGGAACCGGGTCCCGCCGGTCCTGAAAGTGACCCTTCTGGCCCTGGCCATCCTCGACGATCTTGGGGCCATCATCATCATTGCCGTGTTTTACACCAGCGATCTGTCTGTCATTTCCCTGGCCATCGCCGTCGTGTGCACCGCTGTTCTGCTGACATTCAACCGGCTGAACGTAACGCGTCCATCGCTGTATATTCTGGTCGGCATCGTCATGTGGGTGTGCGTGCTGAAATCCGGGGTGCACGCGACCCTGGCCGGTGTCGTGCTGGCCTTCTGCATACCGATCCGGCGTATCGAAAAAGACAAGCCGCCGCTGCTGCACCGCCTTGAAGAGGGACTGCACCCGTGGGTGATGTTCTTCATCATGCCGGTCTTCGCATTTGCCAATGCCGGCATCCCGCTGTTCGGCCTGCAACTCAGCGATCTGATCTCGCCGATCCCGCTCGGCATTGCGCTTGGGCTTTTCATCGGCAAGCAGTTGGGCGTTTTCGGTTTCGCCTGGATGGCGGTCCGCCTGGGTGTGGCGCAACTTCCGGCCGGTGTCTCGTGGCTACAGATTTACGGGTTGTCGCTGTTGGCCGGTATCGGTTTCACCATGAGCTTGTTCATCGGCACGCTGGCCTTTGCAGACCCGGCACATGCATCACAGGTCCGCCTGGGCGTGCTTGGTGGATCGCTGCTGTCCGCGTGCCTGGGTTATCTCGTGCTGTTCAAGGCTTCAACACTGGGCGCTTCTGAAAAACTCAAACCTCAAGGAGTGTAATTCAAATGGATACCGCACTTTCGACGCTTCTCTCCGCGCCGGTACTTTTCTTCGGTCTGGGCCTGATCGGTGCCCTGGTCAGCGTCGAAGTGCGTGTTTCGGAAAACTTTTCCAAGGGTATCGCGATATTTCTGCTGACGGCCATCGGTCTCAAGGGCGGTATCGCCCTCTCGGATGAGGGCGGCAACGGGATCATTGCGGCAGCGCTGGCCGGGATTTTTCTGAGCGCGGCCATGCCGTTCCTGGCCTATGGCATGCTCAAGCACATGACCCGGTTCAATCGCCGCGAAGCGGCGGCACTGGCCGCACATTACGGCTCGATCAGCATCGTCACGTTCATTGCCGCCAGTACCGTACTGGGTGAAGCCGGTATTGCCTTCGGTGCGGGCATGGTCGCCGTTGCCGCACTGATGGAAGCGCCGGCGATTGCCTCCGGGCTGGCCCTGGCCGGCCGGACCCAGGAAGAATCGGTCCCGATGTCGAAAGTGCTGAAGACCGTCATCTGGAACGAGAGCATCTACCTGATCCTGGGCGCCCTTGCGATCGGCTTCATCATCGGCAGCGAGGGCAAGGCGGTGATCGCCCCGTTCTTCTTCGATCCCCTGCAAGGTGTGCTGTGCCTGTTTCTGCTCGATATCGGCGTCAAGACAGGTGACGGACTGCGGCGGGACAGGCGCGTCCTCTCGCCGGGGCCGCTGGTATTCGGCTGCCTTATGCCGCTGATCGGCGCCACCTTGGGATTGGGTTTTGCCACTTTGATCGGCCTGTCGGTCGGCAATACCGTGCTGTTCATGACGCTGGCGGCATCTGCCTCATATATTGCGGTACCCGCCGCCATGCGCATCGCCATGCCGGACGTGCAGCCCGCGCTTTATGTCGCCCTGCCGCTGGGCGTGACATTCCCGTTCAATCTTCTGATCGGCATTCCGCTCTACGTCATGGCTGCGACGTATCTCGGCTAACAGGTTTGTTCTGAAAAAGGGCCAAGCTATGTGGAAAGCCCGGAGTTGCCATCCGTGAAGGCAAAGCCTACATCACGGGACTACCCGGCGGACCCTTTGGTGTGGAACAGCATGACGAAAACCAAGTTCAATGAACCGAATGAAGATTTCAGACCCGTCGGGTGCAAACAGTGTCTCGATGGCAGGCCGCTCGACATAGACATCACAATGGCATTCCAGCCGATCGTCGATGTCCTTTCCAGAACGGTGTATGCCTACGAAGCACTTGTCCGCGGCGCTGACGGCTCCGGTGCCGGTAATGTGCTGTCACAGGTGACCGATGATAACCGCTACATCTTCGATCAGACATGCCGGGTTAAGGCAATACAGATCGCCACAGGATTGGGGATCGCCTGCAATCTGAGCATCAATTTTCTGCCCAATGCGGTATACCGCCCGGAAACCTGCATTCGTGCGACCATGCAGGCGGCAGACCAGTTCGGCCTGCCCGTCGAGCGCATTATTTTCGAAGTGACCGAATCAGAACCTGTGAATGACCCGGTTCATCTGATGGGGATTTTCGAAGAATACAGGGATCGCGGGTTCATCACCGCCATCGACGATTTCGGCGCCGGTTATGCCGGCCTCAATCTGCTGAGTCGTTTCAAGCCACAGGTTCTTAAACTCGATATGGAACTCTGCCAGGGCATTTCCGATGACACCGTAAAAGCCACGATCACCAAAGGTGCCGTGGATACCGCCCACGCACTGGGCATCAAGGTCATCGCCGAAGGCGTCGAAAAGATTGAGGACTTCCATACCTTGTACGACATCGGCGCCGATTACTTTCAAGGCTACCTGTTCGGCAAACCGACCGTCGAGGAACTGGCCCAGCCCGATTTCTTGGCGCTTTGAGACCTCTCTTAGGCAGGTGATCCCGTCCAAGCCTGAGCAGGCAGGAAGGCCGGTCCCTGGTCACTGACCCGATCTTCGCTGTTTGCATTTTAGGATAAAAAAACCCGCCTGGTTTACAGGCGGGTTGTCGAGTTTGTCAGGCAATTCAGGATGCTCTCACATTTCGCCTTCGACGACTGTCAGCCCGAGCGTGTGCCAGGCCTGCATACCGCCACGATAGTAGAGGATCTTCTCTGCGGGATATCCCTCGCGAAGCATCGCTTTGATCGCCATCGGGGATTGTCCGCACCAGGGACCGTTACAGAAAAGAAGAACCTTCTCGGCCTTGTCGCAATTCCATTTTCCATCGGATTTCTTGACGCATCCGATTTCGTCCAGGCGATCAGCCATTTGCGTGTACGGCATGTTGATGGCGCCGGGGATCGTTCCATTGACGTGCCAGTCAACGGTTCTGCCGTCGATCAGTTTGCCCCCGTCCTTGGCGAAATCAAGCAACTCTATCTCGCCTACCGTGGTCACGCCGGGTGCGACTTGCATCGGCTGGATGCAGAACGGCGGGCACTTTCGTGATGTTTTTGCATACGCGGGATCGATCGTCGCTTCCAGATCCTGATTGCGCATGATCTCAACCGGTCCGCTTTTCGTCTGAACCGTCACGCTGGATGTACGTGCGTTGATTTTCACGTCCATTTCCGCTGCCGAAAGCGGCGTTGCAGCCAGAACCAGAACCGCCAGCAGCGTCAACATCGATATAGGTTTCATCTTGGACATTCACCCCTTCTTGTTTTGGTATGATTAGGAAACCATCATATTCTCAGAAACGAATATGTGTCATCATTTATGTTGACGGCGAAGAACGCGGAACGTGAATTTCCGAATTTCATGTTGGGATGATGCGTCTATGCTATCCAGCGGCAACGGTCTTGCACGGACACCTAAATCTCGCCGGGAGGCATCGAAACCATGAGCAGCAAAATCACCGGCGCTTGCCTGTGCGGCAACGTCGCATTTGCCTACAGCGGCGACATCGCGGCCGCCGCCTACTGTCACTGCACCGATTGCCGCAGGACCACCGGCAGCGCCTTCAACATCTCGATCGGCTTCGATGCCGACAGGTTCGAAATCACCCGGGGCGCGCCACGGGCCTTCGAGAAAACTGCCGACAGCGGCAATGCGATCATCAGGCATTTCTGCGCCGACTGCGGCGCGCCGCTCTATACCTCGTCGCCGGCGCGGACGGAAAAGGTCTACGTCAAGGCCGGTG
This sequence comes from Thalassospiraceae bacterium, assembly GCA_038100295.1. GTDB lineage: Bacteria > Pseudomonadota > Alphaproteobacteria > Rhodospirillales > Casp-alpha2 > UBA4479. Next base: position 10,442 of record JAYNVG010000052.1, read on the forward strand.
CGCTCGACGATCCCGCTGTCGTCAAGCCTGCCTATCAGAGCTGGTTGAAATCGCGCGTTGTATGGTCGCATATCGCCGACGACCTGCCCGGCTTCGAGACCGACCGCGGCGCGTAGGAAAGAAGTTTATTCGTACAGCCGCCCCTGCCCGCGCAGACGGTTGACGAAGACATCGATCAGGCGTCTGAGCACCTTGTCGTTCTCGTCGAGCTTGCCGAGCCGGGATGCCAGATCGTCCTGGGAAATCACCGTCAGCCTGGCCTTGCCGATGACCCGCGCCGAAGCCATGCGCGGCTGATTGTCGATCAGCGACATTTCGCCCAGGATGTCGCCGCGGCCCAGCGTCGCCAGCACCACTTCCTTGTTACCGATCGTACGATAGATCTGCACCTTGCCGTCGAGCAGCAGATACGCCTTGTCGGCCTTGTCTCCTTCCTCGAACAGGATTTCACCGTCGTCGACCTCGCGCCGTTCGATACTTTGCTTCGCCACGGTCGCATCCTCCATTGTAAAGACCACGGCGGTGCCTTCGTCCGCCGTGGGCGCATCCTTCTTGGTGTCCTTGTCGCGCGCCACCAGCCTGTCCAGGGTGTCGGTGAACAGGGCGCGCCATTTTTCCGGCAGGGCCTCGGACGACAGCTTGTCCTTCAGCCCGGCCATCACGTGATTGACCTGCTCGCGCGGCATGTCGGCGGGCACCAGCGAGGCCAGCGACGTCAGTTGCTGCACCAGCCGGCCCATCACATTGAGCACCGCCTGTTCGTTTTTCTGGCCGATGTCCGAGCCGATCAGGTCGAGCAGGTATCCCAGCCGCACCGCCCGGTACGGCAGCAGCGCCAGCACGTGACTGATCGCGTCCTCGGTGCTGAGATCGTCGGGGTCGGCGAACACGATGCGCGCGCGCGCGACCACGGCACCGGCGATCTCCGGACCGCCGGCGACACCCGCCGATTCCGCCAATTCGCGCAGCAGGCCGCGGAACGCATCCTGTTCGGCGGCGGCGCCTTCACGGGTCAGCGGCCGGATACCGCCGATGGTTTTGGCGACGCGGCCGAGCAGCACACTTGTCGTGCGCGGCATCGGTCGTGCCCCCATGAATTCGTTGAAGGCGCCGATGCACGACCGGGCGTTCCGCTTTTTGCAGCGGCCCTGGGTCAGGTGAATGATTTCGCGGAGCGCCGACATCGGATCGGGGAAACCGCCGAACAGGTCGGTGACCGCCGTCGGGATGTCGAGGACTTCCGCCGCCGCCTCGTCGAGGAATTCGATCAGCAGGTCGTCCGGCGTGCCTTCGGCGAGTTGCATCACCAACGCCAGCTTGTCCGACCAGTCGCCGCGTTTCTGCATCGCCAGCGCCAGCCCGCCCAGCACATAAATCCGCCGCTCCGCCGCATCCCGGGGCGCCTTGTCGACCAGTCCCTTGAAGCCGAGATTATCGACAAAGCCGAGTCGTGTCGTATCCTCGCCGGCGACGCGGGCGTTTTCCTTGATCTGCGTGAACGCGGCATACAGTGCGTCGTTACGGTCCGCCGGCTTGGCGCCGGTTTTCTTCGCCTGGATGGTGCCGATACGGCTGATCGCGGCGGGGAACAACTTGTCGTTACGCTCCAAAAGCCTGAGCCCGCCGCAATCGAAGCCCAGCTCCAGCGCCGTCTGCCCCTTCTGTTCCAGAAGTTCGCGGAGCAGCCGACCCGCCGCGAGGCGCGCCGGAAAACGATAGTAATCGCCGATGCCGTCGCACACCGGGGCGTCCTCGATGGGCACGATCTTGACCGGCTTGTCGCCGATCTCGATCATTTCCTCGAGGACGACTTCCTCCTCGCCGGTGCGCTGGCTTTCGGCGACGACACGCACGCCTTCGAAGCGTTTTTCGCCGATCAGGACTTCGGCACGCTCAAGCGCCTCGGACCGCACCGCGTGGTGCGAGTCGAGAAGCCACCTGTCGCCTTCGAAGATGAAGACGTCATAGGTTTTCTGCGCGAGATTCTGCCGCACTGCTTATTCCCCCATTGAGCAGTTCATCCTCGCCCCGCCCCGCCGAAGAGTCCACAGCCTACGGATGAAGTTTTCCGAAATTGCAGGCATTTCCGGATTTAAACGGCACCAGCCGGGTATCCGGCGGGCCCGCCTGCCTGGGCCGGAAGCCGAGCCTTGAACGGAGCGACACGATATGCGGCAATGCCCCGCACGGATTCGGGAGAACGATGAGATGAAGAAGATCGGCATGATCGGGGGCTTAAGCTGGGTTTCGACCGCCGCCTATTACCGCCTTCTCAACACCATGATGAACGAGGTGCTGGGCGGCGTGCATTCGGCGCACCTGATCCTCGAAAGCGTCGACCGCCAGCGCTACGTCGATCACGTGATCCGCGACAGGGACGAGGCGGCGGGCTGCGAGATGATCCTGAACACGGCCAAGGCCGTCGAAGCCGGCGGCGCCGATTTTCTGGTCATCACGTGTAACGACGTGCACCGCTTCGTGCCGGAAATCCAGCCGCACATCGGCATTCCGTTCCTGCACATCGCCGAGGCCACGGGGGCCGCGATCCGCGACGCCGGACTTGCCACCGTGGCGCTGCTCGGCGTGCGCAAGACCATGGAAGGCACGTTCTATCAGGATGTGCTGACGACCTACGGCATCGAAACCATGGTCCCCGACGCCGCCGAGCGCGATTACGTCGACGACACCATCATGCGCGAAATGGTCAAGGACCGGTTCCTGCCCGAAACCAGGGCCGGGTATCTGAAGCTGATGCAGGACCTGAACGCACGCGGCGCCGAGGGCATCGTGCTCGGCTGCACGGAAATCCCGCTGCTGATCGCGCCCGATGAAATCAACATCCCGGCGTTCTCGACCACCGATCTACACTGCCGGGCCGCCGTCGCCATGGCGCTCGGGGAATAACGCCATGAAGGTCATCGAATATTTCTACTCGGCACACTCGGCGTACGCCTATATCGGCTCGGCGATGTTCATGGATATCGCCCGGGCCGGCGGGCGCCGCATCGAACACCGACCGATGGATCTGCGTGCCGTCGTCGCCGCCACGGGACCGGGCGCGCATAACGGCCGCACGCCAGAACGCCGCGCCTATTTCTCGGGCCACGAAATCGAACGCTGGGCCGAATACCGGAACGTCAAAATCCTGGCATGGCCGACACACCACGATAACGGCATCGCCTTGTCGAATGGGATGCTGATCGCCGGCATCGTTCAGGGCATCGATATCGATGCGCTGGCGCACCGGTTCCTGCAGGCGCACTGGCGCGACGACGCCGATCTAGATGATGCGCAAACGCTCTCCGCGCTGACCCGCGACGTCGGCCTCGACCCGGCCCCGCTTCTGGATGCGGCGCGCACACCCGACGTCGTGGCGATTTACGAAAAGAACACGGTGGAGGCCATCGCCCGCTCGGTGTTTGGCTCGCCGACGTATTTCGTCGACGGCGATATGTTCTACGGACAGGACCACCTGGATCTTGTCGCCCGGGCGCTGGACAAACCGTTCAAGGGGCCGTGGCCGCGGACCTGAGCGCGCACCAGCCGTCACCCCGGCACCCGCTTTCGTCACCCCGGCGCCCGCTTTCGCGGGTGCAGGCTTCGGCCGGGGTCCAGATGGGCTTTTGACCAAAGAGGCACCGAGGCACAGAGAGGCTCCGGCCCGGAACAACCTCCGTGCCTCTGTGTCTCTGTGGTTTTTTCGAATGCGTGCCGGATTCCGGCGGGTGCCGGAATGACGGGCGGGGACTGGGGATGTAAGTCGGCGACGTGGCCGACCCCGCCATCCCCGAGGCGCCTATAGGGGTATTTTTTGAAAGACGGCCGCTCGGCCGACCCCGCCATCCCCGAGCGGCCTGCGTCCTGTGTGATGGTGCGGGCGGCCGGACTTGAACCGGCAAGGCCGAAGCCGAGGGATTTTAAGTCCCTTGTGTCTACCAATTTCACCACGCCCGCGTGCCGGGGAAGTTACCCGCCCCCGCCGTCGTCGGCAAGGGACGAGCCACTATCGGCAAGGCACGAGGTGACGTCGCCACGGGGCCATGCAGCGGCGCGCCCGCGCTTGCCCGCGCTTGCCCCTCGTGCCACCCTCCCGCCATGGACGCACCCGATCATTCACCGTCCGGCGCCGGCACCCGGCCCGCCTTCGACGATGCGTTTCGCGACACCCTGGAAACCCTGCTGGTGTGGCGCCGCGACGTGCGCCGGTTCCGCACCGATCCCCTGCCCGACGGCCTGCTCGATCACCTGCTGTCGCTGACGGCGCTGTCGCCCAGCGTCGGCAATGCGCAGCCGTGGCGCTTCGTCATCGTCGAGGACCCGGCGCGGCGCCAGGGCGTCATCGCCAATTTCGAACGCGCCAACGCCGACGCACTGAATGAATACGACGCCGAGCGCGCCGAGCTGTATGCCGGGCTGAAGCTGGCCGGGCTTCGGGAAGCGCCGGTGCACCTCGCGGTTTACTGCGACGGGGAAAGTGAGCTGGGGCACGGGCTCGGGCGGCGCACCATGCCGGAGATGCTGGCCTATTCCGTGGTCGGCGCCATCACCACGCTGTGGCTGGCGGCGCGTGCGCACGGCGTCGGGCTGGGCTGGGTGTCGATCCTCGACCCCGCGGAGGTCGACCGCACCCTCGACGTGCCCGCTGCGTGGCGGCTGGTCGGTTATCTGTGCCTGGGCTTCCCGCAAGTGGAACACGACACGCCGGAACTGGTCCGCGCCGGCTGGCAGGACCGGGTCGACATTTCCGGGTTCATCCTGAAACGCTGATCCCTGCTCAGCCCGGCGGGTCGCGCCATTCGCCGAGACCCCAGATGCCGACGGCGATGGTGATCCCGGTGACCGTCACCCAGATATCGAAACAGAAGAACAGCACCCACAGCCAGCCCTGCTGGGCGCGCATCATCAACGACAGCACGCCGCCCAGATCCGACCACAGCATGATCCCGGCGATGCATAGCGAAATCACCGTGCCCATGATCGCGCGCTTGATCAGAAAACCGAAAAAGGCGCGGCGGCTGGCGATCAGCTCCGGGCTGGGTGTGTTCTCGGGACCGTCGAGGCGCGCCGCGTTCATGGTCCGCTCCCTCAGGTGCCGACGGTACCGCGCGGCGGATAGTTGCGCGCGCGGATCATGTCGATGGCTTCCAGCACGTCGGCATGATGATGGCGGTGGAACGGCGTCGAATGGATAACGTTGGAATACAGCGTCATGTCCGGGCGCACGATGAACAGCCCCGGCTCGGCGAACGTCCCGGTTTCGGTGTCGCGGATCGCTTCCGAGATATACAGCCCCCAGGCACGTGCCTGATCTATGCTCAGGCCGTAGCCGATCGCAAGCTCGCCGACGCCCCACTCGGCGACGGTTTTCTCGGCGCGTTCCTTCGGGTCCGTCGAGATCGCGATGACCGAGCAGCCGCGTTCGGCATAGCGCGCCACCTTGTGGCCCATGTCCAGCAACTGCCCCCGGCAGCGCGGGCAGTGATAACCGCGATAGACCTCGATCACGGTGAAGGTTTCCGGTTTCTGTTCCGACAGTGTCCAGGTGCCGCCGCCGGCCAGCGGCACGCTCAGATCGGGGACCGGACGGCCCGGCATCAGCTTGCTCATGACGTTGCTCCCTGTTTTTCCGGCTGCTCGGTGGGCTGTTCCAGCACCGGCTCGCCGCCGAGTTCCCTGAGCATGGCGACCACGTCCTCGGCCGCCGCGTCGGCGATCGCCGGGTCCTCGGCGCGGATCACGATCTGCGCACCGGGGCGGCCTTCGATATAGAACGGGTACGAGCCGATCTCGGTATCCGGATAGCGCGCCTGCAGTTCCGTCAGCGGCCCGCCGGCGCGACCTTCGGGAACGTGCGAGGTGACGGTGCGGCTGACCATCGGCTTGCCGCCGACGAGACGGTGACGCATACCGGCGAACATCGCCTGCATGATGCGCGGCACGCCCGGCAGCACGAACACGTTTTCGACCTGGAAGCCCGGCGCCTTGGACACCGGGTTGTCGATCAGCACCGCATCGACCGGGGTGTTGGCCATGCGCTGGCGGGCCGGGGTGAATTCGTCGCCGCGCGCGGCATAGTGCGCCGACAGCAGTTCGACCACTTCCGGGTTCGGCCCGAAGCTGATGCCGAACGCCTTGGCGATGCATTCCGACGTGATGTCGTCGTGGGTCGGGCCGATGCCGCCGGTGGTGAACACATAGTCGTAACGTGCACGCAGCGTGTTCACCGCCTCGACGATGGCGTCGGGCACGTCGGAAACGACGCGCACCTCGGTCATGCGGATACCGAGCTTGTTCAGCTCGTCGCCCAGGAACTGCAGGTTGGCGTCGCGGGTGCGACCGGAGAGGATTTCATTGCCGATGATCACCAGCCCCGCGGTAACGGGACGGGCGGCTTCGGACTTGGATGCGGTTTCGGTGTTTTCCATCCGGAAAATGTAGGAAGCGGACCGGCGCTTTGAAAGGATTATCGCCGCCGCCGCCGATGACGCGGATCGGGCGGCCCGGAAAGAGGGGATTCCGGTGCCGCCCGTCTCGCATCGCGCGCCGCAGGGCCGGAGGAGTACCCCCGAGCGCGACGCTGGTGCAGGACTTAGCTGGTGATCTTCCAGTCGCCGTCCGGCATCCGGCACGCGGTGCCGTAGCCGACCTGGGATTCGCCGCCGACGATCACCTCTGTCTGGTATTCACGGCAGTAGGCACCGGTCGAGGTATCGCGGCCGACACGGGTCGGGGTCACGTGGCCCGAGTTGCCGCTTTCCGGGTTGGACCAGGAAATGGTCTGGCCGACCGGCGCTTCGAGCGCCTGGTTCTGCGCCTTGGAAAGATAGGCCTGATCGGCGCGATCCAGGGACTGGCCCATGGAGTTGCCGAGGAAGCCGCCGAGCAGCACGCCCGCCGCGGTCGCCGCGAGCTGGCCCTTGCCGCCGCCGATCTTGGACCCGGCGAAGCCGCCCAGACCGGCGCCCAGCAGGGTGCCCATGGTCTGTTTGTTGCCCTGGTCGGTGACGCAGCCGCTGAGCAGGCCGAGGCTGAGCACGGCCGCCATGGCCATGGCCACGGGCTTGTGCATCTTGCGGGACGTCGTCGTCTTGGTCGTCATCGGTTCGGTTTTCATATCTTCCTCCTGTTGCTTCGCCGGGCATGTCCTCCTCGGCGATGTGAACAGGCTATCTATCTTCATATTTATAGTCAATATTAGATGTAAAAATAAGTGTATCAAAATGTATCCAAAATTTTATATATTAATATCAATATGATAATGGGAATGGACAAACCGCGATGCCATGCCTATATATATGTTCATAATTAAATCTAGTTTGATGAAGGCATAGTCCCGTGCCCTTGACCTATAACGACGAACAACGCCGCGCATATCTGGTCTTCACCGACAAGGTCGGTGCCAGCTGGGTAAAGCTGTTCGCCGGCGATACGACGTTCTATTCGGCGGCGTACTGGGATCTGTTCACGCACCTGTGGCGGATCGACCAGCCGGTGCGCAAGACCGATGCGGCGGCGGCGATCACCGGCGTCAAAAGCCCGCTGACGGCGTCGAAGTACATCGAAACCGCCCTCGCGCGCGGTCTCATCGTCGAGAAGGAGAACCCCAACGACGCGCGTTCGAAGCTGCTGGCGCTGTCGCCGCAGATGCGCGCGCAGATGGATGCGTTCTTCGACGACGCCGTGGACGAGATGAAAAAGACCGTCGCCGGTCTTTGAGCATCATCCCCTTCCCGTCATGCTGAACACGTTTCAGCATACATGAACTGAAACACAGAGGCGCAGAGGACACAGAGGCTGCTTCATGTTGCAATACCTCTGTGCACTCGGTGCCTCTGTGGTTCAATTCTTCAGCGATGTACTGGGCCCCGGCGGAAGCTTTTGGCCGCCAAGGCGGGAGCCGGGATAACGAGCTACAATACCCTTCGTCATTCCGGCGAAAGCCGGAATGACGGTGTTATGAATGTCTCAGAGATAATCCCTGAGCAGCGCCACCAGCGGCTGGTCGGCGGGCGGCATCGGATAGTCTGCGAGCCTGACCGGCATCACCCACTTCAGTTCCTGGCCTTCGAGCGGTTTCGGCTGGCCTTTCCAGATGCGGCACAGATACAGCGGCATCAGTAGGTGGAAGTCGTCATAGACATGGCTGGCGAAGGTAAACGGCGCCAGGCAGGTTTCCGTGATGTCGAGGTCCAGTTCCTCGGCCAGCTCGCGCACCAGCGCGGTTTCCGGCAGTTCGCCGTCACGTACCTTGCCGCCGGGGAATTCCCACAACCCGGCCATCGACTTGCCTTCGGGACGTTTGGCGATCAGCACGCGGCCGTCGGCGTCGATCAGCGCCGCGGCGGCGACCAGGACGGTCGGCAGCGATTTCCCCGCGCCGGCGAAGGGCGCGCCCCAACAGCCCCCGTCATGATCGGCGTCAGGACCTGTAGTCGGCATTGATCGAGATATAGCCGTGCGTCAGGTCGCAGGTCCAGACCGTGGCCTTGCCGTCGCCGAGCGCCAGATCGACGTCGATGTCGATTTCCTGGCCCTTCATGTGCGCCGCCACCGGGGCCTCGTCGTAGCCGTCGACGGCGGCGCCGTCGCGGGCGATGACGATGCCGCCGACGCTGATCGCCAGCTTGTCGCGTTCGGCCATTTCACCGGCCTTGCCGACAGCCATGACGATGCGGCCCCAGTTGGCGTCCTCGCCGGCGATGGCGGTCTTGACCAGCGGCGAGTTGGCGA
>JAYNVG010000053.1:0-19102 GCA_038100295.1 Thalassospiraceae bacterium
AGCCTCCGTTAAATCAGGCGATCAACTGGCCCAAAGATTTTGATGACGGACACCGGTTATAAAGACAAGCGGAATCCCTTCCTTTGCAAGTGTGTGCAGTGTGCTTCTGCGCACTTTCATGGCACCGTGTTTAGGCGTATATTTGACTTTATGAGAACGAAATTCTCTTTTGTATTCAATGGGCTGCGTCACGCCATGTGCCGCCGCACCGGATTGCCGGGTAAGTCCTTGCAGCACTGTGTCTTATCGACCCTGGTGCTGCTTACTGTACTGGGCGTATGGCTGCCGGGCGGGAACGCCGGCGAATCGCCGCAACCGAGCTTTTTCAATACCGTCGAAGTCCGTTCGAATAATCTGTCACCGTTCAAGAAATGGCTGTCCGCCCTGCAGCGCTATTCCGAGGAGGCGAAAGCGCCGAAAAAGGTGGCTTGTCCGCCAAGCGATGAATTGCACATCTGCAGTTACGACGACTGGACGGCGTTTCTGAAGACACTGGAGGGCAAGGACCCGCTGGTGCAGTTGAACGAGGTCAACAACCGCATCAATCAGGCCAAGTACATCACCGATTCCGCGAACTGGGGACAGAGCGATTACTGGGCCACGCCGGCCGAGTTCATGGCCCGCTTCGGCGACTGCGAGGATTATGCGATCCTGAAATACCTGTCGCTCAGGCGGCTCGGGTGGAAGGAAAACGATCTCCGCGTTGTCGCGGTGAAGGATCTCAACCTCAAGGTCGGCCACGCGGTCCTGATCGTGTTCTTCAAGCATCCGAAGACCGGGCAGATCCTGAACCTGCTATTGGACAACCAGATCAAGTCCATCGCCAACGCGGCGTCGATACGCCATTACCAGCCGGTATTTTCCATCAACAAGTACTTCTGGTGGCGGCACACGCCGGTGACGGGGTATCATCGGCCTATTTCTATGAATCCGCTGGAATTTTCCGGGTTAATCACTACATTCCGGAATGTTAACCCGGAGACGACATGACCGACCTTTCCAGCGAAATCGCGTCCAGACGCACCTTCGCCATTATTTCACACCCCGACGCCGGTAAGACGACGCTGACGGAAAAGCTGTTGCTGTTCGGTGGCGCGATCCAGTTGGCAGGCGCCGTCAAGGCACGGGGCGAACAGCGGCGCGCGCGTTCCGACTGGATGAAGGTGGAACGCGAGCGCGGTATTTCCGTCGCCTCGTCGGTGATGACCTACGATTACGCGAACTGCACCTTCAACCTGCTCGACACTCCGGGCCACGAGGATTTCTCGGAAGACACCTACCGTACGCTGACCGCCGTCGACAGCGCCGTGATGGTGATCGATGCGGCGCGCGGTATCGAAACTCAGACCCGCAAACTTTTCGAGGTCTGCCGGCTCAGGAACGTGCCGATCACGACGTTCATCAACAAAATGGACCGCGAGGCGCGCGATCCGTTCGAACTGCTCGACGAAATCGAACAGACCCTGGCGCTGGACGTAACCCCGGCAAGCTGGCCGATCGGCATGGGCCGCGATTTCCTGGGTTGCTACGACCTGGTCAACGACAAGCTGGTGCTTGTCGCGCGTTCCAAGGGCGAACGCCCGGACGAGGGAGAATCCTGCAACGGTCTGGACGATCCGAAGCTCGACAAGCTGCTGCCCGATTACGCCGTGGCCAAGCTGCGTGAAGAGGTCGAGATGGTGCGCGGCCTGTGCCCGGAACTGGACGAGGAATCGTACGCCGCCGGGCACATGACACCGGTCTATTTCGGTAGTGCCATCAACAATTTCGGGGTTCGTGAGTTGTTGGACGGACTGGTCCGCCGCGCCCCCAAACCGCGCCCGCAGGAGGCCCGCGAACGTATCGTCCAGCCTGACGAAAGCAAGTTCACAGGTTTCGTCTTCAAGATCCAGGCGAACATGGACCCCAAGCACCGTGACCGCATTGCTTTCGTGCGGGTGTGCTCCGGACGCTTCAAGCGCGGCATGAAGCTGAAGCATTCGCGCTCGGGCAAGATTCTTAACGTGCACAACGCGGTGCTGTTCTTGGCACAGGACCGCGAACTGGCCGAGGACGCTGTCGCCGGCGATATCATCGGTATCCCGAACCACGGCAACCTGCGCATCGGCGACGTGCTCAGCGAGGGGGAAGACCTGCATTTCACCGGTATCCCGAGCTTCGCGCCGGAACTGTTGCAGAAGGTCCGCCCCGACGATCCGATGAAGGCCAAGCATCTGGGCCGGGCCTTGCAGCAACTGGCGGAGGAGGGCGCGGCCCGGGTCATCAAACCGTCCGTTGGCTCCGATTGGATCGTCGGCGTCGTCGGCTCGCTGCAATTCGAGGTCATGGCCGACCGGATCCGCACCGAATACGATATTCCCGTCCGCTTTGAGCCGACCGAGCTGATGACGGCGCGCTGGGTTGGCGGCGAACAGCAGATGATGAAGAAGTTCCTGGACGGCAACCGAGCCGCTGTCGGCGTCGATCACGACGGGGAACCGGTTTTTCTGGCCCGCAACGCATGGCATCTGAACAAGGCGTCCGACGACTGGCCGGATTTGCAATTCATGAAAACCCGAGAACAGATCGTTTGAGACACGAGTGATACAGGCATGAAACCGAACTTCGAGTACGTCAGACTGCCGGAAGAAGAATCCCACAGGTTATTGCTGGAAACCCGCGCTGCACGCCCAAAAGATCAGGCGATGTGGGTGTTCGCTTTCGGCTCTCTGATGTGGAACCCGTGTTTCGCCCATGATGCCAAGGTTGCCGCCGTGCTCCGGGGCTATGACCGCAAATTCCATATCTGGACCACGCGGGCGCGCGGCACGCCCGACAACCCTGGGCTGGGGCTGTGCCTGGAGGACTGTTCCGGTTTGTGCCGGGGGGTTGCCTACCGGCTGGTCGAGGACGACGTCGAAGCGGCGTGGGAGCGCCTCTGGGAGCGGGAAATGGGCAGCGGCATCTACAAGGCGTCGTGGGTATCGGTGGAAACCGATGAACATGGCCGGGTGCCGGCACTGACGTTCGTCGTCAATCGGGACCATCCGCATTACGCCGGCCCGATGCCGAGCGATCGGATGGCGTCGATCATGGCGGGGGCAAAGGGCTCGTACGGTTTATGCCGAGACTACCTGGCTGGCACCATCGAGGAAATGCGCAAGCTAAACGTGGTCTATCCGGAATTGGATGCCTTGTTGGCGCAGGTCGACGCGCTGGAAAATCCGTCGAGCTGAATTTCAGGAAAACCGCGAGCGATTAAGGGCTGCCGTTAATCGGCTACTGGCAGCTTGCTTCGGAGTCGATCTGGAAGTCGCGTTTGTACCAGGACGGTTGGATGGCAAGGCCGATCTGACCTGTCAGTTTCTGTTTCTTGCTGACACGGAAGGTCTTCGCTTCACCGGCATCCAGACGCATGCGCCGGGCACTGATTTCCTGACGGTTCGGGCCATCCATGCGGAACATGGAGAACACGCCGGCTTCCGGCCAATCGCTTCCGGTGTTGATAACGCGGAACACGGTCACACCGCGTTCACAAAGTGACGTGATTTTGACCGAAATCGGTTTGACGTTGAGGCTGGCAACCTCGTTTTCAAGCGAGATAATCGAGGTATGCGCGCCCAGCTCGGTTTTGCTTTCCGGCGCAGCGGCGACTTCGTTTGCAGCAGGCTAGCTCGGGGTCGAGACCGCAGCGTCGGTGTTGCTTCCGGCTGCGGTGGAGAAATTGCTCAACGAAGCCATCGTATGTTCTTCGGCAAGGCATTCCGCGACGGAGAGCCACTGCTTCGAGACATAGACGTATTTGGTGATGTCGGTCGGGGTGGCCATCTTGGATTGGCCGCTGACCTTGAGATAGGCACCCTTGCCTTCGCGCTGCAGGTTTTCAAGCTGCGCGAGGTTCTTGTTCAGGGTGACCAGATAAGGCGCCCAGTCGCCGCCATGAGCCTTGGTGACGTAGTTCTGCACCTGCGCATGCGTGAAGTTCCCGAGGTATTCACTTCTCGGGAACGGGGGGCAATCCGCCTGGGCTTGCGACGCAGCGCCCAAAAGCAGGAAAGCAGCAAAAAATGCACGGCAGAAACTCATTTAAACTCACCTCGTATTAACAACGAGGCGAAAACTACATCTTGTTCCTGACTACAGTCTGACATTTGCAGGATTTTTTGTAACAAATTGTAATGCCGCGTAGGCGTAAATTATTGATTAACCTTTAATTTTCCGCTCGCGGTGAATGATGTAAAGCCCGGAACCGATAATGATCCCGGCACCGACATAGGTCCATAAATCTGGGTGCGTGCCGAACAGCACGAAACCGAATATCGAGGCCCAGATCAGGTTGGTATAGCTGTAGGGTGCGACCTGAGACGCCTCGGCGCAGGTGAAGGCCTTGATCATGCAGAAATGTCCCAGGGTGCCGAACAGCCCGAGCAGGGCGATGATTCCCCAGTCGCGGAGCGCGACTTCAACGAAATAGAACGGGACGATGGCGCTCATGATGACGGCGCCCATCAGCGCACTGTAGAAAAGCGTCGTCAGCACGGAATCCTGACCGCTCAGCGCGCGGGTACTGATCTGGTAACAGGCATAGCAGGCGGCGGCGCCCAGCACCCAGAATGCCCCTTCGGCAATTACACCCTGGCCCGGACGGATGATAATCAGTGCTCCGACGAATCCCACCAGAACCGACATCCAGCGACGAATACCTACCTTTTCCTTGAGCACGAACGGGGCCGCCGCTGTGAGCATCAGCGGTGCCGTGTACATGATGGCGCTGGCTTCGGCGACCTGGATCGTCTGAAGCCCAGTAAAGAAACACAGCGTTGCGCCGAGCAGGAACATCGATCGAATCAGCTGAAATTTCAGGCTTGTCGTCCTGATCAGGGTGGGAAGCTTGGGCGCCAGCGCCACGACAAGGATCAGAACCTGAAAGAAATAGCGCCCCCAGGCGACCTGGATCGTCGGATACTGGGCGACCAGAAACTTGGCGCACGTATCCATAGATACGAACAGCAGCATCGTCATGATCATCCAGAAAATACCGGCCTTGATATTGTTGTCCTGACGAAGATGCGTGCTGTTGCCGTTGGAATTCTGCATGCCTGGCACTGTACGCGATTGCGCGCACAAGTCAGTAAAAAGGTAATGCGCTTCTAGGGTAATTACTGTCTAAGAACGGCATGGACACGAGACAACCAGAAATCCGTACCCGCATTGAAATCGAGGGCTTCTCCGCCCGCCTCGGTCGCCATTCGCGAGAGCTCATAAGACTTGCCGCGCCGATCGTCGTTTCGCGTTCGGGGTTTCTTTTCCTGGTCATGGCCGATACCGTCATGACCGGCCACTTCAGCGCCGAACAACTGGCTTATCTGGCCATTGGTCTCGGCCTGATCATGCCGATGATGATCACCGCGCTCGGTATGATCATGGGAACGCTGGTGCTGACGGCAAATTCATACGGTGCCGGCCGGCTCCGCGATTGCGGTCCTGTTTGGCGCCGTTCGCTCAGTTATGCGCTGATGCTTGGGATTGTTTGTGTCCTGATCGGGGCGTTCGGCAGGGAATTGCTGGACCTGACCGGGCAAACCCCGGACATCGCGAAGCACGGCGGCGAAATCATGTGGATCGTTTCGCTGGGACTGCCGGGGCATCTGCTGTTTCTAACTTCCGTCTATTTTCTCGAGGGTATCGGTCGCCCGAGCCTTGGCATGATGGTCATAGTCGCCGCCAATATCCTGAACATCGCTTTGAACTGGCTGCTGATAGACGGGACCTGGTTCGATGCGCCGCTGGGCGCCGCCGGTGCTGCGTGGGCAACCACGGCTTCGCGCTGGTTCATGGCCATCAGTCTGGGGGCGATCGTCTGGAACCTGCGTGACCACGCGAATTTTGCAATCCGTGAACCGCTTTCGGGCGGTTTCCGCGCGTGGCAGGAATTACGCCGCATCGGTTATGCCATCGGCCTCAGCGTCGGTGTCGAAAGCATCGCTTTTGCCTGTCTCAGCACCTTCGCCGGCTGGCTCGGCAAGCTGCCGTTGGCGGCGTACGGCCTGACCCTGAACATGATGGCGCTGATCTTCATGCTGGCCATCGGCATCGGTTCGGCGACGGCGGTACGGGTCGGTATCGCCTTTGGACGCGGCGATATTCCCGACGCCGCGCTTGCCGGATGGACCGGGGGTGGTGCCAATGCCGTGGTCATGCTGCTGGCCGGCGCCGTCAGCTATGCCTTCGATGCGCATCTGGCCGGTTTCTATACGGACGATCCGGCACTGCTGGCGGAAGCGGTCATCACCGTCAGCTTCATCACCTGGGTCTTCGTACCGGACGGTGGGCAGGCGGTGATGGCCAATGCACTGCGCGGTCGCAAGGACGTGTGGATGCCGAGCGTCATACAGACGGCAAGCTTTTTCGGCGTCATGGTGCCGTATGCCTATTTTGCGGCATTTCACTGGGGCTACGGCACGGTCGGCCTGTTCCACGGCATTCTGGCGGGCTGTATCGTCTCGCTGGCGTGGCTCAGCTACCGGTTTCACCGCCTGGCGATGCGCGATATCGCCGAAGCCAGGGCTGCCGCCGATTGATATCGGTCAGGTATGGCGCTGGCAGTCGATGCAGTTCGGCGCGCTGGGATCGTTTTCAAGCCGTTTCAGCGCGATATCCTCGTCGCATACGGTGCAATAGCCGTAATCGCCGGTTTCGATCCGCTCCAGCGCGGCGTTGATCCGCTGCCGTTCGATATCGCGGCGGCGTTCGGTTTCAAGCTGCATCGCTTGCCCCTGCAGGGCATCCATCCGTGACAGTCGCCCGATGGAGGTCTGGTCCAGTTCGACGGGTTTCCTGGATTCGGCGGAGATATCAGATAGCGCATCCAGTTCGTCGCGCATGTCCAGCAGACGCTTCTTGAATTTGTTTATCTGCTGTTTGCTCAGGGGCACGGTCATCGTTCCCTGAGCGCGTCCTGCATGCGACCGACCAGTGGGTCCAGGATGTATTCCATAACGGTTCTGGAACCGGTCTGGATAGAGGCAATGACCTGCATGCCGGGGAACAGGTCGTAGCGGAGCTTGCCGTCCTCGAAGAAGCTCTTATCGGTGGTGATCCGCACCTTGTAGAACGGCCGGCCTTCCTCGGTAACCAAGGTGTCCGGGGACACCCGCACCACGGTGCCAGTCAGATCGCCGAATTTGGCCGCATCGCCCGATGCCAGCGTGACCTTGGCATGCTGCCCGGCACGGACGTAGCCGATATCCTGCGGCGGCAGTTGCGCCTCGATGATCAGCCGGTCATCCGCGGGGACGATGTCGACGACGGTGGTCCCGGCGCGGACCACGCCGCCGATGCTGACGACATGCAGCGTCTTGATGATGCCGTCGACCGGCGCGCGCAACGTGGTCCGGTTAAGGTTGTCCTCCACCTTGCGGACGCGCTGCGACAGTTCGTACATTTCGCGGCTGACCTTGTCCAGTTCCGTCTGCGCTTCCTCGCGGAACGAGGCGCGGATGGTCTCCATGTTGGCCCGGGCTTCACCCAAGGCGGCACGCAGGCGGGGCAGGGCGGCTTCGGCTTCATCGATCCGACCGCGCAAGTCCTCCGCTTCCTTCAGCAGGTTAAGGTGCAGCATGCGGTTGGTCAGTTCCTGGGCCAGAAGCTTTTCCGATATGTTGATCTGCTCGGTGATCAGCTTCAGGCTTTTCTCGGCACTGGCACGGCGTGACTGCACCTCCTTGATTTCCAGTTCACGCTGACGGATAGCATCTTCCTGGGCACGGATCTGGCCGAGCATGCGTTTCTTGCGGGTTTCGAACAGACCGATCGCCTGACGGATCAGTTCCGGTTCGGCCTTGACCAGCGCCGGGGGGAAGCTCGGTTTGTCCGCCCCGGCCAGTTCAGCATTGTAGCGGGAAATATCGGCGACCAGGGAACGCAGCCGGATTTTCAGTTCCTGCACGTCGGCGCCACTTTGCGTCTGTTCTAGCTCGATCAGGGGCTGTCCGACGCTGACCCTATCACCTTCCTTTACCAGAATGGCGCGGACGATGCCGCCTTCCAGGTGGTCGACCGACTGCAAGTTGGTGGAGGGAGATACCTCGCCGGTCGCGACGGAAACGATATCCAGTTCTGCCTTGTTGGCCCAAATCAAGAACGCCAGCAAGGCCGCGATACACAATCCGAGAAACAGATGTGTGCCGCGCTTTACTTCATCGTCGATGGGATCGATCTGCGGTTCCTCGATCATGACGCCGTCTCCGTACGGACGACGCGCGGCTTGTTCTGGCGCATGACCGGCGTCGGTTTGCTGTCGAGATCAAGGATCATCGTCGCCGCGCTGACGATTTTCGGATTGCGTGAAAAGGCGATAATGGTCTTGCCGCGCCGTGCCATGTCGATCAGGGCGGAATAGACGAAAGCGGTGCCTTCGTCGTCGAGGCTTTCCGTCGGCTCGTCAAGAACCGCCATCTTGCCGCCGACGAACATCGCCCGGGCAAAGGCCAGCCTGCTGGCCACCTCCGGCCTGTTGGCAATGATCATCGGCCTGGCGATCCAGGCCAACATCTCCAACGTCTTCTCGGGGATCGCGATCAACATTGAACGGCCGTTCGTGGTCGGCGACTGGGTCAAGATCGGGGATCTGGAGGAGGGCGAGGTGGTTGACATCACTTGGCGGACAGTGCGCGTCAAGTCACGCAACGGCTTTACCATTTCGGTGCCGAACGGGCAGGCCTCGGAGTGGCCGGTGCACAACTACACGGCCGGTAAGGTCACTCGAATGTCCTATAATCTGAATGTCGATCCGGATGTGGACCCACGGATTATCGAAGACGTGTTGATGAAGGCGCTGTTGAAGTCGGAAAACCTGGTCAAGGAACCGAAGCCTGCGGTGCGCTACAACGGCACGGTCGACGGTTATAACGATTGGGGCGGGCAATTCTCCATCCAGTACTGGATCGCCAATTATTCAATGCGCGAACAGATTGCCTCCGATGTCTGGGACAATGTCTGGGACAATGTCTGGGACGAGTTGGAAAAGGCGGGCCTGTGCGGCAAGGTCAATAAAACGCCGGAGAGCACAGAAGTAGCCGAGGTCGAAGGTCCGGAGCCTCAGGCGCAACCGGCCCAGTAAGCAAACCATCCGCTTAATCAGGTATCGTCCATGTTTCTTGAAATGCTGAATGAAAAGCAAAAGGAATCCTTCCTGATCCTGGCCAGCCGTGTCGCCATGTCGGACGGCGAGGATTCCGCCGAGGAAATGGATGCCATCGAAGCGCTGCGCCAGGAAATGGGTGTGCAAACCGATATCGATATGCGCAAGGTTTTGGCCGATGTCGACGTTTCGGCGTTCGACACTCACAAATCCAGGGTTATCGCGGCGCTGGAACTGTTGCGCCTGGCATATGCCGACGATTACGTACATGAAGCCGAAATCGCCGAAGTCCGAGAAGTCTGTGAAGCCATGGGATTTCCCGAAGAATGGCTGTCGACCATGGGCGAATGGGCAACCCGCTTCACCGAGGTTGAGGGTGAGGAGCAGGAAGGCGAAATGGCGGAATACCGCGACGCCCTGATCGAGCATGCACACCAGATGATGGCTGTCTGAGGAAGCGACCTGTCTCGGGCCCTTTCAGACGAAAATCAGGCGATGATTTCCGAAACGTATCCCGGCAGCGAGAACGCGCCCCTGTGCACGGCGGGTGTATAAAACCGCGTCTTGATGCCGGCAGCGGCATAGCGCTCTTCGAGAACGGACTGCGCAACGGTGCGCACGTCGGGATTGTCGCTGGCCCAGCCAAGCGCCATCGGCCCGCCGACATAGGTCGGGATCGGCGCCAGGTAGCATGACGCATCATTGAACAGATGGCGCAGGTGCGTCACCGTATTCTTCAGTTCATCGGGTTGCATGAACGGCACGCCGTTCTGCGTTACCAGAATGCCGCCCGGCGTCAGGCATTTCTTCGCGTTCGCATAGAACGTGTCCTGGAACAGGACCTCGCCGGGGCCGATCGGGTCGGTGCTGTCGACGATGATCACATCGAAGCTGTCGGTGGTGTCGCGGACGAACGCCGCACCGTCATCGAACACCAGATGGGCGCGCGGGTCGTCAAAGGCGCCGGCGGAGTGGTTCGGCAGGTGAATTTTCGACAATTCGACGACGCTGGGGTCGATTTCGACCATGGTGCAGTGTTCAACGTCGGGGTGGCGCAGCACCTCGCGCAGCATGCCGCCGTCGCCGCCGCCGATGATCAGTACCCGCCGAGCCGCTCCGTGCGCCAGGATCGGCACATGCGACAGCATCTCATGATAGATGAATTCGTCCGCCTCGGTCGTCTGGGTGACGCCGTCCAGCATCATCATCCGGCCGTAGATGGGGTTGCGGAAAATCACCAGCCTTTGGTGGTCCGTGGCGCTGTCGAAGTAGACTTCGGTGCTTTCGTAGTGGGTCTGCCAGCCGGTGTAGAGCGTTTCCTTGAAAGAATTCTCCATCGTCCCGGTTACGCGCCCCGGCCCCGGAGGTGTTCCTCGACGGCGATCCGCTCGGGCGAGAAAGCCTCGCGCAGGATTTCAATCGTGGCATGCGGGTTGGTTTCGCCGCACATGAACACATCGAGTGCCGCATAGCCGCACTCGGGCCAGGTGTGGATCGAAATATGCGATTCAGCCAGCACCGCAACACCGGAAATACCGCCGTTGGGGGTGAAATGGTGCAGATGAATGTGAAGCAGCGTCGCGCCGGCGGCATCAACCGCCTTGCGCAGCGCCGTTTCGACATGTTCCAGCTCGTCCAGGCGTTCAGCACCGTAGACATCAAGGATCAGGTGCGTGCCGGCATAGCGAACGCCGTCGCGCACGATGAAATAGTCCTTATTCTCGTTACTGTCGGAAACGGATGCGGGCGATGCGGTTTCCGCGTCGAGGACTTGAAACTGGAGTTTTGACAATTCAGTGACCTTTCCCACAACAACTCGGCGCTGGATTTCGCCGGTTTGTAACAAAGTCGAAACCAAGAGGCGCGTTGTAATACCTGATAAACCTTGGATGCAAGTGGAAATTTATGACAAAGTACGCAAAATCCGGGGTTTTGGGGGTGTGAAAAAAAATTGCACTTTTTGCGCTTCTGGATATTGATCCCGAACACGAAAAGCAGTAGAAGTCCCGCCATCATCCGTGGGACTTGTCCCGCGTTTTTTTGTAACCCGAATTTGCGGAGTTAAGCCTATGTGGGGTATGCATCTCACCGTTGACGTCGCTAACTGTAATGAAAACCGTTCCGATGCGGGTGCCATCGCGCGTTTCGCCAAGGATATGGTTGAGCGGATCAACATGAAGGCCTATGGCGAACCCTGGATCGTCCACTTCGCGAAAGAAAACCCGCATGCCGCCGGCTATACGCTGACGCAGCTTATCGAGACCTCGAATATCACCGCGCATTTCTGCGATTACACCGGTGAATGCTATTTCGACGTCTTCTCGTGCATGGAATTCGATGTCGAAGCTGCCCTTGATGTGATTGCCGAACATTTCGGCTCGCGTGACTGGGTTTACAACTGCATCGTCCGCCAGGCACCCGAAGCCAAGCAGATCGCGGCCGCCGAGTAATTTCCAGATTGCCGTACCGGCGCCTGCAGTCGCGTTGACAGCAGGCGCAGGGCGGATTACCAACCTCAACCATGAATGACAGTGCACCCGCCGAGACCGGTATGCGCGACAAGCTGCTTTTGCTTGTCGACGGTCAGGTATTCAACAACGTCATCATCGGCATCATCGTTATGAACTCGATCGTCATCGGCATGCAGACGTCCGACAGGATCGTCGCTGCCTTCGGGTCGGTACTGGATGTGCTGGATACGCTTTTTCTGACGATTTTCGTCATGGAACTGATGGCGCGGATGATTGCCTACGGCAGCGGCTTCGTGAAGCGGCCATGGAGCGTTTTCGACTTTATCGTCGTCGGTATCGCCCTGACGCCGGGCGCCGAGGCGTTTTCCGTGGTCCGGGCACTGCGTATCCTGCGTGCATTGCGGCTGATTTCTCAGGTTCCGACAATGCGGGTGGTCGTGGAAGCGCTGTTGCGCTCGCTGCCCGGTCTGGGATCGACGGCGATCCTGCTGATGCTGATTTTCTATGTCGGCGGCGTCATGACCACGGTGTTGTTCAAATCGGCCTTCCCGGAGTTCTTCGGGGATCTCGGGTCCTCGATATACAGCCTGTTCCAGATCATGACGCTGGAAAGCTGGTCTATGGGGATCGTGCGGCCGGTGATGGTGGAATACCCTTATGCATGGATGTTCTTCGTGCCGTTCGTCATCATAACCTCGATCCTGGTGCTGAATCTGGTGGTCGCCATTGTCGTCGACAGCATGCAGTCGGCGAAGGAAATGATGGCCGAGGAAGGCCGGGTCGAGCGCGAAGCGGCGGGGGAACCTGCCGAGGCGACGCTGGAATCCATTCAGCTTGAAATGCGCGCCCTGCGCGATGAGGTCCGCGCCCTCAGGGCAGAGCGGGGCGAGAGCTGATGAACCTGTTCCGAGCCTTTCAGGCCGATATCGCCGACATCATCGAAAAGCTCATTGCCGACGGCGATCTGCCGGAAGGCATCGATTACGCGAAAGTCACCGTCGAGCCGCCACGCGATGCGTCGCACGGCGATATCTCCACCAATGCCGCGATGATCCTGGCCAAGCCTGCGGGCAAGAGTCCGCGCGACGTGGCGGTCATGATCGCGCCAGGTATCGAGGCACTGGATGCAGTCGAAAAAGTCGACATCGCCGGCCCCGGGTTCATCAACGCCACCCTTGCCGACAGCTACTGGCATGCGCGGCTGGCGGAAATCCTGAAAACCGGCACTGATTACGGAAATTCCGACGTCGGCGCGGGCGAAAAGATCAATGTCGAGTACGTTTCGGCGAACCCGACGGGGCCGTTGCACGTGGCCCATGCCCGGGGCGCGGTGGTCGGCGATGCGCTGGTCAATCTGCTGCGCAAGGCCGGTTTCGACGTAACGTCGGAATACTACATCAACGACGCCGGCAATCAGGTCGATCAACTGGCCCGTTCCGCGCACCTTCGTTACTGCGAATCGCTGGGGGACGACATCGGCGAGATCCCCGACGGCCTGTATCCGGGCGAATACATGATCCCGATCGGAAGGGAACTGGCCGACACCCTGGGCGACAGTCTCAAGGATGCGCCGGAAAGCGAATGGATCGACACCTTCCGCAACATCGCCATCGAACGGCTACTGGAGCAGATCAAGGAGGATCTGGCGGCGCTCGGGATCGCGCAGGATGTCTATACGTCCGAGCGTGACCTTGTCGCCGCCGGCAAGGTCGAGCATGTGCAGGAACTTCTCGAAGCACGGGGGCTGATCTATCGCGGCGTTCTCGAACCGCCGAAAGGCAAGGCCGCACCCGAAGACTGGGAACCCCGCGAGCAGACGCTCTTCAAGGCGACTGAATTCGGCGACGATATCGACCGGCCGCTGAAGAAATCAGACGGCTCGTGGACGTATTTCTCCAACGACATCGCCAATCACCTCGACAAGTTCGACCGCGGTTTCAAGACCATGATCGATGTCTGGGGCGCCGATCACGGCGGCTATGTGAAGCGCATGCAGGCGGCTGTGCGGGCGGTGACCGCGGACGAGGGGGCGCTCGACGTCAAGCTTTGCCAGATCGTCCACCTTAAGAAGGGCGGAGAGCCGTTCCGCATGTCGAAACGGGCCGGGAATTTCGTCACGTTGCGCGACCTGATCGAGGAATTGGGCGAGAACGGCAAGGACGTGGTCCGCTTCATCATGCTGACCCGCAAAAACGACAGCCAGATGGACTTCGACCTCGACAAGGCGCTGGAACAGTCACGAGACAACCCGGTGTTTTATGTGCAGTACGCGCATGCGCGCTGCCATTCCGTGCTGCGCAATGCCGCCGAAATCGTGAAGGCCGGGGACCTGAAACCGGCGACTCTCGCCAAGGCAGAACTGAGCCTGCTCAGCGATCCGTCAGAAATCGAGATTATCCGCATGCTCGCAGGCTGGCCGAAAGCCGTCGAGGCGGCTGCCGAAGCGCATGAACCGCACCGGATAGCCTTTTATCTCAACGATTTGGCGGCGCTGTTCCATGGTCTGTGGAACAAGGGCAAGGATAACGTCCGTCTGCGGTTTATTGACGAGGCTGACCAGGGCGCGACCCGTGCCAGGCTTGCGCTTGTCAGTGGTGTGGCGACGGTGATCGCGTCGGGATTGCAGGTGATCGGGGTGACGCCGCTCGAGGAGCTTCGTTAAGCTTCAGAACTTGTTGCTGCTGAGCCGTTCCAGCAGCGATTGTCCGCCATTGTAAAATTCTGCAGACTTCGCTTCGGGTACCGGCAGTTTCAGCTGAATGCCCGGGAAGGCCTCCTCCGTCGGCATCGGCTTGCCGAAATACCAGCCCTGTCACAGTTCGATGCCGCATTGTCCGAGGAAATCGGCAAGCGCCTTGTCCTCGACCATTTCGGCAATCGTCTCTACCTCGATTTCGTGACACAGCGTCGCCATGGAGGCCAGGAACGCCTTGCCCTTCTTGGTGGCGACGGCGCGTTTCACGACCGGGCCGTCGAACTTCACCGTATCGACATCGAAGCTGTTCAGATAATCGAAGCTCGCCGCACCGGCGCCGAAATCGTCGAGCGCGACCTTGAAGCCCATGCGGCGGAACCGTTGCAGGGCATCGTTAACCCCTTGCAGATCCTTGATTTCCGCCGATTCAGTGATTTCCAGGCTGATGTGCTCTTCGATGCCGTAGCGCTCGGTGAGCAGGCTCTTCAGGTCTTCACAGAATTTCGGATCACTGATCGAATGCCCGGAAACATTGATGGCGATCGGCGTGAAAGGTCCAGTCAGTTTCGCGGCTTCGACGGTCAGCAGGGCGCGTTTGGCGACAGCCAGATCGAAATCCGGTATCACGCCGACAGTGTGATGAGCTGAAATGGCGATGCCCCGGCATCGTCGCGGAAGCGGGTCAACGCTTCGAAATGGTGGAAATGACCGTCCTTGAGCGAAGCAACGGGCATGTAGACCAGATCGAAGCTGCCGTCGGCGCAGATTTTCTTGAAGCGGTCGATATCCTTGACGTTTTCCGCCATTTTCTTTTCGAGGATTTCATTTAGATCGCCAGGCGGCAGTTCCCCGTCGTGCTTGGTGAACTCCTGCAGTGAGTAAAGCATCGCCTTGGCAAGCTGCTTGTCGTCCATGCCGCCGGCCTTGGCGTCGACGGTGGCGACTTTCGGCACCAGTGCCTTTGCATTCGGGGCGACAATGCTCATCGCATTGGAGATTTTCTCGCTCAGACCGACAGCGTCGACATCGTCACCGTGAACGATGGAGAAGTTCTCGTCGTCGATACGTCCCGCGGTGTCGCCCCCGAGGGATTCCTTGCTGAGGGTCTGGCCGATGGCTTTAAGGACCTCGGCTTCCTGGGCACTGCCGGCTTCGATCCCGGCTTCGGCCAGATCGCCGATGTTGATCATGCTGACCTTCGGCTTGCCGCCGGCGGCTTCATATGAGCGTACCCGCTGTGTCGCCGCATCGACAAAGGCCTCGTTGCTGAGGACGCCGGTTTCCGTATCGCGATCCTCGGGACTGCGACCGACAGGAATGGTTTGCTTCGGGGCGATTTTGATGGCGAGGAAATAGTCGTTGTCGAAGTCCGGGACTCGATAACCGGAGATTGCAATATCGGCTTTTGGATTGGAGGGGGTTTTGGCGCGGATCATCAGATCGTCAACACGTGCATCGCGGCTGCCGACCCTGAAGATGTCGTTGACGATGGAACGGTCGTCCTCGTTGATGAGATCCAGAAAGTCCATGCCGATCAGCTCCGCATCGGGCTTGCCGAAGAAAGCCTGTGCCGGTCCGGTGCAGAATTTGACTTAAGATCCTGAGAAACCTGAAAAAGTATGTCGGCACGGCAAAACGCCAAGGCTGCAAAGCGGCCAAGATTCACCATATGTGCTGATTTTTGCTTATCCAATGTACTCATCATTTCCTGATTTAGATGGGTATATATACGTCAATCGTAGACTAAGTTAACATGGTTAACGAGTACGGCTTGGTAAAAAATGGCAAACATTTGAATCATTTTGTTACAAGCTGGCGTTACAACCTTTAATCGAAAGTTAGCTTCTCTATAGCTTTGCGTAAAACCTGTTCTTCACTTTTTAGCCGTGCGTCCTGAATAGGTCATTGTTAGTCTCCCCAATATGAGGGGTTTCCACAATGCGCTACGTCACATCCGCGAAACGTGTCCGCACATGCGCGATGCGGTCAGGTTATATGGAAACCCCAAGTCGAGAAAGCGCGAACCCGGCTTTGCGACGCTGGTACGGATCATCATTGATCAGCAGGTATCCGTGCATGCCGGGGCGGCCATATGGGGGCGTCTGGAAACCGCCTGCGGCACGGTAACGCCGGATGCGGTTCTGGCACTGGGCGAGCAGGGGCTTCGGGCAGCCGGGCTGAGTGGAGCCAAGGCTAGATACGTCGAGGGAATAGCCAGCGCCGTTGTCGCCGGCGAACTGGATTTGGCGCGACTTCACAGGTGCCGCCAGGACACTATTTTCAGGGAACTGACGAAATTAAAAGGTATCGGTCGCTGGACCGCGGAAATTTACCTGATGTTCGCCCTTGGCAGGCCGGACATACTTCCGGTCGGCGATATCGCCCTGCAGACGGCTGCCGGGAGACTACTCGGGCTGGCTGAGCGGCCTGGTCCAGCCGAACTGGAGATAATCGGAGAGCGCTGGCGCCCCTACAGGAGCGTCGCTTCCGTCATGCTCTGGCATTTCTACAAAAAGATACCGGCCGAGCGGTGAACCGGATGCCGCTCAGCGTTCCCTGAAGCTCTCGGAGAGTGCCTTGACCACCGGTTTCAGCAGGAATTCGAGCAGTGTCTTCTTGCCGGTCTTGATATCGGCGATCACTTCCATGCCCGGCAGCACCCGGTTTCGTTCGGGATCGTCGCCGACATAGTTCTTCGCCAGCTTGATCCGTGCCCGATAGAAGGTGTTGCCTTCCTCGTCCTGCACCGTGGTCGCGGAGAAACCCTGGATGATGCCGTCGATGCCGCCGTACCGGGTATAGTCGAAGGCGGTGACCTTCACTGTCGCTTGCTGGTTGACGTAAATGAAGCCGATGTCCTGTGTGGAAATACGCGCTTCAACGAACAGTGCTGCGTCGTTCGGTATAACCTCGAGCACCGTGGAGCCGGGCGCGATGACGCCACCGACGGTTTCGGTCTGCAGTTCCTGGGCTATACCGGTCACGGGCGAACGAATATCGAGCCTGCGGATCTGGTCGTTCTTGAGCTCAATGGTTTCGCGAAGCTCGGCGATTTCGCCCAGCACCTGCGCATACTGTTCGCGGGCGTCCATGAGCGAACGGGATTCCATTTCCTCAAGCCGGCTTTCAGCCTCGTCGATGGCGTTCTGCGCGGTACGCTGTTTGCCCACCAGTTCCGCCAGCGCGCCTTCGGGACGGGCTAGTTCGCGCTGGTCGTTGAGCAGGATAACCTTGGAAATCAGTCCCTTTTCCTCGAGCGTCTTGCGCATCCCGACCTGTTGTTTGAGGATCTGTATCTGTCGTTTGTTGCCGGCGACCTGATCGCGGAGCAATTCCAGCTCGTTACGGCGCTGGCTGAGCTGGTCGCGCAGCACCTCGGCCTGAGCGTCGAGCGCTTCACGTTTCGCGGCCAACACTTCGACCTGGGTCTTGGCCAGGGCGCGGTAACGCGGTTCGACCTTGCTGACGTCGAATTCCTCGCCGCTGATGACGGCGGCAAGCTGTTGCGCACGGAGTTCCAGGTTCGACAGGCGAGTCACCAGCTGATCGCGCTCCGGCAAGATTCCAGCGTCGTCCAGCTTGATCATGACTTCGCCCTGGGTCACCAGATCGCCTTCGCCGACGAAAATCTCCTTCACGATTCCACCTTCAAGATGCTGCACGCGTTTGACGGAGCCGATGGGGGAGACTTCTCCGGATGACACCACGACTTCGGTGATCTCGGTGATCGCCGCCCATGCAATGAACAGGCAGACCATGACGCAGACGAAGAACCCCGCGAGCCGGATCAGGTGGTTCGGGCCACGCTCTTCCAGCATCAGCGACTGGGCAAGGGCGCCACGCCCGACGAGGAAGCCTTCGTCGGCGATCATCGGCGCGCCCGGGATCGGCGGCGGCGGGCCCTTGGGTGCCGGGGCCTGGGCTTTCGGTGGCGTGTTGCGTATCCATCTTAAGTGTCCCCTATTGTGCGGCTTCGGCCGCTTTCGCCATTTCCTCGGGCGTGCCATCGAACGAGATGGCGCCCCGGTTCATGACGATGACGCGGTCGGCTTCGCGAATGTATGACGGCCTGTGCGCGATGATAATGACGGTGCGCTTGCCGCGATACTTGCGGATCAGGTCGATGATGCAGTGATCGGATTCCATATCCAGGGCGTTTTCCGGCTCGTCCAGAAGGACGATCGGGGCATCGTTCAGAAGGGTGCGGGCAATGGCCAAACCCTTGCGGAAACCGGCAGACATCTGCTTGATCGAATGTTCGGTCAGATAGGTTTCAAGCCTGTCCGGAAGTTCCAGCACGTAGTCCTGAACACCGGCTCTTTCAAGTGCCTTGTTAAGTTCGCTTTCGCTGGCGATTGGGTTGGACAGACGCAAATTCTGGGCAATCGTGCCAGAGAACAGATCCGTCTGCTGCGGTAGATAGGCGATCGACTGGCGCAGATCGATGGTGTTGATCTGGCGTGAATCGACGCCGTCGATAAACAACGCGCCTGCCTGCGGCTGATACAGGTCAGCGATCAGCTTGAGAATCGAGGATTTGCCAGAACCGTTGGAGCCGGCAATGGCGACGACTTCCCCCGGCTTGATGTCGAAGCTGACGCCGGCCAGTGCCGGATCGTGGTTCGGCTGGTAGCGGATAACGACGTTCGAAAAGGTGATGCGGCCCCCAAGTCACCTTAAATTTTATAAAATTATCAACTTTGCGACAGTGACACACGTCACTGATTCCGTAAATAAATCCAGACATAACTTATTAATAATAGGGGCTGACATAGATAAGGAATTTTCTTTATGAGTGTCAGATGGTTAGCAGAA
>JAYNVG010000004.1:0-181494 GCA_038100295.1 Thalassospiraceae bacterium
AGGTTCTAGTCGAATGGGCAAAGATATGAATACTTCGAGCTTATCTATGTCAGCCTCATATGTTTTTATTGTTTTAATAATCATCAAAATGTTGCTCATCGATTGTATAATTATTTAACTATTTATGGATTTCTTCGTAATATTTGTTTTTTATTTATTATTGTTACTTGGATTTTATTGGGGCATTCAATAGACATAATTGAAATTGGAAATCATGTATATCGGACGCACATAGATTGGAGTCTGCTTTGTCTGGCTGGTGCCGGAATGTTGGTTTCGGTGATGACTTTCTTCGCATTCATGAAGTTCTTTCGACGCTATACTGAGGAGGCAATTATTGCTTTTGCGACTATTGTTCATTCCCAGCCAAATTATGATGTCGATTAATTGAGTTTGAAAATTATTGATCCCGATCGGCGACGGCCTGACGCTGGCCAGGAAGATTTAGCCCCTCTCCCGGCTCACTCCGTTCGCCACCCTCTCCCAAGGGAGAGGGAGGGGCCCGCGCGCGTCAGCGCGTGGGAGGGAGAGGGGAAACCCCTTACTTGTCCTGCCAGGTCGCCTTGCGCTTTTCGGCGAAGGCGGCCATGCCTTCCTTCTGGTCCTCGGTGGCGAAGGCGGCGTGGAACACGCGGCGTTCGAACAGGATGCCCTCGGCGAGTGTGGTCTCGTACGAACGGTTGACCGATTCCTTGACCATCATGCAGGTCGTCTTCGACATCCCGGCGATGGTGGCGGCGGTCTTGAGCGCGTCTTCCAGAAGTTCGGCCGCGGGCACGACGCGGCTGGCCAGGCCCGAACGCTCGGCCTCGGCGGCGTCCATCATGCGCCCGGTCAGGCACATTTCCATGGCTTTCGACTTGCCGACGAAACGGGTCAGGCGCTGCGAGCCGCCGGCACCCGGCAGGATGCCCAGCTTGACTTCCGGCTGGCCGAATTTGGCGCCGTCGCCGGCGAGGATGAAATCGCACATCATCGCCAGTTCGCAGCCGCCGCCGAGCGCGAAGCCGTTGACTGCGGCGATCACCGGCTTGCGGCACTTGGCGACCCGTTCCCAGGTCGAGATGAAGTTGGACTTGTAGGCGTCCATGTATGTCTTGGCCTGCATTTCCTTGATGTCGGCGCCGGCGGCGAAGGCCTTTTCCGAACCGGTGATGACGATGCAGCCGATGGCGTCGTCGGCCTCGTAGCCGTCGATGGCGTCGCCAAGCTCGGTGATCAGCGCATCGTTCAGGGCGTTCAGCGCATCGGGGCGGTTCAGCGTGATCAGCGCGACGCCGCCGTCCTTGGTCTCGGCGATGATGTTCTGGTAATCCATGGGAAATCTCCTCAGTAGCGGCAAATCCGGGGCGCGGCGGGGCCGCGCGGACATCGGTTTTGACACACCGGGGCCGGAAGGAAAAGCAATTGTTCGCAGGTGCGAAAGGGGACGGAGCCTCAGTTGGCCGGGGCTTCGGCGTGCTTCAGGCAGTCGCGGTACGCATTTGCGGCATGGCCGAGGAAGGATTCCTCGATCTCCCACGTCTGGTCGATCATCGCGTTGATGCTGGCCGCTGCGTTGTCGTCGGCGGTGTAGCGCAGTTCGCGGTTGAGCTCGTCGAGGGACCGTTTCCGGTTGGTCTCGATCTCGGCCAGCATGGCGGCGTAGTCGGCCTCGCACTCGGCAGCGGTGATCTTCGCCTGGCTGGGCAGGGCGGTGAGGGTGAGGGCGGAGACGAGTCCCAGGGTGGCTAAATATTTCATGGCCGACAGGGAAGCGGACCGCCGCCGCATCGTCAATTCAAATCCGGCGAAGATCGCGTTAAAGTGAGATATGAAACCGCTGTTCGTGCTGATCGCCCTGATGCTCGTTGCCGCCGCCGATGCGCGTGCCGACTCGTTGGCCGACTGCGGGCGGTTTTTCCTCAAGTACAACCCGTAGACCAAACAGATGGACTGCGTCGGCGGCAAACGCGGAAGGACGGCCGCACGCGGCCCGTCCCCGGCGTCGCTGGCCAGCGACCTGCAGCGCAGCCTGCGCCGGCTGCAAAGCGTCGTCGGTCAGGCCGAGCAGTTGCTGAAGGGGGAGGACCTGACCCAGGAAGTCGAACAGCGCGTCCGCGCGCTGCTGAGCGAAGCCCGCGAGCGTACCCGCGCGGTGTAGCAGCAAAGCCGTGAACTGGCGCGTGCCGAGCGCACCCGGACCCGGGAACTGGCGAGCGAGCAGCGCCAGGTCCGCCAGGCACAGGTGCAGTTGGCCCGTGAACTGGAACAGAAGCAGGTGGCGCTGACGCAGCAGTTGCTTTCGGAACAACGCTCGCGCACGCAGGAACTGCTGCGTGCCCCGGTGGTCGGGCAGTAAGGGACGACCCCCTCACCCGGCGCGGCATGCATTTCCATCAGGGACATAAAACGGTCGTTGCCCTGAACTTGATTCAGGGCCCATAAAACGAATGGCACCATTGTGTAAGGGAAAACATGAATCCTGAATCAAGTTCAGGATGACGCCGATGCGTGAGGCGGCCAGGTTGGCTTGCCCGGGTAAGAACTCACCCGCCGGTCATCGACATGTGGCGGCCGACGGCGGGCTTGGCGTCGCGGCGGTCGATGACGAAGTCGTGGCCCTTGGGCTTGCGGCCGATGGCCTCGTCGATGGCGGCATCCAGCAAAGCGTCGTCGTCGCTGGCGCGGAGCGGCTTTCTTAAGTCGGCCGCGTCCTCCTGGCCCAGGCACATATACAGCGTGCCGGTGCAGGTCAGCCGCACCCGGTTGCAGCTTTCGCAGAAATTGTGCGTCAGCGGCGTGATGAAGCCGAGCTTGCGCCCGGTCTCGGCGATCTCCGTGTAGCGCGCCGGGCCACCGGTGCGGTACGGGATGTCGTTCAGCGTCCAGCGCTTTTCCAGATCCTGGCGGACCTGTGACAGCGGCAGGTACTGGTCGACCCGGTCCTCGCCGATCTCGCCCAGCGGCATGGTTTCGATCAAGGTCAGGTCGAAGCCGTTTTCGCCGCACCAGCGGATCATGTCGTCGAATTCATCGGCGTTCAGGTGCTTCAGCGCGACGGCGTTGATCTTGACCGCCAGCCCGGCTTTCTTGGCCGCCGCCAGCCCGGCCATGACCTTATCCAGGCTGCCCCAGCGGGTGGTTTCCCGGAATTTTTCCGGGTCCAGCGTGTCGACCGATACGTTGATGCGTCTGACCCCGGCGGCGACCAGTTCGTCGGCGTAGCGCGCTAGCTGGCTGCCGTTGGTGGTCAGCGTCAGTTCGTCGAGCGCGCCGGTCTTGAGCTGTTTGCCGAGGTTGTTGATCAGCGTCATGATGTCGCGGCGCACCAGCGGCTCGCCGCCGGTCAGGCGCAGCTTGCGGACCCCCTTGCGGATGAACGCGGTGCACAGGCGCTCCAGTTCTTCCAGCGACAGCACGTCCTTTTTCGGCAGGAACGTCATGTCCTCGGCCATGCAATAGACGCAGCGGAAATCGCAGCGGTCGGTGACCGACACGCGCAGATAGCTGACGTGCCGCCCGAACGGGTCGATCATTGGCGTCTCGTGCGTTTGCGGGGTCGTGTTGCCGTCCAAGGTCGTCCAGTCCTTTCTTTCGTTCCCTTTATATAAGCCTGTTAACCGCTTTCGTCATCCCCGGGGGCTTGTCCCATCCTTCGAGACGGCTTTTCAAGCCTCCTCAGGATGAGGTCGAAATCTCAATCCTCATGCTGGGGAGCCCCGGATACCATCCGGGGCGTCTCGAAGCATCAGGCTTCGCCGTCGGTCATATTCATTTATCTCAGGCTTCGCCTTCGGTCAGGCCCTTCTTGATCATGTCGCGTTTCGCCTTTTCGCGCAGGTCGTCGCGTTCGCGCAGGTAATCGTCGGTGGTGCGCGGGATCGGCACGGTGCCGTGCGCCAGCGGGTTGCCGTCCTCGGTCGTCAACTGCACGACGCGGCAATCCTCGCACATCATCAGCCGTTCCAGCTTGCCGGGGCCCTGGAACATGCTGTGGTCCTTCAGCTTGTCGATGGTGCGCAGCATCGACGACTGGGTCGCGAACGGCTTGCCGCAGCGGATGCACAGATGCGGCTGCTCTTCCTTGACCACCTGATGGGTGCGTGCCTCTTCACGGAAACTGAGGCGCGGCTCCAGCGTGATGACTTTTTCCGGGCAGGTGTTCTTGCACAGCCCGCACTGCACGCAGGCGTCCTCGGCGAAGCTGAGCTGCGGCAGGTTCTCGTTGTCCCTGAGCGCGCCGGTCGGACACGCGCCGACGCAGGCGAGGCACAGCGTGCAGACGTCGACGTCGATATCGACGCGGCCGAAGGGGGCGCCGGCGGGCAGCGCGATCTCGTCGACCTTGTTCGGTGCCTTCTTGTGCAGCGCGTCCAGCGACAGCCGCAAAACCGAGCGCTTGCGCCCGACCCCGGCGACGTCGCCGGCGGGCACGGCCGCCGGTGTTTCACGGTCGTAAAGCGCGGCTTCCAACTGGTCCGGGTCGTCGGCTTCGATCAGCCGCACGCGGCCGGCGCCGTAACCCAGGCCGTCCGTCACCGCGTCGACGATGCCGATGGTCTCAAGCAGGGTGTCGCGGTCCTCGCGTTTTTTCGGCGGCAGCAGGTAACAGACTTCCGAACAGCCCAGCGCCAGCGCCAGGGTCAGGCTTTCGAGGCCCAGCTGCGTCACCTGGTTGACGGCGAACGGCAAAACGTTGCCGGGCAGGCCGCGGCCGTGCCGCGCCGACAGCGCGATGACGTCCTGGCCGAAACCTGCATCGTGGATCAGCAGCACCGGGTCCGTGCCGCCGGCTTTGGTATAGGTGCCGACGACGGCGCGCAGCCGCTCCGAAAGGCCGTCCCCGGCGGGCAGGCTGTACTTCGCCGCGCCGGTCGGGCAGACCACCGCGCACAGCCCGCAGCCGGCGCAGATGTAGGGATCGAACTTGACGGTGTCACCGTTCGGCGCGATGGCGCCGGTCGGGCACACGTCGAGGCACTTCGAGCAGCCGGTGATCTTGCTCCTTGAATGCGCACAGATGCCGGCGTCGTAATCGACGTAGCGGGGCTTTTCGAACTCGCCGATCATGTCGGCAAGCGTGAACAGCGCCTCCATGACGGCGGCCGGGCTTTTCGGATCGACGTGGAAATAGCCGTCGCGCTTGTCGGCGGCGGAAAACAGCGGCGCCTGGGCGCGCAGATCGAGGATCAGGTCGCAGGTCGAGGAGCCGGTCTCGCCGAGGCCGGTGAATTCCAGCTTGTCCTTCGACGACGGCGCGGTCGGGCGGAAATGCTCGACGGCGATTTCGAAGGCACCGAGGTGGCCCTTCGCCGACTTGATGGTACCGGTGAAGATCGGCATGTCCATGACGCCGGGCGGGCTGACCTGCGCGCCGCCTTCGAGCAGCACGGTGACGTCCATGCGGTCGGCGAGCTTGCGCGCCGCCTCGACGGCGGTGTCGTCACGGCCCAGCACCAGAAGGATGCCGGTCGAGATCATGCTGACCGAGGTGGCTTCCCTAAGATCCAGGGCGGCTTCACGGATCAGCGCCGCCATCTTAGCGGTGACGTTCCTGTTTTTGGTTTTGCCGGCTTCGGACCAGCCGGCGCGCTCGCGGATGTTGACGAAATCCGCTTGCGGCGCGTCGTCGCCCAGCTCGTCGAGCGCGTCCAGGAACAGCGGCGCTTCCTGGGTGCAGGCGACGAGAATATTGTCGGCGCCCCTGGCTTCGTCCATGAAGCGGTCGAGCTCGACCCGGCACAGGTGACGCGCCGGCTTCAGCGCGCCGTCACCGCCACAGGCTTTCGCCAGCCCGTCGGCGTCGATGCTCATGGTGTCCTCGCACGAACAGACGAAGACGTCTTTGCCGTTCAGTTTCATGGTGGCGCGTTCCCTCCCAGGTGCTCCCGACTCTATATATGTCGATCCGCCTGCTTGTTTTCAATTTCAGGTCGCGACCGGCGCCGGGGCTGTCGTCGGGCATTACATAACGCAAAATGTCTGGAAATAAAGACATATCAATTTTAAGGGTTTACGAGGCGGCGGTGCAGCAGCAAAGGTATTTCCATGAAAGACCTGATGACGACCAAGGAAGTGGCGGACTATCTGCGGCTCAAGGAGCGCAAGGTTTACGACCTTGTCGCCGAGGGCGAGATTCCGTGCACCCGCGTCACCGGCAAGTGGCTGTTTCCGAAGCACCTGATCGATATCTGGCTGGCGCGCTCGTCGACGTTCCCGAAGATCGCCGCCAGCCACGCCACGCCGCCGCCGCCGGTGATCGTCGGCTCGCACGATCCGCTGCTCGAATGGGCAGTGCGCGCGTCGGGCTGCGAACTGGCCTTGATGGCGGGCGGCAGCCTCGACGGGGTGCAGCGGTTCGCGCGTGGCGAGGCGGTGGCCTGCGGCATGCATGTGCTCGATCTGACCGACGGCGGCTACAACGTCGGCCCGGCCAGCGAGGCCACCGTCGGGCTGGACTGCGTGCTGATGGAATGGGCGTGGCGCGAGCAGGGGCTGATCGTCGCCGCCGGCAATCCGATGCGCGTGCGTTCGCTGGGCGAGGCCGACGCCGCCGGTGCCCGCTTCGTGATCCGCGAAACCGGCGCCGGCTCGCGCGTGCTGTTCCAGTACCTCGTCAGCGAGGCGGGGCTGGATTTCGCCGAGCTTGATATCGCCGACGTCGAGGCGCGCTCGGAAACCGACGTCGGGCTCGCCATCGTCGAGGGCCGGGCCGACGCCGGGCTCGGGATTCGCGCCGCCGCGCACCAGTACGGTCTCGATTTCGTGCCCCTGCACCGCGAACGCTACGACCTGATGATCCGCCGCCGCGATTTTTTCCAGCCCCCCATGCGGCGCTTGATGGCGTTCTGCGAATCCCCGGAATTCAGCGCCCGCGCGTCGGAGATGGCCGGCTACGACCTGTCTGGTTTCGGCACCGTGCACTTCAACGCCCCCTGATTTCACGATTAGCGCTTGACGATGGGCCGCCCGCACCCGAACTGTTGCGTGCAGGAGAACACGCATGCCGACGACCACGACCCCCGACAAACTGAGCGAACAGGACTTCCTCGATGCCGCCGCCTCGGGCGATGCCGACGCGGTCAGGCGCGGTCTGGAACAGGGTCTCAAGGCCGACACCACTAACCAGTACGGCAACACGGCACTGATGGTGGCCTGTGCGCGTGCGCAGAAGGAAGTCTGCAGTGTTCTCCTCGAAGCCGGCGCCAACGCCGACCACAAGAACAAGTACGGCCTCGGCCCGCGCAACTGGGTCAGCTGGGCGGAAAACGACAGCACCATCCTCGCCCTGCTGGGCTGATTGCGATCCTGTCACGAATTCCTTGTCATTCGGCGCTGAAACACAAAAGTATAGGCGTCGCCAAAAACAACCGACGAGGAGAACGAGATGACAGCCTACATGATCGCCCAGGTCGACGTGACCGAACCGGAAAAATTCGAAGCGTACCGCGCCCTGGTGCCGGATACGCTGGCCAAGTACGGCGGCAAGTACATCGTCCGCGGCGGCGAAACGGCGGTGCTGGAAGGCGAGATGCCGTTCCCGCGTATCGTCGTCATAGAATTTCCCGATCTCGATGCGATCAAACGCTGGCATGCGTCCGAGGAATACGCCGGCCCGCTGGCGATGCGCCAGGCGTCCGCCAACAGCGTGCTGATCGGAATCGAGGGTTACGATGCCTGACATCGCCAGGCTCGCACACGACCTCTGGCAGGCCCGCAGCACCGGCGGCCTGCTTCCCCGCGGCGCCGTCGCCGCCACCGCCGACCGCAACGCGTCGTATCAGGTCCAGGCCGCCGCCGTCGAGGCATCGGGGCTGACCCGCGCCGGCTGGAAGGTCGCCGCGACCAGCGGCATTGCGCAGGAACTGCTCGGCATGGACGGGCCGTCCATCGGCCCGGTGTTCGCCGAACATCTGTCCGCCCCCGGCGACAGCGTGCCGGTGCGCCCGGAACACGGCGCCGCCATCGAATGCGAGGTCGCCTTCGAGATGGCCGAAGACCTGGACGACGCGCGCGTCACCTCGATCGACGACCTGCTGGCGGCGACGAAGCGCGCCTTCTGTGCGGTCGAAGTCGTCGGCTGCCGTTTCGACGGCGGCTTCAAGGGCGCCGGCATATCCGTCTGCATCAGCGATTTCTCGTTCAACGCGGCACTGGTCTGCGGTCCCGACATCGACGGCTGGCGCGACATGGACCTTGCCACCGTCGCGGCGTCGATCACCATCAACGGCGAGGCCGGGAACAGCGGCACCGGTGCCGCCGTGCTCGGCAATCCGCTGCTGGCGCTGCAGTGGGCGGCGACCGAGGCGCAGTCCATCGGCCTTGCGTTCCGCAAGGGCGACATCGTCACCACCGGCACCATGACCGGTGTCACCCCGGTCAAACCCGGCGACAGCGTGGTCTGCGATTTCGGCGCCGCCGGACAGATCCCGATTTCGTTTACGTCTTTCTGAGCCAAGCGCCCCTCTCCCGGCTCACTTCGTTCGCCACCCTCTCCCAAGGGAGAGGGGTTTAGGCATTCTCCCCCTCTCCCATTTTGGCCCGCGCCAAATGGATTGGCGACGGAGAGGGTGGCGCGCAGCGCGCGCCGGGAGAGGGGCAAAGCGCTTTCAAACGCAATTATCATGACGCAAAATATGCGCCGGCGATCACGGCAGGGAGACGGTGCATGGGCATACTAAGTGATGAGCAGAAGGCGGCGTTCGAGCGCGACGGCGTGCTGGTCGTAGAGGATGCCGTCGATGCCGGTCTGCTGGCGCGGCTGCGCGACGATTTCGCGGCCTGGGTCCGGGAAAGCGCCGACCACGACGCCCCCTATGGGGTCACCGTCGACGGTCGGCCGCGCTTCGATTTGCAGCCCGGCGAGGACGGACGCCCGCCGGCACTGCGCCGCGTCCAGGCGCCGACCGAGGTGTCGGACGCCTATTTCGAGGCCATGGCGAACAGCGCCATGACCGACATGGTGGCCGAGCTGATCGGTCCCGACATCAAACTGCATCACACCAAGATCAATTCCAAGCAGCCGGGCGCCGCGACCGAAGTGAAGTGGCATCAGGACTTTCCCTACACGCCCCATTCCAATGCCGATCTGGTGACCGCGCTGTTGATGGTCGACGAGGTGACGGAAGAAAACGGCCCGCTCGCCGTGGCGCCGGGCTCGCACAAGGGGCCGATCCACAGCCTGTGGCACGACGGCGTGTTCACCGGTGCCGTGGCGCCGGAGATCGAGGCGGCGATGCAGGCCGAGGCCCGGCTCTGCACCGGCCGCGCGGGCTCGGTCTGCCTGATGCACACGCGCCTTGCGCATGGCTCGGAGGCCAACCGCTCCGACATGCCGCGGACGCTGTTCATCAGTGTCTATTCGGCGGGCGACGCCATGCCGTGTTCGCCGAACCCGGTGCCGACCGAACACATGGGGATGTTCGTGCGCGGTTCCGATCCGCGCCGGGTGCGCGGCGAGGCGTTCGACATCGCCGTGCCGGAATATCCCAAGACCTCGTTCTTCGCGCAGCAGTCGGAGAAAGAGCGCAGCCGATGACCCCTCTCCCGGCGCTTCGCGCCACCCTCTCCCCAAGGAGAGGGTTACAGGCATTCTTCCCCTCTCCCTTGGGAGAGGGTGGCGAGCAACGCGAGCCGGGAGAGGGGCTGACACATGAGCATTGAAAAAACAGAGGTGCTGGTCATCGGCGCGGGGCAGGCCGGTATCGCCATGAGCGAGCATCTGGGCAAGGCCGGCGTTGCACATCTGGTGCTCGAGCGCGCCCGCATCGCCGAACGCTGGCGCAACGCCCGCTGGGACTCGCTGGTCGCCAACGGTCCCGCCTGGCACGACCGCTTTCCGGGCATGGAATTTCCCGTCACCGGCCCCGACGGTTTTCCGCCGAAGGACGAGATCGCGGATTATTTCGCCGCCTATGCGGAACGGATCGCGGCGCCGGTCCGCTGCGGCGTCGAGGTCACGGAAGTGCGCCGGCTCGACGGCCGCGCCGGGTTCCGTGCCGAAACCTCCGACGGCCCCGTCGAGGCGACATATGTCGTGTGTGCCACCGGGCCGTTCCAGAACCCGGTGATCCCGCCGCTGGTCCCCGGGGCGGCCGGGCTGACGCAGCTTCATTCCAGCGATTACAAGAATCCCGGCCAGTTGCCGCCGGGTGCGGTTTTGGTGGTCGGCGCCGGTTCCTCGGGCACGCAGATCGCCGAGGAACTTCTGAGCGCGGGCCGCCGGGTCTATCTTTCGGTCGGACCGCACGACCGGCCGCCGCGCAGCTACCGGGGCCGCGACTTCGTGTGGTGGCTCGGCGTACTCGGCAAGTGGGACATGGAAACCCCGAAGGCCGGGACGGAACACGTGACGATCGCCGTCAGCGGCGCCAACGGCGGACGCACGGTCGATTTCCGCAGGCTCGCCCAGGACGGCATGACGCTGCTCGGCCGCACCGTCGATTTCGCGGACGGCACCATGCGCTTCACGCCCGATCTCGCCGACAACATCGCCGCCGGCGACGCCAACTATCTGTCGGTGCTGGACGAGGCCGACGCCTTCATCGCCCGCAACCGGCTCGACCTACCCGAAGAGCCCGAGGCGCGGATCATCGGACCGAACCCGGACTGCGTGCGCGATCCCATCCTGGCCCTCGACCTGGCCGATGCCGGGGTCGAAACCATCCTTTGGGCGACCGGTTTCACGAACGATTTTTCGTGGCTCAAGGTCGATGCCTTCGACGAGCGGGGGCGGCCCCGCCACCAGCGCGGCGTGTCGTCGGAACCGGGGATCTATTTCCTCGGCCTGCCGTGGCTCAGCCAGCGCGGCTCGTCGTTCATCTGGGGGGTCTGGCACGACGCCAAGCACATCGCTGATCACATCGACATCCAGCGCGGCTATCTGGCGTATACGCCGTCCGAACCCTGATTAGCACCCCCTCACCACACGGATAGGGTTGGTGCATTCTTCCCCTCTCCCTTGGGAGAGGGTGGCGCGAAGCGCCGGGAGAGGGGCAGGGAGAGGGGCAGGGAGAGGGGCTGCAAAAAATCCGTCCAGCCAATGCATAGCCCCATGCATGAGCATTCAACTGCAACGCGCCAAGGCGCTTCGATCCGAAATGACGCCCCCGGAAGCGCGGCTTTGGCGGCGGCTGCGTGCGCATCGGCTGTATGGCCTGAAGTTCAAACGACAGGTGCCGCTCGGTCCCTATATCGTCGATTTTCTGTGCGAAGAGCATGGCCTTGTGATTGAAGTCGATGGCGACACACATGCGCGGCAGGTGGCATATGACCGGCGCCGCGACGCCTTTCTGAATGCTTCCGGATACTACGTGCTTCGGTTCGCCAATACTGATGTCGTGCAGAATCTCGATGGTGTTCTTTTCCGGATCGCCGAGGCCTGCGGTAAATAACCCCTCTCCCGGCTCACTACGTTCGCCACCCTCTCCCTTGGGAGAGGGAGGGGCCCGCGTGCACCAGCACGTGGGAGGGAGAGGGACTTGCCGGATACCCCCTCTCCCGGCTCACTGCGTTCGCCACCCTCTCCCCAGGGAGAGGGCATAAAAAAAGCCTCCCCCGCCGGAACGGGGGAGGCAGGTGTATGAAGGGGGAAGCCCCTTCAAGGGATCGGATAGGATTCCGGCTTAAGAACCCGGCTGGGCGTTGGCGAAGAACGCCTGGTTGCCGAGAATCTTGTATTCGTTGATCAGGGCCTGGCCTTCCTTGCCGATGGTCCAGTCGATGAACGCCTGGCCGAGGTCCTTCTTCACGTGCTTGTGCTTCTCCGGGTTGACCAGGATGATGCCGTACTGGTTGAACAGCACCGGGTCGCCCTCGAGCACGATTTCCAGATCGCCCTTGTTCTTGAACTTGAGCCACGTCGCGAGGTCGGTCAGCGAGTAGGCGTTCATGCCCGACGCCACGTTCAACGTCGCGCCCATGCCCGAACCGGTGGCGCTGTACCATTTGTTGGCGGCGC
Source organism: Thalassospiraceae bacterium (assembly GCA_038100295.1). Taxonomy (GTDB): domain Bacteria; phylum Pseudomonadota; class Alphaproteobacteria; order Rhodospirillales; family Casp-alpha2; genus UBA4479. The sequence goes on from JAYNVG010000004.1 coordinate 11,942, forward strand.
CCGTCGGGTCGATGCCGGCGCCTTTCCACAGTTCCAGCTCCTTCTTGTTGGTGCCGGAGTTGTCGCCACGCGATGCGAACGGCGCCTTGGCGGCGGCAATCTTCTTCAGGCCATCGGCGGCGGTCTTGGTGCCCTTGACCTTGGCCGGGTCGGATTTCGGGCCGACCATGACGAAGTCGTTGTACATCACGTCGGTGCGTTTGACGCCGAAGCCTTCCTTGACGAATTTCAGCTCGGACGGCTTGTGGTGCACGAACAGCACGTCGGCGTCGCCGTTCATGGCCAGCTTGATCGCCTTGCCGGTGCCGACCGCGACGACGCGGACTTCGATGCCGGTCTTGGCCGTGAACTTCGGCAACAGGAAGTCGAACAGGCCGGAGTTGGCGGTCGAGGTCGTGGACGCGACGGTGATGTACTTGTCGGCGGCGTTCGCGCCCGGCGTGACGCCGAGTGCCAGCACCAGCGCCATCAGCGCGGCGGCGGTGAATGTCTTCAGTTTGAACATGAATTTTCTCCCTTGGTTTTTCATGGTTCGGTTGTCGGCGGTTACCATCTCAGTTCGCCCTTCAAAAACGCGGCGGCCTCGCCGCTTTCGGGGCTTTTGAAGAATGCGTCGGCGGGGGTCTTTTCGAGCAGGCGCCCCTTGTAGATAAACAGCACGTCGTCGGCGATGCGCCGGGCCTGGTTCAGGTCGTGCGTCGTCATGACGATCTGCGTGCCCTCGTTGTGCATGGTGTCGATGATGCTCTCGATGGCGTGCATCGCTGCCGGGTCGAGGCTCGCCGTCGGCTCGTCGAGGAACAGTACCTGCGGCTTCGTCGCCCAGGCGCGGGCCAGCGCCAGCTTCTGCTGCTCGCCGCCGGACAGGTGCCGGGCCGGGCTTTTGGCGAAGCGGGCGAGACCGGTGCGGCTCAGCACGTCGTCGATGATCGGTGCGCGTTCGGCGCGCGCCACGCCGTGCAGCTTCAGTGCGTAGTCGATGTTCTGCGCCACCGTGCGGCGCAGCAGCACCGGACGCTGGAACACCATCGCCTGCTCGCGTCCGGGGGCGTGTCCGCCCGGACCCTGCCAGCGCACGCGCCCGGCGCTGGGCGTCAGCAGGCCGTGACACAGCCGTTGCAGTAGGGACTTGCCGGCGCCGTTGGGGCCGAGGATGAATGTCCGGGGGCCGGCCTCGAGGGTGAACGAGATGTCCCGGATCAGGCGCTGTCCGCCGGCATCGAAACAGACGTTCTCGACGCTGAGCGGCAGGATGTCGGCCCGGGTCGTGCGCGGTGCGGGATCGGCGACAGGGGCGGGCATGGCGATGCTCATGCCCACGCCGCCTCGGCGCGGACCTTGACGGTGTAGGTCGCGGCGTTGATGGCCAGCGAAAGCGAGATCAGCACAATGCCGAGACCGAGCGCCAGGGCAAGGTCGCCCTTCGAGACCTCGAGCGCGATTGCCGTCGTCATGGTGCGCGTCACGTGATCGATGTTGCCGCCGACGATCATCACCGCGCCGACTTCAGCCGACGCCCGGCCGAAGCCTGCGAGCACGGCGGTGACCAGCGTGAAGCGGGCGTCATACAGCAGCGCCGGGATAGCGCCGGCCGGGGTGGCGCCGAGCGAACGCAACTGCTCGGAATACTCGACCCACAGATCGGCGACGACCTGTCTGGTGAGCGCGGCGACGATCGGCGTCACCAGGATCGCCTGGGCGATGATCATTGCCGTCGGCGTGAACAGCAGCCCGAGCACGCCGAGCGGTCCTGAACGCGACAGGAAAAGATACACCACCAGACCGACGACGACCGGCGGCAGACCCATCAGTGCGTTCAGGAACACGACGATGGCGTCGCGGCCGGGGAATTTGAACAGCGCCAGGGCGGCGCCGAGGGGCAGACCGATCAGCACCGAGACGGCGACCGCCGACAGGCTGACCTGCATCGACAGCGAGACGATCTCGACCAGATTGTCGTCGAGCGCGACGAGCAGATGCAGTGCCGTGACGAAGGCTTGCGTGATGTCGGTCATGTTTCCCGGCCCGGACCCAGAACAGCGCTTAACCGCGCTTGAATTCGTTAACGGCGGAGCCTAACTCGGGAAAATATGCATATCAATGCATAAATATGCAGTATTTAAGGGGCGAATCTCGGGACTGTGCACAGGTGTTTGCAATCGCGGCTTGATCTCGCGGCCCTTGCCCAAGATGATCGCGACACCAAATAAGAAGCGGATGGTGGTATCTGGAATGCCACTCAACGGGTAAATCCGCGGCACGGGAGGAGTGATTTCGGTGACACGTCCAGGCGACGATCTCCCCTTCATGGATGACTTTCTGATCCGCCCCGACCCGGCCGATCCGAAGCTGACCGAGCGCGTCTCGGGTATCGATCAGGACGGCAATCCGGCGGACACCTCGGTGACCGTGGAACGCCCGCTGACGCTGTTTCTCAACGGTCGCGAGATCGTCACCATGATGACCATCTGCGACCATCCGGACGTGCTCGCGGTCGGCTATCTGCTGAACCAGAACATGCTGCGCCCGGACGATACCGTGACCGGTATCGACTACGACGAGGAGATCGAAACCGTCGTTGTGCGCACCGAACGCGAGACCGACTACGAGGAAAAACTGAAGAAGAAAACCCTGACCTCGGGCTGCGCGCAGGGCACCGTTTTCGGCGACGTCATGGAGAAGTTCGAGACCGCGAAACTGAACCCCGACGCGGTCCTGAAAACGTCGTGGCTGTATACTCTGACGAAGAAAATCAACACCACCCCGAGCCTTTATCTGGAGGCTGGCGCGATCCACGGCTGCGTCCTGTGTCATGAAGACAAGCCATTGATATATATGGAAGATGTCGGCCGCCATAATGCCGTCGACAAGATCGCCGGGTACATGTTTCTGAACGGCATCGACGGTGCCGACAAGATCTTCTACACCACCGGGCGGCTGACCTCGGAGATGGTCATCAAGACCGTGCAGATGGGCATTCCGATCCTCTGTTCGCGCTCGGGTTTCACGGCGTGGGGCGTCGAGCTGGCGCGCCAGGTCGGGCTGACCCTGATCGGCCGCGCGCGCGGCAAACGCTTCATTGCGCTTGCCGGCGAGCAGCGAATCATCTTCGACGTTGACGCCTCTGCCATCGAGGACGAACCCCGTGGCATGAACCGCAAGGGTGCGGCGGCGGAATGAATACCACCATGAACCCTGCCAAGCCGATCGTTGGTGTGCTGCTGGCCGGCGGCCTGGCACGGCGCATGGGCGGCGGCGACAAGCCGCTTCGCGAACTCGGCGGCAAGCCGATCCTGGAGCACGTCATCGATCGCGCAAGGCCGCAGGTGCACGAGCTGATCCTCAATGCCAACGGGGATCCGGCACGCTTCGAAAAGTACGGCCTTGCGGTGGTCGCCGACGTCATCGACGGCCATCAGGGGCCGCTCGCGGGGATTCTCACCGGGCTCGACTGGGCGGCGGAAAACGTGCCGGACTGCGAGTATGTGATCAGCTTCGCCACCGATGCGCCGTTCCTGCCGCGCGATCTCGTGGCACGCCTGATGGCGGCACTGGAAAGCGCCGCAACGCCGCTCGCCTGCGCCATCACCGGCGATCGCACGCATCCGGTGTTCGGGGTCTGGCCGGTGGCGCTGCGCGATACCTTGCGCAAGGCCATGCTGGAAGAGGACATGCGCAAGATTGATCTGTGGACCGACCGAATCGGCATCACCCATGTACCGTTCGAGGTCGACCCCGTCGACCCGTTCTTCAACGTCAACCGCCCGGAAAACCTGGAAGAAGCTGAAAGCCTTCTGGAAAAGGAAGCCGCCGCACAGCCGGACCGCCATGAAATGATCCCGCTCGGTGTGGTCATCGAACGACGCGACAGCGACAACCGCTGGCAGGAGTATTCCTACCGGCCGGTTGCCGTGTTCCCGGGCGCGCCGGCGAAGGATCCGCACGACCCCTGGACCAAGCTCAGCGAGGGTGAGGGATGGACACACTTCCATGCCGCCACCATGCCGCTGGAACTGTTCCGGGGCGAAACCACGGGCTATCGGGTGAATTTGTCCAACGAACCGCCGCATATCTACATCGTGCTCAGCCCCGGCGAGGAGGCGGACGACCCGGAGATGCTGGTGCAACTCGTCACCGCATGCCCGTATGAGGCGGAAAGCTATACCGAGGACACCGACGGCATGGTCGAGGGTGTGGTGATGCCCGCCGAGATCGCTTCCTGGATCAAGACGTTCTGCGACACCCATCACAAGGATGTGCCGTTCAAGAAGCGCAAACGCAAATCCTATGACCCGCGCAAGGGCGACTTCCAACAGCCCAGACGGGGTGGTGGCGGCCATGGCTGAAAGGGAAAGCCGGCTCAGCCGCTGGTCGCGCCTGAAAAGCAAGGGTGGCGCCGATGTGCGCGAGGAAAAGCAGGCCCTCGAGGACAAGGCCCGCGCCGAGGCTGCCGAGGCGGAGACGGAAGATCCCTTCAAGACCCTGCCGGGCGGTACACGGGTGCGTCATTTCGTGCCGGCGATGGCACCGCTGGCGCCCGATCCCGAGGACGACGACGACCGGCTGACCCGCGGCATCGGCCATGCCGAGCCGGAAGCGGAGGATGGCGCCCGGCCACAGGACATACCGCTGCACATGGAAGGCGTCATGACCGCCGAACCGGCGCTGGCCGAAGGTGACAGCGAGGAAGATCTGTTCGCCGGTATCGACGAGACCGAACTCAGCGAAGAGGAACGCGAGATCGTCGCCGGGCTGCCGCCGCTCGATACGCTCGACAAGGACTCGGATTTCACCCCGTTTCTCCGCAACGGTGTGCCGGAATTCCTGAAAAGGCGCGCACTCCGGGTGCTGTGGCGGGTCAATCCGTTCTTCAATTTCCGCGACGGCCTGAACGAATACGACGAGGATTACAACGTCATCCACAAGATTATCGACAGCACGTTCGGCAGCTATAAGGTCGGCCGCGGCCACCTCAGCGAGCAGGAACTGCAGGACATGATGCCGGAAAAGGCACGCCGGGCCTTCGACGACGATCCGGAGGAAGATGTCGAATCCAGGGATGCCGGTGAAACTGAGACGAGCGACGCCACTGCCGATGAATCTCGCGAAGATACTGAAAGCTCTCTCAAAACCGCACATGAGGGGCCAGCGGAATCCCCCCTGAACGACGCCGAAACGGATGAAGATATTGGTGATGGAGAGGACGATCCGGACGCATAACCCCAACTTTTTTAGGGCATTAAGCATCTAAAAATAATAATCTTTTTCGCAGGTGCACAATTGAAAAAAGGGGAGAATCCCATTGACACCATCTGGCATAACACAGGATAATATTAGGTATTAGAAACAGTCGGTTCAAAGGCTGTGCAGCGCGGAGGGTTAAGGTCGCGCGAAGATAAAGATAAAGCGTCGTAATTATTCGTTTAGATAATTAATAAGCCGCTGAAGCTGGGAAGCACCAAAGGAGCCAACGTGGACGAGTCCACAACAGTTAAATCACCGACCGACTCTCAAGCCGACGCCGTGACCGAGGAAAACCTCATGCGGGCGAATTTCTATGCTCTGCTGGCACGCGTTCTGGCCAAGCCGATGGACGATGACACGCTGGAAACCATGCGTGCTCTGGCCTCGCATGACGATGCCAGCCCGCTGGGCGAGGCGATCTCATCATTCGGCAAGCTGTGCCTGCGCACCCCGCGCGCCAAAGCGGAAGAAGAATTCACCGAGCTTTTCTATGGTGTCGGCGCCGGCGGCGAAGTGTCGCCTTATGCCTCGCTGTATATAACCGGCCTGGTTTACGACAAGCCGCTGGCCGAGCTGCGCACAGACATGGCCCGCCTCGGTATCGCGCCCGCGGAAGACAATGCCGAGCCAGAAGATCATATCGCCAGCCTGTGCGAAATGATGCACGGCCTGCTGACCGGCGCGCTGGGCGACGGTAACGGCACGGCGGAGGCGAAGGCGTTTTTCGACAAGCACCTGGCACCGTGGGCCGGGAAAATGTTCACCGATCTCGAAGGCGCGCAGTCCGCGGCATTGTACATGCCGGTCGGCACCATCGGTCGCCTGTTCATGGAGATCGAGCGCGAGGTTTATGAGATGGCGGCTTGAGCCGCCTGAGGAAGGCGGGACGATAGGACATTCGCCATACGGGGATGCCGTTCGGGTCCAACCGAAAGATGGCCATGGTGGCCAAATACAAGCGACCAGAAATGGTCAACACGTACGTGTCAACTGTAGGGAGACAGCTATGAAAAGGACCGATAAATCGGACGCGCTGGCCCGCCGTGATTTTCTGAAAGGCGTGGGTGTCGCCGGTGCCGCCGGTGTCGCGACCGCCGCCCTTTCCGGGAAGCAGGCGCAGGCAGCGCTGCCTGAGGACCGCAAGACGAGCGGTTACCAGGAAACCGAGCATGTCATGAAGTACTACGAGCTGAGCCGTTTCTAGGCTTTGGCGTGTACTGACACATCAACTGGTCAACATTGGGAGATAATTTAATGCTCACCAAAAAGAGCAACGGGGTTGCGGGACGCCCCCGTTTGACGAAGGCATTAGCCGGCGTCATTGGCGGTTCAATGGACCGTCGTACCTTCCTGAAACGCTCAGGCGTCACTGCTGGCGGTATCGCGCTGGCATCGGCCCTGCCGGCAGGAATGGTGAAGAAAGCCGAAGCGGCATCCGCCGCCGGCGACATCAAACAGATCAAGTCTGTCTGCACGCACTGCTCCGTCGGCTGCACGGTTATTGCCGAAGTATCCAACGGCGCATGGGTCGGCCAGGAGCCTGGTTTCGACAGCCCGTTCAACCTCGGTGCGCATTGCGCCAAGGGTGCCTCGGTGCGTCACCACGCGCATGGCGACCGCCGTCTCAAATATCCGATGAAGCTGTCGGGCGGCAAATGGCAGAAGATCAGCTGGGATCAAGCGATCAACGAGATCGGCGATAAGATGCTGGAGATCCGCAAGACCTCCGGTCCCGACTCGGTGTACTGGCTTGGTTCTGCCAAGTTCAACAACGAGCAGTCGTACCTGTTCCGTAAGTTCTACGCCTTCTGGGGCACCAATAACGGTGACCACCAGGCGCGTATCTGTCACTCGACCACGGTCGCCGGTGTTGCCAATACCTGGGGCTACGGTGCGATGACGAACAGCTACAACGACATGCACAACTCGAAAGCCATGTTCCTCATCGGGTCCAACCCGGCCGAGGCGCATCCGGTTGCCGTGCAGCACATTCTGAAGGCGAAAGAGCAGAACAATGCCGCCCTCATCGTGTGTGATCCGCGCTTCTCGCGCACCGCGGCCCACGCCGACGAGTATGTCCGGTTCCGTCCGGGCACCGACGTCGCGCTGATCTGGGGTATCCTGTACCACATCTTCGAGAACGGATGGGAAGACAAGGAATACATCAAGCAGCGTGTCTGGGGCATGGATCAGATTCGCTCCGAAGTGAAGAAGTGGACGCCCGAAGAGACCGAGCGTGTGACCGGGGTTCCGGGCGAGCAGCTCCGTCGCGTCGCGCGCACGCTGGCCAACAACCGTCCGGGCACCATCGTCTGGTGCATGGGCGGCACGCAGCACACCAACGGTAACAACAACACCCGCGCTTACTGCATCCTGATGCTGGCGCTGGGCAACATTGGGACCCAGGGTGGCGGTGCCAACATCTTCCGCGGTCACGACAACGTGCAGGGTGCTACCGACTTCTGCATCCTGTCGCACTCCCTGCCGGGCTACTACGGTCTCGCCAAGGGGTCGTGGAAGCACTGGGCGCGTGTCTGGGATGTCGATTACGACTTCCTGAAAGGCCAGTTCCAGGAAGAGAAGTTCATGAACTCCGCGGGCATTCCGGTGTCGCGCTGGGTTGATGGCGTTCTTGAGGACAAGGCCAACATGGACCAGCCGGACAACCTCCGGGCCATGGTCTATTGGGGCCACGCGGTCAACTCGCAGACCCGTCTGCCGGAAATGAAGAAAGCGATGGAGAAGCTGGATCTGATGGTCATCATCGATCCGGTGCCGACGTTTGCCGCCGTCATTCCGGACCGTCAGGACGGCATCTATGTGCTGCCGGCCGCGACGCAGTTCGAAACCCGTGGCTCGGTGACCGCGTCCAACCGCTCTCTGCAGTGGCGCGACAAGGTTGTCGATCCGGTGTTCGAATCGCGCACCGACCATGAAATCATGGCGATGTTCGCGAAGAAGTTCGGCTGGGCCGACAAGTTCTTCAAGAACATCAAAATGGACGATCTTGGCAATGGCCGCCAGGAGCCGAACATCGAAGACGTGACCCGCGAATTCAACGGGGGCATGTGGACGATCGGTTACACCGGCCAGTCGCCGGAGCGTCTGAAAGCGCACATGGCGAACCAGTCGACGTTCGACAAGACCACGCTTCTCGCGAAGGGCGGTCCGGTCAGCGGCGACTACTACGGCCTGCCCTGGCCTTGCTGGGGGACGGCGGAGATGAAGCACCCGGGGACCCCGGTGCTGTACGATCCGTCGAAGCCGGTTGCCGAAGGCGGCCTCAACTTCCGCGCCCGTTTCGGTGTGGAACGCAATGGCTCGAACCTGCTTGCCGAAGGCTCGTATCCGGTTGGAAACGAACTCAAGGATGGTCACCCAGAGTTCACCATGGCCATGCTCAAGAAGCTTGGCTGGGACTCCGACCTGACCGATGCGGAAAAAGCGGCCATCGAAAAGGTCGCCGGCGACAAGACCAACTGGAAGACCGACCTGTCGGGCGGTATCCAGCGCGTCGCCATCAAGCACGGTTGTGCGCCGTTCGGTAACGCCAAGGCACGTACCGTGGTGTGGACGTTCCCGGATCCGGTGCCGCTGCACCGCGAGCCGCTGTACACGCCGCGCCGTGACCTCCTGCCTCAGTACGAGACGTATCAGGATCGCAAGATGTACCGTCTTCCGACCAAGTTCGCCTCGATCCAGAGCCAGGACTTCTCCAAGGACTTCCCGATCATTCTGACTTCGGGCCGTCTTGTGGAATATGAAGGTGGCGGTGACGAGTCACGTTCCAACCCATGGCTTGCAGAACTGCAGCAAGACATGTTCGCCGAAATCAACCCGATCGATGCCAACAACGCCGGCATCAAGGACGGGGTCATGATGTGGGTCGAAGGCCCAGAAGGTGGCCGCGCCCTGGTGAAAGCGCTCGTGACTGAGCGTGTCGCACCTGGGGTTGTGTTCATGCCGTTCCACTTCGGTGGGCACTGGATGGGCGAGTCCCTCCGGAAGAAATATCCGGAAGGCGCCGATCCATATGTGTTGGGTGAAGCTTCCAACATGTGCGGTACCTACGGGTATGACTCGGTGACCAACATGCAGGAAACCAAAGTCACGCTCTGCCGTGTCAAATCAGCGTGAAATAGGGAGACACAGAAATGGCTAGAATGAAGTTCCTGTGTGACGCAGAACGCTGCATCGAGTGCAACGCCTGTGTCACCGCGTGCAAAAACGAGCACGAGGTTCCCTGGGGTATCAACCGTCGCCGGGTCGTCACGATCAACGACGGCAAGCCCGGTGAGCGCTCCATCTCGGTGGCGTGCATGCATTGCTCGGATGCGCCGTGTATCGCGGTTTGCCCGGTCGACTGCATTTACCAGACCGAGGAGGGGGTTGTTCTCCACTCCAAGGACCTGTGCATCGGTTGCGGTTATTGCTTCTATGCGTGCCCGTTCGGCGCGCCGCAGTACCCGCAGGCCGGTAACTTCGGTTCCCGTGGCAAGATGGACAAGTGCACCTTCTGCAACGGCGGTCCGGAAGACGACAACTCCTCGGCCGAGTTCCAGAAATACGGCCGCAACCGTCTCGCGGAGGGCAAGCTGCCGATCTGCGCCGAAATGTGCTCGACCAAGGCACTGCTCGGTGGCGATGGCAACATGATCTCCAACATCTATCGCGAGCGTGTCGTGTCCCGTGGCTTCGGCTCGGGCGCGTGGGGTTGGGGTACGGCCTATCAGTTGAAGGCCGGCTCCTGACCTATCGGTCTGTCTAAAGGTTAGGTGGCGGCATCTCTCAAAAGGGGTGCCGCCCCTACTTTAGCATCCGAGACGTTCCGGCCATTTGCCGGAAACAATGAACAAGGAATTACCATGTTCGATACCAGAATTCTCAAGATCCTTGGGGTTATGTGTTTTTCGCTGGTTGTGCTTGCCGGGTGCCGTCCGGAAGAACAGGGCCGGCCGCTGCAATACAAACCGGGTGTTTACCCGGGCAAGATGCCGTCTTCCTCGCTGAGTGAGGATGATCTCGCGGTATTGCGGCAGCGCTCGATCCTGCAAGGCGGTCAACAGGCCGATCTCGGCGGTGGCAGCCCGACGCGGGGCAGCGATGTGCGTGCGCCGGGGATCGAAAGCGATGCCAACAAGGCGCTGCAGGATCGCGGCAAACTTCAAGGTGGCAACTGACCCGGGCCGTGGCGCGGGCAGCAATCGGAGTTAAACATATGACGAAGATGATGCGAATTATCCGGTCCGGCGCTATGGCGATGCTTGTCACCGCACTGATCGGTTTCGGGTCCATGACCATGAACGCCGGGGTGGCGATGTTCGATATCCACCCGGCACAGGCGCAGCAGAGCGGCGGCGTGCCGGGCAATGCGCTCGGCAATATTTCCGACGCCGAAATGTGGCGCGCCATCAAGGGCGGCGTGAGCGGTACGGTGACGATCCCCGACAAGAAAGCCGGCCAGATGGTGCAGGCCGACGGCGATGCCTGGCGGGCCTTCAAGAACGGCCCGCTCAGCACCTACGGTGCCTGGAGCCTGCTCGGGATTTTGGTCCTGCTGGTGGTCTTCTTCGCCGTGCGTGGACGCATCAAGATCGGGCACGGGCCGGACCCGCAGGGCCGCACCATCGAGCGGTTCAATGCGCTTGAGCGCGCCGTGCACTGGCTGACGGCGTCCAGCTTCATCGTGCTGGCGCTGACCGGTCTGAACGTACTGTATGGACGCTATTTCCTGAAGCCGATCATCGGTGCCGAGGCCTTCGGGAGTCTGACCTACTATGGTAAGCTGGCGCACAACTACATCGCCTTCGCGTTCATGCTCGGCATCGCGCTGATGTTCGTGCTGTGGGTACGCTACAACATTCCCAAGGCACGTGATCTGAAGTGGCTGGCGGTCGGCGGTGGCTTGCTGTCGAAGGATTTGCACCCCGAAGCCGGGCGGTTCAACGCCGGTCAGAAGATCATCTTCTGGGCCGTGGTGCTGGGCGGCTTCTCGCTGTCGCTATCGGGCGTCGCTCTGATGTGGCCGTTCGAAGTGCAGCCGTGGTCCGGGACCTTTGCGTTCCTGAACAACTTCGGCGCCAACCTGCCGACGCAATTCACGCCGCTGCAGGAAACGCAGCTCTCGGTGCTCTGGCACTCGGTCGTGGCCCTGGTGATGATCGTCATCATCATCGCACATATCTACATCGGCTCGATCGGCATGGAAGGCGCGTTCGACGCCGTCGGTTCCGGTCAGGTGGACCTCAATTGGGCCAAGGAACACCATTCGATCTGGGTCGAAGAGGAAATGCAGAAAGGTTCAGGTCAGCAACAGCCTGCCGAATAGCCTTCGCTGCGACACGCAAAAGGGCGGTGCCGAGGCGCCGCCCTTTTTGTTTGTGCGATGTTCGGCGGGCTCAGTTGAGGCGCGTGTTCTCGGTCGAGTATTTCTGACCGGCGGACGGGTTCATGTTGTTGAGAACGGCGCCGGCCGCAATTGCGATGACGAGGGCAGCAAGGCTGCCGATGACTACGGATTTCATCAAAATCACCATATTCTGTTTACGGCACTCCCCATGCCGCTGCTTATAAATGTAAACCGAATTGCCGTCATTTCAAGGGGTTGTTGGCATTGACCTGGGGGACCCGTGGCCGCAGCACTGGCAACCGGCGTCTACCCGCGCTAGGCTGAGCGCCGGTCGAAACGGCCCTGGCCCGGAAAGGATGTGCGATGAGTGATAGAGCCACGGACGCGGACGGCGTGCAGGAAATGATGGACGCCCTCGGCCTCGACGGATTCGTGCGCCGCATGGGCGATCTGCAGCTAAGCCTGGAGAAAGTCGCGGGCGGCATCGAACTGCTGGGCGACAACGCCGAGAGCCAGGCCCGTGACACAGAAAATCTGGCGGCGCACATTCTTGCGCTGGAATCCGTGCTGACCGTGATCCTGCGCCAGATCCCAGTCAGCATCGCAGATGTCCGTGCCGAAGCCGACCGCAGGGCGCGCAGCGCCGTACATACCGAACCGGGTACCCGCAATATCGTCTCTTCGCTGGCAGAGGACATTGTCCGCCGCGCCGACGATTAGACGGATAAATCGACTTCAATGTGGGCTTGGCGTGCTTGATATCCATGCTATCGTTGCCCGGAAAGCCGGTTAACGGCCTGTAGCAACTGTCCGCAACCCAGGGCGGGAGAGAAACTGCATGAGTGAACAACTGCGTCTGAGTCAGCTTGTCTGCTCCAGGCTGTGCCACGATCTGGTCGGTGCTGCAGGTGCCGTCAACGCCGGTCTCGAAATCCTTGCCGAGATGGGGGCGCTCGACGACAGCGCCATGGAACTGGCCACCAAGAGCGGTCAGGAACTGACGCGCCGGCTGGCGTTCTACCGCGTCGCCTTTGGCGCCGGCGGTGCCGGGCGCAACGGCGCCGAGGTTGCGTCACTGCGCACGCTGGCAATGGATTTTCTCGACGGCTCCAATGCGCGGCTCAATTGGCCCGATTTCGGGGACGGCGTGCGTGAGATCGACCCTGTCATGGGCAAGTTGTTGCTGAATCTGATCCTGATCGGATCCGAGTGTCTGCCGCGGGGCGGCACGGTCAGCGTGCAGATCGCTGAAGTCGATGGCGGTGTTGGCCTCGCCGTTTCAGCCGCCGGTACCGATGCGGGGCTGCGCGAGGACCTTGCCGAAGGACTGACCCCCGGCAAGTCGCTTACAGCCCTCGACAGCCGCTCCATTCACAGCTACCTGACGCAGCTTCTGGTGCTCGAAGCCGGATGCGAGCTGGAAGTCCTGGCCGATGACGATCAGGTCAATTTCGCGGCGCTGGCAGGCGTCGGATGATTTCCGAATAGAAATGGACATGACATGAAGCGATGCCTGATTGTCGACGATTCCCGGGTCATTCGCATGGTGGCACGCAAGATTATCCAGGAAATGGGGCTCGACACAGAAGAGGCGTCGGATGCCCGCGAGGCCGAGGAATCCTGCGACAAATCACTGCCAGATGCGATCCTGCTCGACTGGCGCTTGCCGGACATGAGCGGCATCGAGTTTTTGCAGGTACTGCGCAAGAAACCGGGAGGCGATGGCCCGGTGGTCATTTTCTGCACCACCGAGGATGATGCCGGACATATAGAAGCCGCACTGTCCGCCGGGGCCAGCGATTACATCACGAAGCCGTTTGACAGCGAAAGCATTCGTGCCAAGTTCATGCAGCTCGGGCTGGTCGAATAGTGCAAAGAAAAGGGCCGGTCATGCCGGCCCTCATCGCACATGAACCAAATGGTGATTATGCCGTCGCGGTCTGTGCCGCCGGCATGGTTTCCGGGTCGCGCAGCACGTAGCCGCGGCCCCATACCGTTTCAATGTAATGTTCGCCACCGGTCGCATCGGCAAGTTTCTTTCTGAGCTTGCAGATGAAGACATCAATGATCTTCAACTCCGGCTCGTCCATGCCGCCGTACAGGTGGTTTAGGAACATTTCCTTGGTCAGCGTCGTGCCCTTGCGCAGGCTCAGCAGCTCTAGGATGCCGTATTCCTTGCCCGTCAGGTGCACCGGCTGGCCATCTACCTCGACCATGTGCGTATCCAGGTTCACCGACATCACGCCGGTGTGGATGATCGAGTGTGCATGCCCGGCGGAACGACGGACGATGGCCTGAACGCGTGCCATCAGTTCGGATTTGTCGAACGGTTTGGTCAGGTAGTCATCGGCACCGATGCCGAGGCCCTTGACCTTCATTTCCGATTCCGTCAGACCGGACAGGATCAGTACCGGCGTCTGTACCCGTGAATCCCGGAGACGCCTGAGCACTTCCAGACCGTCCATGTCCGGCAACATCAGATCAAGGATGATGATGTCGTATTCATAAAGCTTGCCGATTTCCAGCCCGTCTTCGCCCAGATCGGTCGCATCGACGACCATGCCCGCGGTTTCAAGCATCAGCTTGACCGTTGCCTGGGTCGTCGGATCGTCTTCAACCAAAAGTACGCGCATTTGTCCCCTCCGGCCCGCCAAAATGCCGCGAATCGATATTCGTCAACCATATTACCATTTGCGGAGTCTGCGCCAAACCCTTTCAGGCAATTTTTGTTAACCATTATGAATCGCATGCTGAAAGCCTTGCTGACAGAGGGTTCTGGGAGGCAGGTCAGGAATTAACCGGAACCGCTTAACAACAGACTTGACCCTTTATCGGGGTGGAGAGTGAAAAAACGGCAATTCGCCGCAACCGGCGTCTTACGGACGACCGCTTTGCGTATGTGTGTCAAAAGCCCGGGAAGTGTGCTATGAATCCAGTCCATTAACACGGACAAGGCTGGGAAATGTCTGACAAAAGTGCGTCCACTGGTAAATTCGTCCTCGCCGCCGTCATCGTCCTCGCGGGCATGGTGCCGGCTGGTTATGTCGCCTTTGATTTTCTGCGCAAGGAACTGAAAAGCCATCAGGCGGAAACCCGGTCCGTGGTGATGGATCTGCAGACCCAGACCGTTGAGGAAATCCGCGCCGGCACCCGGACCGAAACCTTCATCAAGGCGGTCAGCGTCCCCGTGCACGTGCCGCTGAGCGGCAAAACCATGTCCTTCGACGGTATGGGGAAATGCACGTCCGGCTGCTGATCGGACTCTGCGGAGACTGCCGAAAACCCGGGCCCTGTGCCCGGGTTTTTTCGTTTCTGCTATGGTTAATCAATTACCAACCCTTTACATATTTTTAGGAATGAGCGGTCATTCTGTTAACGGGTTGATCGCCTGGGATGGCGATAAGGGACAGGTGGCAGGTTTTGCGGGTTTTTTCCAATAACATTGCCAACGAAGTGGCACGGCTGCCGGACCATCAGGTGTTCGGTCGCGTTGCCGACATCGTCGGCCTGATGGTCGAAATCGGCGGTCTGCAGGGCACACTATCGATCGGCGATCATGTCCGGGTCGACGGCCGCAAGGGCCGCCACGTCATCTGCGAGGTGATCGGCTTTAGGGGCGGGCGCGCACTGGTGATGCCGTTCGGCCCGCTCGACGGTATCGGGCTGGGATGTCAGGCGGAACTGGCCTCGACGGAACCCTCGATTTATCCCGACGACTCCTGGCTTGGCCGGGTCATCGATGCCTTCGGCAACCCGCTCGATGACGGCGGGCAGGTCAGCACCGGTTTCAAAAGCTATCAGATTCATGCCATGCCGCCGCCGGCTCACAAGCGCCGCCGTGTCGCCGGAAAGGTCGACCTCGGGGTCAGGGTGATGAACACGTTTCTGACCACTTGCCGGGGACAGCGCATGGGTATCTTCGCCGGCTCCGGTGTCGGGAAGTCGACGTTGCTGTCGATGATGGCGCGCAACACCGACGCCGAGATCAGCGTCGTAGGCCTGATCGGCGAACGCGGCCGAGAAGCCAAGGAATTCATCGAGGACTACCTCGGCGAGGAAGGCATGAAACGCACCGTTGTGATCCTCGCCACCTCCGACGAGCCACCTCTGGTCCGTCGACAGGCCGCCTACGTAACGCTGGCCGTTGCCGAGTATTTCCGCGATCAAGGCAAGAACGTCCTGTGCATGATGGATAGCGTTACCCGCTTTGCGATGGCACAGCGTGAAATCAGCCTGTCGGCGGGGGAACCGCCAGCTTCAAAAGGATACACGCCGTCGGTGTTTTCCGAACTGCCGAAACTGTTGGAACGGGCCGGGCCCGGGTGCGGCTCGCAGGGGGATATCACGGGTCTGTTCACGGTGCTCGTCGAAGGCGACGATCACAACGAACCGGTCGCCGACGCGGTGCGCGGCATTCTCGACGGCCATGTGGTGCTCGACCGTGAAATCGCAGAGCGAAACCGTTATCCGGCGATCAACGTGCTGCGCAGTATTTCGCGTACCATGCCGGCCTGTAACACCGCGGCCCAGAATGCCGCCATCGTGCGCGCCCGCAAGCTGCTGTCCACGTATGAGGATATGGCCGAACTGATCCGGCTCGGGGCCTATCGGAAAGGATCGGATCCCGCAGTCGATGAGGCAATCGGTTATTATCCGCTGCTCGAAGAGTACCTGTCCCAGGAGATCGGCGAGAACGCTTCGCTGGAGGAAGGCTACGAACGGCTCTATGAAATTCTCGGCATGCCCGGCGATGAGGCAGCACCGGCCGGGCAGACACAGGGCGGTTAGCGAAATAGATGGCACGCGACTTCAAAGCGCTGGTGCGGTTGAACGACTGGGAAGTGGACCAGAAGCGGCGCTATCTTGCCGAACAATTACGTCAGCTTGAGAATCTGATCGGTCTGCTGGAAAACCTTGAGCAGGAACTGATCCGGGAACAGGCGCATACGGCATCGATGCCTACCGAGGGTGGGATGCTTTACGGTGCCTATGCCGAGCAGACGATCCGCCGGCGCGAAGATTACCAGCGACGCATCGCCGAACAGGAACAGCACGTCTCCGCCGCGCGCGAGCAACTGCGCCTGGCGTTTCTGGAATTCAAGAAGTTCGAGATCACCGAAGAGCGCCGTGTTGAGCGGATCGAGGCTGACCTTAGTCGCGAGGAACAACTCGACCTGAACGAAATTGGCATCATGGCCTATAACCGCAACAAGAAGCGGAACGGCTAGGCCTTCTCCCGAAGGAAAGGCGAATTAAGGCGCCAGTCTGTCCAATAGACCGCGATCTTTCCAGCCAGGCTGACGATCCTCGATACGTACTTCGTGGTGGGTGTCGCGGGTGCTTTGACGGAGCGTCACTTCAAGCCAGCTCGGGATTACCTGATCGTTGATATCTTCGAGGATCGTCTGTGCCGTTGCTTCGAAACTCGAAAAATCTAATGCACCGATAGCATCGACGTAGTTGCCGAAACTATCGGGCAATAGAACGTCCCGATCCGGCACGTATCTCAGCCTGAGGTGTATATCTCCGAAACCGTTTTCCAGAATGACCACGGCGTCGTGACGGGGCTGCGGCGCGGGTGTGGTGATCAGCAGATCACGGCGCTGGCGCAGGCTGTCGGGTGTATCCATCATGCTCAAGCCATTCATGCCATCACCCCGCCGCCCTGTGATGCCGCGGGGTGCTTTGGGATGTTCACGAAGTTGCCGGGCTGGGCCTGAAAGCCGACCGATCCTTCGAGCCCGGTCAGTTCCAGCGCATCGTTGTAAATCATGCGGATATCCTCGCGGATACTGGGTGGCAGCGGCTCGTCGGTGCGCAAGACCAGATCGAGACGCTTGTTCTTTTCGCCGACCAGTCCGTCAATCTGCAGATGGCCGAGCTTGCTGAGATTGAGGTCGACGACAAAGCGGGTGCTGCCATTGTTATCGTCTTCGTCGCTTTCGGCGTTTTCCTGATCGCGGATCATCAACTGGATGCGGTCGATTTCGTTACCGAACAAGAAAGGCACACCCTGCAGTCGCCAGTCGCCACCTTGCGGGTCATCGACGGTGCGGGTCATCTGCGTCATGTCGCCACGCAGCCGGCCGGCAAGGTCGGGACGGAGTTTGTCGAGAATGCGGGTCGGCCCGTCGCCAAGCCAGTTCTTGATATCGCCGCCGCGCAGCGCGGACAGGAAAAACAAAACGTTGGTTGCAAGCTGGCTATCGGCGCGGGGCAGGGCAGTTTGCATGACATGCTGGTGTGCCCCCGGGGAGATTTCGTGCAGAACCTGCAGCGCCTCGTCGAAAGCGAGCCACTCGTTGTCGAGAAGCGGTGCCTGTGCGGCATGGAGCGGGCCGTGTTGTGCCGCACCGGTTAACGATGCCTTCAGGGAAACAATCTCGAAGCGGATTTCGGTGCCTGTGGGCAGCGACTGTGCCGTGGGCAGCGAAATCGGTCCGGCATGGGTCTGCACGACCGTCTGACCGACGCCCTGTCGGCCGCTGACGACACCATTCACAAAGGCGCCCGAGGCCAAGGATATCTGTCCCTCGACGGGGGGCGGTACAAGGCTCTGCGGTGCGGACGCGGGAACGGTCACGGATACGATCTTCAACTCGAGGCCGCTGCCGGCGGAGAATGTCGATATGCCGCCGGTGGTCTGACCGGTCGCTGTACCTGAAATGTTGCCGGCCGCCTGTCCCCCACCGGATGCCTGCGCGGCCTGTGAGCCTTGAGCCTGACCGCTGAGGCCGGGACTGCTGCCATGCACGCTCTGTCCCTGCGGTCCATTTGCACCCGGTTGCCCTGGACTGGCCTGCAACTGCAGGACCTGAGCCGCGTTAACGGTTATGGGGCGGAGCAGGGTCGCGTTGATCACGGCGCCGGGGGTGATCTGCACACCGGCGGGGGCCGTGTGCTGCACGCCGAGCGGGGTGCCGGAAGTGCTCGCCGCTGCCTGCGCACCGGCCGGTGAAGAGAAATTCAGCAGTTTGCCGTCCACCGTCGCCAACTGCACCTTCGGGTTCAACCCCTTGCTCAGCAGTTGCAGGATCAGCGGATCGCCTGGCTTGAGGGTCGACTGGGCGGCGGTGGGCAAGCGGACTGTGATGTTACCGAAATCGCTCGTAAGCTTGAGTTCGGGGTGATCCCCGGAAGCCGCGATCAGGGCGACGATGACATCGAGTTTCGTACTCGGCGGCAGCGCAGTGAGATCAGGCGGCACCTGGGTCGCAACTAGCCGCTGCAGGATCACTTGTGCGGCAGGCGGCACGGTGGTCGACGGTGGTGCAACCTCACTCATGGTGTCGTCATTCCGTAACGGGATGGCCACGCCGAATGATGCGCGCGATCTGTTTGACGTCCTCTGCCGCGGCGCTGTCCGGGGCACGGCTCAGTAGCGACTGCTGGGCGCGAATAGCGCTACGCACCTTGTCGTCGCGGCGGATGATGCCAAGGTGATCGGGCGAATACTTGAGGAATCCCTGGCATGCCTTGTTCAGCGTGTTGTAGGTCCGCTCTCCCTCGGTCGTCGAATTGACCATGTTGGTGACGACCTTGATGTCGGTTTCCGGGCGCTCGTTGTGGGCGATCTTGATGAATGCATACCCGTCGGTCAGGGATGTCGGCTCGTCGGTGACGACGACGACGATCTGATCGGCGGCATAAGCCAGCCTGCGTACCGTGCTTTCTACACCGGCCCCGAGATCGATGATCGTGTAGTCGTAGTTCGATGCCAGCAATGCCAGTTCGTCCAACAGGGACTGCAGCCGGTTGGACGCCAGATTGGCCAGTGCCCCGGAACCGGAGCGTCCGGCGATGACGTCAAAACCGCCGTCTTCACAGTACTCGACTGCCTGCGCCAGGCTGGCGCGCCCGGCCAGCACGGCGCCCAGGTCCGTCTTGTTCATCAGGCCGAGCTGGATATCCAGGTTGGCAAGGCCGAGATCGCCGTCAAACAGCAGCACCCGACGGTCGACCATGGCCAGCGCGTGGGCGAGCGTGATCGAGAACCAAGTCTTGCCGACGCCGCCCTTACCCGACGCCACGGCGATGATGCTACCTTTGCTGCGGGCGGAGGATTGCGGTTTCTGCGGTGTCGTATCACTCATTGCGCGGCCTTTTTCTGGTTCGGCTCTCCCGGCTCGTCGTCGGGAATCATCAGTTGAGCCAGGGAAACGGGATTTATCCGGCTGAGGCCGTCGGCTACCTGCGGATTGATGCTGACATTGGCGATGGCAACCCCACCAGCAAGTGCGGCGGCAAGAATGCCGCCCAGCCGCCGTGTCATGTCGAGGCGGCTGATCACCATGCGCTTCGCACCGATGGCGGCAAAGGCGCGGGCGGTGTCGGCGGATTCCATCGCATCGGCTCCGGCCGCCAGAACCAGCACAGGCTCTGCGCCGATGGCGGCGGCCAGTGCGCGCAGCGACTGCATCTCATCATTGTCGAACGGGTTAACGCCGGCGGTATCGATGATCGCGGCATCGCAGGCACGGATGGCATCGATGTGGCCGGCGAGCTGTTCGGCACCTGCGGCGGTGATCAGGTCCAGCTCAAGAATACGGGTGAACGCCTGTAACTGCTCGATGCCGCCGGCACGTTTGGAATCCGAGCTGGCGATGAACACGCTCTTGGCGGCAAAGCGCGCGTGCGCGGCCAGCTTGGCGGCGGTGATGGTCTTGCCCGCACCGGGCATGCCGACCAGCATCAGCGGTCGGGATTGCGTTTCGAAATCGATCGGCTGAAAGCTGGTGCCCATGTCGATCGCGGCGGCTAGGGCCAGCGCCGGATCGGCGTTCTCGACCAGATCGCAATCGCGCATGATCTGCTCCGTCAGATGCGCCGGCAGGCCGTGTGCGCCCAGCACTTGACGCAGGAACTGGCGCCGGGTTTCCGGGTCCATGGGGATGACGTCCGCGGTTTCGACGAACTGTTCGGGAATCTCGAACGTGTCCTCGAAGGCGGCGGTGACGGTGCAGCCGCTTTCGCCCGTGCCGGCCTCGGTGGAAACGATGATGGCATCGTCACCCATGTCCGCACGGACAAGCGCCATGGCTTCTGGCATCGTCGGTGCGGTGAAGTTTCTGAGGCGCATGAGCCGCTTTCGCTAGACTGAAACAGTGTTTCCGTCAGCCGTCTATATCTGGCCGACGGTCTTGATCTTCGCCTTAGGGTATATCTCGTTTTGCGACATGACCACCGTCATCGGCCGGAAGCGGTCGACGATCGAGCGTACGAACGGACGGATCGTCGGGCTGGTCAGCAGCACCGGCTGTTCGCCCATCATCGCCTGACGTTCAAAGGTGTTGCGCAGTTGCGTGATGAATTCCTGCAGCTTGGTCGGCGGCATCGAAAGCTGGCGGTCCTCGCCCTGGCCGACAAGGCTTTCGGCGAAGGTCTGCTCCCAGCCAGGCGACAGCGTGACCAGCGGGATAAAGCCCTGTTCGTTTGTGTTCATGTTGGAAATCTGGCGTGCCAGCCGGGCTCTGACGTGTTCGGTGATCATCATCACGTTGCGGGTGTTACCGCAGGCTTCGTAGACGCCTTCAAGGATCGTCGGCAGATCGCGGATGGAGATGCGCTCGGCCAGCAGGTTCTGCAACACGCGCTGGATGCCGCCCAGGGAAATCTGCGATGGAATGATGTCGGCGACCAGTTTTTGGTGATCCTTGTCGATTTCGTCGAGCAGCTTCTGCGTTTCCGCATAGGACAGCAGTTCCGACATGTTGTCCTTGATCAACTCGGTGATGTTGGTGGTCACGACCGTCGCCGGATCGACCACCGTATAGCCCCGGAACAGCGCTTCTTCCCGGTTGGCTTCCTCGATCCACATGGCCGGCAGACCGAACGTCGGTTCTGTGGTTTTTTCACCGGGGATGGAGATTTCCTCGCCGCGCGGGTCCATCACCAGCAGCATGTTGGGGCGCAACTCGCCTCGTCCGGCCTCGATCTCCTTGATGCGGATGACATAGACGTTGGCCGGCAGCTGCATGTTGTCCTGAATCCGTACCGACGGCATGACGAAGCCGACTTCCGATGCCAGTTGGCGGCGCAATGCCTTGATCTGGTCGGTCAGCTTCTGGCCGTCTTTCGGGGCGTTGATCAGGGTCAGCAGGCCGTAGCCAAGCTCAAGGCGGATGTGATCGATCTTCAACGCCGAGGAAATCGGCTCCTCTGCCAGGGTCTTGGGATCGACTTTCTCGTCCTCGATCTGACGCACCGCTTCTTCCTGGGCGGCGGCGTTTCGCCAGTTGACGAAGTACGCACCGCCGCCGCAGATCGCCGCCAGCGTCAGGAACGGAATGGCCGGGATGCCGGGCAGGATGGCCAGTGCCAGCAGCAGGAAGCAGACCAGGCTCAGCGCCTTGGGCTGGCCGCCCATCTGCTTGAAGATCGCGACCTCGGCGGTACCGGCAACACCGGCCTTGGTGACCACCAGACCGGCGGCGGTGGAAACGATCAATGCCGGAATCTGCGAAACCAGACCGTCGCCGACGGTCAGCCGGGTGTAGGTGTCGGCGGCGTCACCGAAGGACATGCCTTGCTGCGCGACACCGATAATCATACCGGCGATGACGTTGATGAAGGTGATCAGCAGGCCGGCGATGGCGTCGCCACGGACGAACTTGGCGGCGCCGTCCATGGCGCCGAAGAACGAACTTTCCTCTTCCAGTTCCTTGCGCCGCAGCTTGGCGGACTCTTCGTCGATCAAGCCGGAAGACAGATCGGCGTCGATGGCCATCTGTTTGCCGGGCATGGCATCCAGCGAGAACCGGGCCGAAACTTCTGCGATACGGCCGGAACCCTTGGTAATGACGATGAAATTGACGATCACCAGGATCGCGAAAACGATGATGCCGATGACGAAGTTGCCACCCATGACGAAGCCGCCGAAAGCCTCGATAACCTGACCGGCGGCGGCGGTGCCTTCGTGGCCGTCGGACAGGATCAGGCGCGTCGAGGCAAGGTTCAGCGATAGCCTGATCATCGTCGCCAGCAGCAGGATCGTCGGGAAGGAGTTGAAATCTAGCGGTCGTTCGACGAACAGTGCGGTCATCAGGATCAGCACGGAAAACGTGATCGAAAACGCCAACGCGAAGTCGAGCATCCATTTAGGCATCGGCAGGATGAGCACGACAAGGATCGCGACGACACCCAGCGCCAGCATGATGTCTCCGCGCTTCGACGCCGAAACCAGCCGGTCACGGATGAAATCCCCGGTGTTGAAGGTGGTAAGCTCGCCGCCGCCAGCTTCAGCCATTTATTGTCTTCCTCTTGCCGGGACAGCCCCGTTTATTGTTATGAACGCCTTCACGCGCCGGCCTGCGATGCATCGCCGGGCGAGGGAATGTTGAAGCCTTCGCTGCCGTATTGCTTGAGTTTGTTGCGGAGCGTGCGGATCGAAATGCCGAGAATGTTGGCAGCATGGGTCCGGTTGCCCAGACAATGCTGTAAGGTGTCGATGATCAGTTCGCGTTCGACCTCGGCGACGGTGCGCCCGACAAGGGCCTGTCCGCCTTCTTCGCTACTTGTTGCGCTCTGGCCGGCGCTGCTATCCCCCGAGGTGAGATGAATGGCGGCGGCGTCGATTTCGTCGCCGACGGCCAGCAACACGGCGCGGTGCATGGTGTTTTCGAGTTCGCGGACGTTACCGGGCCAGTGATAGCCGACAAGCTTTTCGCGCGCCGATGCGGAAATCGGCCGGTTGGCGACATCGTTGGCATCGGCGTACTTGGCGGCGAAATATTCCGCCAACGGCATCACGTCGCCCGGACGTTCGGCGAGCGACGGCAGCCGCAGATTGACCACATTGAGGCGGAAGTACAGGTCTTCGCGGAAATGGCCTTCCTTGACCGCCTGTTCCATGTTGCGGTTCGACGTCGCGATGATACGGACATTCACCTGTATCGACTTGTTGGAACCGATGCGGTCCAGTTCACGTTCCTGGATGACACGCAGCAGCTTGGATTGCAGGCGTACGTCCATTTCGCTGATTTCGTCGAGCAGAAGCGTACCGCCGTCGGCTTCCTCGAACTTGCCGATACGCCGTGCTACGGCGCCGGTGAAGGCACCTTTCTCATGGCCGAAAAGCTCGGATTCCAGAAGTGTTTCCGGTATCGCGGCGCAGTTGACGGCAACGAAGCGGCGATCCTTGCGCTTGGATTTGCTGTGCAGGTAATGCGCCAGCACTTCCTTGCCGGTGCCGGACGGGCCGGTAATCAGGACGCTCGCTTCCGAGGGCGCGATCTGCGTTGCCATCTTCACGGTCTCCGCCATTTTCGGGTCCTTGTAAATCAGCGCGTGCTGATCCTCGGTGACCGCTTCGAGGACGGCCGCGATCAGTTCCGGGTCCGGGGGCAGGGGCACGTATTCCTTGGCCCCGGCGCGGACAGCACGGACCGCGGCCTGGGTGTCGTTGGAAACACCACAGGCGACGACCGGCACGTTGATGCGTTCAGCGGTGAGGGCGTCCATGAATACCTTAACGTCGAGCACGACGTCGATCATCACCAGGTCGGCGCCGGTGCGCCGCAGCAGGTCGAGGCCTTCATCGACCGTGTCCGCCTGTGCGACCTTGGCGCCGCGCTTGATGGCAATCTGGCTTGCCGCGCCGATCTGTCCGTCCAGGGTTCCGACTATGATGAGTTGCATGTCTCGTTTCGTGTCCCAGGTTCTTCGTTAATCGAAATACGTCACGCGTTGTGACGGCGGCAAGATGCTGTTCAGCATCATTTCCAGCCGACGCGGGTTTTCCTGACGACCGATCGAGGCCGAGGTCATCAGAAACACCTGATGAATCAACGCTTCCTCGTTCGAATTGCGGTCCAGTTTTGACGACAGCGGCAGGAACACCATGTTGGCGAGAACGGCGCCGTAAAACGTGGTCAGCAGGGCGACCGCCATGGCCGGGCCGATGGTTGTCGGGTCCTGCAGGTTGCCGAGCATCTGCACCAGGCCGATCAGCGTGCCGATCAGGCCCATGGCAGGCGAGAATTCGGCCATCTTGCGCAGGATGCTGGCGCTCTGGCGATGGCGCTGGACCATGGACTGCAGATCGCGGCGCATGATGGCTTCGACTTCCTCGCCGGGGGTGCCGTCGATGACCATGCTGATGCCCTTGTGGAAGAACGGTTCGTCGCGGATGTCGTCGATCACGTTCTGCAGCGCCAGTACGCCTTGTTTGCGGGCAATTTCGGCAACCTGCAAAGCCTTGTAGGCGGCATCATAGGGTTTCTGCGTGCGGCGGATCATGGCGCGCCCGGCAACCGCCAGGGTTTTCGCCATGTCACCGAAACTGAAACAGATGGTGGTGATGGCCAGTGTGCCACCGATGACGATCAGGATCGACGGCGGGTTGATGAAGCTCTCAGGTGCGCCGCCGAGCATGATCGCAGCGGTGATCATGGCAAAGCCGGAGACCAGTCCGACCACGGTTGCCAGATCGAGCGTCATGCCGCCGGCGCTTTGGATATGCTCGTCCGCCATGAAAGTTTCCCCGTCCGGAACTAGTTCGCGCGGTCGGTTTTGATGATTTCCGTCATCGTCACGCCGAGCCTGTCTTCGACAACCACAACCTCGCCACGGGCGACGAGACGGTTGTTGACGTAAATATCAATGGCTTCACCGACCTTGCGGTCCAGCTCGACAACGGCGCCACGGCCCAGCTTCAACAGGTTGCTGACCGGCATCGTCGTCTTGCCGAGTACGGCCGATACCTGTACCGGAATGTCGTAGACGGCTTCCAGGTCCTTGGCACTTCTGGGCAGGTCGCCCATATCGGTCATCGCCGAGCCGATGGAGTCGTCGTCCTGTTTCGGTGGCGGTGCCGGCGCGTCCTCTACTTCGTCCAGATCGGCGAGGTCGAGGCCGCCTTCTTCTTCTTCTGCCATGTGCTTTCTCCTATACCGGTTTATCCGCCAGAGGGATCTCGGTCAGTATCGGTATCATCTTCATCGGTCATTGCGCTTTGCGCGTCGAGTATAGCGGCTTGGGTCTCCGGCGACACAGGATCGGGGTCGCTGACGGGGACCGGTGCGGGTCGCTCGTCGTCTGCATCCGCGCTGTCGCTGGGCGCCGTGTCCGGATAATCTTCAAGATGGGGGATGGGAGCCTCTCGAGCATCGTCCGTAAGCTCTTGATTTAAATCAGCATTCTGTTCGTCGGAAGTGACTTCATCAGGATCGAAGCTGGGCGTGAACGAGTGCTCGTCGAGATCATCCCGCTCTGAGGCAGGAACAACATCTGAGTCGTCTTCATCAACCTCGGGCGCCATTGCAGCCTCTGGTTCGGGCGCAGGTGCGATTTCCGCAGGCGCCGATTCGCTGGTCGCGGCTTCCCAACTCGGGTTTTCGTCGGCGGTCACTTCTTCCGTCGCGGTTTCGACGGCCGCATCGGGCGCCTCCGCTTCGGCCAAATCTTCTGCTTCTGCTTCCGGAGACTCGACAGCCGGCTCCACATCCTGTGCACCCTCGGTCGTTTCCTCTGGAGAATCCTCGGCGGACTCCTCTTGGGGTGCTGCCGGGGCATCATCCGCCGACGCCGTATCGCCGCCATCATGATCCGGTTCCGCCTGTACCGGTTCCGGATTCCGCTCTAGTTCGGAGGTGGGGGTGTCTTCATCCTCGATCTCGGCCGGCCCGTGCAGATTGTGCTCGATGATTTCCTCAATCATCTGCCACAGTTCCTCGCCATCGCGGACAGCGGCGCCGTTCGACCATTCGATGCGGCAGTCGCCGAGCGCCATGGACGGGTCCGGATTGACGAACACCTTACCCTCGAACCCGGCGCGGTGGGTCATGGTTCCGAGCCGTTCAGTCAGCGGTTCGCGCAGTTCCGGGTTGACCATGATCTGGATACGCGGTTCCTCGGTGACGGCCTTCAGGGTTTCCTGCACGACCCGCTCGACCTCGCCCAGCGCGTTGCGGGCGTTGAGATCCGGGAACATCTTCTTGGCGATAGCGGCGGCCACGGAAATCATTTCACGGCCGATTTCACGGTTGGCCTCGTTCTGCGTGTTGTAGATATCGCCGATCTTGGTGCAGGCGGCTTCGATTGTTTCCAGCAGCTTCTGTTCGGTGGCATCGGCAGCCTCGCGGCGGCCTTCCTCCTTGCCGGCCTCGAAGCCTTCGGCGCGGGCCTGCTCGACCTCTTCCTCGGAAAAAGTCGGAATAACCTCTTCCGGCTCCTCTTCTTCCTCAACGGCTTCGGGAACTTCCGGTTCCTCCGGCGCGTCGAAGTCGAGATCAAAGGTGAATTTGGTGACCGTGCTCATAAGAAAGCCGCCCGGTTATGTATCCGTAAGCCGTGCCGTCCGAAGTCGCGTCTGGAAACCGGCGTGATCAATAGACCAGCTCGCTTTCCTCGTCGGAGCCGGCGATGACGATTTCGCCCGCGTCGGCCAGGGCCTTGGCGGTCTGCACGATGCCGGACTGCGCCTCGTCGACGTCCTTCAGGCGAACCGCGCCCATGGCATCCATGTCTTCCTTCATCATCTTGCCGGCGCGTTCCGACATGTTGGCGAAGAACAGTTCCTTGACCTCTCCCGACGAGCCCTTGAGAGCGATCGCCAGTTGGTCCTTCTCGACCTGACGCAGCAGGAGCTGGATGCCGCTGGCGTCGACACGGACCAGATCGTCGAAGGTGAACATCAGCTGCTTGATGCGTTCGGCGGATTCCCGGTTGCGCTCTTCAAGCGCGGTCATGAAGCGGTTTTCCGTGTTACGGTCGAGGTTGTTGAAGATATCGGCCATCAATTCGTGGCTGTCGCGGCGTGCGGTACGCGCCAGGTTGGTCATGAACTCGGTCCTGAGCGTGCGTTCCACGTGATCGAGGATTTCCTTCTGCACGGCTTCCATGCGCAGCATCCGCATGATCACTTCCATCGAGAAGTTTTCCGGCAGAAGCGCCAGCACCCGCGCCGCGTGGTCGGTCTTGATCTTCGCCAGCACGACGGCGACGGTCTGCGGGTATTCGTTTTTCAGGTAGTTGGCGAGCACGGCTTCGTTCACGTTGCCGAGCTTGTCCCACATGGTGCGGCCCGCGGGACCGCGTATTTCTTCCATGATCTGCTTGACCCGATCTTCGGGCAGCGAGCTCATGAGCAGTCGTTCCGTGGAATCGTAAGAACCGACCAGGCCGCCGGCGGTTGAAAGCTGATCGGCGAACTCGACGAACAGGCGTTCGACGACGTTGGCATTGATAGAACCCAGGGTCGACATGGCGTGCGACAGTTCGCGGATTTCCTCGTCGTCCATCCGTTCGAACAGCTTGGAGGAATGCTCGCGGCCGACGGCGAGCATGAAGGCAGCGGCCTTCTGCGGCCCCGTCAGCGTTCTGTAATCGACTGCTTTCGCCATTTCCTACGCTCCCCCCTCGTTGCCGCCTCAGCTTTCCTGATACATCCAGGACCGCAGGATCGACAAGGCTTCTTCCGGGTGTTTCTCGACGATCTCGCCGACCTTCTTGACCGAAGACGCCTTGACGCGGCCTTCGACCCGGTCGATGTCGATGAGTTCCTCGAACTGCTCCTCGTCTTCCTCGCTCTCCACCGGGACCCGGCCACCGCCTGGACCGGTCAGCGCCGGGGCGCGGCCCTGATCGGCAAGCAGACGCTCGGCGGCTTCCTGGGCCGAGGGCAGGGCCTCGAAGGCACGCGACAGAAGCGGCCGGACCACCAGCAGGATCACGAGGATCGCGACAATGCTGAGGACGAGAATCTCAACGACCCGCAGGATATCATTTTTACCCATGCCGAAAAACAGTTCCAGTTCCTCTTCCGGTGCTTCGAAGGAGGCAAACTTCATCTGGATGATCTCGACCTTGTCGCCGCGGTCCTCGTCATAGCCGATGGCGCCGCGGACAAGCGTCGACAGCAGGTTCATTTCCTCTTTGGAACGCTTGTCGGAAATCTGGTCGCCGTCCTGATTGACCCCTTGTTTTTCGTCGACAAGCACGGCAACCGACAGCTTTTCGATCTCGCCGCCTTCCTTGATGTGGTTGGTGACGGTCTTGGAAATCTCGAAGTTGGTGGTTTCCTCGGTGCGGGTCTGGTTTTCCGAGCGGCTCGCAGTGTCGCCGGTGCCTAGATTGGCGTCGGGCAGATTGGTGCCGACGCTGATCGGCGGCTCACCCTCGGAATCCTTGGAATTCTGGCTTTCTTCGACGGCGTTGGTTGAGCGCACAACCTGACCGTCGGGGTTGTATTCCTCGGTCTGCGTCGACACCCGGTCGAAGTTCATGGCGATACTGACTTCGGCGCGGACGCGGCCGTAACCGACGGTTTTTTCCAGCAATGCCTCGATGGTACGGGACATCTCGGATTCCATGCGGTGGCGGCGCTCGTCGGCCTTTGCGGCGATGCCGGACATTGGATCGGTGCCTTCGAAGCCGGACGCCAGCAGTGAGCCCTTGTTGTCGATCATGGAAATTCGGTTCGGCGTCAACTGCGGCACGGCGGAGGCGACGAGATGCTGCACGGCCGCGACCTGTTCGTTGGTCAGCCGCACCGGGCCGCGCATCTGCAGAATGACGGACGCGCTGGGTTCCTGTTTTTCACGGCTGAACAGTTCGCGGCGCGGCATCACCAGATGGACACGGGCGCTTTTCACGGTGCTGATGGAGCCGATGGTGCGGGCCAGTTCGCCTTCCAGGGCGCGGACAAGGTTAACGTTCTGCATGAAGTTGGTGGAGCCGAGGCTGTCGGTGTGATCGAACAGTTCGTAGCCAATCGAGCCGCCTGACGGCAGGCCCTGCTGGGCCAGTTCCAGCCGCAACTGCATGACCCGGTCCTGCGGCACCAGGATCTGCGTGCCGTTCTGCTTCAACTCAAAGGGGATATTGCGGGTCTCAAGCTCCTGCACGATGCCGGCGGCGTCGCTTTGCCCCAGTTCGCCATACAGCGTCGTCATGCTCGGTGTCGAGAGTTTGGTTGCGAAGAAGACCAGAAAGCCGATCAGGCCCAGAATGACGCCGCCCATGATGGCAAGCCGCATCGGACCAAGATTTCTAATAGCCTGTACGAAGGTTTCCACGTGCGTCCCCAATTATCCCTGGCGAAATATCGCCGGCCATCCCGGGTGGATTTCTGCGTGCAGACGCGATCCACCGTTAACCCTGATTGGATGCTAGGGGCGGTTTAGTGAATAAGAAGTTAATGATCGGCAAAATTTGCCTATCTCCGGCGCCGGACCGGCGGAGAAACTCCAGCGGTACCGGTTGCCGAAAACAGGCAATACGCGAAATCAGGCGTTGCGGTAGGTTTTGATGCGGGTGGTTCTGAGACCCCGGACGCCATGCCGTTCGAGCAGCCGTTCCCAGGAACGGAATTCATCTATCGACAACTGGTACATCCTGCAGGCTTCTTCAATCGTGATGAGTCCGCATCGCACGCCGGCGACGACATCGGCCTTGCGGCGCGGCACCCAGCGGGTGGTATCCGTCGGTGGCAGGTCGCTCATCGACATGGGCAGTCCGCTCGGGCTTAACGCTTCGGAACGGTACGGCCGGTTTTCCTCACGGTAATGTTTCAGTTCGGTCATTGCGTTCTGCTTTCCGATGTTTGCTTCATTTTCAGTCCCTGAGAATCTTGGGATCTATAGAAAAGCAGAAGGGCCTTAAAAAAGAGCTAAACCCTAAGGTAAATTAGCGTTAACTCTTTGCTTTTGTTCCAACAAAGCCATTTATTGCGGTCTCTACGCGCCGAATGACACCGTCCCATGCCGAAACGGCTTCCTGACGGAACAGGGTGGCGCTCGGATACCAGGGACTTTTATCCGTTTTCAGGAAATACCGGCTGTCCGGGTCGTACGACAACAGCACCCACACCGGACATCCCAGTGCCCCGGCCAGATGTGCCGGCGCGCTGTCGACGCTAATGATCAGGTCGAGGCTCTGCATCAAAGCCGCCGTGGCGGCGAAATCGTTAAGCCTGTCCCGGACGTCGATCAGGCGGTCATGGCGGATCTCATCTCCCCGGGGGCCGACCAGCAGGTTGAAACAGCAAATGTCATCCCGTGCCAGCAATCGTTCCATCTGTGCCGGAGGCAGGGAGCGGCTGTAATCGTGTGATTGTCCGGGATTGCCGGCCCAGATGAGACCGACAGCGGGCCTGCCGTCACGAAGTCCGGTGATTTCACTGCTCCAGACGGCAACCTCGTTGGCCGGCGGCTGCAGATACGGAACGGATGCGGGGATCGTTTCCATGGTTGTCTGCATCAGGTGCGGCAGGCTCATGATAGAGGCATGGAATTCCGCTTCCGGGATTGAGTCCTGCAGATCGCATACTGTGATCCCGTCGAAACTTTCCCTGAAAAGCCGTATGAGAGCGCATTCCGCCATCACCGTGATCTTCGCACCCATGCTGGTCAGCAGCGGGATATAGCGTGCATACATCAGCGCATCGCCGAACCCCTGTTCGTTCCAGAGCAGCAGGGATTTGCCGACGATCTCCTGACCCTGCCACGCCGGCATCGGCATCTCATCCCACAATCGGTGCCATCCAGGCTCCTGGAAGCGTGCTTCATATTCCTTGAAGCCCGCTTGCAGGTCGCCGCTCTGGATCAGCAGCCCGGCCCGCTTGAGGCGCGCCTTTATGTAACCGGGATCGGCGGCAATCGCCCGCTCGGCCCAGACGAGGGCATCGGCGTGCCTGCCGTCAGCGGCGAGGAAGGCTGATTTGTTGAGCAGGTAAACGGGATTGCCGGGTGCCTGCGACAACGCCTGTTCGATGGCCACGCCGGAGTCGTCCATGCGCCCGAGCCGCTGCAGGGCGTTGCCCCGGTTGGCGAGGGCATCGGCAAACCCGGGCCGGACCGCGAGAGCTGCATCATATTGTTTGAGGGCGTCTTCGACAGCGCCCATGTCATAAAGCTGAATGCCCAGATTGTTGAGGATTTCCGCCGTTCCCGGCTGCAGGGCGTCGGCTTTCCTGTAGGCGGTGAGCGCTTCCGGGCCGCGTTTCAATTCGTGCAGCAGATTGGCGAGGTTGAACCATGCCATCGGGTTATTCGGCAGTTTGGTGATGGCCTCGCGGTATGCTCGTTCCGCGCCTTCGCCGTCGCCATTGGCGCGCAGCGCGGCACCGAGGTTGATGTACAACTCGCCGACATCCGGGTGCAGGTGTACGACGGCACGGAACCCGGCGGCGGCGGCCGTAAAGTTACCGGCGGCAAAATCCGCGTTCGCCTTGTCGAGGATAATCTGTGCGTCCGCCATTGTCCGAGCATGGCGCCGATTGCCGGCGCAATCAATCCGGCCTTGGAAAAGAGTGCCGGAAAAGAGGCCTGAAATGGGACGGCCCCGTTGGCGGATTTTCAGTCCGTCAACGGGGCCTTGGGTTGGGACGGTGGGTTGTAGAACGGGTTCCCGTGGTCCCGGGATCAGGGTGTTAAGTCAGGCGCCTAATTATCGTTTGATGCGCACCAGTTCCTCGAGCATTTCGTCGGCCGTGGAGATGATCCGTGTCGCCGCCGAATAGGCGCGCTGCACGACGATCATCTTGGTGAATTCCGCACCGATATCGACCGTGGATGATTCCAGCGCGGCCTGGGTGACGGACCCGGCGGAGCCGTTGTTGGCTTCGCGGAGCGTGTTGTCACCCGATGCCTGGGTCTGGTTCCAGACGTTACCCGTGCGGGCATTGAGGCCGTTGACGTTGACGAAGGTGGCGATCGGAATTTTGAAGATCGGCCGCGTCTCACCGTTGTCGAACAGTGCCGTCATCAGGCCGCTTTCGTCGATGGTGACACCGGCGAGGGTGCCGAACTGCGACCCGTTCTGGGTGATGAAGCCCGGCGTGAATTCGGCACCGAACTGGGTGAAGCCGTTGGCTTCGCCGACCCGGCCCAGATCGAGCGTGATGCGGGGCGAGTTGGAGGCGTCGTCATCCATGTTTGCAGCGCCATTGGCGAAGCCGATGATTTCCAACTCGGCGATGGCAAACGATGTCGGCAGACCGTCCGAGTTGAACTCGATCGCCTGATTCTTGTTGACCGCGGTTGCCGTGCCGGCGGTGTAGGCCGCCGTGCCGTCCGGTTCCGTCGGCAGGTTGGTGAAGCCGGCACTGAAGGTCACGTTGAACGAACCGGAAGACAGTGTATTGATGACCAGGGTGTCGTTCAGGGCGCTCGGCGGTTCTGCCGTGCTGTTGTTGACCCGTAGCCGGACCGAGGACGCGCCGCTGGCAAAACTGGCATCGGCGGTTTCAATGGCCGTTTCGAGGTTGGTCAACGTGGCACTGGTCGTGGCGCCGATGACCACCTGGCGAAGCGTGGCCGTTTCGACCACCGAGGCGTTGGAGTCGAATTCATACGTGATGCCGTTGATCACCAAGCTGTCGCCGTCGGCCGGCTGGCCGCCGAATGTGAACTGGTGATAATCACGATTGGCGAGAGCAGTTTCCTTCACCGTGTAGCTTGATTCCTGCAGTGTCGCGCGGGCGCCGGTCGACGTCAGCAGACCCGTCGGATCAATGGTCATGGCACCGGTGCCGTCTTCGGTGAAATAAATCCCCGTCGACTGACCTGGGTTGACCTGTACGCGGTTGTTGGTGAAACCGCCGTAGTTGGCAAAGTTGGTGTCCGCTTCCTTGATCTTGGCGACCAGTGCGGCAACCGCCTGTGCAACCGTGGTTGCCGCGGAGATATCGACCTGTTTGACCGTTGCCGTATCGGCGGCGGCACCTGAGGTGTCGAACTGATAGGTGATCGTCGTGCTGTTCTGGGTAATCGTCATGGTCGCGTCGTTCGCCGGGATGCCGGTGAATTCCAACTGGCCGCGGCTTTCGTAAACGGTCGCGCCGGCAGTGTCGGAATACAGGGTGACGACGTTGACCCCGGACGGCGGCGTAATCGCGACGTCCCACTGGTTGTCGCGGTTGCCCTTGGTATAGGTCAGCGAGGTGGTGTTGGCGTTACCTAGCGTATCGAAGAACTGCACGTCGGTTTTGTGCGTCGTGCCCTGCGTATCGGTCGACGGCAGGTTGGCGCCGATACCGATGGTCGAGGTCGCAGTCGCCGTGCCGCCGACCCGGTTCAGGTTCACCGTCGCCAGGAAGTCGGTCGAGATGACGTTCTGGTTGGGGATAGTCAGGGCGGTGTTGTTGGTGGTGACGACCCCGGCGGCCGTGGTCGGCCATGCCTGCAGGTAGTACCCGGATGTGTTGCGCAGGTAACCTTCGTCATCCTGATAGAACGATCCGGCACGGGTAAACAGAAACTCGTTCGACAGTGTCGGCGAGTTGGATTCGTTGACGACGAAGAAGCCCGAACCCGAGATCGCGATATCGGTCTGCGAGGTCGAAGACTGCAAAAGACCCTGAACCCCGGTGTCCTGCCGCGGTTTCGACTGCACACCGCCGGCGGAGTAGAAGGTGCCGGACGTCTGCACCGTGACCAGGGTCTGGAAGTCGACCTGCGTACCCTTGTAGCCGATGGTGTTGACGTTGGTGATGTTATCCGAAATTGCGCCGATCGCGCTGGATTGTGCGGTCAGGCCGGAAACACCGGAGGTAAGTGCGCCAAAGAGTGACATTTTTCGTCTCCTTCGTTCAGCGGCCGTCCGGGCCGCGGAAAAATCGTTCTGTTATCAGTTCGTTGTTTCTGCTTCTGCTTTCGGCGCTTCCTTGACGGACAGCACCTGTGTTTGCGGCACTTCCACATCGCCCATGAAGAGCGTCGTTTCGCTGCCGTCGATACCGATACCGGTGATGCGCCCAAAGACCGTGTGTTCGACTTTCAGCAGTTCGTTCTGCTGGTCGAGACCGGTCACGAGCACGGAATAGGCCCCGTCCGGTGCCGTGCCGCCGTTGCGGTTGCGGCCGTCCCATTCGAACGTGTGCTGGCCCTGATCCAGGTCGGCGTCCTGTTCGTAGACGGTCAGCCCACTGGCATCGCGGATGATGATGCTGGCCGATTTGGCCCCGGCAGGCATGGTGTAGGTAAACTCGGCGTGGCTGTTTTCCAGTGGGAACTTGGTGCCGTCGACTTCGACCGTCTTGTCGATGAAATCGACCATCGAAGCGACCTGGTTGTTCTGCTGCAGGCCGACCAGGGTTTCCAGGTTCGAGTTCTGGAAAATCTGCTGTTCGACGCTGGCGAACTGCACCAACTGCGACGTGAATTCGTTGCTGTCCATCGGGTCCAGCGGATCCTGGTTCTTCAGCTGCGTGACGAGCAGGTTGAGAAACCGGTTCAGGTCCTCTTCCAGCTTGGCTTGCGAGTCCGCGGACTTCGATCCTTCCGCTACCGTGCTGTTTGTGCTGCTGCTGATTAACATCGTTCCCGTTCCTTATATTTCGTCTGGCCTTATGCCTCGTTTGGCGCTTATGCGCGCATGTCGATCCGGCCGTTGGCGAAGATGCCGCTTTCCCATGCCGACATCACACCGTCGTTGGGGTCGTCCGCGATTTCCGCTTCGCCGTCGCCTTCGGCTGCCACCGGTCCGCCCTTGGCGTCGTTACCGGCATCCGCCGTCTGCTGTTCCTGGCCCTTGAGGTTGAACTGCATGTCACCGCTGTTGAGGCCGGCATCGGCCAGCGCTTTCTGCAATTCAGATGAGTCGCGGCGCAACAGATCGAGCGTGTCCTGTTTTTCCGCCGTGACCACCGTCATGACGCGACCGTCGTGGGTCATTTCCATTTTCACATCGACGCGGCCTAGTTCTGCGGGCTTGAGCTGGATCGAAATCTTGTCGGTCCCGGCCTGCAGCGCTTTCGTGATCTTCACTGATATCTGCTCGGTGACGGCGCTGCCCGGCAGGTTGCCGCGCTGGGCGTGCTGAGCCTGTTGCTGCGGCGCGCTTTCGCGGGTCTGTTGGGTTTGCTGCGTCTGCTGGTTGGCGTTGGCCGTCTGCGTGGCGTTGTTCATGGCTTCGTTGCCGCCGGCATGCTGGGCGCTGCCACCCAATGCCTGAACCGCGGCGCCGGCATTCGCTGAACCCTGGGCGGCGCCAGACTGCGCACCCTGCGGGCCGTTCTGTATGTTGGCCTGCTGGGCGGCCTGCACCTGCTGCTGGGCGGCAAGCTGGGCCTGTTGGGTTTGTCCGGGGTTCTGACCTTGCTGCTGACCGGTCTGTGCGTTCGAGGCATTCCCCTTGCCGTTGCCGGCGTCCTGCGTCAGCACGGAACCGTTGGCGATGGTGAAGGCAGGCTTCGAGGTCAGTTGCGTCTGCTCGTTGGTGACGTTGACATTGACGTTGGCGCGGGTGTCTGCGCCGATCATGCGCGACAACTGTTGAGCCTGAACCTGGATGCCGCTTGCAGCGGATTTCTGTTCGCCACCAGCGGCTTTCTTTTCGGCCCCGGCATCGGCCTTGGCCTGATTCTGCTGCGCCTGGCGAGCGCTGTTGTGGTTCGACGGAGCGTTCTTCGCGGCTTTCGCGGCGGCGGCCTGAAGCACCGGGTTCTCGGTGACATCGACGCCCTTTTGTGTCTGCGTCTGGGCATTGCCATCGTTCTTGCCGCTGTTTTCACCAGACTTGTTGCCGACGAGGCCGGCGGCATAAATGGCGGCGGCCTGATTGGCGGCCGGCCCTTGCTGAGCAGCACCCTGATCGGTGTGGCCGTCCTTGTCGGCGGCATTGCCCTTGTCGGCGGTATTTTCGTTGTTGCCGCTGTCGTTCTTACCGTCGGCGGCGGCTTCCTTGGTGCCATCCGACTTTCCGGCGTCGTCATTGCCGGTGTTGTCGGCCTTGTCCTTGGAATCATGTGTGCCTTTGGCGTCGCGATTGGCATTGTCGGCACGGTCCGAGGCGTTGTCGGCGGCATTGTCGCTGCGCGGCGCATCGGCACCCCGATCAGCACCGTTGTTGCGGGCGTCGGCGGCGGTGGCGCGGCCATGGTCGGCAGCGTCGTCATTACTGCGATGGTCGCCGCGCTCGCTGGCGGCGTCGCTCTTGCGGGCGTATTCGCGGGGATCGTTGTTGGTATTGGCGGTATCCTTGGCGGCGGCGATGCCGCCGGTCTTGTCGGCGGCACTGAATGCGTTGTCCAGCCGGGCACCGACACGCTTCAGCAGATCCTCAAAGGACACCGCGAACCCGCCCAGATTGATCTGGTTCGGCGCTGCCTGAACGGCTTCACCGCGTTGATAGCCGTGTTCCTGAAGCTTCTGCTCGATCGCCAAAGTCGCCATTAATCTTCTCCATGAACGAAATTTCGTTGCCGGATTAGAAGCAAACGGCGGGCCAGTTTTGAAAAATGCTATTATCTAATTGATTTTAAATGATTATATTTCGGGTTGGAGGTTCTATCCGGGGGAAAAACCGGTCCTTTGGGCAGAACTTGCCGGGTTGCGGGGGCAGAAACGTCCCGCCTAGGGGATTTTCAGCTTAATCCCCTGAAAACCGGGCGCAGAACAGAATATCCTCGGGCTTGCCGTCGAGCAGATAGTGCACCCGGCGTGTGCCGTCCGGCGTCATGCCGCTTTTTTCCATGATCGCGGCCATGGCGGCGTTGGAGCGCATGCAGCCGGCGGTCACCTTGCGTATGCCGCCTGCGCTCAGAAGCCAGTCCAGCACAGCTTTCCAGGCTTCAAGCCCATAGCCGAGTCCCCACACCTCGCGCGCACCGATCATGATCGCCACGTCGGCCAGCCCGTTGGCGGCATCGATATCGGCGTGAATATTGCCGATGTGCAGGTTGTCCGAAGTCCGCTCGATGGCCCACAGCCGGCTCGGGCCGTCGGCGAAACTCTCGCTAAAGGCGCGGCAGCTATCGAGCGTATGGCGGCGGTGACGCTGTTCGGAATACCGCACGACGTCCGGATCATTAAGCCACGAGACATAGCGTGCCGTCAGGTGCCGTGCCGTCTCGAACGGGCGAAGCGTCAGGTGGGTGGTGTTCAGGATGACAGATTCCGGCATGTGTCTTCTCACGTGGCGATACGGCGGTGGATGGCGTCGGCCATGCGTTGGGCGGCGCCTGGCGGAACCAGTGTGTCGATATCTTCCGCACCGCTTAAACGGCCTTGCAAGGCTTCGGTGATGCTAGCGCGAAGCGCATCCGAGCGGCAAACGTGACGTGTCAGGCCGAGGGCGATGCTGCTGAGCCACGCGGCTTCATGGGCACGCGGTGTCAGAGCCAGGGGCGGACGGCCCATGACGGCTGCCTCGAACAGCAAAACTGACGTCATGCCGATCACCAGATCGGCTGCGAAGACGGCTTCCAGCGGATCACCGCCTGTACAGAGCGCGGCGATTTCATCCTTGTAGGCGGCAAATGTGGCGGCATCGTTCTTGGGATGCAGGCGCAAGACCAGTGCCGCGTCGGGGCGGACTGCCGCCAGGGCATCGAGAGTTTCCTCAAGGCATATCTCTGTGCGCCCGTCGTTGCCGCCCCGGCCGAGCAGGGTGTATTCCGCCGAACGACGGAATTCCGAGGGATCGAGACCGTCCGATGTTTCCGCCAGAAACACGATCAGCGGCCGTTCCGGATCTACGGTTGGGAATAGCCGGGTGCGTACGGCATCACGGCCCTCTTTCTCAAGTGCGTTGGCACGAGTGCGCACCCGGTCCATGTTCGGATGTCCGACGACCATGATGTTTTCCGGATCAAACCCGAGGTCTGAGAAGGCGTCTCGGGCGGCGGCGTCGCTGACCAGCAGGTATTCAGGTGCGTGGGCGAGGGGATCGCTGCCAAGTCCTCGGAAGCGGTGTTCGGCGTTGGCCGGGCCGTCAATGAAACCAAAAGTTGGGATCGCGGCTTGCCGAGCAGCGGCGGTCACTGCGAAAACCGGGCTGTCCGGGTTTTCCGAAGTGCCGACCAGCACGGCATCTGCCTTGGGGGGCAGCGCGAGGCATTCAAATTCGGAAACAGCAAGACCGATACCCGTGGCATATCCCCGGGCCGCCCCGGTAGCGAAGATATCAAGATCCGTCCCTAGCGCGGCGAGCGCCTCGCCGAGGCCGACCATGCCGTTGGCGGCGCCCGGATCTTCTATGGCGCAGACGATCCGCATTTTCAGGTGGTTTCCGTAACCGCAAGCCGGATTTGGCCGCTGTCTGCGGAACGGCGGATCAGAGAGATGATGCGTTCGGTGACAATGGCGCTGCTGCCTGGACTCAGCAACGGAGCGCCATGGATGACGGCGTCATGCAGGTTCCGATAAAGGCGCGGCAGCGCGTCCGCCACGGTGGCGGGAAGAACCGTACCTTGATCGGCGGCGATTTCATACTCGTTCTCGAGCCCGCGGTTAGCAACGCGCGGAAGATGCCGGATATTCAGGGTTTCCTGTTGAAAGCTCATGCGGCCGTTGCTGCCCCAGAGATCGAGCGCCACTTCGCGATAATGGCTGAAGTCGAGCGGATGCACGGTGATCACGGCGCCGCCATCGAAGCCGAGGGCGAAGGCGGTGTGGATATCGTCCTCGATCGGGCTTGTCTGCGGCTGCGTCACGTCACCGATGGCTTGCACCCATGCCGGCTCGCCCACCAGCATGCGGATCAAGTCGATCAGGTGCGAGCCGTTGTTGTCGAGACCGTTGCCGTAGACCCCGGTACCTGCCTGCAGGGTGCCGATACGGGATTTCAGTCCGCCGGACGACAGCGCGCCCAGCGTCTGGTCGCCACGCCGCCAGTAATTGACCTGCAACTGAATGCCGGCGGCATCCGTGGCCGCAAGCAGTGTTTCGCCGTCCCGGTTACCGAGCGGCTTTTCGGTGAACGCCGCTCTGACGGTGGGGAACTGTGCCAGCACCTCTGTCCGCGCCCCCGGCGGTGCCGCCAGCACCAGCACATCGGGCGCCAGGCCTGCGGCCGCCGCGAGATCAGCGAAGCCGGGAACCTGCCAGTCGTTTTCGGCACATTTTCTTGCTGCGGGGTCCGGGTCAACGACACCGATCCAGTCAAAACCGTCATCTGCGCGCAGGGCCTGGGCATGGGTGGCTACGGGAAACCAGTGCGCCATCTTCGCATCCGCGGCCAAGCCCCGGGCAATGCCGCCGAAACCGACGATCAGGGTCCTGAGTGCGCTCATACGGCAGCCTCGACGCAGGCATTGTGCAGCGCTTGCAATTCGGGCGAGGCATCAAGCGTGGACAGGATCTCATCGAGGCTGAAAGTATGTTCGCCCCGTACCATGGACGCAGTGGCCAGGGCACCCAGAAAATTGGCATCCGCCGCCGTGTCGAGAACAAGCCGTAGGTCGGGCCGCTTCCATTTACCCGGCGGACGCAGATCGTGGATGTTCCAGTCCGGCTCGCGGTAGAACGGCGCCGAGACGTGTTCGCGTGCCTCGGCATCGCTACAGCGTTCGGCGATTTCGCGGAGCGAGGCGATGGAAAACACCTCGACGTCCTGGCCATCCGGCAGCATGCGATCGCGCGCCGTGGTCACCAGGTCGCACCCTGACGCATGCCAGGCGCTGACAGCCAGGTTGACGACCATCGGGTCGAGAAACGGGGTGTCCCCGCACAGTTCGACCACGACATCGGCGCGCATATACTCCTGCGCCGCGAGGACGCGGGCCAGAACGTCATCCTCGCTGCCGCGAAAGCAGTCGACGGCGTGGGCTGCGGCCCAGTCGGCAATGGCGTCGTCGTCGGCGTTTTCCGTGGTGGCGATGACCAGCCCGTCTAGATAACGGCATTTGTTCATGCGGTCGACCAGATGCTCCAGCACCGGCACGCCGCCCAGCATCATCATCATCTTGCCGGGCAGGCGGGAAGAGCCCATGCGGGCTTCGATGCTGGCGACGGTGCGCACAGCGTTCACGTGGCATCCCCGTTGTCGGCT
The DNA here is from genome assembly GCA_038100295.1 of Thalassospiraceae bacterium. Taxonomy (GTDB): domain Bacteria; phylum Pseudomonadota; class Alphaproteobacteria; order Rhodospirillales; family Casp-alpha2; genus UBA4479. The sequence continues at coordinate 52,245 of JAYNVG010000004.1, forward strand.
ATGTGCGCGTTCAGTTGACCGCGACCTGCGTGGACCTTGCGCACGGCGGCGATCATGGCGTCCACATCCGCGTCGCTGAGGTCATAAGCGCAGGGCTCGACCAGCAGGGCACGGCGGTTGTGCATGTCCTCTGTCACCGGGCAACGAAGATCCTCATAGCGGCGCTCTGTCAGGGTGAACGGCCAGCCGTCGCGGCCGAGCGCGATGCGGTTCCGGAACATGGGGAGTCGATACAACGGCGCGACATAGCCGGTGGCGTGCGGAAAACCCTCAGCGCTCAGCGCCTCGCTGAACAGCGCCCGGCTCAGACCGAGGGCGTTCTCGTCGACCTTCATCATCCAGACATAGAAATTGTGGCGGCAGCCGTCGCGGGTAACAGGCGGGGTCAGCCCTTCCAGCCCCTTGAGGCTTTCCGTCAGACGGTTGGCGATGCGCTCGCGGGCCTCGACATGGGCATCGATGGCAGCCAGTTGCACACGGCCGACGGCGGCGCTCATTTCCGTCATGCGCAGGTTCATGCCGACCATGTTGACGATCGGGCCGCCCCCTAGCATGTCGGTGCAGTTCTCGCCGTGATTGCGGATCAGCTCCAGGCGCGTTGCCAGATCGTCGTCGTTCGTCACGCACATACCGCCTTCGCCGGTGTGGATGTGCTTGTGGAAATTCAGGCTGTAGATCCCGATATGACCGATGCAGCCGGTCGGCTTGCCGTTCTCGCTGCCGAGCGGCGACTGGGCGTTGTCCTCGATCAGATGAATACCGTGCTTGTCGGCAAGTGCCCGCAGTTCATGCAGACGCGCCGGATGACCGAACAGATTGACGCAGACGATGGCCTTGGTCTTTGCCGTGATCTGCCTGGCGACCTCGGCGGGGTCGATGCAGAAAGTCTCATCCTCGATATCGGCGAAAACCGGAATGCCGCCATAGAAAATCGGCGCGGCGACGGTGGCGGACATGGTCCACGGCGGCACGATCACTTCATCGCCGGGCGAAATGCCGATCGCGCCCATCGCCGCGATAAGCCCGCTGGTGGCGGAATTGACGCTGATGGTGTGTTTGATACCGAAACGTATGCACCAGTCCTCCTCGAAGCCGCGGACTTCGGGGCCGCCGCCGAATTCCGGGCCGGGCGACCCGAAAAAACCGGACAGGCAGCCAGACAGCACGACACGCCGGACCGCATCTTCCTCGGCCGTCCCCATGGATTTGTAATCCTTGAACGGGCTGTCGATGATCGGTTTGCCGCCCAGCAATGCCAGCCTGTCCGTATTGTGTACAGCACTCATGTCACGTTCTCACTCTGCCGGGCGCCAAATCGCCGGGCTGCATCGATGATTGTATTCAGGTCCGCATCGTCGGCAACTTCATTGGCCAGCCACTTGGCAAGCGCGAAGTCGTCCTCGGTATCCAGTGCAAGATCGACATCGCGGAGCGATGCCGGTGCGGCGACGTTCTCGATCCGGTAGCCATCCGCGTGATCATATAAGTACTTTGTTACGTGTTCGCGGTCCGCCATGGCCTGAACGTCGCGGTCTAGTTTTTCCAGTATCCCGGTAGAAATGACTTCGACGCTCATCCCGGCGGGGTAAGTGCGGGGATGCACGTTGGTGGCGATGTCGGGGGCGGTATCGCGATAGCATCGGACGACCTGATCGACCAATGCCGCATCCATGAACGGACTGTCGCCGGAAATCCTCACAACGGCATCGGCACGAAGATCGTGCGCGCAGGCCAGGGCGCGGCCCAGCACATCCTCGGCGGCGCCCCGGAACAGACCGGTCTTCATTTTCTCCGCGACCTCGGTGATCGGATCGTCGACGGCGCGGTCTGACGTGCAGATGACAATACCGTCCACTTCGCGCGAGGAAGATAGCCGGTGCACAACGCGGGCCAGCACCGGCGCATGGCCAAGCCGCATCATCGCCTTGCAGGGCAGGCGGCTGGAATCCATGCGGGCGAAGATCAGCGCCGGAATGTGCATCGCATTTCCTCCGGCCTCACCAGTCAGCGTAATGGGTTTGGGTTTCCCGGTGCCAGCGTTCGAAGAACTCGACAACGGCGTGCCAATCGTCGGTGGGCATGGCAAGGCCATCACTGCTATCGACGCGCTCGCCGATCAACACAAGATAGTCACTGTCGATGAAGCGATTGTGTGCGGTGACCTTGAAACCTGCCTTGTGCATCAGGCTGGTCAGGGCATTGGCGCTGAAATGGAACGGATGCGCATCGACGTTGGGGCCCAGGTAATACTGCAGCGGTTTCTTGAACGGCATCAGGATACGCGACCCGGTGGCGACGACCAGATGCCCGCCGGGCTTTACCGCATCATGCGCGGCGGCCAGCACACCGGACGCAGACTGGCAGTTTTCCAATGTCCAGATAAGGCTCGCCACATCGAAGGTCCGGCCGTCCGCCTTGGCGGCATAGTCTTCCATGGTGCCGAGGAAATTGGCGATCCCCATGCCGCCCAGAATAGTGCAGTTTTCTGCCGACGGCTCGATGCCGAACACCTCCATGCCGAAGCGGGGCTGTGTCAGCATTTCCAGAAACTGGCCTTCGCCGGCGCCGATGTCGACGAGGCACTTGCCCTCGATGTCGACGTTTTCGGCCAGAAACTCGACGGCGAAGGTCTGGCGCGCGACCACGGCGGGGATGCGCGCGGTATAGGTCTTGTCGCTGACCCGCGCGTCATCGGCACGATAAATTTCCTCGGCCCACATCCGTTGCAGTGCTTCCGGGGTGCGCCGGTAAGCGGCCTGAATGAAACCGCAGTCCTTGCAGACGTGCAGCGGGCGCCCGTCCATGTAATGCGGTGCGCAAGGGATTTCCGCCAGGTCTTCGGAACCGCACAGATCGCAGGGATAGAGGGTGAAGGTGTCAGCGCTCATACGCGGGCTCCCGCGTGCCAGTGCAGACAGATTGACGATGCGACGGGCACAAAGCCGAGGGAGCGGTAAAACGCATCGGCGGGGGCATTGTTGGCCTGGCTGCCGACCCGCGTCTTCATGTTCGGTGCGAACATCGCCTGGGTGATGGCGCGGGCCACACCGCGGCGGCGGACGTCGCCTGCCGTGCAGATAAGGTCGATCACCTTGCAATCAGGATTCACAAGCACCTGATTGAAGCCGACGATGCGCCCGTCCGGTTGGGTGGCGATGAACATTTCCTGGCCGCGTCGACCGGCAAAGAAATTCATCGCCCAGCGTTTCTTGACCTCGGCGGCGACGGCGTCGGGAATACGGGGGTCCTGGTGAAACCGTGACGTGGTCTGGTTGGTCGCGGCCAGGGCGCCGATTTCATCCGCGATGCCGGTTTCATCCGGGGTCACCCTGTGCACGGTAATTCCGGCCGGTACATCAGCATCATGCGGCGAGGCCTCGGCCGGACGCTCATACGTAATTTCCTCGACGGCGATCGTAAATCCGAGCGCTGTGAGGGCGGCAAACGATGGATCGTCGCGGCCGGAAATCTTGGTCCACATGAATGCCGGGGCGGGGTATACGGCAAGCTCCGACGCGAGTTGATCCAGATCGCCTGGCATGACAAGCGCGCGGCACGGATAACCGAACGCTGCCGTGAGGAACTCATCGGGCGTGCTGGCGCTCGTGTCCGGTTGCATTCGTGCCGTGTTCATGGTCATGCCATCATGTCCCAGCGGAATTAATATTTTCTATTCGGGCGGATGCTTCAGATCCCACGTATTGCCGTGATGTTCCCAGATTTCCGGATCGCGGTGTTTGTCGACGATTTCCGTGAACTCGGCCTCGGTAAGGCTCAGATAATCCAGATGCTCGTCGTGGTAGGTTTTTGGAAACTCGGCGTCGTACTTGCGCACCAGCTCCAGGCCTTCATCCCGGCTCATCTGGCCGTTCTGTATCATCCGGCAGGCATCGCGCACGCAGCGCCCGAAGCCGAACTTGATGAACTGCATGTAGTAGTAAAGGTTGTCGATCTTATCATCGAGACTGTCGAAGTCCGTGAACGTGCCGTCGGTACGGCCGTGCTCGGCGGTCCGGAAGTCGATCTTGTCCTTAATGAAGTTCCAGTTGTCGAGCATCGACCAGCGGAAGAAATAACCGAAGTAAAGCGCTTTCACGCCGACTTCTTCGACCCGTCCCAGATCGGGATACAGATACGGTGCCAGTTCCTTTTCGCCGATTTCATCGTCCATCCAGTTGAACGGGTCGTCGCCGATCTGGTGTTCGAGGACTTCGGTAAAGTCGCGCATCTTCATGTGGTCATCTGACAGCACGCGGCCGCCGTATTCGCTTTCACCGTGTTCGGCGTAGAAGATCAGCGGGATGTTGTAGTTCACCGCGACCTGCACCGGCACTGCGTTGACTCCGGCGTTCCAGTGGATCTTGGGATCGCCGCGCTCGGTAAAGAAGCGCTTCGACAGCCGGCGCGACACCTTCTGATTTGGTCGTATCAAGAGCTGATCGAAGCCGAGCCTGATTATTTCCTCGCGGTTGTGCTGTGCCACGGGATCGGGCATCAGCGGCGAGAACGTGACCAGCAGCGGGTTGAGGCCGAATTCGAACTTGATGCGATAGGCGATGGCCGATGAATCCTTGCCGCCCGACCACGGTACGATGCAGTCGTACAGACCGTCGTGGCTGCGGTACTGCGCGATCAGGTCCATGAATTCAGCGCGACGGGCGTTCCAGTCGATGTGTTTCTTTCGCTCAGCCGTGTGACAAGCGTTGCAGATGCCGTCGGCATCGAATTCGACACGCGGCCGGGTGTTCGGCATCAGGCAGGTCTTGCAAAACTTGATCACGTGTCTTTCCCCGTTTGCCCGCGAATCCGCAGATTATACCCTGACAGGCACGCCCTTGGCGGCGAGATATTTTTTCGCGCTGGCAATGCTCTGTTCGGTGAAATGATAGATGTTCTGAGTGCAGGCCGCGCTGACGCCGGGAATATCTAAAGCCTGCGTCATATGCTGCCAGTTGCCGCAGCCGCCCAGCACCTGCACCGGTATCGAAACTGCTGCCGCGACCTTGCGGGACAGTTCCAGATCATAACCCTGCAAAGCACCGTCGCGTTCGATCGCTGTGATGAGGATTTCCCCGGCGCCCAGCGCCTCGGCCTGCTTCGCCCATTCAGCCGGATCGCGTCCCGTTGCGGTGGCGCCGAAGTGCGACATGACCTCGTAGCCGCCGTCGCGTTTCTGCGCATCGATCGACAGCACCACGCACTGTGCTCCGTAGGCATTGGCGATATCGGTGATCAGCTGCGGGTTTTCCAGTGCCCCGGTGTTGACGATGACCTTGTCGGCGCCGGCTTTCATATAACGCCCGACGTCTTCGAGTTTACGAATGCCGCCACCGACGGAAATCGGCACGAAGCAGGTCTGCGCGAACTCGGCGACCGCGCCGAAGAATTTCTCGCGGTCAGGGGCATCTCCCCGCGTCACGTCCAGGATGGCGATCTCGTCCACAGACCAGGCGTCGACGAAATTGAGTGTGTAGCGGTAATCCGGCGTGAACAGTTTGGTCCGGAACAGGGTGCCGTCATTGAGCGTCAACACGGTGATGATACGTTTGCGGAGCATCACACGCGCTCCAGGAAGTTCTGCAACACCTTGAGGCCGTGCTGCTGGCTTTTTTCCGGGTGGAACTGGGTGCCGAAGACGTTCCCCGACTGTACGGCGGCACACATCGGTGCGCCGTAAGTGCAGGTGCCGACGGTAATTTCGGGCGCGGTTTCAAGATGATAGCTGTGCACGAAATAGAATAGCGCCGGGTCAGGTACGTCGTCGAACAGGATGCAATCGCGCGTGCGTTCGAAGTCGTTCCAGCCGACGTGCGGTACGCGGAGCGCCGTGTCCGCGGGCTGGATACGTCTGACACTGCCGGGTATCCAGCCGAGTCCCGCATGGTCGCCGAATTCCTCGCTCCTGTCCGCCAGCAGTTGAAAGCCGAGACAAATGCCGAGGATCGGCACGCGCTTTTGACGAACAAGCTCGCTGAGCGGGTCGATCAATCCGCGCTCAGCCAGATTGCGCATGCCGTCGCCAAAAGCGCCGACACCGGGCAGAATCAGCTTGTCGGCCAGTTCCAGCGTCGAAGGGTTGGCGGAGATCGATCCCTGATGGCCGAGCTTTTCCACCGCGCCCAAAACGGAGCGCAGGTTGCCGAGACCGTAATCGATGATGCCGATCATGAGACGCCTGAGAACTGACCCATGCTTATGTTTTCATGGTCGCCGGCACATATGTGCCGGTGGAAAACAAAAGCCTTGGACTCAGTTATATTCCATGCGGTGGCGCGTGCGTTCCCACTGGTCCACGTACCATTCGCAATAACGCTTGTAGCCGACTTCTAGCGGCCACTGCGGAATAAAATTCAGGTGTTCCTTGGCGCGTTCCGTCGACAGCGTGCCGCGGATCGGCTTGATCACATCGCGCGGACGTTCCTCAAGGATCGCATTCGGCACCACGGATTTTACCACGTTGGCAAGATCGAGGATGGTCCGCGCATTGCCGAAGGTGATGTTGAACGTGTTCGACGAGCCGGAGCCGGTCGTCGATGCCATCGAGCGGATTATCCCGTCCACGAGATCCTCGATGTAGGTGAAATCGAGGCGCCCGTCGCCGCCGCCTTCGAGCAAGAGCGGTTTGCCCATCAGCGCGTTTTCGATGAATACCTGACTGACCCGGCGGCTGATGCAGCGTTCGCCGTAAAGTGCGCTCGGGCGGATAATCGTGACACCGAGGCCGTACTGGTCGTGATAGGTACGGATCAGGCGCTCGCCCATGAACTTGGCGTTGGCATAGATGCCGTAAGGGCGCGGGCGTAAGTTTTCATCGACGGTTTCGGTTTCGAAGTCCCCGTAAACGGTCGACGACGACATGAACACGACCTCGTTGATCTCGTTCGGGAACAGACGGGTGTATTCGAGTACGTTGCGGAGCGTGACCAACTGCAGATCGAAGCAGTGGCCCGGTACCTTTTTCGCATCGACGGCGCTGGAAATCGCTGACAGGTGCACGACCTTGGTCGGCTGGAAGCGCTTCAGGGTCTCTGCAAGGTCTGTCATGGAACGCGCATCGGCGTTGTCCATGGTCACACCCGCATTGCGCATCATTTCGAAACGCTGGACCAGGAAGTTGTGATTGAGCTGACGGCGAAAGTCGTCGATTTGCTTGTCGCTGACGTTAGCCAGCATATTGTTCTGCATCAGGTTGTCGACGATCTGTACTTCGACGCCGATGGCGCGAAGCGAAAGCGCCAGATTGTGACCAATGAAACCGGCACCGCCAACAAGCGAGACTCGCTCGCCCGCCATGCGTTTCTTGATCAGATCAGGTGTCAATTTTTGAGCCATGATAGACCTCTCATTCTGAGTGATGACTTCCACTTTCTGGGAAGTGACGCCGTTGTTAAGGAGCTGTTAACCACGTCTAAACACGCCACCGTACCAGATATGAGTGAAAAAATCACTCAGGAATTTTACGCCCGTAAATATTAACCACCCTTTAAGCCTTGGTGACCGTACGCATCGCCGTAGCGATGTCATGCATGTCATTGCCATCCAGGTGCGGGCCGACCGGCAGTGCGATGGACGTGTCGCTAATCATCTCCGCATTCGAAAACACACCCGGATTATAGCCGTATCGCTTTTTGTAGGCTGTGAGCCGCGACACAGGGTGCGGATAATACACGCTGGTCCCCACACCCATGGCCTGCAGTGCCAGAATAATGTCGTCACGCCGCGCCGCCAGGTCGCCTTCCAGCACTGCAATAAGGCAATAATGGGTGTTGGTGTAGCGTGGATCCGGATCATCTATGACGCGAATGTTGCCGATTTCCTCAAGTCCGGCCCTCAGCATCTCGAAATTCGCCTTGCGGCGTTTCAGGATTTCCGGAAGCTTTTTCAATTGCGTGCGGCCCAGTGCGCCCTGCATTTCACTCATGCGATAGTTCAGGCCGACATCGGCGACGTCATAGATGCCGGGAACCTTGCGTTCGGAATATGTCCGGTCGACGCTGAAGGCACGGAACTTGGCAATCCGGTCCACGGTTTCCTTGTTGTTGGAGACGATCATGCCGCCTTCGCAGGTTGTGATGTGCTTGACCGGATAGAACGAATAACAGCCGACATGACCGAACAGGCCGACATGGGTGCCGTCGATCCTGGACCCGACAGCAATGGCGCAATCCTCGACCACCGGCAGGCCTGCGGCGTCGGCGACTTTCATGATTGCCGGCATATCGCAGGGAATGCCGATGTAGTGGACGATGCCGATGCCCTTGGTCTTGTCGGTAATGGCGGCCTTGATGGCATCCGCGGCCATGTTCCCGGAACCAGCCTCGCAGTCGACGAAGACCGGGGTCGCGCCACACAGGGCCACCGCATGCACGGTCGCCGCGTGAGTCATGGCGGGGACGATGACTTCGTCGCCCGGCCCGACACCCAAGTCCATCCACGCCAGATGCAGCGATGCCATGCACGAAGAAGTGGATGCCGCATAGCCGCCGCCCATCATGGCGACGAAATCATCCTCGAAACCTTTGCATTCGGGGCCGTGTGTCAGCACGTGGCCTTGTAGCACCTTCATCACGGCGGCGCGGTCCTCGTCCTCGATCCAAGGACGGCCGAAGGGAATATCGTATTCAGTCGCGGTGTTGCTCATGTGTCGTACTCGATGTTCTGGGTTGAATGCGTGGCGTGTGCTGCGTCGGCGGCGCAGACGGCACGGATCAGGTCGAATTCCCTTGCCGCTGCCAGGGCTGGATCGGTGCCATTTGAAATTGCGTCGATGAAGGCCGGAATCAGCGCCCCCTTGGAGGCGGGCAGGGGAGCTTGCGCCAGCGGCTGGGCGCGGGCGTCCTCGTCACGGGTCCGGTGCAGCCTGGCCCCGGCATCATCGTATATGAAGGTTGCTTCGGTGCCGAACACACGCAGCACATGATGGTGGCGGTGTACGCAGCCGAAATTCGCGGTGATGCGGGCAATCAGGCCGGACGGAAAGCTGTACGTTGCGGCCATGAAGTCGTCGTAGTTGAAATCCGTGCCGTCGCTGGCGATCCTGTTGCCGATGCAACTGACGCTGCCCGGTCGCTCGCCGCTCAGCAGAAGCATCAAATCGATCAGATGGATGCCGCCGCCCTCCATCACCGAGTAATCCGGCACGTCACGACGCCAGCCTTCGGTGATCTTGTGCAGCCGTCCATACAGGTAATCGCCGTCGATGGCATAGATACGGCCCAGAGCGCCAACCGCGATCTCGCCGGCCAGCCAGCGGTAAAGCTCGGCCTCCCTGAGTACGAGATTGGAGGCAAGGTGCGGCCGCCCGGCTGCCTGCCATGCGCTGATGATGGCGGTAAGCTCGTTCTTCGTGCGGCATAACGGCTTTTCGACGAACACATGCTTGCCCGCGTCCAGACATTGCACCACCTGGGACGCATGCATGTGGTCGAAGCTGGCAATGGAAACGATGTCGACGTCGGGATCGCCGAGTGCCGTCTCAAGCGCCGTCGCTGTCCTGCCGGTACCGATGCGTGTCTGCACGGAAAGGGCTTGTGCTTCGTCGAGGTCGATGAGCCAGCGGACCTCGGCGCGGGTATCGGCATTGAATGCGATGGCATGCTGCTCGCCGACCCCAAGGCCGATCACGGCGACACCGAGCGCGGATGTGGTCAAGCTGCCGCCTCCCCGGTGTAATAGGCCTTGGCGACCGGATAGTCGGACAGGTACTCATCGCACATGCGTGTATTGGACTCGCGGTAGTACGCAAGGATGTCCTGGCGCATATCGTCGTTCATCTGCTTGTGCGGGTCATCGGGCTTTTTAATGATGTGCGTTGCGAACCAGTCCGCCAGTTGCACGGCCTCTTCTTTTTCGAGGAACTGATTGGCAATCCTCTGCACCTCCAGCGCACGCGGCGCCAGGCTGGCGTTAACGATCGGCAGGTCGTTGAACTGCAGGCGCTGGGTGATACCGGATGCCATCAGCACTGCGTCCAGGAAACCGGTGCGCCCGGAATCCGCGTAGACCTTCTGCTCGAACGGGACAACGGTGATTCGCTCGCGGCCGAAGTGTTTCGCAAAGATGTCGATGTTTTCGGCCCAATGCCAGTTCTGGCGCGGAAAATCGGCCAGGAAGGTCGGGAAATCACGAACCTCCCAGCGTTTTATGTTCTGATTGTAAAGGGATTCGATGTACGTGTCCTGGCGCCTGAGGACGATGATGATATGCGTTTCGAAACCTTCGGTCAGATAGGATATCTTTTCGCACGAAATATCGCAGATGTTGCCCTTATCCTTGCCTGAGCGCATGCCGAGAAGATTTTCCTGGGTGCAGAAAAGGCCTTCCATCTCCGACGTGCGGAACGGTTCGAAGTAGCGTTCGCGGATCGGATTCCAGTGCGCTTCGATGAACGTTTCGTCGTGGGCGATTTCGCCGGTATCGAGATATATCTGCGAGTCATAGCGGCGCTTGTGTTGCGCGAATATCTGCTTCAATTGCGGGTCGTTGAACAGGGCCTGAATAAGCGTCGAGCCGCAACGCCCGCTGCCAACGTGGAAATAGATATGCTTCAAACCGCGCCTCCCGGCATTCATTTTAACACTTACGTCCTAGCAGACGAATATTGACCGATGATTAAGGCCCGGCGGTAAAAAGCGCCGGTTGTGTGTCGGCCAGTGCCTCGATCTCGGCATAGCCGAACAACGGATCAAAAGGATAAAGGGTCTCGAATATTTTGCCCAATTTTACGTAGTCTTCGGAAGTGTCCAGAAGCACCTGCAGTGGGCTTTGCCCTTGCGCACCGGGGCGGCGGATATCGATCTTCCGGAACCGGTCGGGGTGTTTCGCGAACCATGTGTGCACCGCTTCCAGATCACTGTCGCCGTGAACTTCGCAGGCCGCTGTATCCAGTGCGTCGCGCGCAATTACCTGATTTTCGCTGCCGAGCGGATATCCGCTTTGATCGCTGAGATACGTCCAGTCCGGGGCCTCTGACAAGAAGGTGGCGATGGCGCCGGCCACCAGCGAGGGGTCGACCGCCGGGCAATCGCCCCAAAGACGGACGATCACGTCGGCACCGGTTTCCCTTGCGGCGATGGTGAAACGGGTCAGCAGGTGCTCTTCCGGTCCTCGGGACAGATGCACATCCCCAAGCGCATCGACTACGTCCGCCAGCGGGGCTTGCGCCGGACCTTCAGGGATGGTGATGCAAATTTTGTCGATGCTCTTGATGGTACGGATGCGCCGGACGATGTGCTCGATTACCGGCACACCGCAGAGCGGCAGGATCATCTTGCCGGGTAACCGGCTTGATGTATGGCGCGCCTGGATAATGGCGACGGTGGTCATTGCGCCTGCGTTTCCAGGAACAACTTCGAGGAAATGAAACTGAAAAAGAATTTCGAAAAACTGTTAGAGGCCATGTCGTCGTTGAGGAATTCCTCGATGGCACTGCGCTTGACGATGTCGAAGATCGGGCTGTCGGCGAGCAGGGTATCTCGGGTTTCGGGATCGTTGCGATCGACCAGCGAATTGATCGAGGCGTTGAAGCCGCGCTTGCGTGTGTCCAGCCGGATCTGATCGGGCACGATGCCCTTGCCGATTTCGCGCAGGATGCGTTTCGCATAGCCACCGCCCATGAGATGCCGCGCCGGCACGGAATACAGATATTCGACCAGGTCACGATCCAAAAACGGTGAGCGGTTCTCGACGGAATACATCATGGAATTCAGATCGTCTTCGTTGAGAATGACCGGGACCGCTTCGATGAAAAGCTCGTTGGCCATGCGGTTTCTGAGCAGTTCATCACAGTAGGTGTCTTCCGACCATGCTTCCTCGAACGGCTCGGTCATGAACGACGAAAACAGGGCCCGGTCGAGCATGATGTGATCGCGCTGGCCTGGGTCGTCGATAAAGCCGCGCGGGTTCTGCAGTCCGGGGTTCTGCACATGTGCCCCCATGCCCGATTTCCAGTCGTTGACGAGGGCATTGAAATCGACGCCGGGTTCGCGATGCATGCTCGCCAGCCACATCCCATAATGGTCGTAATACCCGGTGAAAATCTCATCCGCGGCAGTGCCTGAGATCGCGATCTTGTAGCCGTTTTCGGCAATGGCTTCGGACAGGAACGCATGCATGTAATAGCTGATGGTGACGACCGGCGCGTCATGCGCCGCGACCTGTATGCGCAGCCTGTCGATGAACCCCTTGGTCGAGGTCTGCACCCGGTGATGCTTGCAGCCGAGGTGTTGGACCATGGTGTCGATGTTGGCGCTTTCGTCGTAACGCTCGTCGCTGTCGATGATGGAAAAACAGTGAATGTCCTGGCTCATGTCCCTGGCGGCAATGGCGGCGAGCGTTGCCGAGTCGACACCACCCGACAGACAGAACGCCAACGGCACGTCGGCACGCATGCGCGTTTCGACCGCGCGGCGGAGCAAATCGCGCGCGTGCGCAACGGCCTCGTCGAAGCTGGCCTCCCTAATCTCTGTCGGCAGCCGCCAATAGGGCGCCGGGGCCGGGCGCGCCGGGGCTTTCAGGATCGCGCAGGTGCCGGATGGCAGCAGGGCAATTTCCTTGAAATAAGTCTGATGGCTCTTGCCCAGACACTTGTAGCCGTTGACCAGAAACCGTCGCAGTTGTTCGGTGTTGACCGCCGGTTTCCGTCCGGCGAGCGCTGACAGAGTTTTGACCTCGGATGCGAAATACAGTGTCCCGTCGATAAACCATGTGTAGAGCGGCTTTTCGCCGAAACGGTCGCGGCTCAGCAAAAGTTCACCGGCCTCACGGTCGAACAGGGCGAACGCCCACATACCGTCGAGCCGGTCCAGAAATGCCGGTCCCCATGCCTTATAGGCTTCGATCAGCACTTCGGTATCGGACTGCGTCGTGAAGGCATGGCCGAGCGCCGTCAGTTCGTCGCGCAGTTCGAGGTAGTTATAGATTTCGCCGTTGTAGGTCAGCGAGATACCGTCCCGCTCGAATGGCTGGTTGGCACGCGGGTCGAGATCGATGATGGCGAGCCGGGTATGCAGGAAATCGACGTGGTTGCCGCTGAGTGTGTAGGCCTTAGCCCCTTCGCCGTCCGGGCCGCGGTGATGCATGCTGGCAAGAGCGGCACGGATGCGACCCTGAGCCAGAGGCTGGGGGCCGAACGCGCCCGCGATACCGCACATCCGCGTCGGGCCTCAGATCAGGTTGTCGGGCGTGAATGGATCGCCCTCTGCCATCGGCGCCTTCAGCTTGCGGCCGATGATGTCATATTCGCGGCCTGGCGCCATGCCGGTTCCTGGACGGACCCACATCAGATCGTCATGAGTCACCTTGTGCCCGCCTTCTAGTCGGCGTGCGGCTACGATGGAACGTCGGATCTGCGGCGCGATCTCCTTTTCGGTTTCGGCCATTTCGATCTGTCCGGATCCCATCATGGCGTGTACAGCGCGGACTTCCTCGACCAGTTGTTTCATGGTCCGTGGATCGGCGGAAAGCTGATGGTCACGGAAGTCGGAATGATCGTTGGCGATGGTGAAGTGCTTTTCGATGATCCTGGCACCGGCACCGACCGCCAGTCTGGCGGCGTCGATGCCTATGGTGTGATCGGAATATCCCGGCGTGCGGCGGGGGAAGGTCTTCGAGATCGATGATACGGCACCGATGTTGGCGTTTTCGGGTGTCGTCGGGTAGTTGCTGACGCAATGCAGCAGCCCCAAGTCGATCGGCAGCCGCTTGCCGTCCCATATGTCGTCGACGATCCTGACAGCGCTCCGGATATCCGCTTCGTTGGCAAGCCCGGTGGAAATCACCAGCGGCAATGCGGTTTGAGCGGCTTCCTCGATCAGCGCAAAAAAGGTGTTGTCGCTGGATGCGATCTTGAGGGCGTCGCAGATGCCACCCAGAAAAGCCGCGCTTTCCAGATCGAACGGCGTCGACATGAATTTCAGACCCGCCGCGCGGGCCTGTTTAGACAACGCCGTGAACTGGTCGTAACTGAGCTGGAATTTCTTCAGTGTCGAAAAGCGCGGTTCGTCGCTGCGCTTGACGAAGCGTTCCGGCACGATGGTCTGGAACTTGACGGCATCGACGCCGCTCTCGGCGGCCAGTCCGACCATATCCTGAGCCAGCGTGAAATCGCCTTCATGATTGTTGCCGACCTCGGCAATGATGAAGACGCCGTCGCCGTAAAATGACGGAGTTGTCGTCACGATTGTTTCCTAATTAAAAATGCCGTTATAATCCGGCCTAGCTTATACCACGAATCTTTACGAACGGTTGAAAGCGACACCGGGCAAGAAAGCCCGGTTAGGCAATGTTGGCAATTTTTTTACGATTTGCCTCTAACACATAGCGGCCCGCAACGAAATCATGCGGTTCGCGGCTGGCAGAAAGCGAGCAACTATCATGGCGTACATCGACCACGGACCATCTTCCAATATCGTCAAGTCGAGCCGGGAAACCATCTGGCAGATCGTCGAGGAACTTTTCCCCCATTATCGTGCACTGTGCGGGCCGGATTTTCTGGCCTCGCTGCAGATGCTGCAGAAATATCTGGATCTTGAAATTCGCGAATTCAAGACCGGATCCAAGGTTGGGGACTGGATCATCCCGCCGGAATTCGTCGTCAACGAGGCCTGGGTCGAGGGACCGGATGGCAGGCGTGTGCTGGATTTCGCCGATCATCCGTATCACGTGCATATCTATTCGGGCGCATTCGATGGCGAGCTTGAGCTGGAAGAATTGCTGAAGCGGGTTTCGACGCATCCCGACCTGCCGGACGCGATCCCGCTCAGGCAATCCTACTATCGTTATGACTGGGGCCTGTGCGCGACACAGAACCAGGTAAAAACCTGGAAGCCCGGCATCTACAAGGTTCATATCGACACCGAGTTGAACGATGGCGCGCTGCGCGTCGGCGAGTATTACCTGCCGGGCGAGAGCAAGAAGGAAGTTATGGTGTGCACGTATCTGTGCCACCCATATGGCGCCAACGACAACCTGTCGGGGGTGTCGGTCGCCACCGAATTGTTCCGTCGTCTCAGCGAGATGAAGGACCGCCGCTATTCCTACCGGCTGTGTGTCTGGCCGGAAACCATCGGCGCGCTGACGTGGATCGACAACAATCGCGACCACCTGAAGAATATTCTTGGCGGCTATGAAATCGCCATCTGCGGCGATGATGCACCGATCCGCTACGTCAAAAGTTATTACGGTGACGCACTGGTCGACCGTGCCTTCGAGCATGCGCTCAGGCACAGCGGGTTACCCCACGAAATCCTCGAATATGACGGCGTCTGCAATGGCTCGGATCAGGCGCATTTCAATGCCATCGGCCTACGCGTGCCGTTCGGCCATCCGATCCGGGGCGGGCACATCACACCGGAAATCCCCGGCAAGAAGCAGATCGGCTATGCCGAATATCACAGCTCCGCCGACGACCTGTCGCTGATCAAGCCTGAAAACCTTTCGGACATTCTGGAAATCACCTGGGATGCAGTGCAGGCGATCGAGCGCACACGCACATATACGGCGACGTTCACCGGAACGCCGTTCCTGTCCAAGCACGGGGTCTATCCCTATCAGCACGGGCTCGGCACCGGTACGACGGCGACGAAATCGACGTTCGGCGGGCTTGCTTACTATCAGCTGATGATCGACGCCGATGGCGAAAAGGACCTGCTGGAAATCGCCGACGACTCGGCTTTGCCGATCGAAGCCTATGACGATGCCATAGAAAGTTTCCTCAAAGCGGGCCTGATAGAGGTGACCGAGTGAGAGCGATCTGGCCGGGCGCGGGAGCAATATCATGAGCACGAATACGGACAGATCCGTAAGGCGGCTGCACCGCGATCTTGAACAGATCATCCCCGCCGATGCCGATGTGATCGTGCTGCACAGCGGGCTGTTCGGGTTCGCCAACCGCCTCGATGTGGCGCCACGCGACGTGCCGGGTGTGGTGCTGGACGTGGTCGACGATATCGTCGGTCCGGACAGGACGCTGGTAATGCCGACGTATTTCTTCGGATTCCCGCGTGAGAAAGTATTCGACGATGTGCGTACACGCCCCGATACCGGGGCCATCGCGGAAATGTTCATGAACCGCCCGACATCGCGCCGTGCCCTGCAGCCGATGAACAGTTACGCCGTTCAAGGCCCGTTGTCGGATGTGCTGCTGAACAGGCCGTGCACCACGGCGTGGGGGCGGGACGGGATCATGGCATGGTTCTATGAAGTCGATGCGCGCTTCGTGTCGCTCGGTGTGGGTGCCTTGCTGTCATGTTCGTACTATCACATGGCGGAACAGTGGGAAAATGTGCCGTATCGGTATTTCAAGCGCTTCATCGGCGAACACCTGCACGACGGCAAGAGCGTCGGCGAGATTTCCGAAATCATGTTCGTGCGCCCGCTCGGCTACACGTTCGATTTCCTCGGCGTGCCGGTGGACGAACTGATGGATGCCCGCGGCCTGAAGGTGCGTCCGGACGGCGATGACGGTGTGATCATGGAAAGCATGTCGATGCGGGAAATCGTGCAGACCTCGCAGGAAATCCTCCGCGACGATGCCTATGCGATGGTTACGGAACCGTACCGCGACGGCCTCAGGAAGTGGATTGCCGAAGGCAACCTGCAGGCCGAGATCGATAACGTGCCGGAACGTCAGCGTTACACGCCGAACCAATAACAATGGGAATACAGAAATGAGCAACGTAATCCGCTGGGGCATGATCGGCTGCGGCAATGTCACCGAGGAAAAAAGCGGCGCGCCTGCGCTGGCGGAGGTCGACGGCGCACGCCTGACAATGGTGATGTCGAAGAACGGTAACGAATGTGCCGACTATGCGGCCCGTCACGGCATTCCTGCCTGGACCGAAGATGCCGAGGAACTCATCAACAGTCCCGATGTGGATGTGGTCTATATCGCGACACCGCCGGATTCCCATCACATCTATGCCGAAATGGTGGCCAAGGCCGGCAAGCCGATCATTTCCGAGAAACCCTTGGGGCGCTGGCTGAGCGAAGCGGAAGCCATGGTCGAATGCACGCAGAAAGCCGGCGTACCGTTGCTCTGCACGTACTACCGGCGTGAATTGCCGCGCTTTCTGATGGTCAAGAAGTGGATCGAGGACGGGGTCATCGGCACACCGCGTTTCGTGCATATCCAGCATACCCTGCGCCCGGAATCACACCCGGTGGCACCCGTAACCGGGGACATGGTGATGAGTGGTGACATCCCGTGGCGTTTCATTCCCGAAATCGGTGGTGGCGGGAATTTTCCGGACATGGGCACGCACACGCTGGACATGGTCGACTACATTCTGGGGCCCATCGTCGAAGTCGACGGTCGCGGAGAAAACAAGGGCGGCATCTACCCGGCCGAGGATACGGTGTCCGCGAGCTTCGTCTGCGAAAGCGGCGCACACGGCACCGGCCAGTGGTGCTATGTCGCCGGCACCAACGTCGACCGCATGGAAATCGTCGGTACCGAAGGCGCGGTTCGCTTCAGTTTTTTCAACGAGGAACCGCATGAACTGGAAACCAAGAAAGACGGGATCCGGCTGATCGAGGCCCGCAATCCGAAGCACTACCATCAGCCGATTCTGCAGATGTGCAATGACACGCTGGCCGGCAAGCGCGAAGCGTCCAGCGACTGGCGGAATGCGCTCAGGGCGATGCGGGTACAGGACAAAATCCTCGGTCGTTTTCTGGAGCCGTTCAAGAAAGCGACGGGCGTCCTGTAGTGTCCGGATATTATTCGTCTTCACAGAACAAGGGATTTAGGGTAGCTTAACCATGCTTGCGGACAGCTAGAAACGCTGAATGCAGGACACGGTTTTTCAAACCGGCACATAAGTTAAGCGATTTCTAGAACAGGAAAGGTGCACTCATGTCGACATCATCCGCCCAGAAACCGGGCGTTCCGGGTCACGAAGATCAATCCCTCGACATCAAGGAAGATGCCAAGCTCGGCGAGGAACTGAACCTCCGCCGCAAGCTTCTGCAAAACTCCGTCGTCAAACGGATCGATGAAGTGAAGCAGAACGGCCGCAGCTCCGCCCCCTGGGTCGTCGAGCTGGATCCGACGTCGGCGTGCAACCTTGTCTGTCCGGACTGTATTTCCAAAGACCTGTTGAACCAGGGCGGGTTCGAACGCCAGCGCCTGCGCGAGATCGCCGAGGAACTGGTCGATGCCGGAGTCCGCGCCGTGATCCTGATCGGCGGTGGCGAACCTCTGGCCCACAAGGAAACCGGCTGGGTCATGGAATACCTGTCCAGAAACGGCGTCGATGTCGGCGTGACCACGAACGGCACCCTGATCGACCGCCACATGGAAGTGCTGACGCAACATACCAAATGGGTACGCGTTTCCGTCGATGCCGGCACACCCGAAACCTTCCAGTATTTCCGGCCCAGCCCGAACGGCGTGTCGAAGTTCGATGAAGTCATCGACAACATGCGCGCCTTCGCTAAACGCAAGACCGGCAAGCTGGGTTATTCGTTCCTGCTGCTGTCCGACTTCGATCACGAAGGCAAACGTCCGCCGCGCACCAACTTCGAGGAAGTGGTGACCGCCGCGCACATCGCCAAGGACATCGGCTGTGACTATTTCGAGATCAAGCCGTGCTACGACTTCGACCACTTCCTGATTGATCAGCCGGAGGAATATCTGGCCCGCGCGCGCGAACAGATCGACATCGCGCGTACGCTGTCAGGAGACGGCTTCCGTGTGATTACACCGGCGACGCTGGATTTCGTGCTCAACAACGAACCGCTTGTGCAGCCCAAGGATTATAACCGCTGCGTTATTTCCGAGATGCGGACCCTGGTGACGCCGTCGGGTGCCTACGTCTGTCCGTATTTCCGCGGCATGCCGTCGAAGATGATCGGCGATCCGACGAAGCAGTCGTTCAAGGAAATCTGGGACAGCCAGCAGCGCCACGCGGTCACCGACGCAACCGATCCCAGCAAGGACTGCCGGTTCCACTGCATACGCCATAAATCGAACATGGTGATCGAGGAAATGCTCCACGGCAGCGACCACGAAACCGTCGACGACTACGACATGTTTATCTGATATCGTGTCCGCTGCCATGACGCCGGATGCCGTTGACGTACTGAAACGCCGCTTTTCCGAAAGCCGCAACGACGTGCTGCTGAGCGCGCCTGATGGCTACGACTATACCTATGCGCAGATTTATGCCAACGCGTGCAAACTGGCGGACGACTGGAAGGCTGCCGGGGTCGCGAAAGGCGATACGGTGGCGTTCGTGCTGCCCAACTGCGCCGGCTATCTGGCGGCGTACGTCGCCTGCGCCGTTGGCGGTTTCGTCGCCAATCCGGTGGTGCCGGAACTGCTGCCGGAAAGCATCGACTATATTCTGGAACTGGCCTCGCCGAAGCTGGTCGTGCGCGAAGCGCCCCAGCTCGATCCGTCCCTGGACTGGCCGGCGGACAGGGGCTTCGACTTCGATGCCGAGCCGGACAAGGCTTATCTGAACATCTTTTCGTCGGGAACGACGGGCAATCCCAAGGGAATCTGCCACAGTCTCGGCGGCATCATCGGCAATGCCTCGTCGTTTGCCAGGCTGTCCGGCATGGATGCGCATACCCGGCTCTATCATGTTCTGCCAATGGCTTATATGGCAGGTTTTCAGAACACCCAGCTGTGCCCACTGCTGGCCGGCGGGCGGATTGTGCTGGGTCCGGCATTTTCCCCGGCCAGCGCCATCGATTTCTGGACCCGGCCGATGGAGCAGGGTGTCAATTTCATGATCCTGACGCCGTCGATCGCCTCGGCATTGTCACGACTGGCGCGCGATCCGGACATCAAGTCGAAGATCGCCGGGATCGAGCAGATCCAGACCACCGCCGGGCAACTGACAAGCGGTATTCGCCAGCAGTTCCTGAATACCTTCGGCAAGCCGCTGCAGGACTGCTACGGGGTCACGGAGCTGGGTGGGCCGTTCACGACGCAGGATGCGGAAAGCGCGCTTCGCGAGGAAAATGTCGGCCGCGTGATCCCGGAAATGGAGATTTCAGTGCTGGAAGACAGTGCATCGGCCGGCGAGCTGTGGATCAGGACACCGTTCGTGATGCTTGGCTACCTGTCCAAGGACGGCCTCGATCCGCCGGTGTTGTCTGATGGGTTCATGGCAACCGGCGATGTCGCCGAATATGCCGACGGCAAGCTGACCATTACCGGTCGCACCAAGGACATGATCATCAAGGGCGGGATCAACGTGGCGCCGATCGCCATTGAAAATTCCATCAGCCGGCTGGCGGATGTGAAGGACGTTGCCGTCATCGGCGTGCGTCACGAATTCTGGGGGGAAATCATCGTCGCCTGCGTGCAGCTGCGTTCGATGGACAATGCCAACGCCCTCAAGTTGGAAGTGCAGAATCATTGCGCCAGTCAACTGGCCACGATCCACCGCCCCGACCATATCGCCATGTTTGCGGAGTTCCCACGTGCCATGAACGGCAAGATCCAGAAACACGTGCTGCGCGACGAAATGGCGGCGAAACTGAGCGAAAACCGAACCGGAACCGGGAAATGAACAAGCAGGAAATAACAGACTGGCTGATGTCGTGGTTCAGGGAACGGGTCCCCGGCCTGGAACTCGGCGTGAACGAAAATTACATCGACAAGGGTGTCATCGATTCCTTCGGCATCATCGAACTGATCGAAGCCATCGAAACCAAGTTCGCCGTTAGATTCGACCAGAAAGACATGCAGTCGCTGGAGTTGTTCTCCGTAGACGGACTGGCGGCGATCATCTCCAGAAAGCTGTAATTGACAGTTATATCAATTGCTTGGGGTTATAGACGGGTCGGCTATTCGGCCGGAACCTGCACAGGCTGAAGTATCGCGTCTTCATGCACCACTTCGCCGGCGGCGGCGAAGTTTTCCTTGTCGCGACATGTCAGGCAGGCGTGACACACCTTATTAAGATCGCCTTCCAGCAACTGGCGGCGGATTTCCGCGAGCTCTTCACCGTTCCAGATTTCGCTCAGCGATGCGTCCTTGGCATTGCCGATGACCAGTGCCTTGCCAAAAAAAGTGCAGCACGGTGTGACGTCACCGTTTGACCAGACGTGCAGGCTGTTGAACGGATAGGCGCAATAGCTACTGGACGGGGCAGGCAGGTCGGCCGGGACGGCGGCCTCGGCGCCCATGTCACGGAATTCGTCGACCTGTCCGAAATCGACCATTTCCTGGAAATCGATGTAGTCGACGCGGTTTTTCCATTTTTCAAGGAAAGCGCGCTGTTCGTGCAGGTTGTCCTTCTGCACGCAGAAGCAAAGCCGGATCACCGGGAGCTTCGACTTGGCGCGCTTGCGGATCTGAATCAGGCGTTCGAGATTCTCCTCGATTCGCGCCAGCTCGTTCTTGCCACGGATCTTGTGGTAGGTCTCGGGCGTCGCCGCATCCAGCGAAACCTCGATTCGCGCCACGCGCTGCTCGACCAGAAATTCGCAAAGCTGTTCGTTCAGCAGCACGCCGTTGGTGCCGAGAAACAGGTCCATGACCCCGGCTTCGCGAATTTTACGGATTGCTTCCTGGGCGCCCTTATAGATAAGGGCTTCCGAGCCCATGCCGACGACCGCCGCCGGCAATTCGTTGGCGGCGCATTCATCCATGATTTTTGCGATGTCGGACAGGTCCAGTGTCGCCTTTTTGTCGCTGTGATTGATCGTGTAGCACATCTGGCAACTGAGATTGCAGCGGTTCACGAATTCCAGCGACACGGTCAGCGGGAACGGCGGGATGTACCCGTTGGTGTCGTAATTCAGACTTTTACGGTAGTTCTTGCGGTAACTGCCAAAGCGCTCACCGAACGCCTCGGTGAGAACCTGTTCGACATCCGTGTATTTGACGGACTCGATGTGTTCGACGTTTTCTCTGTCACTCATCGGTCATTCCTAACCAGATCCCCATTCTCGGGACCGCACGTGGGATTTCTGTCACGCACCGTGTAAAATAGGGCCGAATGCCGCGAAAAGTCAATTCACCCGTCATTTTTGCCCGCGACGGCCATCTAATATAATGGCGGATCATGGTGCTAGATGGTTAATATCCACATAAGGTTTATAATAGGTCAGTCGAAAAAATGCCCGTTCGGCGTTTTTTTATTTTGACTCCGGATGAAAACTTGGATATCAATCATTCCAAGTCATCCGATAGAAGGTCGGCGGGCTCCAATGTGCGGGTTAAAATAACTCGCGTTTTTGTACTCTAGAAAGGAGTAGACAAAATGTCTGAAGTAACTCTCTCAGCTGCCGTACGTAGCAGCCTTCTCTCTCTCCAAAGCACCACGACCCTCGTTGAACGTACCCAGGGACGTCTGTCCACGGGTCTTGAAGTTTCGAGCGCTATTGACGATCCGGTCGCGTTCTTCGAGGCGAAATCCCTGAATGACCGCGCTTTCGACTTCAACGAAAAGAAAGACGGTATCGACCAGGGCATCAGCACCGTTACCGCCGCTCTGGGTGGTTTGGAAAGCATCGAAGCCATCGTCCGCCAGCTCAAGGGTGTCGCTTCCTCGCTGAAATCGTCAACCGGTACGCAGTTCACCGATCTGGTCACCCAGTATGGTACGCTGCGCACGCAGATCGGCGAATTGGCGAATGACGCTACCTATCAGGGTACGAACCTGATCGATAACGCGACGGAATCCCTTGCGGTTTACTTCTCCGATCAGACCTCCAGCCAGCTGACCATCAGCGCCGCCAACTCGCGCGAAACCGGTCTTGGCATCGAAGCGGCAGTCGTTGCCACCGACACCTCGTTCAACTTTGCCGCCGGCTCGCAGACTTACGTGTCCAGTGGCGCGATCACCGTGACCTATCAGGGTACGGGTGTGGTCCTTGCTGAAGGTACGAGTTCTAGCAACCTGACCGTCAGCTTCGGTACGGCTTCAATTACTTTCGGTCTGGCCGTCAACACCACGGCCGTTGAAACCGCCACCCTGACGCAGGGACAGGTTCTGACCGTTAACCTGCTGTCCGCCGGCGTGTCAGGTAACGGTACCACCGGGACGTTCGTTGCCGTCGTCACCACGCAGGCCACCCCGACCACCGTCAACACCGATGGGAACGCCACGAACTTCGTCACCGTAGGCGTGTCCTCGACCATCGATGCCCTGACGACGGAACTGGATGCCGCACTGATCACGCTTCGTGCGCGTTCCCAGACCCTGGGTTCGAACGTTGCCTTGCTCCAGACGCGTCTCGACTTCACGTCGGAATACGTGAACACCCTGGAATCGGGTGCTGGCAAGCTGATTCTGGCCGACCTCAACGAGGAAGGCGCGAACCTGCTGGCTCTGCAGACCAGACAGCAGTTGGGTATCTCCGCTCTGGCCTTCGCCGGTCAGGCCGAACAGGGTATCCTGGGTCTCTTCCGTTAAGCCTAAGGCTTATAAGTCAGGCCGTTTATTCCGGCCGACGGAGAGCAAAACGAAATCCGGCCGCCGCAGCAATGCGGCGGTCGTTTTCGTTTGCGAATGGTTGATGTTTGATATGGTAGTTTCGCGTTCGCCAGGGAGAGGATCGTGAACAGATGAGCGATAACCACCGCCAACGTATCGCGGACGGGCAAACGGCGCTTCAGCGCGGCGCCTATCAGGAGGCATTCAACTGCTTCAAGGAAGTCTACGATGCCGATAACGGCAATCTTGCGGCGGCGGTCGGCGTGGCGCTGTCGGTCGGATTGTCGGGAAATACGAACAAGGCCGTTGAAATCCTCACCGATCTTCTGACCAATCATCCGCCGCAGGCGATGGTCCACGAAGCAATGGGCATCGTGCTGGCGGATGCGCGGCAATTCCAGCAGGCGGAGACGCATTTCCGCAAGGCGCTCAGACAGACCGGGTTCCAGCCGTCACTTGTCAGCAACCTCGGCACCACCCTGAACGAGCTTGGCCGTTGCGATGAAGCGTCGGCGATGTTCAGAAGATGCCTCAGAAAGAACCCAGGAGATGTTTCGGCACGCTATCACCTTGGACTGAAACAGCTTTTGGGCGGTGATTATGCCCTGGGATGGGAAGGTTTCGCGTTCCGCAATCAGGTGGCGGGGCGTCCTGCACCGACGGCCGCCCATGACATTGCGGTGTGGCAGGGTGAGCCGTTGGCGGACAAAAGGATTCTACTGCATGCCGAACAGGGTCTCGGCGACACCATACAGTTCGCCAGATTCGCAAAGTCACTGGCGTCGGGTGGTGCCACGGTCTTCATTGCTTGCGACCCGATATTGCGCGATCTGCTGATGACGATCGACGGTGTGGACGGCATGTTTGGCCGGGATCAGGATCTGCCGCCGCAGGATTATCAGGCGTCGCTGCTCGATCTGCCGGGGCTTCTCGGTATCACTGCCGAAACCGTGCCTTATCGGGACGGATATATTTCCGTGCCGGAAAGCGCATCTGCAAATGCATATGCGTCAGCGGTCGGGGGCAGCGCCGGGCGCAGGGTCGGTCTGGTCTGGAGCGGCAATCCGAACAACAAGACTGACGCCAAGCGCTCGATCAGGCTCGCGGAACTTTTACCGCTGCTCGACAGTCCCGGATGTACGTTCTGCAGCCTGCAAATCGGGGCCCCACTGGCGCAATTGGATGATATTCCCGAAGCGCTCAGGCCGATCAACCTTTTTGCCGAGACGGCGCCCTTGGCGGATGTCGCCCGGGTACTTGCCGAACTGGATGTGTTGATCACCGTGGATACGCTGATGGCGCATCTTGCCGGCGCCATGGGCGTGCCAGTGTGGACGATGGTTTCGCGTGTCCCGGATTGGCGCTGGATGCTGAACCGTGACGATACGCCGTGGTACGGCAGCATGCGTCTGTTCAGGCAGGCTGAAATCGGCGATTGGTCGGGTACGGTGGAAAGCCTGTGCGCCGCTCTTAACGGGTCTGGCTGAGTTTGGCGATCAGATCCAGGGATTTGGTGTGCAGTTCGTCGAGGATTTCCAGAAATTCCTCGCGGATGATCTCTTCGAAAGCCAGTTCGGCTTCTTCCTCGGTCAGCCGGTTGCCGTAAAATTCGACGGCCAGCATCATCATCTGTATCGTGCCGCGGACCCAGGTGCCGATCCCCCGATCGAGCGGATATTCGCCGAAAAACAGGACTTTGTTCAGCTCCAACTGGTATTCCTTGTCGAACAGAAATGCGGCATTCCCGATAATGTCCTTTATTTTGTTGAAGCACTTGTCGGTGGCCGCGACCACGTTGTCCGGGTCCCAGAACTTTGCAAAGGTCTCGGTATCCATGACCGGGCAATTCTCGTAGGTGGCACGGACAAATTCGATCTTGAAGTCCGGATTGTCCTGCGTCGGCAATTTCACTGACTTGGCGAACTTGGCGATCGCCCTCTCAAGCGCGGCGCCGTCACTGCAGTTGTAATAGCTGCGCCCGGCACCTTTCTGCGACATCGCCATTTCCAGGCTGGCCTTGACCCAGGCAAGTCCGGTGCTGGTGTAAAGTTCGCCGCCGAAATTGGCGCGGACCGGAATGCAGAAATCGTTGTCCGGCAGAACCGCGTCGTCCGTGAAGTGATACGAATTCTTTGCGTGGTGCTGGTCGGCATCCAGCGTGCCCATGTCGCAGCCGAAGTAATAGAACTCGCGGAATCCCAGGTCCTGGGCAAAGCCGAGGCTGGAGTTGACGACCGACGGATCATGGAACGGAATGGTATTTTTGGGATCGTCTGAGAAAACCCCATAGGGGGTCAGCGCCGGGCGAAAATGATAGATGATGCGATTGAAATATTCGACGATTTCCGGCTCGACGGTGGTCGAAGTCACCAAACATATGTCCTTGATGTCGTGGTGTTCAGCAACGTGTTTCATGATCGGTAGCACGCCCTCGTTTTCCACCTCGATCTGGAAGTCGGGGGTGATGCCGGCTTGTAAAAGCGGGCCAAGCGCGGAGCCACTGGAAATCACGATGGCCTTGTCGGAGAGTGCTTTGATATAGGGAAGGTCGGCGTCCAGCGATGGCCCGCAGCCTACGATGAAACAGGGATACTGCGTCATCTGATCGTCCTGGCGGGTATAGATATGCGCCGTGCCGCCGGACAGGTTCATGTGTGTGTTTTCCAGCATCTTGGTCTCGTCGCTGTAGAAGCCAAGACCGGCGAGGAATAGATGGCTTTGCTTGTCGACTTCACGGAGGATTTCGGTGAATACCGAGTTGTTGTAATGCTGGAACAACAACATGCCGTCGAGACCTGGGGTATTGGTCCAGCGAATGTGCGCCTTGATGTTGTTGAATAGGGCGACCGCATTATCGCCGATCAGGAAGCGGACCTGCCCGCCCTTTTCGACGCGCTCGTCCATCAGTTTTTCCCAGTCGATGAACTCCAGTGAATAATACAGGTTCTCGATATTCAGATCGACGATGTACATCACCGTGCATTCCGAGATTTCGGCCATCCGGACGATATGCTCGCCGAGTCCGATACCCATGATCGTGACGTAAAACGTCTTCAATTCGGGGATGCGCGTAGAAAACGTCGTTTCCGCTTCGGTCACACCACGTTTCAGGATGTTGGTCAGGAAGCGTTCGCCATATATATCGAGATCGGTCGGCTGAGGAATGGCCAGGCCGAAACGATAAGGGGCACGTTTGAATTGTTCGACCTGCCGATCGACATACTTATAATACGCGCCATCATAGAACTTCTGCCCCTGAAACTCGACGTCCGGTTGCCCATCCTCGTCGAAAACCAGCTTTGTGGCCGGTACATGAGCCTCCATCCGGTTCGCCATGTCGATGGCATGGCGCTTGAAGGCTTCCATATTACGGGCGCGGAGGGCGTCGCGTTCTTCCTGGGTGGCGGGGTGGGATGCAGTCATTTCTGTAAGGCCAGACCGATTAGCTGAGGAGCAGAGAAATACTATATCAGAAAAGCTATTTCTGTAACATTAACAAGACCTTCATGGGGGCTGGTAATATTGCCCTCGGGTAAAGAAAAACTGGCGTTTTTGCGTGAAATAGGCTATATTTCATCGTGGCAAGAATGCCGCCCGCAGGAGTTAGAATAATGGCCAACACCATCAGTGCAACTTTGGCAGCGATTTCGCAAGCGAGCGCGAAAACCGCATTCGAAGTGCAGTTCAACAACCTGCAGAACACCCTCATCAAACGCTATAACAACGAAGTCGATAAGATCAACGATTCCTCGACGACCACCCATCGTGTGGAAAGTCTGGAAAACGAAGAGAAGCAGCTGCTGGCTGCGCTGCCGATCCTCGAGCAGTACCGCATTGGCAACGAGAATAACAACTCCCAGTTTGAAGTGATCCTCGAAGACCTGAACACACTACGCAGCCAGATCACCAATGATAACAACGTCACCGCGGACGAAGTAACCGCGTTCACCACGTTGCGCGATAAGATCGCGGATCGGGTCAACAACCTGTACCTTTACGTCCATCCGGATATTAACGACGGTAACGCCACGCAACGATTCAAGGAATCGCTGGACGACTTCAAGGCGTTGACGCCCGTCATCGGCACGTTGGACGGCGATAATGCCGGGCTGACCGACAGTCTCGATACCTTCATCAACAGCGCGACCGTGGCATCGACAGTTACCCAGAACACCATCACCACGGCGCTGGATCTTGAATTCAAGATACAGTCCGATTTCTCCGTCGTTGATGCCGAACTGCTGCAGCTTACCTATGAGGAAAGCACGCGCCGCGCGACTGAAATCGACAATCTGAAAGTCGATCTGGGCAATACCTTGCGCGCCATTTCGCTGTCCTTCGAAATCAATTCGCAACTCGCAACGCAGCTCAATCAGGGGCTCAGCGAGCCCGTGCCGCCGGCCGGTTCGGTGCTGAATTTCTTTACCTGAGGGCTGCGTTGAGACGCTTGATGATTGCCGTTTCAATCGACCTGCCAATTCTCCCCGTTATCGTTCATGTCCACTAATCCGCGTCTGCAGGAAGCCTTGCATCGTGCGGTCGGGCTCGAGAATGACGGCTCACTGTTCGAGGCGGAGCAGATTTTCCGCCAATTGACAGCCCGTCCCAATCCTCCCGACCTGGCGCACTATCAGTACGGACAGTTTTTGCTGCGGCGAGGGGATTATGCCGAGGCCTGGCCGCATTTCATGAAGCGGATCGATGACGCGATCTATCGCGAGCGGTCGGCGGCGACGATCAGTAAGCCGTATCTTACGACTGCCGATCTCGATGACATCCATGACAAGATCGTATTGGTTTACTGCGATCAGGGTATCGGCGACGCCATCATGTGCGCGCGCTTCATCCCCCTTCTGGCGGCTCGTGCCAAGGGTGTGGTGCTGACGGTTTTCCAAGGTTTCCGCGAACTGTTCGCGTCGCTAGCGGACATAGGAAACGTTATGATCATTGAATTCGGCGATCCGTTGCCAACCTTCGATCTGCATGCCGATCTTTTCAGTCTGCCGGCGATCTTCGAAACCACGCCGGAGACCATACCACCTGCGGACTGGCTCAAGGCGGATATGGCCTGGAAATCCTTCTGGCAGTCGCGCCTGCCGGAAACGGATGGGCTGAAGGTCGGCCTCGTCTGGCAGGGCAATGCGTCCCATAACAGGGACGAGGAACGCTCGGCACGGCTTGCAGATCTGGCCCCGCTTGCGGCGACCGGGCATACGTTCTACAGCCTGCAGGCCGGTCCGGGGGCGGAGCAGATATCGGCGTTGCCTGACAGCGGCTGGATCACGCGGTTTGAGGAAATCGAAAACGGCATCGATGAGCCGACGGCGCAGATGGTGAATTGCGCCGCACTGATCGACTGTCTGGATTTGCTGATCACGGTCGACACTGCAATGGCACATATTGCCGGATCCCTTGGCAAGCCGGTCTGGGTGATGGTGACCAAGATCCCTTACTGGGTATTCATGCTCGACGGGGACAAAACGCCCTGGTATCCGAGCGCACGGGTGTTTCGTGCCAGCGAGCGCTATGCCTGGGATAACGTGATCACTGAAATGAAGGCCCGGCTCAGCGGAGCGGATCCTCTCGCTTCATGAAGCTTCAGGCGTATCGATAAAGGGCGATAGTTGGGAAATCAGTTCCTTGGTCTGATGATTCCACGACAAACCCTGCATGAACGCGACACCCGCATCTGCGCGTTTCTTTGCGTCTTCCCGATCGGTATAGGCCTTTTCGAGCGCTTCGAGGATTTCGTCGATATCGGATTCGTGCCAGATGCCCGTCGGGTCGACTGATTGCGGTGACAACGTCTGTTTCCGCAGCGCATAGCAATTGTCGCCGGAAATGATATCAAGATGCCCGCTGTTTGCCGACAGGATGCAGGGCACGCCGGAGGCCATGGTTTCCATAGCAACGAGGTTGGTGCCGCCTTCACATCGGTTCGGGAACAGCGCAACATCGACCTCGGCTAAGATCTGCGGGATATGTGAATTCGGTACGGCACCGACGTCCATGTATGCCCCTTCGGGAATACCGGCGCCGGCCGTCCACTTGGCGAAGTTGATGACACGCTCGGCATTCACCTCGGGAACGGTATTGTAAAACGGTGATGCTGCCATGTTGGCGATGGTGTCCGGCCAGGCATTGTGCCAGTTGCTCACCAACAGGGTGTCGGGGTGGCGGTCGTGGAACTTTTTGAAAGCCGTCACCACCGTGTCCTGCGCCTTGCGCAGTTCCAGCTTGCCGCCGGAGAAAATCACGAAACGGTCGCCAAAGACGCCGGTCTTTGGTCTCGGCGCGAAGCGTTCAAGGTCGACCCCTTGCGACACAAAGGCGGTTTCCTTGAAGCCGTGATCGATGATGAAATCCCTGTTCCAGCTCGAACCGGCAATGATCTTGTCGTAGCGGCGGGCACGTTGAAGTGCGATGTCGGTCATGTTGCCGTTTTCGAAGAAGATGAAGCCGACGTTGGCGAATCCCTGCACCTTGTCGGAAATTGGTGAATGCACAAATTCGTTGCCGAGACTATGCAGGAGCAGGGTTTCAGGCAGTTTGACCTGCAGGCCCGCTTGCTCGATTTGCTGCAGGATGCCGGGTTGTTCCTTCAGGTATGGACCCAGCAGCCGGTTGATGCGTGGCGTCGGGGAAGCAATATACGGCGCCGACAGGATCAACGGCGGCAACGGGCCGTGACGTGCCAGCTCGAGGCAGAGGTTCAGGCCGAAAACCCCCCATCCGTGCAGATCGGTGATTTGCCAGGTGATTCCGATACGTTGTGCCGCCATTATGCTATGCTTAAACCGTACTGTTTGCGTTCCAATGAACCTTCTGAAAAACATTGCATTATGCGCTGATGCATGTCCAATCCACTAAGCATGACGGATAGAACCACGGATACGGATGAGCTTTTCAAGCAGGCCATTGCCCTTCACAGCAAGGGCGTGGTAGGCCGTGCCGAGCTGTTGTATCGTGACGTTTTGAAGCTGCAACGAAACCATCCGGATGCGCTGCATATGCTGGGAGTGGTCGCCTATCAGCGGGGCGATGCGGAGAAAGGGATTGCCACCGTCAAGCGGGCACTGGCGGCGCGCCCTGAATTTCTCGATGCCCTGAACAATCTTGCCGGCATGTACCTGGACTCCAAGGACCCGGCAAGCGCACTGGAAACGGCCACGCGCGCGCTGTCGATCCAAGGGGATTCCTGGCTGGCGTTGCGGAACAAGGCTAAAGCGCAAGTAGGACTGCGCCAGTTCGAAGATGCCAATGCGACCTTCGAGTACATGGCAGCGCTGCAGCCTGAGTATGGTGAAATTCTCAGGGACTGGGCCGGGGTTCTGTTGTCCCTCGGTCGTTACAACGATGCCGAATCTATGTTCGGCCGGCTTCTGAAAAATGATCCCGGCAACTTTGATTTCCGCTGCTTCCTGGCACAGACGATCAAGGGTCAGGGCCGCTTCGCCGAAGCGTTGGCAATGCTGGATGGCATCCTTGAAGAGAGCCCCGATTATGTGCCGGCATTGGTTCACGCAGGAGATACCGCGCAAGCGCTGGGCGATAACGCCACGGCGATTGCGTACTTCCGTCGCGCCATCGCGCTGCAACCGGATCATGCCGAAGCACATTTCAATCTTGGTGTATCACTGCTTACGCAGGGCCAGTATCGGGGAGGATGGGAGGAATATGCCTGGCGCTTCAGGATGGAAGCCTATGCCGATTTCAACCCGCCGGCGAATGCGCCGATCTGGTCAGGCGAACCGCTGGCCGGCAAATCAATCCTGATCTACGCGGAACAAGGGCTTGGCGATACGATCCAGTTTGTCCGCTACGCGCCTCTATTAAAGTCGGCCGGCGCCGAGGTCCATTGTCAGTGCTCGCCATTGGTCAGAGATCTTCTGGCGACCGTCGACGGTATCGATCTCATGTACACGTTTCTCCAGGCGCCCCCGGACGTGGATTATCAGATATCCATGATGGAACTGCCGCGGCTGTTCGCGACGGACGCATCGACGGTGCCGTTCCAGGACGGATACATGAAGGCACCGAAGGGTTCCTTCGTGAAACCAGCGGAGCCTGCCGTTGGGCTTGTTTGGCAGGGCAACAAGGCGCATACGAATGACGCCTATCGCAGCGTGCCGCTGGCACGATTCGATGACCTTCTCGGCCTGCAAGGTATCCGTTTCTATAGTCTGCAGGTCGGTGACGGTGCAGGGCAGATCGCCACGCTGGGCTGGCAGAACCGTATCGTCGATCTTTCAAGCGAACTGGAATCGTTTACAGACACTGCCGATGTCATTTCCAAGCTCGACCTGGTGATCAGCGTCGACACTTCAGTCGCGCATCTGTCCGGTGCCCTGGGTGTACCCGTCTGGGTATTGCTGGCACAGCTTTCAGACTGGCGCTGGGGCCGTACCGCGACGTCGAGTTGCTGGTATTCATCCATGCGCCTGTACCGCCAGAAACGGCTCGGCGTCTGGGATGATGTGTTCGCGGATATCGGCGCAGCTCTGCCGGTATTTTTGCATTCCTGAGCAGTACGACCCGCCTGAACCGTTTAGGCATTTAATTTCACCCGCTGAGCCGGTAATGTGTCGATACACGTGCTTCTTAGAAAAGGAAGTTGAACATGCCCCTAAAGATTGATTTCAAAGCCGGCGACAAGCTCGTCATCAACGGCGCCGTTGTCGAGAATATCGGCCACAATGCCAGTCTGCTGATTCACAACGAAGCAGCTATCCTCCGTGAGAAAGAAATCCTCTCCGAGGCTGAAACCGCGACACCGGCGGCGCGTGTCTATTTTGCCCTGCAGTGCGCCTATATCTTCCATGAGAAGAAAGAGCATTACCTTTCGCTGTTCCGCCAGTTCCTCAACGACTATGTGACGGCGGCACCAAGTGCCAAGGAAATCGGCGACCAGATTCTGGCAGCGGTTGATGACGGCAAGATCTATAAGGGGCTGAAGCTGACGCAAAAGCTGATTGGCCACGAGATCAAGGCTTTCGAAGGTCTGCACCAAAGCCTTCGGGAACTCGAAGAAGGGGACGGGGCGGTAGAAATGAAGGCTGACGTGGATTGACGGCTCAGGCGTCCGTCTTTTCAAGCGCCTGTTTCAACGCCGCCATCATGCTTCTGGCATAGCCGGCAGTATCCATCAGCGCCGAGTCTTTCGTTTCATCGCGCAGCGTGTCGCGTGTCTCGGACAAGCTGTCCGTATCGGATGCAAGTAGGCAGGCAATCGACACTGCCTGATTCAAATCGTCACCGACCCACCCGGCTTTGCCTGCCGAGGTCAGTATACTGGCACCGACAAGCCCGCGTCTTGCCACCCCCTTCACGGTGACAACCGGTACACCCATCCACAACGCATGGCATAAAGCGCGCGTGCCGTTCACCGGCACGCTGTCCAGATACACATCGATATTGTTGAAGAAGTGGGCTCTACTGCCGTCCTGTACGAGGCTATCCATAAAATCGATGCGATCGGAAATGCCATGTGCGTCGAACAACTCACGGACACGGGCACGCATATATTGCGGAATGTTGGTGACGTTGCCGAACAGCAGCCGCGCATTCTCGACAGTGGTGAGGACTCGTGACCAGAATTCGATGCTGCTCGGTGAAAATGTCTGCGGCATGCATTGCGTGCCGAAGGTGACGTGTCCGTTGCTTAAGGCGGGCAGGGGCTGCACGCGTCCCATCAGGGCCGGTGGTTTGATGGCGAAGAGACCGCCTTCGCATTCGACGATCTGCTGGCCTGCTTGTAGCTGGGTACGGTCGCTTTCCAGCGTAGCCTTGTCGGCAATGATGACGTTCGTGCCGGGGGCGCCGAAGCCGTAAGGTTCGCACAGAATGTTGCTAATCACAGGGGCCGGTTTCGCCGCGAAGACGATCGGGCGTGCGTTGCTTGAGAAACCGCACAGATCCAGCAGGATATCCGTCTTCTGGCGCGAGAGAATGAGTGCCAGCACCTCGTCATCCATATCGACGATGCGCCGCCAGTTCGGCGACTTGCTTCGGAATTCCTGAAACACGGGATCACCGGTCGGTGATTGCTGATACACCGTCAGCGAAAACGCCTTGGGGTCCATTTCCTCGATGATCGGCATCAGGAAGCCATACTGGTCGCCGTCCCTGAGGTCGTTGCTGAGGATGCCGACGGTAATGGGCATGTCCTCGGCCCGTGCCGCGCGGCGGGTCCGCGGTGCGATCTCGTCGGCGGCTTTCGCCGTGACCTCGTTCAGTAAGCGGACAGTGTCCGTATAGATATCCACGAGGTCGCCTTCGAAGTAGCGGGCGGTTTCAAGGACCTGCATCAGATTCTCGACGCTGTCCGGGGCTTTATCAATCGCCTCGCGGCACAGTGACGCCGCCCCCTCGAAATCAGCCATCATGCTTTTGGCTCTGGCGGAGAGGGCATAGACCTCGGCATTGTCCGGGTATGATGCGGCGTAAACGGAAAAGTCCTGAAGCGCTTCCTTGGGCATGCCGGTAAACAGCCTTGCATGCCCGAGCATCTTACGCGCCTCCAGGTTGTCGGCATTCACCGACAATTCGGCTTCGAACTCGCTGACGGCATCCTCGAAGCGGCGCCCGTTGAACATGTAGTGGCCGTCAAGAAAATGCCGTGACGGCGCGGCGATGCTCAGGGCATGGAAAAAACTCGAGAAATCCGGTGGCAGAAGGTCGGGGATATCCTGATGCGGCGATAGCGTGGTTGCCAGTTTGGCGTAATACAGTCCGTCGTTGATGTTGCCGGTGACGGTTTTCAGGACGGCCAGTGCATCCACCACTTCCTGGCACTCAGGGTCGATCTCGTGCGCTCTTTCACATAATTCAATCGCTTGCCCCGTCTTGCTTTGGCGGTAGCTGCAGACAGCGGTCAGCAACAGCAGTTCAGGGCTTTCGGGATGTTTCGGCAGGGCCTTGGAGATCTGGTCGATGGCAGCCGTGAGATTGCCTGCCATCTGCAGATCGATGATTTCCTGCAGCATATCCAGAAATGCTTCGTGATCAGAACTATCCGTCATCGACAAATTATCTGGTTAAAGGCGAAAGGGCGGATTTGAGAACGGGAAATCGGTGGGTTGCCAGCGAAGCTTTGGAATTGGTTCATCTGCGGCTGAACCCGGGGATCATGCCTCGGTATCAAGAGAAACCGGCGGTGCGTCGGCAGGTGCTTCTTCAGACGGGGCTTCCGCCGGCTCGGCCTTGGCATCTCTTTCGGGCAGGTTCATCAAACCGGCAGCTATGTTGCGGTTGATATCGATCAGCGGAATCATGATTTCCGGCGTAGGTCCGGCCAGCACTTTGACGGTCTGCTTGTCGACGAATTGGCAAAGGGTCAGCATGTTGACGCGGATTTCGGCAGGAACGGTGCAAGTTTCATCCAGAAGTTCAGCCTGGAAAATGGTCCACAGACGCCAGTTCAATCTGAGCGACGTCTTCATTCTTTCCTTGGTTTCTTTTTCTTCCGGGTTGCCGCTGACAATGGCGGCAGCCATCCGGTTGGCGGCTTCAAGGAGTGCCCAAGCCTCTGTCTGCGCGGGCTGACCACTCTGCGGAACGCGCTCGTAGCTCTTGATTTTGCTTTGTTGAGAACTCATTGCGTAACCATCCATTACTGCGGACCCTTCGCTATCATAGCATCTTTAAAGTGTTGGAACAGGGTAAACTATCTCAATACAAGACCATTGCTGACCCTACTTTGCCTTTTTGTTACAGGAAGTTAGTCAGGCTAAGCTGGCGGATGCGGGCAAAAGTCTGATATGAGGCTTCAAGCGCCCTGGAATCGTCGAGAAGCCGGGTGATCGCCTCCAGCGGGTTGACGTTCTCGATATCCGCGATGGATGTATCGAGAAACCCGATGAAATCCGTGTGCAATTTGTTTTGGGTATCGAGCAGCACCTGGTTAAAGCCGATTTCCTGGCGCACCTGTTCTATGCTGCCTTCGACTTCGGTTCCGAAAGGCGGCGTGCCGCTGACCGTGAACTCGAGTGACGCTTCGATCAGGTATTTCGCCTGACCGATCCGATCTGTGTTTTCGTCCAGCCCGCCGGAGGTGCCGTATTCACCCTGCAAAATCAGCATCATGCCGCGAATGGCTTTTTCGAATGCCGGATCAATCGCGGTGAGGTCGTTTTCATAGCTTCTGAGATCGCTGGCGCGATGGGTCGATGCCACGCTGTCGCCCGAATAATATGGGGTAGCCTTGATCGTGCCGGCGGCAGCGAAGGACCTGATGCGTGCCCCGTCGTTGTCGGTTTCGTTGACGGTTATGTCCTGGGTCACGGTGACCGACGATCCGTTGGCGGCGATCGAGGCGATCGTAAATGTACCGTTGTTGGTGGTTACGCCGCTGACAGTGAACTGTTGGCCGACCTTGAGTTGCGAGAAGGCGCCGGCAACAGCTGCGCCGCCGGAATCCTGAATCTCGATGGTGTCCGTTGCCGCGTTGAAATCGATCTGCGTGCCGACCGTATAAGCGAAACTGTTGGAGCCGCTGAACGTGGCATTGAAATCGGTTTCGTTGGTGACCGTTTCATCGACGGTAATCGTCGATCCGTCTGCGGAAATCGCATTGATGGTATAGGTCGTGTTGTTGGAGCCGGTGTTGGCGATGGTCACCGTGTCACCGACTGCCAGGCCGTTGAAGACGTCCGGAACCGCACCGCCGCCGCCGTTCTGCTGTACGGCGATGGTGTCGTCATTGGCGCCGCCGTTAGCGGTGAAGACGACCTGCGTACCGGTATGAAAATCGAAGAACGTGTTACCGGCACCAAGGCCTTCGTCGGTCAGCTTGTTCGATTCTACCGTGATATTGGTACCGTCGTTGCTGGCGACGGTATAGGTACCGTTATTAAGTGTCGTGCCGGCGACGGTGATCCGCGAACCGACCGGAATCCCGGTCAGGCCACCGGCGTTCGCCGCCGTCAGGGTGTTGGTCGAGCGGGTGAAGCTCAAACCACCGTAACTGGCCCCCTGCAATGACAATTCGTTGGATGTTTTGTTCGGGTCACGATAGCTGATCGAGGTGTTGGCGACGTTTGCTTCGTCCGTCAGCATCGTTGTGACGATCTCGACGGTTCGTCCGCTGTTGGTAACGCTGGAAACCGTATAGGTGCCGTTATTCGACGCTGTGTTGGTGATCTCGATGGTGGCACCTGCGGTCAGATTGGAAAACAGCGCCGACGTGGCGGTGATGGAGCTGTTGCCGCCTGTCGTCGTTACGCCGTCGGCATCCTGTGCGAACGTCAGGAAATTCGACGGATCGACGAACTGCGTGGTCAGATTGTTCTCGTCTTGACTGAAGGAGAAGTTTTCCAGGACGGCATCACGTGTCGTCGGAATCTTGACGTTATAACCGTCATATTTCTGCTGAAACGCGGAGATCGAGGTGATGCCGAGCTCAACCGGTTCGTTGGCGACACGGCTGCCGGCAAAGATGAAGCGGCCGGCGACGTCGGTGTTGAGCAGGTTCTGCATGCTGATCAGACCGCGGTACGCCGCTGCCTGGATCTCCTCGACTTTTTGCTCGTTTTTGACGTTCGAGGTGGCGTAGTTGTTAAGCGCCGTCTGAAACTCGCTGACCACGTCGTCGATGCCGGCCACAACGGTACTCTGGATGTTGAGGCGGACCTCTTCCTGGTTATTGTTGTCGATGAATCGCTGAAGCTGTGCCTTGGTGTTTTCCAGGTTGACCAGACGTTGCGAATTGATGGAGATGCCCAGGTAATCCTGGGATCTCTTTTCGGTGCTGACCTGGGCTTCGAGATCGTACAGACGATCCTGCGTGCGCAGCATCTGATTGATCAGCGTGATGTTGGATGCGTAGCTGGAAATACGGCTCATGGGTTCATCTCCGGCCTACAGGACCCGCTCGAGGGCGTCGAACATGCGCTGGATCGTCGTAATGATCCGCGCCGATGCCCCGAAGGCCTGCTCGAATACGATCAGATTTGCCATCTCCTCGTCAAGGTTCACGCCGCGCTCGGATTCGAACTGAAGCTCGATAGATTCCGTCAGCGAAAGCTGGGCATCGGCGTTGCGCTCGTGCGTGCTGGCAAGAGCAGCATTGGTCGACACGATGGCTGCGGCGCGTTCGGCAAAATTCAGGCTGACGTTCGGCAAGCCGCCCGATGTGCCGAATGACGTCGTTGCGTTCATGGTTTCGGCCCAGGCTTGGGCGACGGACTCATCGGCGACGCTCATCAGGTATTCACCGGCGGCTCCGCGCGTGGAGTCCCACTGTACGGCGCCGACCGATATCTTCGATGGGGTATTCAGGATGTCGGACCGGACCTGCAGCGTTGAGGCGACACGGACATCGGCAATATTGACGCCGGCGTCGCTCAGGAACGTATTCCCGGCCGCCTGAGTAATCTGCATGCTGGCGCCGTTCTTGTGCGAGAAACGGATACGCACGCCTGATCCGTCCGGGATCACGGCGGCGACCACTTTCTGGCTGAGCGTGGTGTCATTTGAAATCTGCGTTACCAGATCCGACAAGGTGGTGCCGGCCGTAATCGCCAGCGTCCCGATGGACCCGGTCGAATCCCTGAAGGTCAGTGTCGATGCGGTTATCGTGTAGGTGCTGGCCAGGACGTCGGATTCCCAGACGTTGTCAGCCAGGCTGTCTACAAAGAAATCATTGAGACCGAAGAAATTGGAAAAACCTGAAACGGTTTCATCGGTCACCCCGTCGCCGTTTGAGTCATAGGCGATTTCGGCATCAGCCGCTGTCGAGCCGTTGGCGGTCGCTGTTTCGTCGCGGAATGCCAGGTTTACCGAGGTCGTGTTCAATGAAATATCGAACTGACCTGATGTTGTCGAAACGGTTGCGCTCGATGCGCCGTTGTTACGAAGCCAACTCTGCATTGTCGATGCGACATCGGTGATATGCCAGTCATTGCCGGAGCCCCGTGAAGAGAAACCGGCGCCGGTCATGATAGTGTTCAATGTCGTGGTTTTGCTCTGATCGCCGGTTGAATCGAACAGAACGATGGTGACGTCGTCGACGGAATTGGTCGGGTCGAGCTTGATAGATTGCGTTGTCGGTTCTGTGAAGTTTCGGCTGCCGTTGTATTCCTGTGCGCCGGGGAAGGACACGCCGCGGTTATGAACCTGATTGATGACATCACGCATGCGCGCTGCAAGCTCATCA
This sequence comes from Thalassospiraceae bacterium, assembly GCA_038100295.1. Lineage (GTDB taxonomy): Bacteria > Pseudomonadota > Alphaproteobacteria > Rhodospirillales > Casp-alpha2 > UBA4479. The sequence continues at coordinate 90,798 of JAYNVG010000004.1, forward strand.
ATCTGGCTTTGCAGGTTCGGCAGGACCGTATCACGCATGTCGATCAGACCCTTGATCTGGCCGTCGCGGATGTCCGTGGTCGCGTCGTTGGCGGGGTTCGAACTGGAGCCGATGAAAAAGCCGCCGAAATCGCCTTCGGCATGGGTCGTCGTCGGCGTGACCGCCGAAGCGGGGGTGTGAGAGATCGTCGGCGGCACGGTGTCGACCAGCGTGCGACCGTTCGACGTGAACACCACGAGATCGCCGTCCGAGCGGGCGAAGTAACGGATATCGATTAGTTCCGATAGGCGTGAGACCTTAATGTCGCGCTGGTCCTTCAGGTCCGACGTTTCACGGTTGACGGAACCGGACGCGATTATATCGTCGTTCAGCGTGTCGATCTCGTTAACCAGGGAATTGATCTCGGTCGCGATCTCGCCCATCTTCTGGTCCGCCTGCAAGCGCAGATCCTGAATAGCGATAGACATTTGCTGCAGTTGTTCGGTCACATCCTGGGCGCGGCGGACGACTTCGGTGTGTTCCAGTGCGTTGTTCGGCGAAATCACTAGCGATTCGATGGCATCGTTCATGTCGCTGATGATGTGGCTCAGGGTGGTATTCGCATCCGGCGTGCCGAACAGGTCCTGCAGCCGGTCCCAGAAGGTGTTCTGTGCCGACAGCGCATTGAGTTCCGAGCTTTCAAGACGGAAGCTTTTCAGCAGGCCTTCATCAACGGAACGCTGGATCTGGGAGATATTGACGCCCGCCCCGGCGCCGACAATGGCCGAGTTCTCGAAGGTGACGGTTTTCTTGGAATATCCCACGGTGTTGGTGTTCGAGATATTTCTGGACGTCACATCCAGCGCCTGCTGGTTGGCCAGCAGACCACTTTGTGCGGTTCGGAGAGCGAGCGTTAGCGTACCCATGTTTTTCGCCTTTCGTGGCGGACTTGCTGCGTTCTACAGTGTTTCGTTCAGTGACAGCGACATATTGCCGCCTTTGATCGGCGCGGCCGCGGTGCTGCCCTTGGCGGAATAGGCACCGCTTTTCGGGGCTGCTTCCTTGACCGCTTCGGCGACCAGATCGACGATGCGTTTGCTCACCGTCATCGCAACTTCTAGATAGCGGGCATTCTGCGCCATCAGGCCGTCGACCTTTTGCGCCAGTTCCATGAGGCCTGATCGGTCTTCCGCGCTTGCCTCGTCCAGAACATCGGGATTTTCTTCCAGTCCCATGATGCGCGCCTGATAGACCCGTGCGATGGTTTCCTTCTCATCGAGGATGAGCGGCAGTTCGCTGTGCCGACGTTCACGCAGCAGGGCGTTTTCGCGCTCAAGCACGTCAATCAGCCGCGTCGTGACGTTCACCAGGTCGGCCATTCTCTTGGACACTTCCATCACTTGCCCTCCTGCATTTTGATCATTTCCCGCATAATCGACTCCGCAAGTCCGATGCCGCCAGCCTTGGCGATGGCCTTGCCGTACTCGTCGACCTGCATGTCGCGATAGATTTTCTCGCCGGCACCGCCGCCGAACGGCTCGGATGCCTCGATGTTGCTGAACATCGGGCGCAGCATCTCTGCCAGGAATACGGATTCGAACTCCTCGGCGGTTTCCTTGATGCGCTGCATGTTCATGGCATTGATACCAGACGGCTTCGCATCCTGGGCGTAGCGCGCGGCGCTGATCTGCATGCCGATATCGGGGGTCGCGAAGCCGCTCATCACATCACCTCGATTTCGGCTTGCAGGGCGCCTGCGGTCTTGATCGCCTGAAGAATGGTGATCATGTCGCGCGGCCCGATGCCGAGTGCGTTAAGGCCGTTGACCAGTTCCTGCAGGCTGACGCCCGGTTGCAGGATGGTCAGGCGCTTGTCTTCGCCCTGATCGACCTCGATGTTGGTGCGGTTGACGGTGGTCGTGGTGCCGACTTCGGCAAACGGCCCCGGCTGGGAAACCTGCTGGGTTTCCGTGACGCGGATGGTTAGGGAACCCTGGGCGATGGCGACGCTGGAGATCCGCACGTTTTCACCCATTACGATGGTGCCGGTCTGCTCATCGATGACGACGCGCGCAAGCTGGTCGGGTTCGATGCGTAGTTGCTCGATATCGGTCAGCAGGTTGACGACGTTATCGCGGTAGCTGTCGGGCACCGTGACGTGAATGGTGGTCGGGTCGCTGGGAACCGCAGCGGATGTGCCGAGGAACGCGTTGACCGCCTGGGCGACGCGGCGCGCCGTGGTGAAGTCGGGGTTACGGAGCGTCAGCTTGACCTTGCTCATACCGGCCAGGTTGAACTGAATTTCACGTTCCACGATCGCCCCGTTGGCAATGCGGCCGGATGTCGGCACGCCCTTGGTGACGGTTTCGGCGTCGCCCTGGGTCTGGAAGCCGCCAACCGCGACCTGTCCCTGGGCAACGGCGTAAACCTCGCCGTCGGCGCCGAGCAGCGGCGTCACCAGAAGCGTGCCGCCGAGCAGGCTGGAGGAATCGCCAAGGGCGCTGACCGTGACGTCGATACGCGAACCCTGACGCGCGAACGGCGGCAGATTGGCGGTGATCATGACGGCGGCAACGTTATCGGAATCCAGTCCTGCATCGGTCGGCTTGACGCCGAGGCGGTTCAACATCGCCTGCAGGCTCTGCTTGGTGAAATGTCCGTCCGCCAGGTTGTCGCCCGTGCCGTTCAGGCCGACGACCAGACCGTAGCCGACGAGTTGGTTGTCGCGCACCCCTTCGAAATCGATGATGTCCTTGATCCTGGACGAGGCCATCGCCGGCAGTGCCGCCTGCGCCAGCAACGCGAGCGCGATCACGCAGCGGATTGCCGTGCTGGCCAGGCCTTTGCGGAAGCGGTTTTGCGAAATTTTCATCGTCATATTCCCGTTATCGAAACCTGCCGTCTTGACGGCTTTTGTGTTTGCATAGGGTTATGCGAATAGCGTGCCAAAATTTGAATATATAAAAAACAATAAAATCAATCACTTAATAGTCTTTAGGGGAAATCACGAAGGGCTATTTCTGCCGTCCGGTCGGGTGCTGGGTAAGAATTGCCGCCTCCTTTTTCGGTGCTTGTCTAAAGACCGATCATAAAGCCAAAAGGCCCCGGTTTCTGTGCATTTGCGCACATCGGAGCCTTCGCGGGTCAGCATGCCGTAAGGGCTGAAAGAGGGTTTACGCCTTCAGGTCGCGTGCGACTGTGGTCATTTCGTCGATGGTCCGGAACGTCGTTGCGCTCATGTTGTAGGCGTTCTGGGTCTGGATCATGCGCGCGAACTCGGCGGCGATGTCGACGTTGGAAATTTCGATCGCGCCCGGCAGGAACGTCGCTTTCGACGAAGCATCGGCAAAGAATGACGTTGCCGAGCCGGATTCCGTGGTTTCCTTGAAAACCATACCGTTGTCGCTAGTTAGGCCGTTCGGATTTGTGAAATCGTACAGCGGAATTTGATAGATATTCCGCTGTGTACCATCGCTGAAGGTGCCAACGACGTGCCCTGCTGGGTCAAAGGAAAGATCGGTCAGGTTGGCAAGACCAAGCCCGTTCTGCGAGGAACGGTAGGGTGTGAAATCGCCGGCGAACTGGGTCATTGTGCTGACATCAATCGTAAATGACGATGTCGCGGCGTCGTCCCAGGTTGCGCTGAACGTCAACTCACCGGTCGACGACAAGACCCCCTTGCTGCTGAAGGTCATCGGGTTGAACAGGGCGGAAGCCGATGTCGCGGTAACGGTTGCGCCACCTGTTGATTCCGCCGTCACGGCTTCTTTCAGCACCAGCATCGACCCATCGTTTGTCACATTCTCGATGGTGAAGGTGGCGTTATTGTTGCCGGTATTGGAAAATGTGATCTGGTCGCCTTTAACATAACTGGCAAAGGCATCGGTGATTCCCAGGCCGGTAGCAGAATTGATGGCCTGAACCGTCTTGTTGGTGGAGTTGAAAACAAACTCGGAATCGAAAGCCAGCCCGGTATTCGCGGCTGTGCCGGACGTGCGACTGACCGCGCTCGTCGGGCTGAGTGTACCCGTCGTCATGTTGTCGGCACGGACATTGATCCGCCACTGGTTGTCGGCCTGCATCGGAATGAAATCGAAGTTGATGCTACGAGCGGTCGAATTGGAATCATACACCGTCAATGCAAAGGTTTCCGTCGTGTCGCCGAATTCGGCCGTCGACGGCAGGTTGAATTCCAGCGATGCCGTACTAGTTGGCTGACCCTGCGAGATGAAAGCATATTGGTCAACGCGCATCGGCGCCGCCGCTGACGAAGAGAATGTGCCGTCCGCATTGGCCGGTGAGCCGAGCAGGAAGTAGCCGTTCTTGTCGACAAGGTAGCCGTTCGCCACCGTGATCGTCGTATTGTCGTCGGAGGTGACGGTGCTTGTCTGACCGTCAACCGTGTTGATCCCGAATGAGCCGTCGCGGGTATAGAAAATTTCCGTGGTGCCGGTCAGTTGCGGTTGTACGGCATAGAATCCATCGCCGCTGATGGCCAGGTCGAGGCTGCGGTTGGTCGATGAGACCAGCCCCTGCACGTCATTGGTGGCGCGGGCATACGGTTTAACGCCGCCGATGTCGCTCTGCTGGTAGATCCTGTCGCTCAGCAGGGTTTCGAATTCGGTATCGGTGCGCTTGAAGCCACCGGTGTTCACGTTGGCGATGTTGTAGCCAATCGTGTTGAGCCTGTGCGACTGGGACTTCATGCCCAGGGTCGAAGGCTGAAAAAGACCGTATCCGCTCATGGTACGTGCTCGCTCTGTTATTCGCTGGCACGCCCGAAGTGGGCGCGCACTTATCCGTGCGATATATGAAGCAAGTGCAATGCCAACTCCGGAAAGAGGTCAACTATTTGAAATATATAAGTTATATTTTAGCCGGGGTGGCAATATGATGGCTATGCAGGCGCGTTTCCCGTCCGGTGCGGCAATCTTTGCCGGGTAAGCTGGTTCGTCGGTGCTCAGCCGGCCTTGAAAATATGCACCTGGAGGGCGTTGACGGCGACATGGACGCGGCTGCCGGCGGCGGGCAGAAACAGACCGGGGACGCGTGTTTCCACGGTCGCACCGTCGGCTAGTCTGAATACCACGAACGAGGATCGACCGAGCGTCCGTGCCGTCACCACTTCGAAACTGCCCGGTGCCGCGGCAAGACTGTCCGGATCGCCTGAAATCGGCTGTGGCGTATGGTTCTCCGGGGCAAGCCGGAATCCTTCCGGGCGGATCATCACGCTGACTTCGGTTCCGTCGGCGAAGCCGGCGGCGGGAAACGTGCCGAGCGGTGTCGTCACGGTGCCGTTCGCGACGGTCGCGCGGAGGCTGTTGATCGGGCCGAAAAATTCGGCGACGAATGGATCCCTGGGCTGGAAGTACAGATCAACGGGCGAGCCGTCCTGCACGACGCGACCTTCGTTCATGACAAGGATACGATCGGCCATGAACATGGCTTCTTCCGGATCGTGCGTAACCATCAGGGTGGCGACACCCGATTTCTTGACCAGCTCGAGGGTTTCGGTGCGGATTTGTGCGCGTCGCGTCACGTCGAGGCCTGAAAACGGTTCGTCCAGCAACAGGATCTGCGGTCCCGGCGCCAGAGCCCGGATCAGGGCGACGCGCTGCTGCTGACCACCGGAAAGCGTGTGCGGGTAGGCATCCGCGTATGCCGTCAGGCCCATCGTGGCCAGCGCTTCGTCGATCCAGGCCGAACGCCGCCCGCCTTTTTCAGCGTCGATGCCGAAGGCGATATTGTCGCGAACGTTGAGGTGCGGAAACAGTGCATAATCCTGAAACATCAGCCCGACGCCGCGCTGTTCGGGCGGCATCTGCTTGCGGTTTCTTCCTTCGGCGACGACGTGGCCGTTGATTTCCACCTGGCCGGTCTGCAGCGTTTCCAGACCGGCGGCAAGGCGCAGCAGGGTGGTCTTGCCGCAGCCGCTGGGGCCGAGAAGGCAGACCAGTTCGCCCGGCGCCACGAACACGGAAACGCCCGACAGCACCTGATTGCTGCCGAAGGCATGTGATATGGCTCTGAGGTGCAGGCCGCTCATGTGGTCTCCGTTCGGGAGCGCCTTTACCGCGCCCCGGGACGGGAGCGGGCAATCGTGACGCTCAGCAGAACCACCGGGATAATGCCCGCGCCGACAATGGTCAACGCGCCGAGTGCGGATTCCTCCAACAATTCGTCTGATGCGTACTGGAAGACGAACGTCGCTAGGGTGTCGAAATTGAACGGACGCAGGATCAGGGTCAGCGGCAGTTCCTTCATGCAATCGACAAAAACCAGTATCGCCGCGGTCAGCAGGCTGCCGCGCATGAGCGGAAAATGCACCCGCTGCAAGGCGCCGGCGGGACTGGCGCCGAGGGTTCTGGCGGCGCCGTCCATGCTCGGCGTGATCTTGCCGAGACTGGCTTCCGCGGTGCCATAGGAAAGGGCGAGGAAGCGTACCAGATAGCCGTAAACTACGGGCGCAATGGTACCGATCAGCACCGCGCCGAGGCTCAGACCCAGATGCCCGCCGATCCAGTCAATCGTCTGGTCGACGGCCCCAGTCGGCCACAGCACGCCGACTGCGAGGATGGCGCCAGGTACGGCATAGCCGATGCTGGCGGTACGCGCCGCGATGCGGACCCAAGGCCCGCTCGACAGCCGGACCGCATAGGCGAGGAAAAGGCCGATGATCAGCGCCAGCACCGCCGCCGAAGCGGACAGGATCAGGCTGTTGGCGACGAAGCCGAAGTAATCGGCGGACAGGGTCTGTTCATAGAACCGCAGGGCATAGCCGCCGAGCACGGAGGCCGGGAGCACGAAGCCGAGCAGGACAGGCAACGCACAGGCGATGAAGGCGAGCAGGGCGCGGATGCCGCTCAGCCGGTAGCTCGGCAACTTGGAATACTTGCTCGAGGTATGGTGGAATTTGCGGTCACGCCGCGCCAGCCGCTCGGTGACGATCAGTAGCAGCACCACCAGCAACAGGACCGAGGAAAGCTGTGCGGCGCCGCCGATCGAATTCATGTTGAGCCAAACGTCGAAGATTCCGGCGGTGAACGTGCGGACGGCGAAATAATCGACGGTGCCGAAATCGTTGAGGACCTCCATCAGCACCAGTGTCACGCCAACGACGATCGACGGTCGCGCTAGCGGAATGGCGACATGGATGAAACTGCCCCACGCCGTCTTGCCGAGGGTGCGCGAGACTTCGAGCACGCAGACCGACTGTTCCAGGAACGCGGCGCGTGCCAGCAGATAGACGTATGGGTAAAGCACCAGAGTCATGACCGTGATTGCGCCGGACATGGAACGGACTTCGGGGAACCAGTAATCCTGCGGACGGGTCCAGCCGAACAGGCTTCTCAGTGTGGACTGAACGTTGCCGGCGTATTCAAGCTGGTCTGTGACCACGAAGGCGAGGACATAGGCCGGCACGGCGAGTGGTAGCAGCAGCGCCCACTCGAAATAGCGCGAGCCGCGAAAGCGGCACATCGTGACCAGCCATGCGGTACCGGTGCCAATGACCAGGGTGCCGATCCCGACCCCGGCCATCAGGACGATTGTCCGTTCCAGATAAAGGCCGAGAACGGTGTCATACAGGTGCTTCCAGATATCGGAGCTGTCGGTGATGGCGATGCCCAGCACTGTGATGATCGGCGCAGCGACGAGGATCGCGACGACAAGGGCGCCTGCTGTCCAGATGCTGAATTCAATCTTTGCGGACATCATTGCGAATAGAGAAGGGCGCGCGGTGTGGGCGGTCATATGAGCAGCTCTTCAAACGACGAACGGACGCCCCTGTTATGGGGGCGCCCGTGGTGTTTGTCGATACGCGATCCGATGAGCGTCAGCTCGTCGGTCCTTCGTCGAAGTTGGTTTCATCGACAAGCTTGGTGGCGGCTTCGCGATTTTTCGCGATATCCTCCATGCTTACCGTGTCGCCCTTGAAGTCACCCCACGATTTGACCAGCGGAGAGGCATCGACTTTCGGGTTGGCCGGGTATTCCATGTTTACCTCGGCATAGATGTGCTGGGCCTTTTCCTTGGACAGCCACTCGATGAATTTGATCGCGGCTTCGCGGTGCTTGGCACCCTTGAGCACGCCGGCCCCGGAAATGTTCATATGCGCGCCGCGGTCGTTACCGTCCTGATTGAGGAAGGTCACACGGACGGCCTCGGCCCATTTCTTCTGTTCCGGTTTTTCGTCATTGGTCTGCATTTTGCCGACATAGTAGGTGTTCGAGATGGCGACGTCGCACTGGCCTTCATAAACGGCCTTGGCCTGGGCGCGGTCGTTGCCTTGCGGCTTACGCGCCTGGTTGGCTTTGACGCCTTCGAGCCACGCTTTGGTTTTCGCCTCGCCGTGATGCGCGATCATGGACGCGATCAGGGCGACGTTATAGGCGTGCTTGCCGGAGCGCATGCAGATGCGGCCACGGAATTTCGGATCGGCAAGGTCCTCATAAGTCTTGAGCTCACCTTCCTTGACCCGCTCCTTGGAAACAAGCGCGATGCGCGCGCGTTGCGTCAGGCCGAACCATAGACCGTTCGGATCGCGCAGGTGAGCGGGAATGTTGGCGCTGAGAACGTCGGATTTGACGGAGTCGAGAACACCCGCTTGTTTGAGCGCGTACAACCGGCCGATATCGACAGTCAGTACCGCGTCTGCCGGATTGCTGGCGCCGGCGGCTTTGATTTTCTCAAGCATGCCCTTGTTGGCAAAGACGATATTGACCTTGATACCGGTTTCTTCGGTGAAACTCTTGACCAGAGGCTCGATCAGAAACGGCTGGCGGTAGGAATACAGGTTGATTTCTTCTGCCGACGCCACGGACGATACGGTGCTTATCGCCGAGAGTGCCACGGCGGCCGCTGCGATCGATTTGAAATAACGGTTCATCTTGTTGATCTCTCCTTGATCCCTTTCTCCGGGATTGCATTGCCCGTTGGGGATTGACTGGGTTCCCTCTTATACGAACAGCCCATTCACGGCTATTTGTTAAGAATGATTATTATTAACAAGTTTGTTTTATCTGGTTTAATGTCTTTATGCAAGTCATTCGCATTTGCATGTGAGATTTTATACGCTGCGGCAACCTATAGCCATAATATTATTGTGGCTATAGGAAATCGTCGATCCGTTAAATTCCTCGCGAAAGAACCCTTGAATATGTTAGTTAATTAGCGGAATCGGCTTTTCGCCGTCTTTGAACGAGGTGCGCCGGGCACCGTCAGGGCAGATGCCCGCTGCGTGTCCGTGGAGATACCAGATAACATGAAAGTCACCAAAACCGACACGTCGAAAGGGGTATCATCGGCCCGTAAGGCAAAAAGGACGGCCGATGACGACGGCGGATTTGCCGATGCGCTGCGCGAGGTTTCGGGTGCGGAAGCGACCGAACATGTCCAGGCGACCGGCGGTATGGGGGCCGTTTCATCCATTCTGGCGGTACAGCAGACGGCTGATGCCACGGACCACAAGTCCCGCGGTTTGATGCTGAATTATGGAAACGACCTTCTGGATCAACTCGACCGGATACGGCTTTCCATGCTCTCGGGGTCGATTTCCAAGGACCGGCTGCAGGACCTGGCGCGGCGATTGCGTGAACGCAAGTCACTCAGCGACGATCCTAAATTGAATGATCTGATCGCCGAGGTTGAGCTCAGAGTCGAGGTGGAAATCGCCAAGTTCACCCGCTAGACCCCGCAAAGCCTTGATACAGGCCATTTGATCACTCATTGAAATCAAGAAGTTAGAGCGATTATCGCCGCTAAAATACGTGCTTGCAGGCAGTGCCTGACGCAATTATATTCCGCGCGCTTAGCCACCTCAGGTCCAGGAGCTACTCGCGAAATGAGCGTTACGTTATCCCCCGATTACAAGCCGACTGCCAAAGAGCCGTTCATGAACCCGCGGATGCGGGAATATTTCCGGCAAAAGCTTCTGAGCTGGCGTGCAGAGCTGGTCAAGGAATCCAATGAAACCCTGCAAACCCTGCAGGAAGGGGGAATTGTCGAGCCGGATATCGCGGATCGCGCGGCCATCGAGACGGACCGTTCCCTGGAACTCAGAACCCGTGATCGGGCCCGCAAGCTGATCAGCAAGATCGATCAGGCACTGGAACGGATCGAGGACGGATCCTACGGCTACTGCGAGGAAACCGACGAGCCGATTACCCTGGCGCGGCTTGAAGCGCGGCCGATCGCCACGCTTTCCCTGGAAGCCCAGGAGCGCCACGAGCGCATGGAACGAACCCACCGCGACGATTAAGGGGTGCGTGAGGGGCTTTTGAAGGCTGTCTCGGGCTGTTTTGCTGCGCTAATTAGCTAAATATGCGAATTGCGATGCGTGCATGGGGCGCGCGCGAAGCGGACGTGCGAGAATCGGGGTTGTGAATTCCGGCCCCGTACATGGATAATATTTTTTCGCAAGGGAGGTCCCCCGGCCCCTTGATTTTCAAGAAAAATGGTTTGTTTTCAATGAGATAACATAGGGTTACATTTTTTAACATTTTGCGTATTTTTTTGTTGCGTCAGTTGCGCATAATTGTGTATGATGATGAAGTAGAGGAGTAGGTTAGAATAAATTTTACTCCAAAAGGATTGATAGCAGAATGCGTACCGAGTCCACACAAGGTTCACCTATAGTCGCCGCAAGCGCGGCCACTGCTGCTTTTCAGGTTGCTGTCGTGCAACAGAAGCAGTTTGAGGAGACCCTTGAGCGCGTCAATGAAAAGCAAGATCAAGCCGTAAGGGAAACGATCCGCAAAGCAGAGCGGAACGAAGACGTTGTTGACGTCCAAGACATCGACAAGGTTCTGGAATCCAATAAGGCTGAATCCGGTGGTGGCGACACGCCCGACACTCCGAAGGCTGACACAGTCGGCACCAACGTGAACGTTTCCGTCTGATTATCTAACCGGCGATATGTCATCCGACGGGCGCCGCGAGCGTCTTTTTTTGTGCCTGCATTCTTCCATTTCCCCCGTAATCCCTCTGTCTGCCGCTCGGACGGTACCCTGTCGACATCAAGAAAAAAGCCGGCGCTTTCTGCGCCGGCTGTAAGGTACCAGGTTCCTAGATGAACCTAGAACGGGAACTGGATAAATTCAGAACGGGAAGATGATATCCCAAACCTGCGTGCCCCAGCGCGGCTGCTGTAATCCGCTCAGCGTACCGCGGCCGCCATAAGCAACGCGCATTTCGGCGATTTTTTCATGACTGATCGTGTTGTCGCTTTCGATATCCTCGGGGCGGACGACGCCGGTCACCAGCAATTCGCGCAGCTCGGCGTTGACCAGAATTTCCTGACGTCCCATGACGACAAGCGAGCCGTTCGGCAGGATCTGCGTAACGACGGCCGCGAAGGTGACGTTAATGTCTTCGGAACGTTCAATGTCGCCATCGCCGGAAGTCGAATGCACATTATCGAAACTCATCACCGACAACGGGTTCACTGCCTGCGGTAAAACCTTAGCGAATTCATTTTCCAGACCCAGCAGACTGGTGACGTTGGTGTCTTCCTTGTCGTTGCGGTCCCGTTCCGTCTTGTTGGCCAGTGTCGCACTGTCAGACAGATCGAGTTTCACGGTAACGATGTCACCGATTTCCTTGGCCCGGTGGTCCTTGAAGAAGGCACGGGCGCCGTTTCGCCACAGCGAACTCGGGTTTTCTTCCGCAACCTGCGGTGCCGGCATCGGCAGACTGACCGGCCGGTAATCCGGCTTCGCGGTCGGGTTTTCGATGGTTGTCAGCTTCGGCCCGTTGCCGATTTCGGAAATCCGGGTTGCCAGATTGCAGCCGCTCAGTCCCGTTACGGCTACGACCGCGGCGATGAACGGGAGGGCGCTTTTGCGTGTGAATGCGGTTTTCATTTCTTTGTTCCTTGCGGGGCGGGGGTATGCCCGGCCCCAATGATCCCTAGTTGAGGTTCAATGAAATCTGCTGCGACAGTGTCCGTGCCACGACCCGGCCCGGGCCGATAACCTCGGCTTCGATGACCTGGTTGGAGCGGGCATTCTTGATCTGCACGACGTCACCTTCGGCGCCGTTTTCAAGTGCCTTGCCCTGCGCCGTCAGCATCATGTTGGGTACGGAATGAATGACCATGACGAGGCTGTTCTTGGCCACCAGGATCGGCCGGGTGACATCGTTGCCGCGCACCGGCTGTCCGGCCCGCATGCCTCGTTTCGGTGTCTTGCCGATCAGATCCGTGGCATCGACGATGACATCGCTCTGGACACGTTCGGCCTTCATCTTGACCCATTCCAGATTGTCTTCGGTGATGATGTCGCCCCGCAGTATCCGCGATTTGAGGACCGGCACCTCGACGGTTCTGAAGGCGCGCCCGGTCATCCGCATACGTTTCTTTTCAGCACCCTGACCGGCAACGACAATGGCGCTGAAGCGGCCGGTTCTGGGCTGGAAATTCATGTTTTCGATGCGGATCACGGGCTCCGCGCCGGCCGGCAGGTACAGTTCCTGGAACCGGGTTGCGAATTCGATATCCATTTCCTCGGTGACACCCTGATCGGCCAGTTCATACAGTATCTGCGCCTTGATATCGTCCATCGGAATGCTGATCGACGCCCGCTCGATAACCGCTTCGGTCCTTGCGCTGAGCGGCTGCCAGTCGAGCTTGTAGGCGTGTGCGACACGGTACAGCCAACGGGCGTCGAACACCGCGCGCTTGCCGGGATCGGGGGCATAGGCAATCGCTGCCTCGGCATGCTCTCCGGCATTCCTGAACAGATCGCCGAGACGGACCACCTTGGCATCGATCAGGACATGATCGATTAGCCTGGTCGCCTGATCGAGGGTTTCGATCTCGCGATTGTCCCGGCTTTTGGCATCGTTGCCGCCCATCGCCGGCTGGCTAGCGGCGCAGATCATCACTATCAGCGTCAACAGCGCTATTCTGGGAACAGGTAGATTACGCATGGTATCACTCCTTACCCTTTGCCGGCTTATCTGAGCGTCGTCAGCGTGCCCATCATTTCATCGGAGGTCTGGATGACCTTCGAATTCATTTCGTAGGCGCGCTGGGCGGAAATCAGATGGGAAATTTCCTCGACCGCATTGACGTTGGACGTTTCCAGGAACCCCTGAAGCAGCGAGCCGAAGCCGACCGCGGCGGGGTTGCCGGTTACCGGGGAGCCCGATGCCGGTGTTTCCAGCATCAGGTTGTCGCCGATTGCCTGCAGGCCCGGTTCGTTCTGGAACGTCGCGATCTGGATTTGGCCGAGTGTCTGCAGGGCGACCTGGCCGTCGATCTTGGCCAGTACCTGGCCCGAGGCGTTGATTGTAACGTCGATTGCGGTCTGCGGTACGGTGATGCTGGGCTGCAGCTGGTAACCGTCGTGGGTCACGATCTGACCGCTTTCGTTGAGCTGGAACGTGCCGTCGCGGGTATAGGCGGTTTCGCCCGTCGGCAGCAGGACCTGAAAGAATCCCTTACCCTGAACGGCGATGTCGAAGGTGTTGTCGGTGGCCGTCAGGTTGCCTTGTTCGTGAATCCGGTAAACCGCCGCCAGCTTGACGCCGAGGCCGAGCTGAACGCCCGTCGGCACGACGTTCCCGGCATCCGACGAGGTCGATCCGACCCGGCGCAGATCCTGATAGATCAGGTCGTGGAATTCCGTACGGCGGCGCTGGAATGCGGTGGTGTTCATGTTCGCCAGGTTGTTCGAGATGACTTCGACGTTGCGTTGCTGTGCCAGCATACCCGTCGATGCGATGTCCAGTGATCTCATTGTTCTTTCCTTTCCCGTTCTTTTGCCGCCCGTGCATTTTTGCCGGACGTATCAAATTATGCTTTACGAAGAGGCGGCCAGATCCTTGATCATGGCGCGCTGGCGTTCATCTTCCCTGTCGATGAAATTCTTCACGGAATCGTAGGCGCGGTGCACCTCGATCATGCTGGCCATCTCCAGGATCGGCTCGACGTTGGATCCTTCGACGGCGCCTTGCAGCACGGTCGGGCTTTCGACGTTCTGTGCCGGATTGTCCTCCGTCGTGGCGAACTGCGCGCCTGATGACCGTTCCAGCATCTGATCGTTGTTGAAACGGACGACCCGGAGTTTGCCGAGCTCGCCGTTGTTGGTGGAAACGGTGCCGTCCCTGGAAATGACGATTTCGGTATCCTCGGGGGCAAAGATCAGCGGTGCGCCACCGTCGGCAAGGACCGCCTGACCAAGCTGATTGACCAGTTGTCCGGTGTTGTCGAGTTGCAGCCGGCCGTTGCGGGTGTAGCGTTCGCCTTCCGGCGTCTGGATCACGAAGTAGCCGTCACCCTGAATGGCGATGTCGAGCGGGTTGCCCGTGTTCTCGATGGCACCAGGCTTGGTGTCGGTCATCGTTGCGATGTCACGGACATACGCCAGCCGCGGCGTGATCAGGCTGTCTCCACCCTTTGATTTCGTCAGGTGTTCGACGAACATCATCTGCCCGCTTTTGTAGCCGTGCGTGCTCATGTTCGCGAGGTTGTTGGCGACAACGTCCATCTGACGGCGTAGAGATGCCTGTCTGGACAGCGCCACGTACATGGTATTTTCCATTGTCCACAATCCTTATTCCCGTTCTTAAGCATCTGTCCGGACTGAGCCGCGTGCTTTTGCCGGGTTATATGCATCCTCCATGCCAAGTATTTAAATTATTTAAAATCAATAACTTAATGGTATTCGTGCAGTTTATCGGACCGGCAATGCCGGGTCGGATGTGCATCCTTTACCGGGCAGGAAATGCCGCCTTGGAGGCTAGGCCAGCTAAAAAGCGTATATGTCGTAGTGTGGTTGCCCCTTGAAGGCCGTATTTGGTATCCTGTGATTCGCTGCAACGCCTTGCTGAGCAAAACTTTGAGGCTGGCAAGGCGGTTTTTTTCGAAGGAGCGGTAAAGCCCGCTGGCAATAACTTGTTAACCAAACGCGGACTATAGTTCATAGACGGACAGGGGTGGTTCGGCTTGACCGTTCCGAATCCGGAGAAGAGTGCTTATGGCCGAGGAAGACGAAGACGACGATGTAGGTGAAGGAGGCGGAGGCGATGAGGCTCCGTCAGCGCCGTCAGGCGGCAAGAAGAAGCTTCTGATCATCATCATTGTCGTCATCCTGCTGGTTCTGGGTGGACTTGCCGGCGCTTACTTCACGGGGCTTCTCGACCCGGTCATAAAAATGATCGTCGGCGAGCAAGATCATACGGCGGAAACGGTCGAAGGCGAAAAAGGACCATCGGTATTTTACGAACTGCCGTCGTTGACGGTGAACCTGAATACCGCGGGTCGGAAGGCAAGGTTCATCAAGATCCAGGTCAGCCTGGAACTGGAACTCGAAGAGGATAAACCGAAGGTCGAAGCGGTGATTGCGCGGGTCATGGACAATTTCAACGTATACCTGCGCGAACTCAGGATCGAAGACCTCGACGGTTCGGCCGGGATGTACCGGCTCCGCGAGGAACTTCTGGCCCGCATCCGCGCCGCTGTGGCGCCGGTTGTGGTCCGCGACATCCTGTTCAAGGAGATGTTGGTTCAATGAGGCAGCATACCGCACGGTCTTCCCGGAAGGGGACGGTTTCGCATGGCGCCTGGTGACGACGACGCATTAGCTGCGGAATGGGATTCCGCGCTCGAGGAAAGCGAAGGCGGCGAAGGCGGCGAGGACGAGCTCGCCGCCGAGTGGGAAGCCATGATGTCGTCCGATGATGACGGTGACGGTGACGGCGCCGGCGCGCCGCCCCGCGAGGCGACCCGGGTTCTCAACCAGGATGAAATCGACTCGCTGCTCGGCTTTGACGAAGAAGGCGATGAGGCCGGTGAGCGTGCTGGCATTCAGGCCATTCTTTCATCGGCGCTGGTTTCCTATGAACGTCTGCCGATGCTGGAAGTCGTCTTTGACCGACTGGTCCGGCTGATGTCGACATCTTTACGTAACTTTACTTCGGACAACGTCGAAGTCTCGCTCGATAATATCGCGTCGATCCGTTTCGGCGATTATCTGAACTCGATCCCGCTGCCCGCCATGCTCAGCGTCTTCAAGGCCGAGGAATGGGACAACTACGGCCTGATAACGGTCGACAGCTCGCTGATCTATTCGATCGTCGATGTGCTGTTGGGAGGGCGCCGCGGTACGGCGGCGATGCGGATCGAAGGCCGTCCCTATACGACCATCGAACGTTCGCTGGTGGAGCGGATGGTTCATGTCATGCTCGGCGATCTGTCGGCGGCATTCGAACCGCTGAGCCCGGTGACGTTCCGCTTCGACCGGCTGGAAACCAACCCGCGTTTCGCGACGATTTCTAGACCTTCCAACGCCGCCATCGTGGCCCGGTTGCGCATCGACATGGAAGACCGCGGCGGCCGGCTGGAATTGCTGTTGCCGTATGCGACCCTCGAACCCGTGCGCGAACTGCTGTTGCAGATGTTCATGGGTGAAAAATTCGGCCGCGATACCATCTGGGAAACGCACCTGGCCGAGGAATTATGGGTGACCGACGTCGACCTGGAAGCGGTCATCGATACACAGGTCATGAAACTGCGCGATGTTTTCGACCTCAAGGTGGGGTCCAGAATCATGCTGAGCGCCACCCAGGACAGTCCGGTGCAACTGGTTTGTGGTGACGTGCCTATGTATACGGGCCGGATGGGCCGCAAGGGAAGCCGGATCGCGGTCAGGATCGGCGACCGCATCGAGAAAACGCCCAGAAACGGCTGACGCACGGGAAACGGACGAAGGATACTGAGCGATGCCTTATACATTGATCTTCGATATTGTCTTTGCCGTTTTGCTGGTCGTGACCATTGGCTACGCGGCCACGCTGAACAAGCGCCTCAACCGGCTGCGCAAGGACAAGAAAGACCTTGAAAACCTGGCCCGGACATTCGGCGAGTCGACCCAGCGTGCCGAGGAAAACCTCAATCAACTGCGAACCGTCGCCCAGGCTCTGGATATCCAGATGCAACGCGCACAGACGTTGCGCGATGACATCGCCTTCCTTGCCGACCGTGGCGGTTCGACGGCGGACCGTCTCGAGGAACTGGTGCGCGAGGCCCGCGACGGACTGGGTGTGGTGCCGAAGCCGGCATCCGCTTCCATCGCGACGGCGCAGCCCAGAAAAGCGCCCGAAGTCGAGCCGCGCGGCATGGCTGCAAAGGCTCCGAATGATGCGGAGAAAGGCGGGATCGAGCCGCGCTCCGACGCCGAACGTGAACTACTGCGTGCCTTGCGTGACGCAGGCTGAGCGGGGTGAGAGGGATCATGAAGAAACTGTTTTCGAAAATCCGGTTCCTGCCGCTGACGATCTTCGCCGCGACGCTGATGCTGACGGTCCGGGTCGGCGATATCTGGGAAGGTATCGATAATCTGCTCGACGGCACCATCAATGTTTCCGAAGCCCGCGCCCAGACCGATCCGAATGCGGCGCCAGGTGCCGCGCCTGGGGCAGAACCCACTACAGAGGCTGCTGCTGTGCCGGCCGTCGAGCCGTTGCCGGGTGAACCGGCGGAAGGGGCCACCACTGTGCGGCAGGATCCGAGCAAGCTGATCACCGACGATCCGACCCTGTTGACGCCGGCGGAAATCGAAATCCTGATGCGGCTCGCCGAACGCCGCGACGAGCTGTTCGCCAAGGCACGCGAACTGGATGCCCGCGAAGGCCTGCTGCGCGCTGCCGAGATCCGTATCGAGCGCCGTGTCGCTGAACTTGAGGATCTGCGCGGCGTCATCGAGACGCGCATAAAGGTCTTCGACGAGCAGCAGGAAAAGAAGCTCGGCAGCTTGGTCAAGATTTACGAGAACATGAAACCCAAGGACGCGGCGCGCATCTTCGAGGAACTCGAGATGGGCACGCTGCTTGAGGTGGCGGAGCGTATGAAGGAACGGAAACTGGCGCCGGTGATGGCGCAGATGAATCCGGACCGGGCACGCGAAGTGACCGTTGAACTGCGGGCGCTGCGCGAACTGCCGCGCACCGTCGGCGGGCTGCAGTAACCGCCTGAGACGATTTGGCGGCAGGGGTGCCGCCGTGATTTATCGGGTTTTCATTTGAAAATCTGATTGGGACGCCGATATCGATGGTTTTTCGGGATAAGCCGAAACGGATCGACTGGGTTATTGGGAGTGGATATGGCCGTAGATTTGGGCATGCGGGTCCTGATCGTGGACGACTATCAGACCATGCTCAAGGTCCTGAAAAGTCTGCTCAGACAACTGAAATTCACCAACGTCGACGAAGCGACGAACGCCGGCGATGCGCTTGGCATGCTGCGCGGGGGTGGCTACGGGATGGTGATTTCGGACTGGAACATGGAACCGATGAGCGGCTTCGAACTGCTGCAGCAGGTTCGCGCCGACGAAGCGACGAAGGATCTGCCGTTCATTCTGGTGACCGCCGAAAGCCGAACCGAAAACGTCATCGCCGCGAAACAGGCCGGCGTGTCGAATTATATCATCAAGCCGTTCACGGCCGAGACGCTGAAGACCAAGCTGGTCAGCGTCCTGGGCGATTTCTGAGGGCGGGGCCGGGCGCATGCTGAAAG
Source organism: Thalassospiraceae bacterium (assembly GCA_038100295.1). GTDB lineage: Bacteria > Pseudomonadota > Alphaproteobacteria > Rhodospirillales > Casp-alpha2 > UBA4479. The sequence continues at coordinate 109,290 of JAYNVG010000004.1, forward strand.
AACTGGAAATGGATATCGCCCCGCCGGAACCGGAAAAGTCACCGGACATCGTGCCGATCTTCCTCGGGCTTTTCCTTTTGGTGCTGGCCTTCTTCATCATGCTTGTGTCGATCTCGACATTCGAGAAGGTCAAGTTGACAGCGGTCATGGGCAGTCTGTCGTCGACCTTCACGACGGTGTTGCCGCCGACATCGAACCTGACCGACTTTAATGCCAAGGACGGCGACATCATCGCCGGGGAGGCGTTTCAGGAGCAGATCACCTCGATTTTTGCCACAGCCGTGCAGATCGAGAAGATCGAAGTTGTGCAGCCGGGGCGGCTGATGCGCCTCTACATGCCCGCGAGCGCGCTGTTCAAGGCAGATGAAGCGGCAGTGCGTGATGACATGCTGCCTTTGCTCGACAGGGTCGTCGCCACACTGTCGAACCGGCCGGCCGGCCTGCGTCAGGACATGGAAGTCGTCATCGGTACGCCGCTGACAGGGAACTTTTACCTGCCGTTGCAGCAGGGTCTTGAAATGGCCCGCGTCGGCGAGCTTGCCAGAACAATCATCGGCCGTGGCGCGCCGCCGGACAGCGTTTCCGTCGGTATCAAGAGCGGCGATCTCGGCAACGTCACCATCTGGTTCTGGGTACGCAGCATCGAGGAGACGGAAGTCCGTTTCGAGGAAGCGCTTGAGAGCCTGCGCAAAAGGAATCAGCCGACCGGCAATGCCACTCAGCCCGGGGCGTTGCCATGAGACGCGAGACTGTCATGGCCGTTGAGCAGGTCGAAGAACCGGAACACGAGAACACCAAGATGTGGATGCTGACGTTCACCGATTTGGTGTCGCTGCTGCTGACGTTTTTCGTCATGCTGTTCGCCATGTCGAACGTCAAGATCGACGAATGGGACAAGATCATTGATTCCCTGTCCAGAACGCTGAACCCGGCGCCCGAGGAAACCGTCCGCAAACCGACGGCGCAGCTGAACATCGGCACCCTTTTCCGCCGCCGCGCCGTCAATCTGGATTATCTGGCCTCGGTGATCGAGGAGAACCTGTCGGAAGATCCGGTGCTGCGGGATGCATTGACAGTCCTGCTGGAAGACCGGCTCGTCGTGGCGCTGCCGGGTGATCTGTTGTTCGAGCCGGGCGCCGCCGTGATCAGCGAGCGCGCCCAGGCAGCGATGCTGACGCTGGGCGCGATGTTCGACAACGTCGGCAACACCATCGCCGTGACCGGGCATACCGATCCCGAACCGCCGGGCGGTACTTCGTATGCGTCGAACTGGGAACTTTCCATTGCCCGAGCGGCATCCGTCGCCAATGCGATCCGCCGCGGCGGTTATGAGGAAAAGATCGTGGCGCTGGGCTATGCCGCGACCCAGTACAACCGGCTGCCGGCCTTGAGTGATGCTGAAAAGCGCCGGCTGGCGCGACGCGTCGATATCATTATCATGCCGACATCGAGGACTTTCTGATGATGCGTCCGATGTTCCGCACCCTGATACTCACATTCGCAGCCTTAACGTTCGGCATTATCACGGCGCCGGAGGCCCAGGCTGAACGAATACCGGTCCGCGCCGAACAGTCCGGTAAATCGTCGCTGATCACGTTCGCCTGGCAGGTGCCGGTCGCATACAAGCAAAGCGTCGAGGGTGGGCGGTTGAACGTCACATTCTCGCGCCCGGTCGAAGGTAATTTCCGCGCCGTCGCCGATGCGCTTAAAGGCGTGGTTTCCGACGCCCGCGCCGGCAGCGACGGTCGATCGGTCAGCTTCAGACTGGATAAGCCGGTCAAGGTCTTCGCATTCTACACCGGGACCGCGGTTACCATCGAACTGCTCGAAGACGAACAAGCCGCCGCCAAGGCCACACCCGCGTCCGCACAGGCCGGCGACAACAAGGACACGGTCGAGGTCGCGGTGGCGCCGCTCAAGGAAAGCCGCGTCATTGCCAGCGCGCAGCAAACGAACAGCGGGGCTTTGCCCGCCGATGCCCCGGTGATCCGTGTCCGCACCGGAGAGCATCCGGAATACACGCGCATCGTCTTCGATTTCAATGATGCCACGCCGTATCAGGCCAGCAACAATAATGGTGTCGTCACCGTCCGCTTCCAGCGCCCGGCGCGGATCGAGCTGGGCACGCTCGCAAGCGGCGCCGCTCGTCTGATCGGCGGTGCCCGGTCTTCGTTCAGCGGGGATGCAACCACGGTGACGCTGGCTGTGCCGCCGACGTCGACGGTGCGCGATTTCCTGTCGGGTACCAAGGTGGTGGTCGACGTCAGAAACCCGTCCGGCAATGAAGAGCCTGTTGCCCTGCCGGCGCAGACCGAAACGGCTGCCGCACCCGCCGCGCCGGCACCGCAGGCATCCGACGCGAATGAAGGCGCTCCGGCGGCCCAGCCCGTGGCCCCGGTGGAAACCGTGCAAACAGCACCCCCTGCGCCAGCGCAGCCGGAAGCTCCTGCAGCAGCAGCGGCCGGGGCGCCGGTTAGTCTGACAGCGGAACGCACACAGGATGCTGCCGAAAGCAGCGCCGAAGCCGGTCGGCCCCGCGCCTTCACGCCCAGCGGCACGCCGGCACCGAGCAGTGAACCGGCACAAAGCGCGGCCAGTGAACCGATTTCCGAAGAACTGTCGCCGCGCGCACAAACCCCGGCAGGCGGGCTCCAGGCCACCGATGCCAGGGTCACGGCAACGCCAGGGCAGGACCAACTGGCGTTCCGCTTCGATTTTGACGAGCCGGTCGCGGCGGCGACGTTCCGTCGCGGCGGTGCGATCTGGATCGTCTTCGATAAACCGCTCAACGTCGACACGGCGGCACTGCAACTGCAGGCCGGCGAAGGCGCGTTTGAAATCCTGCAGATTCCCAATGAAACCGCGACGGTTCTGCGTATCCGCACGTCGCAGCGTTATAACCCGGCCGTGGCCAGGGACGGCTTGGCCTGGATCATCGATTTCGCGGCACGCCCGATGGCGCCACAGACGGCGCTTGAAATCAACGCGCAGCCGGACTCGCCGGTCGGCGCTCGCATATTCGTGCCGGTTCCCGAGCCGGGCCGACCGGTCGCCGTGGCCGATCCGAATATCGGTGACAACTTCGTTGTCGTGCCGGTAATCCCGTTGGGACAATCCATCGGGCGCAAGTTTACCTATCCGCAGTTCAGCATCCAGATGGCGGCCCAGGGTATCGTCATCAATCCGACAATCGATGATCTTCGAATTCGTTCTTTGCGACAGGGGGTCGAAATCGGCAGTTCAGGTGTGCAACTTGCGATCTCGAACGTCTCCGACGATGCGGCGGCACATGCCCAGCTGGCGGCCTCACGCGCGATGGTCGTGGCGCTGCAGGAGCTCGATAAATATTTCGCAACGACGGAACAGTTCCGGGTCTATCGTCGACGTTATGAGGCCGCGGTCGCAGATGCACCGAAAACCGGTAAAACGGCCGCCCGGTTGGAACTGGCCAAATTCTTTTTCGCCAATGCGTATGCACCGGAAGCACTGGGCGTGGTCCGTGTCGCCATCGACAATATACCGCTGCTGGAAAACGATCCTTCGGTGCGCATCCTGCGCGGCGGCTCCAATTTCCTTCTGGGCCGTTATGAGATGGCGCTCGAGGATCTGACGCACGAAAGCCTCGCCGACAACGACGAAGGCCGTCTGTGGGCGGCGGCGGCGCACGCCATGATGGGTGACAGAATAGGCTCGGCGCGCGATCTTCGGTTCACCGGCTCGATCGCCCGGGATTATCCGCGCGCCCTGAAAATGCCGCTTGGTATCCTGATCGCCGAGGTCTCCGCAGAAACCGGCGATGGGCAGGGTGCACGGCTGTTTCTGGATGCGCTCAATCTTGAAAATCCGACCCCCGGCGAACAGGCGATGCTGAAGTACGCCGAGGGCAAGCTGATGGAACTGGATGGCGATTTCGACGGCGCCATCACGCTTTGGGAGGAAGTTCTCGAGAGCGACCATCGGCCGTCGCGCGCACGGGCACGGGTGGCGCGCACGGAAATGCTGCTGAAACTGCGCCGCATCGATATGCGTCAGGCTATCGAGGAATACGAGAAACTCCGCTTCGCCTGGCGTGGCGATAAAATGGAATTCGACAACCTCAGAAGGCTGGGTTCTCTGTATCTGGACGAGGGTTTCTACCGTGAGGGACTGTCGACCCTGAAGGAAGCGGCGACGCATTTCCGCGACTACGCCGAGGCACCGGACGTCACAAAGCAGATGAGCGACACCTTCAACACCCTGTTCTTGGGGAATCAGTCGGATGAAATCGATCCGGTGAAGGCGATTGCCATCTATAACGAGTTCAAGGAACTGACACCGGCCGGTGCGCGCGGCGATGAGATGATCCGCAATCTCGCCGACAAGCTGGTCGAGGTCGACCTTCTCGACCGGGCCGCGGAAATCCTCAAGGCGCAGGTGCAATTCCGGCTGGAGGGCGAACAGAAGGCCCGGGTCGGCGCGCGGCTGGCCCTGATTTACACCCTGGCCGAGGAATTCCAACTCGGTCTTGAGGTTCTGGACGGAACCAACGGGCCCAATATTCCCGAGGAACTGACGGTACAGCGCCGACATCTTCGGGCGCAGATCCTGAGCGGGCTGAAACGGGACGGAGATGCATTGGCACTTCTGGAAGATGACGAGAGTGAAAACGCCGAACTGCTGCGGATGGAAATCTACTGGAAACAGGCGGATTGGCGCGAAGCGGCAAAATCGCTGAGGCTGCTGGTCAAGCTTTCGGGGGCCAAGCCCGATGAGCCGGTGAACGAGACGCAGGCGACGCGGTTGATCAATTACGCCATCGCACTGACCAATGCCGGCGGCGAGCGCGCTGTAAGCCAGATCAAGCGGGAATACGGTCCGGCCATGGCGCAAACGAAATTTGCCGAGGCTTTCGGTCTGGTTACCGCGCCCGGCGTCGTCGGCACCCTTGATCCTGGCCGGGTGACAGCCAAGGTCCAGGAAGCCGAGACATTCCTGACGGCCTACCGCGACAAGCTGAAGGAAGGCGTGCCGCTGTCATCGCTGAACTAAGGATTGAATTGGTTCGGTCTAACCGCCGAAGCTCTGTACCAGCGAACCGACGATGATGTACCAGCCGTCAACTAGCACGAAAAAGATGATCTTGAACGGCAAGGCGATGATCACCGGTGGCAGCATCATCATCCCCATGGCCATCAGCACCGACGCCACGACCATATCGATCACCAGAAACGGCACGAAGATCAGAAACCCGATCTCGAAGGCGCGGCGAAGTTCGGAAATCATGAACGCCGGTATGAGGACACGCATCGGCATCTGTTCGCGGGCCTGTTGAACTTCGGTGCCGCTGATGTCGACGAACAGCTCCAAATCCTGCTCGCGGACATGGCGCAGCATGAAGACGCGGAACGGCTGAATGGTGCGTTCGAAGGCATCGAATTCATCGATCTGTCCGGCGATCAACGGTTCGATGCCGTTATCGTAGGCCTGTTCGAAGGTCGGCATCATGATAAAGGCGGTGACGAACATGGCGAGGCTGACAATAACCTGGTTCGGCGGTGTCTGTTGCGTCCCCATCGCGGTTCTGAGAAACGACAGCACGACGATGACACGTACGAATGACGTCACCATGATCAGGATTGACGGCGCCAGGGACAGAATCGTGATCAGCACGACAAGCTGAATGATCCGTGCCGTCGCATCGCCGCCACCGGCACCGAGATCAAGACTGAATGTCTGCGCCAGGGCTTCGCCGGCACCGAACAGGACGCTCAGCATCAGAATGGTGAAGGCCAAGGCGTAGGTGATTGCGAAGGTCTTGAATTTCATGCCGGCTTGTCTCCGGCATTTTCGGAGGAAGCGTCGGTCGATCGCTGGGCACTTTCCAGGGCATCCCGGAAATCCGCACCGTCGCGTATGCCTTTTTCGACGACGATTTCAGTCGTCGGGCTGATGACCAGAAGGTGTTCAACATCGTCACGCCGGATCAGGACGAGTTTACGGCGCGCATCAAGCGGTGCGATCTCCACGACTTCGATTCGGCGCTGGCCCGGGCTTCTGCTGGCACCGGCGGGGAAGCCGAAGCCGAGACGGCGGGTCAGCACGGCAAGCACGCCGATCAGCGCAATCACGAAGATCAGCGCCAAAGCAAACCTCAAATAGCCGTCCATACTCATATATAGTGTGCCTAGTTCCGCTGATTGGCTTGCACCTGCAGCGCATCGCTGAGGGCACCGAGCCGGCTGACCAGATGGTGGATCGCGGCGGTCACCGCTTCGGGATCGCTCGGCGGTACTTCGGCGAGTCGTCGGCACAGATCGGCAATGGGTTCCTCGAGATTCGTCATGTCGACCTGGCTGCCGCCTTTGACGAGGTCATGGCCGCTTTCCACGAGTTTCGTCAGGTCCTCGATTTCCTGCAGATAATCAGGGCTGCCGCTTTCCGGAGACTCATTCATCGTGGTGTTCCTCGTCCATTTTATTTGTCGTCGCGGGCCCAGTATTCTGCCGATGGAGCATCCTTGCTGTCGGCATTCGCATTGGCAAGGTAGACGTAGCGCAAAATCTCGGCGACGGCCGTGAATGCCTCGACGGGGATGTCGCTGTCGATATCGATGGCCGACAGCATTTCGGCCAGATCGGCATCCTCGCGAACCTTGATACCATGGGCGAAGGCGAGTGCGAGAATTTGTTCCGCAACCGTGCCTCGCCCGGCAGCAATTACCTTCGGCGCGCGGCCGGCTTTCTGTTCCTTCAGGGCGACGGATACCGCGCGTTCGGTGGGCGGCGGCGGTTTCATATTCGTCTGCGTCAGATCGTCCGTGCGTCGCAACTGCGCCTCCCCGTGGCCATGCACAAAGCCAACGCATGTGGAAAGGCTAACTCTCCGTGATGAGGTTTAACAAACCATAAATCGCCGTCTGCCGGTTCCGACCGGTTTCTTTGCTGGATATCGTTAACAAAGATTCACCACTTGTTAACGAAACCCGGCAGATAATGCCTAACAGGAAATCGCAGGGAAATCGCACCGAGATTATGTGTCCGGGGCGTATTCAAAGGGACAACGGGCATGGATCTGGATAAAAGCAGCCTGTTTGCAGCGGTCAAAAGCCGATTGAGCTGGCTCACGCAGCGTCAGGAAGTGCTGGCCCAGAATATCGCCAACGCCGATACGCCGCGGTACCGCGCGACGGACCTCAAACCCTTCGAATTCAAGGAAATTCTACGCCAGGAAAAGATCCAGTCGAATATGGATGTGACCAGTGCCGCGCATCAGCCGGGCCGGCGCAAGCGCATCCGCGATTTTGCCGAGCAACAGGTCCGTCATCCGTTTGAAACGGCGCCGAACGGAAACGGTGTCGTGCTCGAAGAACAGATGGCGAAGATGAACGAAACGCATACGAAGCATCGTCTGGTGACGCAACTGTACAGAAAGCACCTGTCGATGATTTCACTCGCGGTCAAGTCCAAGTAATAGGACATAAGGGTCAACCATGGACGATCTATTCAAGACCTTCTCGATATCCAGCGCCGGCATGCGGGTTCAGGGCGAGCGGCTGAGGGTCATCTCGCAGAACATCGCCAATGCCGATTCGCTGCCGCAGGACCCGAACGGCAAGCCGTACCGGCGCCAGACGGTGACCTTCAGAAATGAACTCGACCGTTCGATCGGTCTGGATACGGTGCGCGTCAGCAAGGTCCGGCCCGACATGTCGGAATTCGGCAGACGTTACGAGCCAAGCCACCCCGCCGCCGATGCCGATGGCTATGTCCTGACGCCGAACGTTAACAGACTGGTTGAAATGACCGACATGCGTGAAGCGCAGCGGTCATACGAAGCGAACCTCAATGTCATCAAGTCTTCGCGCTCGATGCTGATGAGCACAATTGACATCCTGCGCTAGGGAAAACCGGCGCAGACAATAACCGGGCCCCGAGAAGGCGGCCCAAAATACAGGCACCGGCCAAGAAAAAGTCAGGTGAACCTGGAACGGGAACGAAAAAATGTCTAATCCAGCTATGGGTTTCGCCAATGCGATCAAGGCGTATTCCGATGTCGCCAACGGTGATGCCTTCGGCGGACGTGGTCCGAAAGCGGCACCGGCATCAGGCGGTGACGAGTTCGCCTCGCTTGTCCGGAACGCCATCGACGAAGCCATCAAGATCGGTGAGAAAAGCGAGCAGCTTTCCATCCAGGGCGTCAACGACCGCGCCGACCTCAATAAGGTCGTGACCGCTGTTGCGGAAGCCGAGGTCACGTTGCAGACTGTGGTAGCGGTTCGCGACAAGGTGATCGACGCATACAAGGAAATCCTGCGTATGCCGATCTGAGGCTTTCGCGGACTGATCTCAAGGTTGTGGCTGCGGGCAACCCGCATACGCGGCCATACGGCAGGGATCGCACATGAACGAAACCGCAGTCATGGAAATCGGACGGGAGGCGCTTATGGTCGTCCTCATCACGGCCGGTCCGATCATGATGGCGGGCTTGCTCATCGGTCTTGCCATCGCGCTGTTTCAGGCGCTGACCACCATTCAGGAAATGACGCTGACGTTCGTCCCGAAGATCATCGTGATCTTCCTGGCGATCATGATCTTCCTGCCGTTCATGATGACCGAAGTCGTGGAATTCTCGCGCACATTGTTCGACCGTATGATTTCCTTGGGCATCAACTAGGCGAGGGTCCGGGGAGTGCTGCAGGAATTCCTCGAGGTCAATATATGGGTAATGACCGTGGTCATGGCGCGCATCGGCACCATGTTTTCCCTGCTGCCCGGATTCGGCGCCGGGTATGTGCTGGCGCGCTACCGCCTTGGTATCGCCCTGGCGATCACGTTTCTGTTGCTGCCCTCGCTTCAGGCTTATGTGCCGCCTTTGCCGACAAGCCCGATGATCATCTTCCTGATCCTCACCGGAGAGGTGATTGTCGGCGCCTTCATGGCCAGTATCGGCGTGTTCGTGATTTCCGCGCTGCAGGCGGCGGGGACATTCATCGCTTACTTTGCATCGATGGCCAACGCCCTGATTCAGGATCCGATCTCGAACCAGCAAAGTTCGGTGATTTCCGGGTTCCTCAGTACGACGGCATTGGTCGCGGTATTCGCGTCAGATCTGCATCACGTGGTGCTGCACGCCATGGTCGACAGTTTTTCGCTGTTCCGGCCGGGCATGCCGATCGCTTTCGGGGATATGTCGGAAACCCTGGCGGTGACACTGGCCGACGCCTTCACGCTGGGACTCAAGCTTTCCTCGCCGATGCTGCTGGTGGCTTTGGTGTACTATCTGGCCCTGGGCATTCTCGGGCGCTTGATGCCGGCGTTGCAGGTGTTCTTTTTCGGCCTGCCGATACAGGTCACCCTGCAGATATGGGTGCTCATGATCTGTTTTTCGGGCATGATGATTGTGTTTCTGCGGACGTACGGTGAAGCCTACCGGCCGTTCCTGGCCCCATGATGAAAGATGCTGACGCGAAATCCTCGCGGATTGAGGCATAAAGGTCGACATGGCAGAAGAAGACGACGCACAGAAAACCGAAGACCCGACAGACAAAAAACTGTCGCGGGCCCGTGAAAAGGGCCAGGTAGCTTCTTCGCAGGAAGTCAAAAGCTGGGTTGTGCTGATGGCCGGTGCGGCCGGCATCGTCTTCATGGCGCCGATGATCGCCAATCAGGTCCGCACCATAAGCCTGCCGTATATTGAAAACGTTCACGCCATTCCCGCCGATTTCGAAGGCATGCGGGCATTTCTGGTGAATACGTTTCTGGAAGTGGGGCTGACCCTGGCGCCGTTTTTCCTGTTGCTCGTAATCTTCGCTCTGGCCGGCAACCTGATGCAGGTCGGGTTGCTGTTCGCGCCGGACAAGATAAAGCCGGAGCTTTCCAAAGTGTCGGTGATGAAGGGCGCTAAAAGGATGTTTTCGATGCGCGCTGCGGTCGACTTCCTGAAAGGCATTCTGAAACTTATCATTGTGGCGGTGATATCGATCAGCATGACGATCCCCGTGCTGACGGACATGACGCTGTTTCCCGAATACTCGATGGCAGCGATCCTGAGCCGGATCGAGGATGTCGCAATCCTGATCTCGGCGGGGACGATCGTGGTCATGACGGTGATCGCCGTGCTCGACTTCGCGTACCAGAAATATCAGTTCACCCAGTCGATGAAGATGTCGAAGCAGGAAGTGAAGGACGAGCACAAGCAGTCCGAAGGCGACCCGCAGGTCAAGGGCCGCATCCGTGCGCTGCGCCAGCAGCGGGCCCGCGAGCGGATGATGGCCAATGTGCCGGAAGCGGATGTGGTGATCACCAACCCGACGCACTATGCCGTTGCTCTCAAATACGATATCGACGAGATGTCGGCGCCGAAGCTGATCGCCAAGGGCATGGATTCCCTGGCGCTCAGAATTCGTGAAGTCGCGGAAGAACACGACATACCCATCGTCGAGAACCCGCCGCTCGCGCGCGCGCTGCATGCCAGCGTCGAACTGAACGAGGAAATTCCGCCAGAACACTTTGTCGCCGTGGCCGAAGTTATCGGCTACGTTATGCGTCTAAAGGGGAAAACGCTGCATTAGGGGCAGAGACAGAGTGACGGCTAAGGACGGGGGTTTACATACGGAACATCTGGGGACGGCGGACGCCGGCGGCGGGCCGCCTGCTTTGCTGTTTGCCGTGCTGGCCGTCGCGGCGGCGGCTGCCGCGGGGTATCTGTGGTTCGAGGCGCCGGTGCAGCGTGAACTAGCGGTCCCGATGTTGGGCGCCGGTGCCGGCCTGTGCGCGCTGGTGGCGGCGTGGTGCTATGGGCGGCGCAGCGCCGAGAGGCGGAACGGCGCCGATCCCCGTGCCTGGGGTTTCGAGCAGTCCTCGGCGGCGATCCTGATGACCGATGAAGAAGGCCGGGTCACCAACATGAACCGGGCGGCGGCTCAGGTGTTCAAGGATTTCAATATCGGCCTCGGCGCCGGTCGGGCGCTGGATGCGCTGGGTCTGTCGGCGCATCCGGAGCAGGACGCCGGCTTCGCCAAGCTTTCCGGCAAGGTGCTGCGCTGGCGGACCCGTAAACTGTCGCCGATGCCGGGGCGGGTCTGGCAACTCGATGACGTGACCGAGATTATCAAAGGCCATGCCGAGCTGCAGCGGGAATTCGCGGTGCTGCAGGACATCTTCGATCTGATGCCACTTGGGTTCCTGTCGGCGGACGGCGAAGGCCTGATCGACCGCTGCAATGTCACCCTGGCGGGCTGGCTGGGTGAAACGCCGGCGGGGTTGATCGGGCGATCGCTCGGCGATTTCATCACCGATGCTCAGGATTCCGGCGAGCTCGGCGGTATCAGCATGGGCGTGGTCACGCTGCAGCCGGAAGGCGACGCGGACCCGTTCCTTGCCACACTGATGCAGACGGCGAAGATGAACCGGGACGGCACCATGCCGCTGTATACCCGCTCGTTGCTGATCCGCGACGTGGCGCTCGACCTCAGCGCCGTCGAGTCGCTTGAGGCATACGACGATGACGAGATGGACATCACCGCGGAAGCCGAAGTGTCTGGCGATGAAACAGACATGCTGATGGAACGGCTTCGCTGGCTCTATCACGAGGCGCCGGTCGGTATCGCTTTCGTCGACATGGACGGCACCATCAACGGCTGCAACGGTGCGTTCCGCCGTCTCCTCGGCATCAAGCCCGACGACAGCGTGGAACGGCCGTTCGCTGACCTGATAGCGCGCGAGGACCGCGACGAGGTGCAGGGTGCGTTGTCCAAGGTTGTCATGGGAGTCGGGCAGGGTGCGCATATGGAAGCCAGGCTCGACCGCGACGACGGCAAGGATCTGTCGGTCAATCTGTCGATAGCGCGGGTCAGTGATACCAGCGGTGAGACCGTGGGGCTGGTATTGCACTTCATCGATACCACCGAGCATCGTAACCTCGAGGTCCAGTTCACCCAGTCGCAGAAAATGCAGGCGGTGGGCCAGCTTGCCGGCGGCGTCGCGCACGATTTCAACAACCTGCTGACGGCGATGATCGGCTTCTCGGACCTGCTCCTGACCCGGCACGGGCCTGACGATCCGGACTTTGCCGACATCATGCAGATCAAGCAGAACGCCAATCGTGCCACCAATCTGGTGCGCCAACTTCTGGCGTTCTCCAGAAAGCAGAAACTCGAACCCGAGGTCATGGACGTGACCGAGGCGCTTGGTGATCTGTCGAATCTGCTGGGCCGGCTGATCGGCGAGCGGGTCGATCTCAACATGAACCACGGCCGTAATCTGGACGCGGTACTGTTCGACAAGGGGCAGTTCGATCAGGTGATCATAAATCTCTGCGTCAATGCCCGCGACGCCATGCCCGGCGGCGGTGCGATTACCATCACAACCAAGCCCGAAAGCCTCGATCAGCCGACGCCGAAGGGCCACGAGATTCTCCCCGCCGGCGATTATGTGACGATCACCGTCGCCGACAGCGGCACCGGTATCGCCAAGGAAAACCTGGAACGCATCTTCGAGCCGTTCTTCTCGACCAAGGATGTCGGCGCCGGGACGGGGCTTGGTCTGTCGACGGTCTACGGCATCGTGCATCAGGCCGAAGGATTCATCTTCGTCGACAGCGCGGTCGGCAAGGGCACCGCGTTCACCATTTATCTGCCGGTACACAAAACCGACGGCACGACCAAGACCAGGGCCGCCCCGGTGCCGAAGCCGGAAGCCGAGGGCGATCTGACCGGGCAGGGTGTGATCCTGCTGGTCGAAGACGAAGATGCGGTGCGGCTGTTTGGTGCGCGTGCGCTCCGGAACAAGGGCTACGAGGTGCTGGAGGCGACCGACGGCGAAACCGCCCTCGACGTGATAGCCAATGCCGACAAGAAGATCGATCTGATCATTTCCGATGTCGTCATGCCGGGCATGGACGGCCACACGCTGGTCAACCTGGCGCGCCAGGAACTGGACGGCGTGAAGACAATCCTGATGTCGGGCTACTCAGAGGACGTGTTCCGAAACGGCCCCGACATGGACCCGGAAATCGCTTTCCTCGGCAAGCCTTTCACGCTTCGCGGTCTTGCCGCCAAGGTCAAGGAAGTGCTCGAGGGTTAGGGGCTGTCTTCCCTTACCCAGAGTAAGATGCTGATCAAGTCGTGTGCCGCAAAGGCATGGCTCCTGCCTCAGGTTCTGAGTGACGATTTCTTCGGATTGTCGCGAAAAAATTTTTCTGGCCCTTGCATAACCATAGCCGGAAGCAATCTCTCACGAATTTATATGTGACCGAATCTGTCACTCGTGTGTTTTAGCTTCACATGTGTTGAAGGGGTGCCCGAGTCCCTGATCGGACACAGAATCCGGCAAACCGGAAACCCGGGCGATTTGTCCGCAAGAGCGGAACACAATTCGAACGATATATAAAATTATTGTTGTTATTCAGTGATTTAAAATAATTCTGGACAATGAGAACAGAACAAGTACAAATGACGACGTTGTAACAGGCAACCCAGTATGTAAAGAACGGAGACGAAACATGAGCAGCCCCAACCTGCGTGTCGTGGACAAGGAAAACGACGTGGACAAAAACAAAGCTCTCGATGCCGCGCTCAGCCAGATCGAGCGAGCCTTCGGCAAGGGCTCGATCATGCGTCTCGGCCAGCGCGAGGTGATGAACGTCGAAAGCATCTCGACCGGTTCCATCGGCCTCGATATCGCGCTCGGGATCGGCGGCGTGCCGAAGGGCCGCATCATCGAAGTGTATGGCCCGGAAAGTTCCGGCAAGACGACGCTGGCACTGCATGTTGTTTCCGAGGCCCAGAAGAGGGGCGGCACCTGCGCCTTTATCGACGCCGAACACGCCCTTGATCCGGCCTATGCCAAGAAACTCGGCGTCAATGTCGAGGAACTGCTGATCTCGCAGCCCGACGCCGGCGAACAGGCGCTGGAAATTGCCGATACCCTGGTCCGCTCCGGCGCCATCGACGTGCTTGTCGTCGACAGTGTCGCGGCCCTGGTACCGCGTGCCGAACTCGAAGGCGAGATGGGCGATACCCATGTCGGTCTGCAGGCCCGTCTGATGAGCCAGGCGCTGCGCAAACTGACCGCGTCCGTGGCCCGCTCCAACACGCTGATCATCTTCATCAACCAGATCCGCATGAAGATCGGCGTCATGTTCGGCAGCCCGGAAACCACGACCGGCGGCAACGCACTCAAGTTCTACGCTTCCGTGCGTCTCGACATCCGCCGTATCGGTGCCATCAAGGACCGTGACGAGGTTGTCGGCAACCAGACCCGCGTTAAGGTGGTCAAGAACAAGGTCGCGCCGCCCTTCAAACAGGTCGAATTCGATATCATGTACGGCGAGGGGATTTCCAAGATGGGCGAACTGCTCGATCTCGGCGTCACTGCCGGCATCGTCGAGAAATCCGGCGCATGGTTCTCGTTCGAAAGCGAGCGTATAGGCCAGGGCCGAGAGAACTCGAAGACCTTCCTGCGCGAGAACCCGACGATCGCGGATCGCATCGAAATGCTGATCCGTCAGAACGCCGGCCTGATCGCCGAGGAAATGATGACCGGTCCGGAAAACACCGAAGAAGCCGAAGCCGCCGAAGAAGGCGGCGAGGAAGCGGCGCTGGACTAAGCGTTATTCGCTATACCGTCATTCCGGCCCTGGGCTTGCCGATGTAAGCGAGGGCCGGAATCTAGAATCCGTCAACTGGACCCCGGCTTAGGCCGGGGTGACGTCTTTTGGAGGAGCGGCATTGGATTGCTGTCCCTCGACACAGCCCCAGCCGTCCGCTAAAACCTTGCGTCCGCCCGGTAAATCACCATTTTCCGGGTAACGGTATCGACGTTCGGAACTGGGTTAGGCCGCATGCAGACAGTCAACGACATACGCCGCGCGTTTTTGGATTATTTCGCCGCCAACGGTCACGAGATCGTGGCGTCATCGCCGCTTGTGCCGCGCAACGATCCGACGCTGATGTTCACAAACGCCGGCATGGTGCAGTTCAAGAACGTCTTTACCGGCAACGAGACGCGGCCCTACAACCGTGCCGTGACGTCGCAGAAATGCGTGCGCGCCGGGGGCAAGCACAACGACCTTGAAAACGTCGGTCACACCGCGCGCCATCACACGTTCTTCGAGATGCTCGGCAATTTCTCGTTCGGCGACTATTTCAAGGAATTGGCCATCGAACTGGCATGGAACCTGGTCACCCGTGAATTCGGTCTGCCCAAGGACAAGCTGCTGGTCACCGTGCACTCGTCCGACGAGGACGCCGCCGAGCTGTGGAAGAAGATCGCCGGGATTCCCGACAGCAAGGTCATCCGCATTCCGACGTCCGACAACTTCTGGGCCATGGGCGATACCGGCCCGTGCGGTCCTTGTTCGGAAATCTTCTATGATCACGGCGACCACATTCCGGGCGGCCCGCCGGGCTCTCCGGACGAAGACGGCGACCGCTTCATCGAAATCTGGAACCTGGTGTTCATGCAGTTCGAGCAGGTGACACTGGACGAGCGTATCGAACTGCCGAAGCCGTCGATCGACACCGGCATGGGGCTCGAACGCATTTCCGCGGTGATGCAGGGCACCCACGACAACTATGAAACCGACCTGTTCAAGACGCTGATCCGCGCCTCCGCCGAGGCATCGCACACCGATCCCGCCAGCGTGTCGCACCGGGTCATTGCCGATCATCTGCGTGCCAGCTCGTTCCTGATCACCGACGGCGTGCTGCCGTCGAACGAGGGCCGCGGTTACGTGCTGCGCCGGATCATGCGCCGCGCCATGCGCCATGCACACATGCTGGGCTGCACGGATCCGCTGATGTACCGGCTGGTGCCGACGCTGGTCCGCGAAATGGGCGATGCGTTCCCCGATCTGAAGCGCTCCGAGCCGCTGGTCACGGAGACCCTGAAGCTCGAGGAAACCCGCTTCAAGCAACTGCTTGACCGCGGTCTCAAGCTGCTCGACGAAGCGACTGACGGCATGGCCGACGGTGCCACGCTGGATGGCGAGACCGCGTTCAAGCTCTACGATACCTACGGCTTTCCGCTCGATCTGACGCAGGATGCGCTGAAGGCCCGCGAGATCACGGTCGACGAAAACGGTTTCAACGCCGCCATGCAGCGCCAGAAGGAAGAGGCCCGCAAAGCCTGGGCCGGGTCCGGCGATGCTGCCACCGATGCGGTGTGGTTCGGCGTCCGTGACAGTGTCGGGGCCACCGATTTCCTGGGGTATGACACCGAATCCGCCGAAGGCCGGATCGCCGCCATTGTCGTCGACGGCAAGCAGACCGACAGCGCAGGTGCCGGTACGGACGTCGCTCTGGTACTCAACCAGACGCCTTTCTATGGCGAAAGCGGCGGCCAGATGGGCGACAGCGGCACCATCACCACGGAAGACGCGGTGATCGCCATCAGCGATACGCAAAAGCGTGTCGATGACGTGCACGTGCACATCGGCAGGATCGAAAGCGGCACCGTCAAGGTCGGCGATGAAGCGCGTCTTGTTGTGAATCACGACCGCCGCTCCCGGCTGCGCGCCAACCATTCGGCGACGCACCTGCTGCACGAGGCCCTGCGCCGCCATCTCGGCGATCATGTGACGCAGAAGGGCTCGCTGGTGGCGCCGGATCGCCTGCGCTTCGATATCTCGCATCCGAAGCCGGTCAATGACGACGAGCTGTTGCTGGTCGAAGCCGACGTCAATGCGCAGATCGCCGTCAACGCTGACGTCACGACACGCCTGATGGACCCCGAATCCGCCGTCGAGGCAGGGGCGATGGCACTGTTCGGCGAAAAGTACGGCGATGAGGTCCGCGTGGTTTCCATGGGTGCGGATGCGGATCAGGATTTCTTCTCGACCGAACTCTGCGGCGGCACGCACGTCAAACGCACCGGCGATATCGGGGTCTTCAAGATTCTCTCGGAAGCCGCCGTCGGTTCCGGCGTGCGCCGTATCGAAGCGCTGACCGGCGCAGGCGCTCGCGCCTATTTTGCTGCGACTGAAAAAGCGCTGCAGGAAGCGGCCAAGGAATTGAAGTCCCAGCCCGCCGACGTGCCGGCACGGGTCAAATCACTGCTCGACGAACGCCGCAAGCTGGAACGTGAACTGGCCGACGCCCGCAAGAAACTGGCGATGGGCGGCGGTGCCGCATCGGGGGCCGGCAGCAGCGATGTCGAGGACATCAACGGTGTCAAATTCTCGGGCCGTGTCCTGGAAGACGTGCCGGCCAAGGAACTCAAGGGATTGGTCGACGATATCAAGAAACAGATCGGCTCTGGTGTGGTTGCCGTTATTTCCAACACCGACGGCAAGGCATCGCTGGTGGTCGGCGTGACCGACGACCTGACGGCCAAGCTGGATGCGGTCGCCCTGGTACGCGCCGGCGCCGAAGCCGTCGGCGGCAAGGGCGGCGGTGGCCGTCCCGATATGGCGCAGGCCGGCGGACCCGACGGATCCCGTGCCGCCGAAGCGTTGGCGGCGATCAAGGCCGCGGTCTAGTCCTTATTCCGAAAAGTACCGGCCCGGTGTCTTGCCCAGCGCACGGCGGAACATGGCGATGAACGCGCTCTGCGACGCATAGCCGAGATCGAAGGCAACGACGGTGACGCTGTCGCCCCGTGCCAGCCGCGCCAGCGCGGCCAGAAGCCGAACCTGTTGTCGCCATTGCCCGAAGGTCATGCCGGTATCGCGGCTGAATATCCTGGCCAGCGTGCGTTCGCTGGCGCCAAGTTCATCGGCCCAGTCCTGTAAGGTGCGCGGATCGGCGGGGTCGTCGAGCAGGGTATCGGTGATGCGCCGGGCACGCTTGTCGGTCGTCATCGGCAGGTGCAGCGGCGCCACCGGCAGCCCTTCGATCTTGTCCAGCAGTACACGGATCAGCCGGGCATCAGCGCTGTCGGCGGGCGGATCGTCGCTCAGGTGCATCGTTTCGATGATCAGTTCGCGGAGCAGCGGTGAGACAGTGACGACACAGCAGGTATCCGGCAGTCCGCTGAGGGCGTCGCGCCGGATATACAGCGATCGTAGTGACAGCGCAGCGCCTTGTGCCTGCACATGATGCATGATGCCGGGCGGTATCCAGACCGCTCGTTGCGGCGGGACCACCCAGACGCCGTTTTCCGTTGTCACCCGCATCACGCCGCGAACCGCATAGAGCAGTTGTGCGCGCTGGTGCGTGTGCCAGTCGATGATGTGGTCGGGCGGGCATTCGCGGGCCCGGGCGGTGACGATTCCTGGGCCATCGTCGAGTCCCGGCGTTGGCGGCAGGATACGCGCCTCTCGCGGTGTACGATGTGTCTGTTTTGCAGCATTCTGAGGCATAATGGCTGATACTAGCCGGATTCCTTTGACGGTAAAGACCGGCCGCGCGGTTCCCGCCGCTTTCGGGTTCCTCTGGCTATGCTGGCCTGCGTATGTTTTCCTTGAGCCAACAACGCACTCGAAAGAATGGAAGACCGAAGACCCATGACGAAACGATTTGATGGCACCAAGAATTACGTCGCCACCGACGATCTCAAAATCGCGGTCAACGCCGCGGTCGGACTGCAGCGGCCGCTGCTGGTCAAGGGCGAACCCGGCACCGGCAAGACCGTGCTGGCCGAGGAAATAGCCGCTGCGCTGGATGCGCCGCTGATCGCGTGGCACATCAAATCGACCACCAAGGCGCAGCAGGGGCTGTATGAATACGATGCCGTGGCCAGGCTCCGCGACAGCCAACTCGGCGATGAGCGCGTGCACGATATCTCCAATTACATAGTCCGGGGCAAGCTTTGGGAAGCGTTCGAGAGTGAAAAGCGCCCGGTTTTGCTGATCGACGAGATCGACAAGGCAGACATCGAGTTTCCGAACGATCTTCTGCTCGAAATCGACCGCATGGAATTCCATGTCTACGAAACCAAGCAGACGATCAAGGCCGCCAACCGGCCCATCGTCGTCATCACGTCGAACAATGAAAAGGACCTGCCGGACGCATTTCTGCGCCGCTGCTTTTTCCACTACATCAAGTTCCCCGACGAAGACACCATGCGCGCCATCATCGACGTGCATTTCCCCGATGTGCAAAAGCGGCTGGTGAAGCAGGCGATGGAAGTGTTCTACGAACTGCGCGACGTGCCGGGTCTGAAAAAACGCCCGTCGACGTCTGAACTTCTGGACTGGATCAAGCTGCTGATGATCGAGGACATTCCCCCGGAAGCACTTCGCTCGGGCGATCAGAAGGACCTGATTCCGCCGCTTTACGGTGCGCTTTTGAAGAACGAACAAGACGTGCACATGCTGGAACGGCTGGCGTTTCTGAACCGACGCGAAGGTCGCTAAGCGATATTTCCACGCTTATGATTTGAAAGTCATGAATGGATAAATATCTGAACCCGCAAGAACTGGAACGCCTCGCCTTACAGGCGTGGGACTGGCTGTTGGCGCATGTCTTCACGTGGCCGACGGCGGCACAGGCGGTCACGGTTCTTGCTGCCTTTCTGCTGGCGCGAATGCTGGCGCCGCATCTGACGGCAGTGATAGAGCGGATCGCATCGCATCCCCGGATGCCCGGCTGGCTGACCCCGAAAATCCGCACCCTGACGCCGCTCAGTTTCGCCTTTGTCTGGCTTGTGGTGCAGTGGTTCACGGTGTTCGCCGCGATCGGTGCCGAATGGCCGTACCGCCTGCTGGAGAGCGTCGTTTCGCTGCTGACGGCGTGGGTAGTGATTCGCTTCGCGTCCGGGTTCATCCGCGATCCGGGCTGGTCGAGAACGCTGGCCATCGTCGCCTGGTCGGTGGCGGCGCTGAATCTGGTTGGTCTTCTGGATCCGACTATCCGTACCCTCGACAGCATGGGCATGTCCTTGGGCGATATCCGCCTGTCCGTGCTCGGCATCATCAAGGCGGCGCTGGTACTGGTGGTGCTGCTGTGGGTCGCCGGTGCCGCCTCTAGGGTAATCGAGCACCGACTCGACAGTTCCAGGTCCCTGTCGCCGTCGGCGCGGGTACTGCTCGGCAAGTTCATCAAGGTGGCGCTGATCGTCATCGCCGTATTGGCGGCGCTGGAAAGCATCGGTATCGATCTGACAGCGCTGGCGGTGTTCGGCGGTGCCATCGGCCTCGGCATCGGCTTCGGTCTGCAGAAGGTGATTTCCAACCTGATCAGCGGCGTAATCCTGCTGATGGACAAGTCGGTGAAGCCGGGTGACGTCATCGCCATTGACGACACCTTCGGCTGGATCAACCGGCTGAGCGCGCGATACGTCTCGGTGATCACGCGCGACGGCACGGAACACCTGATCCCGAACGAGGATCTGATCAGCCAGCGCGTCGAAAACTGGTCATATTCGGACAGCCTGATCCGCCTCAGGCTGCCGATCGGCGTGTCCTATGAATCCGATGTGCCGCTGGCCATGAAACTGGCGGTCGAAGCCGCGGAAAACGTCGAGAGGGTGCTGAAAAGCCCGGTGCCCGTGTGCCGGTTGATGAACTTCGGAACGGATGCCGTCGAGCTTGAACTGCGGGTCTGGATCTCCGATCCGCAGAAAGGGGTCGCCAACGTGCAATCCGACGTGCTGCTCAATGTCTGGAATCTGTATCACGAACATGGGGTCGAGTTTCCGTTCGCGCAGCGCGATCTGCATATCAAGTCGTCAGTGCCGCTCGAAGTCAGCCTCACGGACACGAAAAAGACCGGGGCGGAAGACTGATGTTCATCGACTTCTTCCTCAAGCTCCGCGACGGCGGGGTGCCGTGTTCTCTCCGGGAATACCTGACGCTGGTCGAAGCCGTGGACGGCGGCTATGCGGAATTCGATATCGAGGGGTTTTACTATTTGAGCCGCTCGGCGATGGTCAAGGACGAGCGGCATCTGGACAAGTTCGACCGGGTCTTCGCGCAGGTCTTCAAGGGGCTGGAGCCGCCTGAAGGAGAAGAGGGGGCCAAACACGAGATCCCCGAGGAATGGCTGCGCAAGCTCGCCGAGAAAATCCTCACCGACGAGGAAAAGAAACAGATTGAGGCCATGGGCGGTTGGGACAAGCTCATGGAGACCCTCAAAAAACGTCTCGAGGAACAGAAAAAGCGCCACCAGGGCGGTTCGAAATGGATCGGTACCGCCGGCACGTCGCCGTTCGGTGCATACGGCTACAACCCGGAAGGGGTGCGCATCGGCCAGGACGGCAATCGCAATTTTTCCGCGGTCAAGGTATGGGACAAGCGGGAATTCAAGAACCTCGACGACACGCTGGCGCTGGGTACAAGAAACATCAAGGTGGCGCTGCGCCGCCTGCGCAAGTTCGCGCGCGAGGGTACGCCGAGTGAACTGGACCTGGACGGTACGATCGCCGGCACCGCGCGCAAGGGCTATCTCGATCTGCATATGCGCCCGGAACGGCACAATGCGGTCAAGGTTCTGCTGTTCTTCGATGTCGGCGGATCCATGAACCCGCACGTCAAGGTCATGGAAGAACTGTTCTCGGCGGCGCGCGGTGAGTTCAAGCACATGGAATATTTTTACTTTCACAATTTCCTGTACGAGCGTGTCTGGCGCGACAATCGGCGCCGACATTCGAACACGATCCCGACCTGGGATGTGCTGCGCACCTATCCGCACGACTACAAGGTGGTGATCGTCGGCGATGCATCGATGAGCCCCTACGAGATCGCCGTTCCGGGCGGCAGCGTCGAGCACTGGAACGAGGAGGCCGGCGCCGTGTGGCTGCAACGTCTGCTGCGGGTCTATCCGAAGACGGTGTGGCTCAACCCGGTGAAACGCGACTGGTGGGAACACACCCAGTCGGTTTCCATGGTCCGCGATCTTATGGAGGACCGGATGTTCCCGCTGACGCTCGATGGCCTCGAGAGCGCGATGCGGGAACTATCTCGGTAGTCTCTCCCTCTCTCGGTGGAGAGGGAGAGGTTCAGATCAGGATCACTTTACGTCAGTGGCAACCCGCATCGTGACGATCTTGTCGGGATCGTCGACCAGACCGTTACTGGCGCGGTCGCCTTTCTTGATGGCGTCGACGTATTGCATGCCTTCGACAACCTCGCCCCAGATCGTGTACTGGCCGTCAAGATAAGGCGCCTTGTCGAACATGATGAAAAACTGGCTGTCGCCGCTGTTCGGGTTCTGGGCGCGGGCCATGCCGACGGTGCCACGATAGAAATGCTCCAGATTGGTGAACTCGGCCGGGATGTTTTGTCCGGAGCCGCCTGTGCCGTTACCCTGCGGATCGCCAGTCTGGGCCATGAAGCCGTCGATGACACGGTGAAACACAAGGCCGTCATAGAACTTTTCGCGGACCAGTTCCTTGATTCGTTTGACGTGTTTCGGTGCGAGGTCGGGGCGCATCTCGATCACCACGCGGCCTGACTTGAGTTCAAGGTACAGGGTGTTCTCAAGATCGAGGGCTTTGGCGGTGTCTGTCATGGCGAAAATTGTGAAGAGCGCGAGTGCGGCAAGGCCAACAAAGCGGCGCATTTCAGTCTCCTAGTTTCCTGTGCGGCGTCGGAAAGCGTTGATATCCCTTGCGCGTTTTCTGCCCGAGCGAGTCGATGCCGTCAAGGCCCGACGCGGTAAAAGCACATTACAGGTTGTTCAGATCGAAGCGGGCAAGAATCTCTCGGGCGGCATCGGCGGGCGTGCATTTGCCGGCCCGGACTTCGGCTTCCAGCCGTTCACCCAAGCCACCTTTCCTGCGGACTTCGGACAACAGGGTCGACGTGACCTCGTCCCACATCCAACTCGCGGCTTGTTCGGCGCGCTTGCCTTCGATCAGGACGGCCTCCTCGACGGCTTTCCTGTACGTCTCGATGCGCGACCAAACCTCGGCAATGCCGTCGCCGGTGTGGGCCGAACAGCGCAGCACTTCGGGCCGCCAGACCTCGTTGCCGCCGTGCAGCATGCGGATCGCCGATGAATAGTCCTGAAATGCCCGGCTTGCGGCTTTCTGAAGATCGCCATCGTTCTTGGTGACGACCAGCAGATCGGCCATCTCGACAATGCCCTTCTTGATACCCTGCAGGTCGTCACCGCCGCCGGGTGCGACCAGCAGCACGAACATATCGACCAGATCGGCAACGGCATACTCCGACTGGCCGACGCCGACGGTTTCGACCAGCACCACGTCGAAACCCGCGGCTTCCACGGCCATGATGGTCTCTCGGGTGCGCCGGGCGACGCCGCCGAGCGAGCCGCTGGACGGGGACGGCCGCACATACGCTTGCGGGTGGCGGGCGAGTTTCTCCATGCGTGTCTTGTCGCCGAGGATCGAGCCGCCGTGCTTCGGGCTCGACGGGTCAACCGCCAGTACCGCGACCTTGTGGCCCTGCTCGACGACGTGCAGGCCGAAGGTTTCGATGAATGACGACTTGCCGACACCGGGAACGCCGGAAATGCCGATACGGATCGAATTGCCGGTCTCGGGCAGCAGCCGGGCGATGGCGTCGGCTGCTTCCCCCCGATGGTCCTTGCGGGTCGATTCGATCCGGGTAATCAGGCGGGCAAGGGCGCGACGGCTACCGTCCAGCACGCCGCTGACGAGCTGATCGATATCGGTCACGGTTTCTTCCGTTTTTTCTTTGTCTGTTTGGCATCGGCGGCCTGTTTCTCGTCGAAAGACGAGCCGAAGGTGTGCATGGCCATGACGATCAATTTTTCGCGCTGTTCCTTCGGCAGGTCGTCGAGCATCTTGGATTTGCTGTCATGGATGGCGAGCGCCTGTTCGATCAGGGCGGCCCGACCCGGCGGCAGGTTCTTCTTGCGTTCCAACTCGGCGGACGCGCTTTCGATGGCCTGGCGGACCAGTGTTTCCGGCAGTACATCATCGTCGTCATCGTCGGAAACGGGCACCGCCGACGGTTGGGGCAGGGGTTTGCCCTTCTTCACGGCTTCGATGGCTTCGAGTTTGTCGCGCGCGCTCTTGTCGATAAAAATCGACAGCAGTGCGCGTTTCAGGAATTTTCCGGCCATGTTGCCTGAGCCTCGATATGGTGGAGGGCGATTCAAAACCAGCTTGCGCCCGCGAATCATATACGTAACGGTAAGACTGTGAATTTTCCTTGTAAACACTGATCTCCGCTGGCCAAGCACCGAAAACTGCCCCTAAAGTGTGAAACATGAGAAGAAACCGAGACGCCAAGATTGTCGCCACGCTGGGGCCCGCCAGCAGCACGGAAAAACAGATTTCCGAGCTGTTCGAGGCCGGCGTTGATGTATTTCGCATGAATTTCTCGCACGGGGCGCATGAGGGCCACCGTGAGCGATACAACATCGTCCGTGGTCTGGAAAAGAAATACGGCCGCTCTGTCGGTATCCTGCTGGATTTGCAGGGACCGAAACTCCGCGTCGGTGATTTCGAGGGCGGCAGCGTCGAACTCAAGAACGGCCAGAAGTTTCGCCTTGAGGCGGCAGAGGTCATGGGGAATGCCGAGCGGGCCTGCCTGCCGCACCCCGAGGTTTTCGACGCGCTTGAGCCGGGCACCGATCTGCTTCTGGATGACGGACGGCTGCGCCTCAAGGTCATCGACCACGGCCATGACTGGGCGGAAACCGAAGTCGTCATCGGTGGAGAACTGTCCAACCACAAGGGTTTGAACGTGCCGAGCGTGATCCTGGATGTCAGCCCGCTGACACCCAAGGATATGGACGACATGTGTTTCGGCCTTGACCTCGGCGTCGATTTCATCGGTCTGAGTTTCGTGCAGAGGCCCGAGGATATTGCCGAAGCGAAGAAGCTGATCGCCGGGCGTGCGCATATCATTTCGAAATTGGAAAAGCCGCAGGCCCTGCATCGGCTCGAAGAAATCGTCGAACTTTCGGATGCCATCATGGTGGCACGTGGCGATCTCGGTGTCGAAGTGCCGCCCGAGGATGTGCCGCTTCTGCAAAAACGTATCCTCCGTGCCTGTCGTCGCGACGGCAAGCCGGTGATCGTGGCGACGCAGATGCTGGACAGCATGATTCATGCACCGACGCCGACACGTGCCGAAGCCTCCGATGTGGCGACGGCGATTTACGACGGAGCCGACGCGGTGATGCTGTCGGCGGAAACGGCGGTCGGTGAATATGCCCGCGAAAGCGTGGCGATGATGGAACGCATCATCATCCGCGTCGAGCACGATCCGCTTTACCGCGAGATGCGGGAAGCCGAACGACGTGCCCCGGAGGCAACGGCTGCGGACGCCATCACCGCTGCGGCCCGCCAGGTTGCCGACACGATCTCGGCGGCGGCTATCGTGACCTTTTCCACCACAGGATCGACGACGTTCCGTGCCGCACGCGAGCGCCCGGTGGTGCCGATCCTCGGCATGACGCCCAGGCTCGATACGGCACGGCGCAGCGCCCTGATCTGGGGTGTGCATTCAGTGCACACACAGGATTGCCACACCTTCCGCGAAATGGTTACCAAAGCCATACACGCCGCCAAAACCGAAGGCTTTGCCGAACCGGGCGATCCGATCGTGATCACCGCCGGGGTGCCTTTCGGTACACCCGGTGCGACGAACATTCTCCGCATCGCCTGGGTCGAATAGGACCGTCCATTGACAGATACCCCAAATGGCGGTGGCGTCGCCAAGGCGCCGCTGCCGGATCGTGCTGCGCTGATCGGTGGTCTTTGTGCCCTTGGGGCCTTCGGAACCTGGGGCGTTCTGCCGGTCTATTTCAAATACATGCAAGACGTGCCGCCGCTGGAAATCCTGGCGCACCGGATCGTCTGGTCGACACTGATCGTGGGTTTGATGCTGCGGCTTTTCGGCCGCTGGTCGGAAATCATCGTCATCCTGGAAAACCGGCGTCTGATGATGTGGCTGTGTCTGTCGTCCATCCTGTTGTCGTGCAACTGGATACTGTTCATCTGGGCAGTGACCAACGGCTTCATCCTCGAAGGCAGTCTTGGCTATTACATCAATCCGCTGGTCAACGTCTTGCTGGGAGTAGTTCTGCTTGGTGAACGGCTGTCGCGGGCGCAATGGATCGCGGTCGCATTATCGTTTGCCGGTGTGCTGGCGCTGGCGGTGGGTCTTGGGGCGTTTCCGTGGATCGCGGTGACGCTGGCGTTGCTGTTCGGGTTCTATGGCTATGTGCGCAAGACGGCCCCGGTTGGAGCGGCAACCGGCCTGTTTGTCGAAACGCTGGTGGTACTGGTACCCGCGGTTTGCTACCTGCTGGTCATTACCTGGCAAGGTACGGGCGCCATGGGGACGGTCTCGGTCGGTTACGATTTTCTGCTGTTCTTCGCAGGCATCGTCACGGCGGCACCTTTGATCATGTTCACCGCGGCGGCCCGCAGGCTCCGCTATGCGACCGTCGGGTTCTTCCAGTATCTGGCGCCGACCTTGCAGTTTTTTCTGGCCGTGCTTGTATACGATGAAGCCTTTACAGAGGCGCACAAAATCGCATTCGCTCTGATCTGGATTGCACTTGCGGTTTATTCTGCCGATACATTTCTCGGAAGGCGCAGGAATACATGATTGCTGACCTTGCCCGTATTCTCCTCGATGTTGTGACGCCGGTTGCCGTTTGCGCCGCCATCGGCTTCGTTTGGGCGCGCAAGAAGCAACCGTTCGATAGCCAGATGGTGACGCGGCTGGTGTCGAACGTCGGTGTGCCGTCGCTGGTTTTCTCGACGCTGATCAACGTCAAGATCGGCGGTGCATTGTTCATGGAGATGGTCGCCGCTGCCGTGATCACCAGCACGCTGTTCTTCGCCATTGGTTACGCAATTTTGAAGGTAACCAGACTGCCTGTCCGTACTTACCTGAATCCTGTCGCATTCCCTAATGCCGGCAACATGGGCTTACCGCTTTGCCTTCTGGCGTTCGGCGATGAGGGACTGGCGCTGGGTATCGCGTATTTCGCTGTCAGCGTGATTCTGATGATGACGGTGGGCATTGCCGTGGCCTCGAACGAATACCGGCTCATGGATATTCTGAAACGGCCGTTTCTTTATGCCCTGGCAGCTGCTGCGTTCTTCACGGTTTCCGGTACGCCGGTGCCGAACGTGATCCTGTCGACAACCAAGCTTCTTGGGAATTTCACGATCCCGCTGATGCTGATCACGTTGGGTGTGTCTCTTGCAACCTTGCAGATCGTCAATATCAAGCACGCGGTGTTCATTTCCTTCTGCAGGATCGGAATCGGTATTCCCGTGGGCATCGCCGCTGCCTTGATGTTCGGTTTTACGGGGCCGGCGTACGGCACCCTGGTGCTGATGTGCTCGATGCCGGTCGCCGTGTTCACTTTTCTTCTAGCTGAAAACTTCGGCGCCGACGGGCGCGCCGTGGCAGGCGCGGTGGTCATTTCGACGCTGGCGTCGTTCGCGACGATGCCGGCGTTGCTGTGGTTCCTGATGGCCAGTTAGGGCGTTATTCGGCCGCCTGCGTCGCCCGTGACGGATCGCGGAAGGTGGCCAGCAGATCGCCTTCGCAGGCTTTGGCTGCGGCAACGTTGGCTTCCTTGACGTGGCCGAACCCGCGCATACGCATCGGCAGACCTGCAAGCTGCACTGCGGCGGCATGATTGCCGGCGTTCAGGTCTCGTGCAATTTCCGCAAGCTGCTGCTCGTATTCTACAATCAGTCGGCGCTCCATCCGGCGCTCGTCGGTATAGCCGAACGGATCCAGAGCAGTGCCGCGTAGCCCCTTAAGCCCTGCCAGCACGCGGAACGCGGACAGCATCCAGGGGCCATAGGCCTTTTTCTTCAGATGCCCGTTGACCGGATCTCGTTCGGCGATCAGCGGCGGCGCCAGATGAAACTTGATCTTGCCGCCTGCGGCAAAGGTGTCGTTGATCGCTTTTTCGAAGCGGCCGTCGGTATAAAGGCGCGCGACTTCGTATTCGTCCTTGTAGGCCATGAGCTTGAATAGCGCACGGGCAACGGCTTCGGTCAGCGCCGTCGAACCTGGCAGGGCGGCGTTCTCCGCTGACCGGATGTTCTTGATCCAGCCCATGTATTTGTCCGCATAGGCCTTGTTCTGATACGCCGTCAAATCCGCCATGCGGCGTTCGACGAATCCGTCGAGTTCGAACGGCTGCGGCTTTTCGTCATGCCGGCCGACGATGGCTTCAACGGCGGCCATGTCGTGTGCGGCACGGCGACCCCACAAAAATGCCTGCTTGTTGAACGCAATGGCGACCCCGTTCAGTTCGATGGCGCGTTCGATGGCTTCTGCGGATACCGGCAGCATGCCTTTCTGATAGGCGTACCCGACGACCATCATGTTGGCGGCGATGGTGTCGCCCAGCAGGTTTTTCGCAAGGCTGGTGGCTTCCAGGAAATCAACGGACTCGCCGCCGGTTTCCTCACGGATCGTGCGTTTGAAGGCGTCTTCCGGGAACGGCATGTCGGGGCGGCGTGTAAAGTCGGCGGTCATGGTCTGATGGTCGTTGACCACGGCGCGGGTGTTGCCGGCACGGAGCTTGGCCAGAGTTTCCGGATCGGCCGCCGAGACCAGATCGCAACCCAGCATAAGATCGGCGCCGCCGGCGGAAATGCGTACCGCGTGAATGTCATGCGGCTGAGCGGCAAAGCGGAGATGCGAATAGACCATGCCGTTTTTCTGCGACAGGCCGGCAACGTCGAGCACCGAGATGCCTTTGCTTTCCAGGTGTGCCGCCATGCCGAGGATGGCGCCGATGGTCACGACACCTGTGCCGCCGATGCCGGTGACGACGACGTTGTAGGGATCGCTGAGATCGACGTTGCCCGGTTCCGGCAGCGCCGGGAACGGCACGTCGCCGACGGCTTTCGGCTTTTTGACCTGCGTGTCCTCGACGGTCACGAAGCTCGGGCAGAAACCGTTCAGGCAGGAATAATCCTTGTTGCATGCGGATTGATCGATGGCGCGTTTGCGGCCCAGCTCGGTTTCCTTCGGCGTCACGGCGACACAGTTGGAGGCAATGCCGCAATCTCCGCAACCCTCACAGACGGCTTCGTTGATGAAGACGCGCTTGGCCGGGTCGGGAAACTGACCGCGCTTGCGGCGGCGGCGCTTTTCGGCGGCGCAGGTCTGATCGTAGATCAGCGCCGAGACGCCCTTGACGGTGCGCAGCGAGCGCTGCACGGCGTCCAGCTCCTCGCGGTGATAGATATCGACACCGGGCGGGAAGCCGTAATTGATCGGGTATTTGTCCGGTTCGTCCGTGACGACGACGATGCGTTCGACACCTTCGGCGCGGATTTGCTGGGCGATGATCGCCGGATTGAGGATGCCGTCGTGGGCCTGTCCGCCGGTCATGGCGACGGCGTCGTTATACAGAATCTTGTAGGTGATGTTGACGCCCGACGATACCGCGGCGCGGATCGCCAGCAGGCCGGAATGGAAATATGTGCCGTCACCGAGGTTGGTGAATATATGCGGCGTTTCCGTGAACGGCGCCTGGCCGATCCAGTTGGCGCCTTCGCCGCCCATATGCGTGAAGGTCTCCGTCTCGCGGTCCATCCAGATAGCCATGTAGTGGCAGCCGATGCCGGCGGCTGCACGGGAGCCTTCGGGGACTTTGGTCGATGTGTTGTGCGGGCATCCGGCACAGAAGTAGGGAATGCGCTTGATGTTCGGCTGACCGGTGGCGAGTGACTGCTCTTTCTTGTCCAGGAAGGCGAGCCGGTCCCTGATACGGTCCGAGGTATGGAATTTCTCGATTCGTTTGGCGATGGCACGTGCGATCATCGCCGGCGTCAGTTCGCCGGCGGACGGCAGAATCCACTCGCCCTTTTCATCGAACTTGCCGACGACGCGCGGGCGCACGTCTTCGCGCCAGTTATAGAGCTGTTCCTTGAGCTGGTTTTCGATGACGGCGCGCTTTTCCTCGACGACGAGGATTTCCTCCAGCCCTTCGGCGAAGTGGCGTGCGGATTCCCGTTCCAGCGGCCATGGCATGGTGATCTTGAACAGGCGGATGCCGATTTCGGCGGCGTGTTCCTCGTCGATGCCAAGATCGTCCAGTGCCTGCAGGACGTCCATGTAGGATTTGCCCGTGGCACAGATACCGAGGCGCGCCTTGGGGTTGTCGATGGTGACCCGGTTCAGCTTGTTAGCGCGGGCAAAGGCAAGCGCCGCGTAAATCTTGTGACGATGCAGGCGTTTTTCCTGATCCAGTGGCGCGTCCGGCCAGCGGATGTGCAGCCCGCTTTCGGGCATCTCGAAATCCTCAGGCAGCACGAAATCGTACAAGTGCGGGCCTATGTCGACGGAGGCCGAGGTGTCGATGTTGTCGGTGATGCACTTGAGGCCGACCCACAGGCCGGAATATCTGGACATCTGAATGCCAAGCAGGCCGAGCCGCAGGAATTCCTCGACGTTCGCCGGATGCAGATAGGGGATCATGACGTCGGAGAAGGCGTATTCCGACTGGCTGGGTACGGTGGACGATTTGCAGGCCGGATCGTCGCCGGCAAGCGCCAGGACGCCACCATATGGTGCCGTGCCGGCCATGTTGGCATGGCGGAAGACGTCGCCGGTGCGGTCGACGCCCGGTCCCTTGCCGTACCAGATTCCGAACACGCCGTCGAACTTGGCGCCTTCGAACATGTTCAACTGTTGCGATCCCCAAAGCGCGGTCGCAGCCAGGTCTTCATTGACGGCGGGTTGGAATTTGATGTCGCTGGCGTCGAGCAGATGCCGCGCCTGACCGAATTCCTGATCGAGCGCGCCGAGGGGCGAGCCACGGTAACCGGTGACGTATCCGGCGGTATTGCGGCCGTGTGCCTTGTCCAGGGCCTTCTGCATCAGCGTCAGGCGTACCAGTGCCTGCGTGCCTGTCAGATATACCCGTCCGGTTTCCAGCGTGTATTTGTCTTCAAGGGTCGCACGTATCAGTGACATGTCTACCCTACCTCCCGTTCCCATGAACGTAGTGCGCCTGTGCGTCCGGGACAATAGGTCATTGATGCTGACCTAAAAAAGGAAAGAATCAGTCGATGCATGTCTCAGTATTGAGATGAAACTTTCACGCGCCCCGATTGTTCATGGAACATAATTCCGGGTGATTTCATGAGCCTCAGCGGCTATACCGGACCGACATTGCGTAAGGATGGCGATTTTTCAATGACCGTACTTGTTACCGGTGCCGCCGGATTTATCGGTTTTCATACCTGCCGCGCGTTGGCAGCGCGCGGAGAGCGGATCATCGGTGTCGACAACATCAATGATTATTACGATCCGTTGCTCAAACGCGCCCGGCTTGCAGAGCTTGAAAAGCTCGATGGCTTTGCGTTTGTCCAGGCCGATATCGCGGACCTGGAAGCGATGCAGGCCGTTGCCGAGGCACATCCCGATATCGAGAGCATCGTCAATCTCGCTGCCCAGGCCGGGGTGCGGTATTCGCTGATCAATCCGTTCGCCTATACCCGATCCAATGTCGAAGGACATCTGGTGATGCTGGAAATGGCGCGGCACTTGAAGAATTTCAGGCACTTCGTCTATGCCTCGTCATCC
The DNA here is from genome assembly GCA_038100295.1 of Thalassospiraceae bacterium. Classification (GTDB taxonomy): domain Bacteria; phylum Pseudomonadota; class Alphaproteobacteria; order Rhodospirillales; family Casp-alpha2; genus UBA4479. Next base: position 140,667 of record JAYNVG010000004.1, read on the forward strand.
TCGGTGTACGGTGCCAACAAGGAATTGCCGTTTTCCGTCGAGGAACGGGTCGACCAGCCCGTCTCGCTGTATGCCGCGACCAAACGCGCCGGTGAGTTGATGTCGCACTGTTATGCGAGGCTCTACGGTATACCGGCGACCGGGCTCAGGTTCTTCACTGTCTATGGGCCGTGGGGCCGTCCCGATATGGCGGCGTGGATATTTACCCGCAAGATACTCGCCGGGGAACCGATCGAGGTGTTCAACAATGGCGACATGCACCGCGATTTTACCTACATCGACGACATCATTCAGGGCGTGATGGCGGTACTCGATCATGTCCCCGACGCCGAAGTGCCGGAACGGGTTTATAACCTCGGCAATCATCGGGCAGAGAAGCTGACGGATTTCATTTCCACGCTCGAAGATGCCCTCGGCAAGAAGGCTGAGATCATCCTCAAGCCGATGCAACTCGGCGACGTCAAGGAAACCTTCGCCGATATCGAGGCCAGCCGGCGTGATCTCGGTTTCGAGCCGTTCACGTCGATCGCCGAAGGTATTCCGAATTTCGTTGAGTGGTACCGCAGGTATCATGGCAATCAAAGTGGCTGACAGCCCGGCGCCTGGAGAATTCGGCCCGGTCCTGCCGCGACACGTCATTCTGCTGATTTCTCTGGCGATGATCTGGGGAACATCGTTCCTGGTCATGAAGATCGGCGTGCAGCACATCCCGGCGCTGCCGCTGACGGCCATCCGTCTTATTGCCGCCGCCGCTGCCATGGTCGCGGCCATGCTTTTTCTACGCAAGCGTTACCCGGCGGGCACGCTGGCTTGGGCGTATTGTTTCGCCCTGGCATTCTTCGGCAACAGCCTGCCGTTCTTTCTGATCAGCTGGGGGATCGAGGGGATCGCCAGCGGGCGTGCCGCAATCCTGATGGCGGTCATGCCCTTGGCGACACTGGTCCTGGCGCATTTCTTCTCGCATGGCGACAGGCTGCGTCTACAGAAACTGATCGGCATCGTGCTCGGATTCGCCGGCGTCGTCGTGCTGGTCGGCCCCTCGGCCCTGAAGGGTCTCGGCGGCGGATTACTCTCCCAGTTGTCGGTCGCCTCCGGTGCGATCTGTTATGCCGTCTCGGTGATCATCGTGCAGCGCATGCCACCGGCACCGATGATGGGACGCGCTTCATTGACGCTGGTATTCGCGGCGCTGCAGACGGTGCCCGTGGCGCTTTGGCTTTCCGGGTGGACAATGCCGGTGCTGACAATGGAAAGCCTTTGGCCACCGGTTTATCTGGGGCTGATATCGACGGCGCTGGCGACGCTGATCCTGTTCAAGCTGCTCGCAGAGCGCGAAGCCTCGTTCGTCGCCTTCCAGAATTATCTGGTGCCTGTGTTTGGTGTGTTCTGGGGGGCACTGCTGCTGGGCGAGGAAGTCAGCCTGCAGGCGATTGCCGCGCTTGGCCTGATCCTGACCGGCATCTTCGTTGCCAATCGTCGCTTCAGCCGCTGAGCCGATACTGACCAATCGGTCCTGACAGGCCGGGCGAATGTCGGCTATGAATGTGTCGGGAGCCAGAGGCGAGTAACAGGGGGGAGAAACAATCATGTTCGAAGGCTTTGAACAGAGCCGCATCGCCATTGACGGTGTCGGTCTGAATGTGCGCTACGGCGGCGAAGGGCCGGCGGTGGTTCTGCTGCACGGATATCCGCAAACCCACATCATCTGGCGGCACATCGCCCCCGCTCTGGCCGGATACCGGAGCGTGGTGGTGCCCGATCTGCGCGGCTACGGCGACAGCGACTGTCCACCGTCCGATGCCGACCACCGCACATATTCCAAGCGAACCATGGCCAACGATGTGGTGGCGCTGATGCATGCGCTCGGACACGACAGTTTTGCCGTCATCAGTCACGACCGTGGCGCCCGGGTCGGCACCCGGCTGGCGCTCGACCATCCGGACCGGGTCACCCATTTCATGTCGCTGGATGTGGTGCCGACCCATGAGATGTGGTCCGGAATCAACAAGGACAGTGCGCTGGGCAGTTTCCACTGGCAGTTCCTGGCGCAGCCGGCGCCGAAGCCGGAAACCATGATCGGGCACGATCCCGACGCGTGGCTGGAATGGTTGTGCGCGTCGTGGGCCGCCCCCGGGTTCGTGTTCGAGGCCGAGGCCATGGTCGAATACAAGCGCGCCTATCGGAACCCCGAGGTGATCCGGGCAACCTGTGAGGACTACCGCGCCGGCGCAACCTGCGATGACGAGGACGATGCCATTGATTTCAATGCCGGGCATAAAATTCAGTGTCCGCTGGTCTGCCTGTGGGGGGCAGCGCGCGCCAAGGGCGGGCCGAAATCGAAAAGCCCGCTCGATGTTTGGCGCAAGTGGGCGGCTGCCGGCGTCGACGGTGAAGGTCTTGCCGACAGCGGCCACTTCATTCCCGAAGAGGCGCCGGGCGACGTTATACGCTGGGCGGCGACGATGCTGAACGTGAACGGTTGATGCGGCAAGCCGACGGCGATACCGATCTGCTCAAGGGGGCGGCATTCCTGGTTGCCGGGTTTGCGGTTATCCCGCTGATGGATGCGGTGGCCAAGGATATGGCCGGGCAGGGGTACTCGCCGATCTTCACGGCATGGTGCCGGTTCGCGCTGTCGGCCGTCGTGTTGTCGCCGATATTGCTGAAGCGCGGCACGATGCGACAGATGACCATGCCGGGCTGGCATATGCAGGTACTTCGCGCCGTCATGCTGGCGGCAGCGACGGTGCTGTTCTTTTCCGCGCTGGTCACCATGCCCATGGCAGACGCGCTGGCGGTGTATTTCGTCTATCCGTTCCTGATCACGCTGCTGGCACCAATGGTGTTGGGCGAGAAGGTCGGTATCAGGCGATTTCTAGCCGTCCTGGTCGGTTTTTCAGGCTCACTGCTGATTATCCGTCCGGGATTTCAGGAAGTGCCGAGTGGTGTCTATTTCATACTTGGTGCCTCGATTTGTTTCGCGCTGTTCAACCTGCTGACCCGCCGCCTGACAGGGCAGAGTGACCCATGGTTGACGGTATTCTATCAGTCCATCGTCGGCGCGGTGGTTTTGACGCCGTTCATGCTGGCACACTGGGTAATGCCTGATTTTGCGGTCATGAAACTGCTGGCGCTGATGATCTTCGCCGCTATTGTCGGGCACTGGCTTCTGGTCAAGGCATACGAGCGCGCCCCGGCTTCGCTGCTGGCGCCGTTCGGGTATTTCGAGATGATCTCGGCGGTGACGCTGGGCTATCTGTGGTTCGGCGATTTGCCGGACCGGCTGACCTGGATCGGCATTGCGGTGATCATCGCGACGGGCATCTACATTTCGGTTCGCGAGCGCAAGCGCAAGCAGGCGCTACGGGCCGCCGGCACGCCCTGATGGCATGACCTGTCAGGGGCGACGTCAAGGAACATCCCCGCGACGATGCCCTTCATCAGGCGCAATGTTTCGTCAGCCGTATAATGCTTCAAGCCTCGGTCCGTAAATCGCACGGATCACATGGCGGCGCACCTTCATGGTCGGCGTCATCTGTTCGTTGTCGACCGTGAACGGTTCCGGGGCGATGATGAAGCGGCGTACTTTCTCGATATTGCTGAGCGACATGTTGACGCGCCCGAAAGCCGGTGCGAGGGCGGTGTGCAGGTCTTTGTCATCGGCGAGGTCGGCAAGATCGCCGGACTTGCCGTTGGCGCGCTTCCATCCCGTCAGCCAGTCGGGATCGGGTACGACGATGGCGACGAGGTGCGGGCGCTTGTCGCCGTAGACCATTGCCTGTGAGATTTCCGGCTCGGCGATGAGAATCCCCTCGACCCGTTGCGGCGCGATGTTGTCGCCGCCGGAATTGACGATGATGTCCTTCTTGCGGTCGGTTATCATCAGGTGGCCGTTTTCATCGAACCTGCCGATGTCGCCGGTGTGCAGCCAGCCGTCCTTGATGGCATCGCGGGTCGCTTCCTCGTTCTGCCAGTACCCCTGCATCACCAGTTCGCCGCGCACACAGATTTCGCCGTCGTCGGCGATCCGCACTTCGGTATTGATGATCGGCGGGCCGACGGTGTGCATGCGAGTGTCCGGCGCCCGGTTGACGGAAATCACGGGCGCGGATTCCGTCTGTCCGTAACCCTGCAGGATGCGCAGCCCCAGGGCTGTGAAAAACAGACCGATTTCAGGGTTCAGCGGCGCACCGCCGGAAACAAGCGCCTTGAGCCGACCGCCGAAGCGCTCGCGGACCTTGTCGCGAACCAGTTTGTCGAGGACCGTATCCAGCAGCCACTCGATGGGGCCGAGCCGTCCCTGTTCATAGCGTTTCCGACCCAGGGCCAGGGTCTTGTCGAACATGATTTTCTTCAGACCGCCGGCCTTGGTGACGCCGAGGATGAACTTCTGGTGCAGGGCTTCATAAAGACGTGGCACCGCCGTCATGATGGTCGGCCGTGCTTCCAGCATGTTCGCGGACAGGGCTTCGACGCCCTCTGCGTAATAGATTTCGCCGCCGATGGAGATCGGAAAGAACTGCCCCGCCATGTGTTCGTAAGAATGGCTGAGCGGCAGGAACGACAGAAACACCTCGCGCTCGAGGCCGAGATCGGTCAGTGCGTCGATGGCACCGGCACAGTTATGCAGGATCGCACCATGCGACAACATCACGCCTTTCGGCGTGCCGCCGGTCCCCGAGGTGTAGATGATGCAGGCGGTATCGTCGCGGTCCAGCGTTTCGGCCATCTTGGCGATGTTCTCGTGGCGCGCCTGTCCGGTATTCAGGACATCGGCCATGCTCAGCAGCTTCGGGCCGTCGGCGGGGGCGCTCACGTCCTCCATGACTATGATGAATTCGACGTGATCGAGGCCTTTGGCGCCAGCGATGACCTTTTCTGCTAGCTTGGCGGTCGAGACGATCACGCCTCTGGCGCCGCTGTCGCTGAGGATGTGGCGGTGATCGGCCGGGGTGTTGGTGATATAGGCGGGTGTCGTGATCGCCCCGGTGGCCATGATGGCGATATCGGCGATCGGCCAGGCCGGACGGTTTTCCGAAACCAGCACGACGCGGTCGCCCTTGGTGATGCCGAGCGATATCAGGCCGCGGGCCAGGGCGATGGCACGAGCATTTGCATCCGACCACGTCAGGCTTTCATAGATGCCTTCGCGTTTCTTCCACAGGAACGGCTGTTCGCGGTAATTCGCGACCTGCTCGAAAAACATGGTTGCCAGGTTCGGCCACTGATCGATGGTCATTTTTTTACTTGTCCTCCCTTGCGGACATCCCGACATCCGTGTTTCGTGATGTTGGTGAAAATTTCCGCCAGACGTTTATAAATTCTTTGAGACAGGTATCCAAACACGATGACAAAAGCGCGCGCATCCGACACACCGACCTGGAATCTCGGCGATCTTTACCAGGCGCCCGACGATCCCGCGGTTGAAGCCGATCTAAGCGCTTCTGAAACCGATGCTGAAGCGTTTCAGAAGGAATACGCCGGCAGGCTCTCCGGTCTCGACGGTGCACAGCTCGGCGCCGCGGTAGAGCGTTATGAGGCTATTCTGGAGCGCGCTTTCAAGGTCATCAGCTACGCGCAATTGCTGCATGCCGCCGATACGGTGGATCAGGACATCGCGCGTTTCCATCAGTCCTGCCAGGAGCGGGTCAACGGGATAACCGGGGCTACACTGTTTTTCGTGCTGGAACTGAACCGAATCGACGATGCCGGCATGGAAGAGAAACTGCAGAATCCGGCACTGGCCGGCTACCGGCCGTGGATCGAGGCCGAGCGCCAGATGCGCCCATATCAGCTCGCCGACGAACTGGAACAACTGCTGCACGACAAGTCGATTACCGGACATTCGGCCTGGGCGCGCCTGTTCGATGAGACCATGGCCGAACTGCGCTTCGATTTCGATGGTGACGCACTGACCCTGGGCGAGGTGCTGAACCGGTTGACCGACGGCGATCCCGCCATCCGCGAAAAAGCCGGCCGTAGCCTGTCGGCGGGACTGAAATCGCGAATCCGGCTGTTTTCGCTGGTCACCAACACCATAGCCAAGGACAAGGAGATCGAGGACACCAAGCGCAGCTTCCCGAGGCCGATGAGCAGCCGTAATCTCGCCAATCAGGTCGAGGACGAGGTGGTCAACGCTCTGGCCGATGCGGTGACGTCGAACTACACGCGGCTGTCGCATCGTTATTGCGCACTCAAGGCGCGCTGGTTCGGCATGGACAAGCTACACTGGTGGGACCGCAACGCGCCGTTCCCCAAGACAGAAGAACGCAAGTTCTCCTGGGATCAGGCGAAGAGCACGGTACTCGATGCCTATGCCGGCTTCGCGCCGGAAATGGCGAAGACCGCGTCGACGTTCTTCGACAAATCCTGGATCGATGCCGAGCCCCGTGCCGGCAAGAATTCCGGCGCCTTCGCGCATCCGGTGGTGCCGTCGGCACATCCGTATGTGCTGATGAATTTTTACGGCAAGCCGCGTGATGTGATGACGCTGGCGCACGAGCTGGGGCACGGTGTGCATCAGGTTCTGGCCGGGCCGCAGGGTACGCTGCTGTCGAATACGCCGCTGACGCTGGCGGAAACCGCGTCCGTGTTTGGCGAAATGCTGACCTTCCGTGCCATTCTCGATGCCGAGAAGGACCCCGCAAAACGCCGTATCCTGCTGGCCGGCAAGGTCGAGGACATGCTGAATACCGTGGTTCGCCAGGTCGCCTTTCATTGTTTCGAAACGCGGGTTCATGATGAGCGGCGGACCGGCGAACTGACGGCGACGCGGCTTGGCGAAATCTGGATGGAAACCCAGGCCGAAAGCCTGGGAGACGCCATCGCACTGGATGACGATTACCGCACGCTGTGGGCGTATATCCCGCATTTCGTGCACACACCGTTCTATGTCTATGCCTATGCCTTCGGCGACAGTCTGGTGAATGCACTCTACGGCCTTTATCAGGACGGTCATCCGCGCTTTCAGGAAAAATACTTCGAGATGCTCAAGGCCGGCGGCACGCTCCGGCACAGGGAACTGCTGGCGCCGTTCGGTCTGGATGCGTCCGACCCGGCTTTCTGGACGCTGGGGCTAAATGTGATCTCCGGGTTCATTGACGAACTAGAACAGGATCTTCCCGCGTGAGTGGCCGGAAAATGGACGTCCACATCGTTTCCAGAATTCCGCAAAACCCCAACGGTGCGCCGCCGATACTGTTCGTACACGGTGCTTTTGCGGGTGCCTGGTGTTGGGACGAGTTCTTCATGCCGTGGTTCGCCGACGCGGGATTTCAAGTTTCCGCCATCGACCTGCCTGGCAGGCGCGGACGTCCGGATTACCCGCAGCTTCAGGAATTCACCCTCGGTGATTACGAGGATGCGGTCTGTGCGGCCGTAGATTCGTTCGACACGCCGCCGATCGTCATCGGTCATTCCATGGGCGGTTATCTGGCCTGGCGCGCCGCCGAGATCAAAAAAATTTCCGCGCTGGTGATGATGGCGCCGGTGCCGCCGACGGGGCTGGCCGCACCGGCGATGCAGCTACTGCTGTCGAACCCGTCGCTGGCCATTGACGTGGCGGCGGTGCATGCAGGGAAAATGGCCAGCGTCGACACGCTGCATGCGACGTTGTTTTCCGACGCCGTTCCGCTGGAGGTCGCCGAGAGGTACATCAGCCGCTTTCAGAGCGAAAGCCGGCTCGCCGTCAGCGGGCTGTACACGCCGCATATGCCGAACGTGATGGCGCTCTGGGGTACACCGATCATGATCCTGGGTGCCGGCAGCGATCCGCTGATCCCCCCGGCGCACGTGCACTGGACGGGTTCCATTTGCGGCCGCAGTGCCCATATCTATCAGGGAATGGGACACGGCATGATGCTGGAAACCGGCTGGCGGCGGGTGGCCGGCGACATTGCCCACTGGCTGGCCGAACAGGGCTTCGGTACGGCGCCAACTCCCTGAACGGAGAGCACGACGCCATGAGCGAAGACAACAGTTTCGGCGGCCGTTTCCGCCGCTATGCCAAGGTCGGCGGCGCGGTCAGCGGGGTTGCCGCCAAGGCCGTCGGCGGTCGCGTGTTCGGCATCAAGCTGGACAAGGCCGAGCACGCGCGGGAAATCCAGATGGCGCTGGGCGGCCTCAAGGGGCCGCTGATGAAGGTCGCGCAAATTCTGTCGACCATCCCCGATGTTCTGCCCGATGAATACACCAAGGAACTGATCAAGCTGCAGACCAACGCGCCACCCATGGGCTGGGCCTTCGTCAAGCGGCGCATGACGGCGGAATTGGGCGCCGGCTGGCAGAAACGCTTCGAGACGTTCGAGCACGAAGCCTGCAAAGCCGCCTCGCTGGGGCAGGTGCACCGGGCACGTTCGCTCGACGGTCGCGATCTGGCCTGCAAGATTCAGTATCCCGACATGTCCTCGGCGGTCGAGGCCGACCTCAAACAACTCAAGTTCGTATTCTCGATCTATCGCCGCTATGACAATTCCATCGATCCCAGCGAGATACATGCCGAGTTGTCGGAGCGCCTGCGCGAGGAACTCGATTACCAGCGCGAAGCCCAGAACATGCTGCTCTACCGTCACATGCTGGCGGGCGAGGATTGCGTGCACGTGCCGGAACCGCTGACGGACGTGTCGACCAGACGGCTGTTGTCGATGACGTGGCTGGAGGGTGATCCGCTTCTGGATAGCCGGGATGCACCGCTTGAGATGCGCAACAAGCTGGCGCTCAGCATGTTCCGTGCCTGGTATGTGCCGTTTTACAAATACGGCGTCATTCACGGCGATCCGCATCTCGGCAATTACTCAACCCGCCCGGACGGGACGATAAATCTTCTGGATTACGGCTGCATTCGCATTTTCCCGGCGTCATTCGTCGGCGCCGTGATCGATCTTTATTTCGCGTTGCTGAACGATGACGAAACGTTGGCCGTCAAAGCCTACGAAACCTGGGGCTTCAAGAACCTCGACAAGAAGGTTATCGGCATCCTCAATCAGTGGGCGCACTTCCTGTATGCGCCGCTGCTGGAAGACAAGGTGCAGACCATCCAGGAAAAAAGCGGCGTGCAGTATGGCGCCGGTGTCGCCGCCAAGGTGCATGCGCAGCTCAAGGACGTCGGCGGGGTCACGCCGCCCAGGGAATTCGTGCTGATGGACAGGGCGGCCATCGGGCTCGGCAGCGTGTTCACGCATCTGGGGGCCGAGATCAACTGGCATCGGACGTTCCATGAATTGATCGAAGGCTTTGACGCCGCCGCGCTCGCCAAACGTCAGGCCAAGGCGCTCAAGACCGCCGGGATAGCCGACGCAGGCTAGATCAACAGCGCTTGTTGGCTTTGGGTGCGGTGATTACACTCATCCGACGGTTGTTCAAAGGGATAGGCCATGTTCATCGAAGGTGGCGGCACCAAGAAGAAGTTCCTGCAGAAAGGGGAAACGCTTTTCAGCGACGGTGACCCCGGCGATGCCGCGTTCATCGTCGACAGCGGACTGATCGGCATCTACAAACTCGTCGAGGGCGAGGAGGTCGAGCTTGCGACCCTCAATCCCGGCGAACTGTTCGGTGAAATGGCCATTATCGACGGCTCCAAGCGCATGGCCCATGCCGTCGCCAAGGAAGAAACCGTGGTCATCGAAATTCCAGCCGCGGCGCTGGAAGCACGGATCGCCAAGTCCGATCCGTTCCTGAAGGCGATGATGAAAATTCTCGTCAACAGCCTGCGCAGCGTGCATCAGGCCTACATGCGCCGCGCCCGTTCTCTGACCGACTACATGAATGCGATACAGTTTCATATCCAGGGCTTCCGGCTGTATTTGTTGCGCCTTGACGAAAACGAGATCAATCAGGCCGGTCTCGCCAAACTGGAGCAAATCGACAAACTGGTCGAGGAACTGCGCGAGGATTTCAAAACCCATCCCGACAAACGCTCGAACGTGATCCGCGATACGGATGTCCAGCGCAAGAGCTAGTGCGCGACGGCTTCAACGGCCAGGAAGGAGATGACCTTGGGACCGATCTTTCACAATTTTTCCGCCGCGCCGACCCATGTCGCGCCGTTCTCGCATGCCGTCGAGTGCGACGGCTGGGTACAACTCACCGGGCAGATGCCGACCGATCCGGATGACGATTCCAAACCGCTGCCGGACGGTGTCGGCGCACAGACCCGCCGCGTCATGGACAATCTGATTATCGTTCTAGGCGAGCTGGGGTTGGGGCTGGAGCACGTGCTGTCGGTGCGGGTGTTCATCACCGAGTTCAAACGCGACTACGAGGAAATGAACGACGTCTATAAAAGCTACTTCCCGCCCGACCGCCTGCCGGCGCGGACCTGCGTCGGCGTCACCGGCCTCGCCAAGGACGCGCTCGTTGAAATCGACATGATCGCCAAACGGCCGGAATAACGTTCAACAAGTGTCGTCCTTGTTAGGGAGATCGTCATTCCGGCGAAAGCCGGTAACCAGTGCGGCTGGTAAACGGCTTTCGCCGGGATGTCCCTTATCCCCCGATAATGTTGTTCTCCGGTCCGTACGGGAAGCCGGTGATGTTCTCGGCGCCGTTCTCGGTGACGACGAGGATATCGTGTTCGCGGTAGCCGCCGGCACCGGGCTCGCCTTCGGGGATCATGATCATCGGCTCCATCGAGATCACCATGTTCGGTTCCAGTACGGTGTCGATATCCTCGCGCAGTTCCAGACCAGCTTCGCGTCCGTAATAATGCGACAGCACACCGAACGAATGACCGTAACCGAAGGTGCGCCGGTTAAGCACGCCGTATGAGCGGTAGATCTCGTTCAACTCATTGGCGATGTCGCAGCAGCGTGTGCCCGGCCTGATCAGTTCCAGCCCGCGCTCATGAACTTCGACGTTGATCTGCCAGTATTTCAGATGCGCGTCTGAAACCTCTTCACAGAAAAGCGTGCGTTCCAGCGCGGTGTAATATCCGGCGATCATCGGAAAGCAGTTCAGTGACAGGATATCGCCGCGTTCGATCTTGCGGGTCGTGACCGGATTATGCGCGCCGTCGGTGTTGATGCCGCTCTGGAACCACGTCCAGGTGTCGCGGATTTCCGAATGCGGAAAGCGCCTGGCGATTTCGCGGATCATGGCATCGGTGGACGCGATCGCCACTTCATGCTCGGGCACGCCCGGGGCGATGGCATCACGGCACGCCGCACCGCCGATGTCTGCAACATTGGCTCCGTGCTTAATCAATGCGATCTCGGCGTCCGACTTGATCATCCGCATACGCATGCAGGCCGGGGCGATGTCGACGAATTCCGTCGCAGGGAACGCCGCCTTCAACTTGTCCATGTTCGCAAGCGTCATGTGATCGAATTCGATGCCGACGCGCCCACCGTCGCGGATCAGTTGCTTCAGTGCCTTGAAATAGTTGTCCCGGGTCCAGTCGGTATAGATCAGGTTGTCGCCGACTGTACGCCGCCAGGGCTGTCCGCCGTCGATATTGGCACTGAGCGATGTCTGGTTCTCCTGGTCGACGACCAGGGCATAGAACCTGCCGAAATGGCAGAACAGGAAATCGGCGTAGTAGTTGATGTTCTGATAGGATGAAAACAGCGCGAAATCGATGTTCTCGGCAGCCATATGCGCACGCAAAAGCGCGAGCCGGCGCTCGAATTCGGCCCTTGGGAAGGTGTTTTCGACCCGCTCCCCGTTGCGAATGACGATGATGTCCTCGAGTTCCATGCTGATTTCCTTAATGGTACGGCAGGTTTTTGCCGTTCTATGACGGCGCGCTGTTTCCGACAATCTAATTGCGCCGTGGCCCTTGAAAAAACAATCATCTGGTGCCACTTGCGCATCTATACAGCAACCGGCATAACTGCCTGTAACCGACCCTGAAAAGTGGCGGTTCGTAGCCATGAAAATAATAAAAGCACCAGTTTCTAAGAGAGGATGCCATGAAAATTGCGATACCCAAGGAACGCGCACCGGGTGAAGACCGTGTTGCGGCGTCCATCGAGGTCATCGGAAAGCTGATCGCACTCGGATGCGAGGTCGTCGTCGAGTCCGGTGCAGGCGATGGGGCATCCATTTCGGACGAGGCGTTCAAGAACGCCGGCGCCACGATTGCCAAGGATTTCGCCGCCACCGTCAAGGATGCCGGCATGGTCTGGAAGATCACGGCCCCGAACAAGACCGAATGCTCCAAGCTTTCCAAGGGGCAGGCCGTCTGCGCGCATCTTTCGGCGCTGACCGATGCGGCGGGGATCGAGGTTCTGGCCAAGTCCGGTGCCACCGGCTTCGCCATGGAACTGATGCCGCGTATCTCGCGCGCGCAGTCGATGGATATCCTGTCGTCGCAGGCCAACCTGGCCGGTTACAAGGCTGTGCTGAACGCCGCCGAACTTTACGGCCGGGCTCTGCCGATGATGATGACCGCCGCCGGTACCGTGCCGCCGGCGCGGGCCTTCGTCATGGGTGTCGGCGTTGCCGGCCTGCAGGCCATTGCCACCGCCAAGCGCCTCGGCGCCGCTGTCAGCGCGACCGACGTGCGTCCGGCGACCAAGGAGCAGGTGGCCTCACTGGGCGGCAAGTTCCTGGAAGTCGATCCGGAAATGGAAAAAGAGGCGGAAACCGAAGGTGGCTATGCCAAGGAAATGCCGCCGGAATATTTCGAAAAACAGAAGCAGAAGGTGCGCGAACACCTGCCGAAACAGGACATCGTCGTCACAACGGCGCTGATCCCGGGCCGCCCGGCCCCGAAGCTGATCACCAAGGACATGGTCGAAAGCATGAAAGCCGGTGCCGTCATCGTCGACATGGCGGCGGAAGCGGGCGGCAACTGCGAACTGACCAAGCCGGGCGAAGTGACCGTGACCAAGAACGGGGTCATCATCGACGGTCGGCTCAACCTGCCGAGCCGGCTCGCTGAAACGGCTTCCGCGCTGTTCGCCAAGAACCTGCTGAATTTTGTGACGCCGCATTTCGACAAGGAAAAGGGCGCTTTCAACTTCGATGAGGAAGATGCGACGGTTCAGGGGACGCTGGTCTGCAAGGACGGCAAGATCGTCAACGAGCGGGTCGTGGACGCCCTGAAATCGGGTGGCGCGGCCAAGAAAGCCCCGGCCAAGAAGGCGGCGGCGAAAAAGGATGAAACAACCGAAGACGGGAAAGGGGCCTGATCATGGACAAAGCGACCCTTGCGGATAAAGCGGCCGAACTGGCCACAGGCCTTGAAAAGCTGGCCCAGCAGGCGGGCGATCTGGCGCATTCGGCGACCCAGGTCGTGGTCGCCACCGGCGATGTGGCGGCGACCCACGGCGGCGCCGACTTCCTGTCAATGTTCACGATTTTCGTGATGGCCTGCTTCGTCGGCTACCACGTGGTGTGGAACGTCACCCCGGCGCTGCATTCGCCGCTGATGGGTGTCACCAACGCCATTTCGTCGGTGATCATCGTCGGCGGCCTGCTGGCCGTCGGACCGGCATTGATGGACTTTTCCAAGGTCATGGGCTTTTTCGCGGTACTGCTGGCGTCGGTCAATATCTTCGGCGGTTTCATCGTGACCCAGCGCATGCTCGCCATGTTCAAAAAGAAGCAAAGATAAGGGAGCCGGATCATGAGCGGAACACTCGTTGGGTACTTTTACCTTATCTCAGCCATTCTATTCATTCTCGCGCTGAAAGGGCTTTCCAACCCGGAAACGGCGCGACGCGGCAACATGTTCGGCGTCATCGGCATGACGATTGCCATCATCACTACGATCGCGCACCCGGACGTCGTCTCGTACGGCTGGATTGCGGTCGCTGTGCTGATCGGTGGCGGCATCGGGACCGTGGTGGCCAAGAAGATCGAAATGACCGCCCTGCCGGAACTGGTCGCGGCGTTCCACTCGCTGGTCGGTCTGGCCGCGGTGTTCGTCGCGCTTGCGGCACTGTATCACCCGGAAGCCTATGAAATCGGCTCCAAGGGGTCGCTGCCGGCCGGTTCGCTGATCGAAATGGGTCTCGGCATGACCATCGGTGCGATCACGTTCTCGGGCTCGGTCATCGCCTTCGCCAAGCTGCGCGGCATCATGTCGGGCAACCCGATCACGTTCCCCGGACAGCACCTTCTGAATCTGGTCATTGCGCTGACGATGCTGGCGCTGCTGGTTTACTTCTGCCGCACCGAAAGCTACGGCGCGTTCTGGATGCTGCTGATCCTGTCGTTTGTCATCGGTTTCCTGATCATTGTGCCGATCGGCGGTGCCGACATGCCGGTCGTGGTTTCGATGCTGAACTCGTATTCGGGCTGGGCGGCTGCCGGCATCGGCTTCACGCTGGCCAACCCGGCGCTGATCATCACCGGCGCGCTGGTCGGCTCGTCGGGTGCGATCCTCAGCTACATCATGTGCAAGGGGATGAACCGCTCGATCATAAACGTTCTGCTGGGCGGCTTCGGCGGCGACAGTGGCGGTGCCGGTCCGGGCGCGACGAGCGATCCGAACCGCCAGGCGAAATCCGGTGCGGCACCCGACGCGGCGTTCATCATGGGCAACGCATCGAAGGTCATCATCGTGCCGGGTTACGGCATGGCGGTCGGCCAGGCACAGCACGCGGTCCGCGAAATGGCCGACAAGCTGAAAGCCGAGGGGATCGAGGTCAAATACGCCATTCACCCGGTTGCCGGGCGCATGCCGGGGCACATGAACGTGCTGCTGGCCGAAGCCAACGTGCCGTATGACGAGGTCTTCGAACTGGAAGAGATCAACCACGAGTTCTCGACCTGCGACGTCGCCTACGTGATCGGCGCCAACGACGTGACGAACCCGGTCGCCAAGACCGATCCGTCCTCGCCGATTGCCGGAATGCCGATCCTCGACGTGGAAAAGGCGGGTACGGTGCTGTTCGTCAAGCGCTCGCTCAGCCCGGGTTATGCCGGGGTCGACAACCCGCTGTTCTATGCCGACAACACCATCATGCTGTTCGGCGATGCCAAGCAGATGACGGAAGAAATCGTCGGCGCGCTGGATTAATCTGTTCAATACGCATTAAAAAACCTCATCCATTGAGACGGCTTTCAGTCTTCCAGGGATGAGGTTTTTTTATGTCTGCGCGGCGCCCGTCTTTCGCTCCGTCCACGTCATCAGGCTGAACGAAATCACGCCGAGCACGGCGAAGCCACCGACCAGCGGCAGCACGCTGCCGTCATACAGGTGGCCGATCAGCCAGCCCAGCGGCAGGGCCAGCAGGGTCGTGACAGAGCCGATCAGCGCGGCACCGAGCCCCGCTAGATGGCCGAGCGGCTCCATCGCCAGGGCGTTGAAATTGCCGAACAGCATGCCGATGCAGAAAAACGTGCCCAGCAGCCACGCCATAAACAGCCACAGCGGCGGCACGCCGCCCATCAGCAGTGTCGGCACCACGAAGACGCCGGACAGCAGGCTCAACCCGATCAGCGCGCATCGGGTCAGAAGGCGCATGCCGAGTCGCATCACAAGTTTCGAATTGCAGACCGACGCCGAACCGATGGCCAACGCCGCCATGCCGAAGAACAGCGGGAACAGCGCACCCAGCCCATAGGTGGTCTGGAAAATCTGCTGTGCGGAACTGAGATAGCCGACGAACGCGCCGAACACACAGCCGGCGGCAAGGGCGTATCCGACCGAGCGCCGGTGGCTGCAGACGTCGCGTACGCCGAGCACGAGCTGCGCGATGGAAAACGGCTTGCGGGCCTCGGGGGGCAGGGTCTCGGGCTGGCGCAGCCAGAACCAGACGACGCCGATGGCGGCCATGACGATCAGAAAGATGAACGTGCCATGCCAATCGGACAGAAAGATCAGTCCCTGGCCGATGGCCGGCGCAATCGCCGGGACGAGGATGAACACGGCCATGGTGATCGACATAATGCGCGCCATGGCGCGACCTTCGTAGGTGTCGCGGACCAGGGCCACGGTGATGACGCGTGGCGCCGCCGCCCCCAACCCCTGCAGCACCCGGCCGACCAGCATGAGATCCAGCGACGTGGCCGAAACGGACAGCACACAGCCGGTGATGAAGATGATGTAACCGGCATAGATCGTCATCTTGCGCCCGATACTGTCGGAGATCGGGCCGGCGAACATCTGTCCGACGGCGAACCCGGCGAACAGCGAGGAGACGATAAGCTGGGTGTCGTTGGGATCGGTGACGTTCAGATCCTGGCCGATGATGCCGAGCGCCGGCAACATGATGTCGGTGGCCATGGCGACCATTGATATCATCAGCGCCAGCAGCGTGACGAATTCGGCGAACGGCAGGGTTTTCTTGGCTCGGGGCATGATTAGGTCCGACAGGGCGGGAACATCAACACGTGAAAGAATATGTGCCCTGGGGTGTCGTTTGGCGATGAAAACATCTCCCCAAACGCGACAAAAACCGCCCGGGAGAAATCTCGGGCGGTTCGTCATGTTCGGCATCCCCCGAGATTATTGGAGGGAAGGTCGCAGCTTCGTGCTTAGAAACCTTCGCGCTCGATGCGCTTGCGCTCGAGCTTGCGGGCGCGGCGGACGGCTTCGGCCTTTTCGCGCGCACGGCGTTCGGACGGCTTTTCGTACGAACGGCGGAGTTTCATTTCACGGAAGATACCCTCGCGCTGCATTTTCTTTTTGAGCGCTTTCAGGGCCTGATCGACATTGTTATCACGAACGGTGACTTGCACGGGTGCCTATCTCTTTCCAACTATCAATACGTTAGGGCATAAGAGCCTTGTCCGCGGAGCCATCTCCGCGAGTGAGGCGCCTTATATCAAACGTTTCGGGCCCTGTGAAGGGCGAATTGCGTTATTTTTTTCATATGCGAAGATTGCCGATGCTTTTGAAAAGGAACGGAAATTGGCGGTTTTGAAGATTGCGCGCATGGGACATCCGGCTCTGATGGGGGTCGCGGCGCCGATTTCCGACCCGTCAGACCCTGAAATCCGTCGTCTGGCGGCGGATATGGTCGATACTATGCTGGATGCCCCGGGAATCGGTCTGGCCGCCCCGCAGGTGCACGTCCCGAAGCGCCTGGTGATCTACATGGTGCCGGAAAGCCGTACCGAGGACGGCGCGGGTCACCCCCTGACGGTGCTGATCAACCCGGAAATCACGGTTCTGGACGAGGCCAGCGAGGTCGGCGTCGAAGGCTGCCTGTCGCTGCCCGGTATGGCCGGACGGGTCGCCAGGCCCCGGCATATCCGCATCCAGGCGCTGGATCTGGACGGCAATCCCCTGGACTACGAGGCACAGGGCTATCATGCCCGGGTGGTCCAGCACGAATGCGATCATCTGGACGGGATTCTTTATCCGATGCGGATGGCGGACCTGAGCAGCTTCGGTTACGTCGAGGAAATGACGAAAGCGCTGGAGTAGGCTATAATTCTCGGTAAGGAGCACGTATGTCAGACGCCGAACAGCAAACCATCCACGATGAAGCCCGGGACGAGAGCATCGCGCTTCGCGATGCCGTCCTGGAGGCAGCGCTGCCGCATGTGCCGTTCGACGGCTGGACGGAGCGCGCACTTCAGGCAGGGGAGAAGGCATCCGGTCTTGGAGAGGGCGCCGCTTACCGGGCCTTTCCGGGCGGCATGGCGGACATGGCGGCGCACGCGTCGGACTATTTCGACCGCAAGATGCTGGCGTCGCTCGACAAACTCGATCTGGCGTCCATGAAAATCCGCGAACGGGTCACCGCCGGCGTGCGTTGCCGGATCGAGGCCTGCATGGGGCACAAGGAAGCGCACCGCCGGCTACTGGCGTATCTGGCGCTGCCGACTCACAAGGCGCTGGCGGCACGCCTGGCGTGGGAAACCTGCAACCGCATCTGGTACGCCGCCGGCGACGATGCCACGGATTTCAACTATTACACCAAGCGCGGGCTGCTGTTCCCGGTCTATACGACGACGGTACTGTACTGGCATGCCGACACCTCGGCGGACAGCGCCGATACCTGGGGCTATCTGGACCGGCGTATCGGCGATGTGATGAAAATTCCCGGCTATCAGGCCCGGTTCCGCAAAGGCCTCGGCCGCCTGCCGAATCCGTTCAAAATCCTCAAACGCACCGCCTGAAGAATTCTCAAAAGAAAACGGGGCACAACCGGTTTGGCCGTGCCCCGTTATCAGGGGTGAGATCGCGCCTGTTTGCGGCGCGTGGCCGGGAGGGGGACCCGGCCGAGGGGAGATCCCATCGCGTGATTTGAATATGCGCCCGCCCCGGCGACAAAGCCATTCACACCAGAACACGGTTTGGTGAGCGGCCCGCCCCGGCATTGCCAGAGAATCGGCGGGAATCATTTTCGGCCCCGGAAATCCTCCGAAAATACCGCTTTTCTAGATGGACAGCCGGTTTCACCTGAGGACTCGCATCGCCCGTATCCCTCGGCTATGATTTTCGCGGTTTTCTGGAGATGTCCATGCTGCAACCACAAGCTGCCACTGCGCCCGCGCACCTCGACCTTGCGGATCATTTTATGATCTGTACCAAGCTCGGGCGCTATCTGACCGTTCACGACGGCAGCCGTTTCGTGATCACCGACGATTTCCGCGAAAACGACATGGGCAATGCCGCCGCTGCGGCGATCGCGACGATCTATTCCCGCGACCCGCTGGTGGCGCAGGCGGCGTTGCTGCCGCTCGGGCGTTCGGGCGGCATGAGCCGCAAGAAGCGCCGCTCCTATAAGCGGCTGTTCGAACTGATCGAGGCACAGGCGCTCGACCCGACGGTTACCAAATCCGCCCATCACATCCTGCAAAGCGATTTCCGCGAAGCCGAGATCAAGGCCATCGAAGCCGACCTCGGCGACAAGCTGTCGCCGGCCCGGTTGCGCTACCGCGCTTTCCTGGGCGTGGTCCGGCAACTGCTGGAAAACAAGATTTCCGCGCCGGCGTTCCTCGACGAGTTTCAGGAATTCACCCGTGCCGTCGCCGGCAAGCTCGACTTCGGCATTTACAGTTTCTGTCTCGAC
This sequence comes from Thalassospiraceae bacterium, assembly GCA_038100295.1. Lineage (GTDB taxonomy): Bacteria > Pseudomonadota > Alphaproteobacteria > Rhodospirillales > Casp-alpha2 > UBA4479. The sequence continues at coordinate 159,581 of JAYNVG010000004.1, forward strand.
CGGATATTCGGCAATCCCAGGATCCCGATGAAGGTCAAGAAGCTGCTGGCCATCGAAACCGTCAAGTTTCCACCGCTGATCCGCCGCGAGCTGATTACCAATCTGTTCGTTTATCCCGGCCAGTCCTCGGAATTGATCAGCTTCGTGCGCGGCCTGATCATGGCCGAGCTTGAGCCGTCGGTAGTGGTCGAGATCGAGTTGCTGGAAACCTTCAAGCAGAACCGCCTGTCGATGAGCGATATCGAAGCAGGGTTACGTCAGAGCCTGATGTAAGGCGAATTCGTCATTCCGGCGAAGGCCGGAATCCAGTTAAAATTCTGCATTTCTGGACTCCGGCCTACGCCGGGGTGACATGAGCATTCGCTCAAGTCATTTCCAGTGCCCGCGCGGGTACAGCCGGTTGACGTGGCCCATCTTGCGGCCTTCGCGGATTTCCTTCTTGCCGTAGAGATGCAGGCGCGCCTCGGCGTCGGCCATCAGGTCCGCCCAGCCGCGCACCGCCGAGCCGATCAGGTTCTTCATCTCTGCGTCGTGGTGCGGTGTGACGTCGCCCAGCGGCAGGCCGCAGACGGCACGCACGAACTGCTCGAACTGGCTGGTCGGGCAGGCATCCATGGTCCAGTGACCGGAATTGTGCGGCCGCGGCGCGATTTCGTTGACCAGCAACTCGCCGGAGCGGGTGATGAACATCTCGACCGCAAGAAGTCCGACCAGATCCAGCGCGTCGGCGATGGCGTGGGCGATGTCGACCGCTTCCTTGCCCATCTCCGGCGACATCACGGCGGGCGCGATGGTGGTGTCCAGAATGTGGTTCACATGCCGGTTTTCAACCGGTGGATAGGTCGCCCAGCCACCGCCCGGCGAGCGCGCGACGATGACCGAGATTTCCCGCGCCAGATCGACGAAAGCCTCCAGGATGCCGATATCGGCGCCCATTTCCGCCCACGCGGCGGCATAATCGCAGTCCGGTGCGATCAGCACCTGGCCTTTGCCGTCATAGCCCATGCGCGCGGTCTTGAGCACCGCCGGGCGGCCGATTTCGGCGGCTGCGGCTTCCAGTTCGGCGGGCGAGGTGACGCGGCGGAACGGTGTCGTGCGGGCTACGCCGTTAATGAATTCCTTTTCGACGAGGCGGTCCTGCGCCACGGCGAGGCTTTTCCAGCCCGGGCGCACCACGGCGTGCTCGGACAAAAGCTGCACGCTTTCGTGCGGGATGTTCTCGAACTCGAATGTCACCACGTCGACCACTTCGCCGAAGGTTTTCAGCGCGGCGATATCGTCATAGGCGCCGATGGTCGTCGCCGCCGATACCTGCGAGGCCGGGCTGTCGGCCTCGGGGCAGTAGATATGGCACTTGTAGCCGAGTTGCCCGGCGGCCAGCGCCGTCATGCGGCCCAACTGGCCGCCGCCCATGATGCCGATGGTGCTGCCGGGTGCCAGTGGATGGGTGCTTTTCATGGTCTGCACAGCGGTTTTCTCAGACATTGTCGCTGGGTGCCTCGGCCACGGCGTCGGTCTGTGCCTGGCGCCACTGGATCAGCGCCTGTTCTATGTCGGAGTCGCCGAGCGCGACCACCGAGGCGGCAAGCAGGGCGGCGTTGATCGCGCCGGGCTTGCCGATGGCCAGGGTGCCGACCGGCACGCCGCCCGGCATCTGCACGATGGACAGCAGGCTGTCCATGCCTTTCAGGGATTTGCTTTCGATCGGCACACCGAACACCGGCAGCGTCGTCATGGCGGCGGCCATGCCGGGCAGATGCGCGGCACCGCCGGCACCGGCGATGATCACCTTGAGGCCGCGCTCACGGGCCGTTTCAGCATATTCGTACAGGCGTTTCGGGGTGCGGTGCGCGGACACGATGCGTGTTTCGTATGCGACGCCCAGGGCGTCGAGGGTGTCCGCCGCGTTTTTCATGGTTTCCCAGTCGGACTGGCTGCCCATGATGATACCGACGTCAGGATTTTGTTGCGCCGCCATCGATTGCTCTCCCTTCTGGCCGGAGCGGGAAAGCGCGGCATTATAGGTCCGGCGCAGCCGAGCGCAAGGATATCGTCATTCAGTATCAACCTTGCGTTAACCATATGTGCTATACTTTGAGACAGACATAGTGGGGGTTAAGTCGATGGACGTTAACCGTGCCCAAGGGATCGTCCCTTTGATCGGAAACTCCGGCGGAAACGCCGGCAGGGATCATCCCGGTAAGGATCAGTCAGGCGAATTCGAGGAAGAACGCAACGCGGATGCGGATGCGTTCGAAATCGATGGGCTGGCGGCGGAAATAACCCCCGCCGCGCAGCAGGTGCTGGACCGGCTGGCCGCCGAGCTCGAACCGTTGCGCCGTCAGCTAGAGATGGCCCGAGAGCGCGAACAGAACCTGCGTGAGGATCTTGCCCGCCATTCGTTCCTGCCGGTGCCGGGTCGACGCGAGTTCATCCGCGAATTGAACCACGTACTCAATCACCTTGGGGACCTGGCGGTGATGCCGTCGATCGCCATTCTCAATGTCGCCAATGCCGAGGATGTGCGGCAGCGCCATGGCCGGACCGTGCTTGACCGCTATTTGGTGCATGTCGCCGATACGGTATCGCGGGGGCTGCAGCCGAACGATGTGCTGGGCAGCCTCGGCGGCAGCGATTTCGCGGTGATCCTGCTGGGTGCCGGCGATCAGATGGCGCGGGAAAGGGTTTCCGGGATACTCAATACCCTGTCAAAAACCCCGCTGAACGAGCAGGGGGCTCAGATCGTGCCTGAGATGCTGGCCGGTATCGCGGAACTCAGCCCAGGAATGTCGGCCGAAGCGGCACTGCGGGCCGCAGACAGGAAACTTGTGGCAAATATCTGAAATTTAAGGATTTATTCCGGATCGCTATCCGGGAATGATATCAGGCAATGATATCGGGCAGCAGCTGGCTTTCGAGCTTTCTGATCTGGTCCTTGAGCGACAACTTGCGCTTTTTCAGGCGCTGAATCTGCAGTTGGTCAAATGGCCGCGTTTCGATCAGGTGTTCGATAACATCGTCCAGATCGCGGTGTTCCAGTTGCAGGTCGTCCAGTTGTTTCTTGAGTGCGTCGGTATCGGTGTCGTTCATGGTGCCCAATGGATTAGACTGTACGAATAGTGGATAACAAATTCCGCCCGTCTGCAATAGGAGGTTCCACTGACAAAGTATAGCATGAAACTTGTCGGCGTGTTGACCAGCGGCGGCGATTGTTCTGGCCTGAACGCCGCGATACGCGCCGTCGTCAAAAGGTGCGTGCATGGTTACGGCGCCGAGGTGCTGGGGATCCTCGATAGTACCGAAGGGCTTCTGGCGGATCCGCCCCGGACTCTGTCGTTGAGCCTGGATTTGTTTTCCGGTGCCATGCTGCGCAGCGGCGGCACCATGCTCGGCACCGTCAACAAGGGCAATCCGTTCAGCTATCCGATGCCGGACGGCAGCACCCGGGACCGCTCCGGCGAGGTCGTTGACACGATCCTGAACCTCGGCATCGACGGTCTGATCGGCATCGGCGGCGACGGTTCCATGCGCATCCTGCACGCACTCATGGAAAAGGCAGGGGTGCCGTTCATCGGCATTCCCAAGACTATCGACAATGATGTGCCGATGACGGAGTTCGCCATCGGCTTCCATACCGCCGTCGGCGTCGTCACCGAGGCGCTCGACAGGCTGCAGCCGACGGCGGCCAGCCATCACCGGGTGATGATTCTCGAAACCATGGGCCGCCAGGCCGGGCATATTGCGCTCAGCGCCGGGATCGCCGGCGGGGCTGATGTTATTCTGATTCCGGAAATCCCCTATGACCTCGATGTGATCGCCGCCAAGCTGCGCGACATTCACGAAGAGGAAGGTCGCAATCACGCGCTGATCGTCTGCGCCGAGGCGGCGCGGCCGTGTGACGGCAAGGCGGTGTTTTCTGAGCAGTCCGGCAGTGTCGTCTACGGCGGGATCGGGGAGCGGCTGGGCCGCGATATTCACGCAGCCACCGGCGCCGATACCCGGGTCACGGTACTTGGTCATGTGCAGCGCGGCGGCACGCCGTCGAGCTTCGACCTGGCCTTGGCATCCTCGTTCGGCGTGCATGCCGTGGACCTGCTGGCCAGCGGCGCCCGCGGCCGCATGGTGTCGTGGTGGGACGGCGGCATTCGCGACGTCGAACTCGGCGAGGTGGTCGGACGGGAAAAGCCGGTGAATCTGACCGGCGCCCGTATGCAGGCGGCGCGCGGCCTGGATATATGTATGGGGGACGAACCTTAATATGAACGATATTTAATCCCGTTCATTATGGCAATTTTGTCATATTTGCAGTATCATCACCGATGACTGGGGAAAGTAAGAAAGTAGGTATGCGTTAACAAATCAGAAAAGGAGGACGCAACGATGGGTAAGTCGGAGCGGATTGATGTATTGCAGTCGAAACACCACTATCTCGAGAGCATGATCGAAAACGAAGAAAAAAAATCCCTTCCTGATGACATCACCATTCACGACCTCAAGAAGCGAAAGCTGAAGATCAAGGACGAATTGATGAGTATGGGCGCCGCGTGAGGCACGTGGTGACACTCTGAAACAAACAAGGCCGCATCCCGCGAGGGGCGGCCTTGTTGTTTTTTGCGGCTGGTGCTTCCCGCTCAGGCGGGAATGGACCTTCTTTAAATTTCCTTCGCCTGTTCGCGCAGCAGGAACTTCTGGATTTTACCGGTAGAGGTTTTCGGCAGTTCCGCGAAAACGACGTTCTTCGGGCATTTGTAATGTGCGAGATTATCGCGGCAGAACTGGATGATGTCGTCCGGCGTTGCCGTCGAACCGGCCTTCATTTCCAGAAACGCGCACGGCGTTTCCCCCCATTTGTCGTCCGGTTTGGCGACGACCGCGGCCGACAGGACATCGGGGTGCTTGAACAGCACGCTCTCGACCTCGATCGATGAAATGTTCTCCCCGCCCGAGATGATGATGTCCTTGGAGCGGTCCTTGAGCTGGATATAACCGTCCGGCTGAAGAACGCTCAAGTCGCCGGAATGGAACCAGCCGCCGGCCAGCGAGGCATCGGTGGTCTTGGTGTTCTTCAGATACCCCTTCATGACGATGTTGCCCTTGAACATGACCTCGCCCATGGTTTCGCCGTCGGCGGGCACGGGCTGCATGGTTTCCGGGTCCATGATGCAGAGGTCTTCCAGCATGTGGTATTTGACCCCCTGGCGGGCTTTCAGGTAGGCCTGCTTTTCGATGGGTTCATCGTTCCATTCCGTTTTCCAGGCGCACATCACGGCGGGACCGTAGGTCTCGGTCAGACCATAAGCGTGGGTGACGTTGAAGCCCTGTTCCTGAATGCGCGACAGCGTCGTCGCCGGCGGCGGCGCGGCTGCGGTCATGATGTTGACGGTGTGATCGAACGGCCGACGTTCCTCGTCCGTCGCATTGATGACGAAGTTGAGCACGATCGGCGCGCCGCAGAAGTGCGTGACCCCGTGATCGGCGATGGCGGCGAAGATCTCTTTCGCGTTGACGCGCCGGAGACAGACGTTGGTGCCTGCCATGGCGGCAATGGTCCAGGGGAAGCACCAGCCGTTGCAATGAAACATCGGCAGCGTCCACAGATACACCGGATGATGCACCATGTTGAAGCCGAGCACGTTGCAGACCGCGTTCAGATAGGCGCCGCGGTGATGGTAGACGACGCCCTTGGGATCGCCCGTGGTGCCGGAGGTGTAGTTCAGGCTGATGGCATCCCACTCGTTGCCGGGCAGGTCCCATTCCAGGTTCTCGTCGCCGGTCGCCAGGAACGCCTCGTAATCCATTTCGCCGAGCCGTTCGCCGTCGCCGTCGTATTCGCTGTCGACGATGTCGATGACCAGAATGTCGCGGCCGATTTTTTTCAGTGCCGCCTTGATGGTCGGCGAGAATTCGGTGTCGGTGATCAGCACGTCGGCTTCGCCGTGATCGAGCGAAAAGGCGATGATGTCGCCGTCGAGCCGTACGTTCAGCGTGTTGACCACGGCGCCGATCATCGCCGGGCCGAAGGCGCATTCGTACATTTCCGGCGTGTTGGAAGCCATGACCGCGACGGTGTCGCCCTTTTTGACACCGCGCATGGCCAGTGCCGAGGCCAGACGTTTGCAGCGTTTATAGGTCTCGGCCCAGGTATAACGGCGGTTGCCATGGATGACGGATGTCACGTCCGGATACACCGCCGCGGTGCGGCGAATGAAGCTGAGCGGGGACAACGGCGTGTAGTTCGCCGGCGTTTGATCCAAATCAATGTCGTAAATGCTGACTTCACTCATGGTGCGGTTCCCTGTTGGACGCATGTATGAAACGTGCACGCGTATTTGTTTTTTTGCATAATGCCGAAGACAATCGACAAGTTAAAGAGCGTGGTTGATCAATACGCGCCGCACCGGGAGAGATGCACATGACCAATGCTTTCGAAGAAGCCTATGCCCGTTCGATCAGCGATCCCGAAGGGTTCTGGGGAGACGCCGCCGAAGGAATCACCTGGACCAGAAAATGGGACAAGGTTCTGGATGACAGCAAGAAGCCGTTTTACCGCTGGTTCGCGGGCGGGGAACTGAACACCTGTTACAACTGTCTCGACCGGCACGTCCTTGAAGGTAAGGGCGATCAGACGGCATTGATTTACGACAGCCCGGTGACCGGCGGCACGGTCCGGAAATACACCTACACGGAATTGCTGGAGGAAGTCGCCTCGGTGGCCGGCGTGCTCAAGGCCGAGGGCATCGAGAAGGGCGACCGTGTCGTCATTTACATGCCGATGATCCCGGAAGCGGCGATTGCCATGCTGGCCTGTGCGCGGCTCGGCGCGATCCATTCCGTCGTCTTCGGCGGCTTTGCCTCGAACGAACTGGCGGTGCGCATCGACGACGCCAAGCCGAAGGCGATCCTGTCGGCAACCTGCGGGATCGAGGTAAATCGTGTCATCGAATACATGCCGTTGCTGAACGAGGCGGTCGAGATCGCCAAACACAAACCGGATTTCTGCATGGTGGTGAAGCGTCCGGAATGCGAAGCCGAAGTTACGGCGGTGCGCCACGTCGACTGGGACGATGCCCGGGCCAAGGCGACGCACGCCGATTGCGTTCCCGTGGAATCCAGCCATCCGCTGTATATCCTGTATACGTCGGGCACGACCGGCCAACCGAAGGGCGTGGTGCGCGACAACGGCGGTCATGCGGTGGCATTGAAATGGTCGATGAAGAACATCTACAACGTCGATCCCGGCGATGTGTACTGGGCGGCGTCCGACGTCGGCTGGGTGGTCGGGCATTCGTACATCGTCTATGCGCCGCTGATGCACGGCTGCACGACGATCCTGTATGAAGGCAAGCCGGTCGGCACGCCGGATGCCGGCGCCTTCTGGCGGGTCATTGCCGATCACAAGGTCAAGGTGCTGTTCACGGCACCGACGGCGTTCCGCGCAATCCGCAAGGAAGACCCGAAAGCGGAACTGCTCGGCAATTACGACCTGTCGAACCTTGATGCGCTTTTCCTGGCCGGTGAACGGACCGATCCCGATACCCTGCACTGGGCGATCGAGGTGCTGAAGGTGCCGGTCGTCGACCACTGGTGGCAGACGGAAACCGGCTGGCCGATTGCGTCCAACTGCCTGGGGCTACATGAATACCCGGTCAAGGCAGGCTCGCCGACCAAGCCGGTGCCGGGCTGGGACGTGCGGGTGCTGAACGAGGAAACCCACGAACAGGTACCTGCGGGGACCATCGGCGCCATCTGCGTCAAGCTGCCGATGCCGCCGTCCAGCCTGTTGACGCTGTGGAACGCGGATCAGCGATATCTGGATGCGTATCTGAAAGAGTATCCGGGGTATTACAAGACCGCCGACGCCGGGATGTTCGACGAGGACGGCTACATTTCGATCATGGCCAGAACCGACGACATCATCAACGTCGCCGGACACCGGCTGTCGACTGGCGGCATGGAGGAAGTGCTGGCTTCGCATCCGGACGTCGCCGAATGCGCCGTCATCGGGGTCGAGGACCAGATGAAAGGGCAACTGCCGTTCGGTTTCCTGGTGCTGAAGTCCGGCGTGACGCGCGAGCCGGAAGACATCGTTGCCGATGTCGTCAGGCTGGTCCGCCAGAAGATCGGTCCCGTGGCCGCCTTCAAGCAGGCAACCGTGGTGCAACGCCTGCCGAAAACCCGGTCCGGCAAGATCCTGCGCGGTACCATGCAGGCCATCGCCGACAACAAGGAATGGAAGATGCCTGCGACCATCGACGATCCGGCGATTCTGGACGAGATCACCGGCGCGCTAGAAGGGATCGGTTACGGCGCGGCGCGGAAATAAGCGGCTATAATCGCCCGAAAACCGGCGTAACATCGGGAAGGCACTTCAGGAAACACGGAAGTGCCTTTTCGTTATGGTTTTACGGGTGTAAGCGTTTTTCCTTCCCCGGCGGGGGATGTTATACACGGGCGATAAAACGCCTGCCCGCCGGGCAGCACCCGACATTCGAGCGGAGGAAAGCATGCGATTGAAGGACAAGGTTTGCGTCGTCACCGGGGCGGCCCAGGGTATTGGCGAGGCCTGTGCGCGCCGGTTTGCACGTGAAGGCGCGAAAGTCGTCATTTCCGACATCCAGGACGGCAAGGGCGAAAGCGTCGCCGGCGCGATCCGCAAGGACGGCGGCGAGGCCATGTATTTTGCCTGTGACGTATCCAAGAAATCCGACTGCGACGACCTGATCGCGGCGGCCGTCGACGCCTATGGCCGGATCGACGTGCACCTGTCGAATGCGGCGATCCTGGTCGCCAAGGATTTCCTCGACCTGACCGAGGAAGACTGGACCAGTACCCTCAACATCAACCTGACCGGGTTCTTCTATGCCGGGCAGGCGGCGGCGGCGCAGATGGTCAAGCAGGGCTTCGGCACCATAATCAACATGTCGTCGATCAATGCCGTGGTGGCCATCCCGACGGCGCTGCCCTACACGGTCTGCAAGGGCGGTGTGCTGCAACTGACCAAGGCGATGGCGCTGTCGCTGGCGCCGCACGGTATTCGCGTCAATGCCGTCGGTCCGGGCACGATTGCCACCGAAATGGGCAAGTCCATGATGGCCAATGACGAGGCACGCCGCCGCGTGCTGTCGCGCACGCCGCTGGGCCGGCCCGGCAAGCCGGACGAAATCGCCTCGGTCTGCGTGTTCCTGGCGTCCGACGATGCCAGCTATATCACCGGCGAGACGATCTACTGCGACGGCGGCCGTCTGCCGCAGAATTACCCGGTTGCGGTCGATTAAGCGATAAGGGACGAAGACATGGATTTGACGAAAGCCGACAAGGACGCCGTAAGCGCCCGACACAAGGACGCCGCCGGCCGCATGGAACAACTGCGCGGTCGTAACCTGAGCCTCGACATGACGCGCGGCAAGCCGTCGCCGGAACAGCTCGACCTGAGCGATGATCTGCTGATCGCCGTGCAGCCCGGCGACACCGACGGCGAAGACGGCACGGACCTCCGCAACTACGGCGGGCTCGCGGGCATTCCCGAAGCCCGGCGCCTGTTTGCCGAGTTTCTGGGAACGGAACCCGAGCGGGTCATCGTCGGCGGCAATTCCAGCCTGTCGATGATGTGGGACGTGCTGTCGAACGCCATGTCGTTCGGTATGCCGGACGGCGAAGGACCGTGGCGCGATCAGGGCGCGAAGTTCATTTGCCCGGTGCCGGGATACGACCGCCATTTCGCTATCTGCGAGCGGCTGGGGATCGAGATGATCACCGTCGAAATGACGCCGGACGGTCCGGACATGGATGCGGTGCGGACACTGGTTGCCGACGATGCCGCGGTCAAGGGTATCTGGTGCGTGCCGAAATATTCCAACCCGTCGGGCGAGACCTATTCCGACGAGACGGTCGAGGCGCTGGCGTCGATGCCGGCGGCGGCAGCCGACTTCCGCATCATGTGGGACAATGCCTATGCCGTGCACCATCTCGGTAACGGTCCTGCAAGTCTGAGCGATATCATGAAAGCCTGCGAAGCAGCCGGTCATCCGAACCGGGCCATCGTGCTGGGGTCGACGTCGAAGATGACCCACGCCGGCGCCGGGGTTGCGATGCTGGCATCGAGCCCGGCCAACGTGAAGGATCATCTGGACAAGATCGGCTACGCCATGATCGGGCCCGACAAGGTCAACCAGCTTCGCCATGTACGCTTTTTCAAGAACATGGACGGCATTCTGGAACACATGAAGAAGCACGCCGAAATCGTCGCGCCGAAGTTCGCGGCGGTCGAGGAAGCGCTGGAAAAGAACCTCGGCGGCACCGGTCTGGCGACCTGGACCAAGCCGGAAGGCGGCTATTTCGTCAGCGTCGACGTGCTCGACGGCTGTGCGTCCAAGGTCATTGCGCGCTGCAGTGACGCCGGCGTCAAGATCACCCCGGCGGGCGCGACCTATCCGTACGGCAAGGATCCGCACGATAGGAACATCCGTATTGCACCGACATTGCCTGGGATCGACGAGATCAAGGTGGCGATGACCGTGCTGACCGCGGCGATCGAGGAAGTGTGTACTGAAAAGCTGCTCAAGGGCTGAGCGGAACTACATTTTTAATGTGGGAATCCTTTTCATCATGGGTCGGAGAGGTTACTTTTCGGCCATGGGAAGACGACAGGGGATGACTTGAGGGGAATAACCCGGGGTTCGCCCCGATTGCGTGACTGGACAAAGGTTAATGACCATGAAAATGACGAAATTATTTTTGGGCTGCATCGCCTCGTGCGCACTGACACTGGCCATGCTGCCGGGTTTTGCCAGCGCTGACGACGGTGAAAAGGTGTTCAACAAATGCAAGGCGTGCCATGGCCTCGAAGTCGGCAAGCATAAGGTCGGCCCTTCGCTGGCCGGTGTGGTCGGCCGCAAGGCGGGGACCGCCGAAGGCTATAACCGCTACAAGGGCCTGAAGGATGCCGACTGGACCTGGACCGAGGCAGAACTGATGGCCTACCTCGAGGATCCGACCGCCTACACCAAGGGCAAGAGTGGTCAGCGTTCGGCCATGGGCTTCAAGCTCAAGAAGGAAGACGAGCGTAAGGCCGTGATCGAGTACCTGAAAAAGCACTGAGCCTTCAGGGCACCGGAATCAAAAACGGCCGATCCCGGGATCGGCCGTTTTTTGTGGCTTAGGATTGTGTGTCAGCCTTCGCTGGACGGTTCCGCGGGTGCACCCATCTGCGGCGGGGCAGAAATCGGAATTTCGGATGCCGGCGCGGCGTCGTTTTTCGGCGCGTGCACGGTGCGTGAACGGGCGCGGGCGACGGCGACGGCCTTTTCCAGATCGGTGGCGGCGCAAAGCCCCAGGCCGACCGGGTTTTCCGCCTTGATGTTCGGCGAGTTCCAGTGCGAGCGGTCGCGCACCGACATGATCGTCGGTTTGGTGGTGCCGATCAGCTTGGAAATCTGCGCGTCGGACAGTTCCGGGTAATTCTTCACCAGCCACGAAATGGCGTTCGGACGGTCACCCCGTTTCGACACCGGCGTATAACGCGCGCCTTTTTGGCGGACTTTAGGCTGCGGGATGTTCGGTTTGACCATCTGCAGCACGGCGTTCACATCGCCTTCGCAACGTTCGATTTCCTCGGCCGTCAGCGCGCCGGCCTTGACCGGGTCTAGGCCCTGCATGCCGACCGCGACGTCGCCATCGGCGATCGCCTGGACTTCCAGCTCATGCAGACCGCAGAACTGGGCAATCTGGTTGAACGTCAGCGTCGTATTGTCGACAAGCCAAACGGCAGTACCCTTTGGCATCAATGGATGCGCCATAACACTTTCCTCTCGAACATCAGGGATTGACCGGATGGCATTCCGGTTAAACTCGGCGCCTTTATAACGTCAGGGTCGGCCCCGGGTCAAAACATGATCGCGTTTTTTTACAACCGCCTAATCGGCGATCCGCAGCATGATTTTGCCGATATGCGCGCTGGATTCCATCAATTCGTGGGCGGCGCGGGCTTCGGCGAGCGGGAAAACCTTGTGAATCACCGGTTTGACGCGACCGGCCTCGATCAGCGGCCACACGACTTTCTTCAACTCGCGGGCGATTTCGCCTTTGCGTTCAATTGATTGTGATCTGAGGGTCGAGCCGGTCAGGGTCAGGCGCTTGAGCATCAGCGGCATGAAATTCACCTCCGCCTTGGCGCCGTGCAGGAAGGCGATATTGACGATCCGTCCGTCCGGTGCGGCGGCCTTGATGTTCTTTTCGATGTATTCGCCCCCGACCATGTCGAGAATGACATCGATACCCTTGCCGCCGAATTCCTTGGCTGCGGCGACGAAATCCTCGTCGCGGTAGTTGACGGCCCGTTCCGCGCCGAGATCCAGACAGGCCTGGCATTTTTCGGCGCTGCCGGCGGTGACGATGACCCGGGAACCCAACGCCGAGGCGATCTGGATCGCCGTCGAGCCGATGCCGCTGGAGCCGCCGTGCACCATCAGGGTTTCGTCCGGCGACAGGTGTGCGCGCTCGAAGACGTTGGTCCAGACCGTCATGCAGGTTTCCGGCAAGGCCGCCGCCTCGGTCATGGACAGCCCGGCCGGTACCGGCAGGACCTGCGGCACGGGGGCCGTCACGTATTCCGCATAGCCGCCGCCGGCGACCAGAGCGCAGACGCTGTCACCCACATTCAAGCCCGAGACGCCGTCGCCCAATGTGACCACTTCACCGGCCACCTCGAGCCCCGGAATGTCCGTGACTCCCGGCGGCGGCGCATAGTGTCCTTCACGCTGAATACAGTCCGGGCGGTTGACGCCGGCGGCCTGAATACGGATCAGCACCTCTCCGTTTTCGGGGGCGGGGACAGGCCGCCGGGTCGCCTGCAGAACCTCCGGGCCGCCGGGTTCGGTAATTTCGATACAGTTCATCTCTGTCGGAATGCTCATGGGATATATTCTCTGTCCAGTTCGGTGGCGGCGGGGCTTGTTTATGGGGTGAAGTCTCTTTTAACATTCCGTCACAGCGTTGGGGAGGGGCAGATGGACATCGACGATCTGGAACCGCAAAAAAAGCAGCCGCCGAAGAAAGACCTGGATGTCATGTCGATTGAAGCACTCGGCGAGTATATCGAGGAGCTTGAGGCGGAGATTGAGCGGGTCCGAGGCGCCATTAAACTCAAGGAAGCGGCGCGTCAGGGCGCCGAGGCATTCTTCAAGAAATAAGCCGCTTCATCGCCGCTTGCGGGTCATGAACATGATCCAGCCGACCGGCCCCAGAAACAGCACGATCACCAGCCAGCCGATGCGCGGACTGAAGGGGCAGCGAGACCCCTTGGGCATGCGCCAGGGGCCGGCGGCGGGGCTGAACGCGACGTGCAGCATCGGCAGCACGAAACCCAGCAACAAGACGGTCCAAGCGAGCCATGTCGGCAAATGATTTCCCCTGAAGTGGCATTGCAGGCCGAGAATCGGCTTTGCCTGCGCTTTGATCTATTAAACTAAAATTAACGCCTCGGGGATAGGCTTCAGGGGTGCTACCGGTCCTCCGGTACGCACTTTGACGCCTCCCTGTAAAACTCGCCGCCCCCTCGGGGGCGGTCTTTTTCATGCACATACATGAGAAAATTTCAAGGAAAAGACCCGCTTGACGAAGGGCAAGCAGATCGCTTTAATTCTGTCACAATAAAAATTGCTGGCGAGTTTTACAGGGTTGAGGCAATAAAAATATGGGGGCTACCGGGCATCCGGTGGCCCCCAAACTTATGTGCACATGTGTGAGGTAAGAACGATGGCGGCTCAGAAGATCGAAACCAGAAGCGACTACGGATATTTCCTGAGCCTGCAGACCCGGTGGATGGACAACGATCTTTACGGTCACGTCAACAACGTTACCTACTATTCCTACTTCGATACGGTGGTGAACTATTTCCTGATCGAGAAGGGCGGGCTCGACATCCACAACGCGCCGGTGATCGGGGTTGTCGTCGAAAGCCACTGCAATTATGCGCGCTCCGTTGCCTATCCGGATCTGATCGACTGCGGGCTTCGCGTCGGGCATCTTGGCAACACCTCGGTGCGCTACGAGGTCGGTATCTTCCGCAATGGTGAAGCCGAGGCCTGCGCCGCCGGGCACTTCATCCATGTATTCGTCGAACGCGACACCAACAAGCCGGTGTCCATCCCGGCCCCTATTCGCACAGCATTCGAAACCATTCTCGCAGGAGGCGCGGCATGAGCGACTATCTTTCCTGGCGTATCGCAGACTTCCCGTTTCAAAAGACGATACCGACCCGCTGGGGTGACAACGACATGCTCGGGCACCTCAACAACGTCGTCTACAACCGGATGATCGAAACGGTGGTGGTCGGCTTCACCATGGGGCCGCTCGAAATCAACTGGCAGGAAGCGCCCAGCTATCCGCTGGTGGTCGAATCGCTGTGCCGCTTCCATCGGCCCTTGTCGTTCCCGGAAACCGTGACAGCCGGCCTGCGGGCAGGGCGGGTCGGCGGGACCAGCGTTACCTACGAAATCGCGCTGTTCGGCGAAGGCCACCAGATGCCGGCTTCGACCGGGCATTTCGTGCACGTCTTCATCGACCGCGAAACGCATCGTTCGGTGTCGATACCGGAAGCCATCCGTGCGCGGATCGAAATGCACGGGATCAGACGCCAAGCCTGAAAACAAAAGGCGCGCCCGCATTGCGGACGCGCCCCTTTTCATTCGCAAAAGCCTGACTTATGCGGCTTTCTGTTCGATCGCCTTGGCGCCGGACGTGGCGGCAATTTCGATCTTGCGCGGCTTTTCGCTTTCCGGGACGACCCGTTCCAGCGCGACGTGCAGCAATCCGTTTTCAAGGCTGGCACCCTTCACATGGATGTGGTCGGCAAGTTCGAAGCGGCGTTCGAACGCGCGCCCGGCAATGCCGCGGTACAGGAAGTTCCGCTCGCCTTCGCCGTCGCTCATCTTTCCGGACACGACCAGGGTGCGGTCGGTCAGCGTGATGTCGATATCGCCTTCGGCAAAACCGGCAACGGCCAGTGTGACCTGGTAACCGTTCTCGCCAAGCTGTTCGATGTTATAGGGCGGGTAGGCGCTGTTCTGTTCGGTCTGGGACGCAGCATCCAGAAGCCGCTGCATGCGGTCGAAACCGACGGAATGACGGAAAAGGGGTGAAAAATCGATCGTACGCATAGCAAATCCTCCTTTGAGCGATTTGATCATGAGCCCACACTTGGCGGTCCTTGACGGCCCCGAGCCGGGCTCCGTTTACGAGAGCGAACCCAAATGGCATTCGCTCTTTCCAAGACTGAAATAGGTCGGCGAATTCGACGCGCAAGGGGGGAATTTGAAAAAAATTATACGTCACCCCGATGCAGGCCGGGAGTGCGCGTGTTCTAAATAAACGATTATTTTCAGATGTCTAACTATGGACCTCGGCCCGTGACGGAATGACGAAATCAGAGAATTCCGCGGCCTGCGCGCTTGTTATTCCGCGGCTTGCGCGCTTGTTATTCCGCGGCTTGCGCCCGACGCCAGTCGACTTCCCACAGCGTCACCGGGCCATCGAAGCCCTTCATCTCGAAACCGCCGCGGTTGACGAAGCGATACGATTTGCCCGAGCAGATGCCCTTGACCACGTCGGTCACGAAAATCTCGTTCTTCTGCGCCTTGTCGACGACGCGCGCAGACATCTGCACGGTGGAGCCGAACAGGTCGTTGTCCTCCTGGATCGGTTCGCCGGCGTTGATGCCGATTTTCAGGTACAGCGGCAGGTTCGGATTGCCCTGCGTATGCGCGTTGGCGCCCTGCTGCATCATGATCGCCGC
Organism: Thalassospiraceae bacterium; assembly: GCA_038100295.1. Taxonomy (GTDB): domain Bacteria; phylum Pseudomonadota; class Alphaproteobacteria; order Rhodospirillales; family Casp-alpha2; genus UBA4479. Next base: position 175,371 of record JAYNVG010000004.1, read on the forward strand.
CTCGACGCTGTCGGAAGCCTGCTCGAACGAGGCCATGATGCCGTCCCCGGTGTGTTTGACCTCGCGGCCACGGAACTGCGTCAGCGCTTCGCGGACGACACGGTTGTGGGCGCGCACCACTTCCTGGGCACCGGCATCGCCGAGCGCCTGCGTCATCGCCGTCGAGCCTGCGATGTCGGTGAACAGCACCGTGATCACGCGCGGCTGCTCTTCCTTCTGTTTGGGCTTGTTCCACTCCTGCAACGCGCCGTCCATGTGCCGGGCGATATGCGTTTCGTCCTGCATGAAGGTGTTCATTGCATTGCGGCCAGCCTGGAACATCTGCATGTAGCGGCTGTCCTGCAGCAGGTATTCCTCGTACTTGCCGGCGAAGTTCTCGGCGTGAGATTTCTTGTAACCCAGTACCTGAACGCTGTCGGCGAGAATTTTGTTGGCCGCTTTCTGGTCGATGCCGCGGCTCTGCATCAGTGCTTCGGTGGCGCCCGCCACCCACAGGTTGACGCCGAACTTATTGAAGTTGTCCAGCTTCTCCTTGTTGAAGCTGGAGCCTTCGAGGGCGGAGCCGAGCGCCTTCATCATGAAGGCCTTCTGCTTTTCTTCCTTCGGTGACAAGCCGGGTGTGCCCTTGGCGTCGGCGCCGGGCGGTGCCGAGCCGCCTGCGTCCTGTTCCTTGTCCGCGCCGCTCATTTCGCCGCGCAAACGCTCGTTGGCGGCGTCGTCGTCGGCGGAAGCCGCGCGTGCGCCGCCTTCGTCCAGATCCCGACCGGGCGCCGGACGTTTCTTGCGACGCTTTTTCTTCACCTTCTTGACCTTGCGTGCCGGAGCCGCGGCGGCCTTCGGGGAAAACAGCGGCTTGCTCTCCTTGATCTGCGTCTTCTTCAGCAGGCTGGATGCCATCATCAGCGCCGACAGCAGGAACGTGCCGACGAACACCACGAACAGGACGTTGGATTCCGCGTTACCCTTCATCGTCGTGCCGAACAGCACCTTGCCGCCGATCAGGCTCGAGGCCATGAAGGTGAAGAAACCGGCGATGGTCAGGCTGATCAGCGCCACCATCAGCAGCTTGACGACGACCAGCGTCAGCGTGCTTTCCTGCGGTTTGCCCCGGCTCTTCTTGCGGCGTTCATGGGCGTCGTCGTCGGTCAGCGAGGAGAAGGTGTTGCTCAGTTCCTCGTCATCCGCCGAGGATTCGTCCTCGCTGGCCCAATCGGATTTGGACTTGGCGGTGTCGGTGGCGTCGGTTTCATGCGGGTCAAGGGTCGAAACCCCTGCGCTTTTGTAGATCACGAATTCCTGGGAAGTGCCGCGATCGGGGTCATAGACCTCGCGCACGACCTTGACGGCATTGATGCCGGGCATGCGTTCGAGACCGCGTGCTTCCTCGACAGCGGCTTCCTTCTGGAAGGAACCGAACTGCGCGTGAATGCTCCACCGCTGACCCTGCTGGACCTGGACCTCGAACTGAGTAATCCCGGGCACGCCAAACCTCCACACGGGCTGAGTCGAATCAAGACTCGCCCAACACACATCAACCGCACGGCCCCGCTTAGGCTGCCCGGTTACTCCCGAAATTCAGGATAACAAAATAGGAATCCGATAACAATTTGATTTTGCAATGCAATATCAACATCGCACGGGGACTCTCAGGCAACAAAAAACGCTCCTCCAGAGGTTGAAGGAGCGTTCATGTCCGGTTTCGCCGGGAAGATCAGTTTTTCAGGCCGATACCCGAGAAACGCTTGTTGAACTTCGCGAGCTGACCACCGCTGTCGAGCAGACGGTGCACGCCGGTCCATGCCGGGTGCGACGTCGGGTCGACATCGAGCTTGAGCGTGTCACCAGGGCTGCCCCAGGTCGATCGCGTCGTGTAGGTCGTCCCGTCGGTCATCTGGACGTTGATCTCGTGATAATCCGGGTGCGTATCTTTTTTCATGGCTTTCGCTCCGCTTGAAACAGGCGGGCCTTATACCCAGTCGTAGGCAGTGTTTCAAGCCCGCTGTTGCATGCCGGTGAAATCAGCTTTTCCGGGGACCGGACAGCAGCGCGATAAAAGCAATTGCGGCGACGGCCAGCATGATCGCCGCACCGGCGAAATAGGGCGCATTCAGGCCGATAAACCCGAACGCGGCACCGGCCAAAGCGGGGCCGGTCATCCGTGACAGCGTGGTCGCCGAGCGAGTAACTCCCATCAAGCCGCCCTGCACATCGGCCTCGCCACGCACGGAAATCGCCGTGTTCAGAGCCGGCGTGGTGATGCTGAAACCAAGCGCGCAAACGGTCATGACGGCTACGAGTTGCGGCACGGTGCTGACGAACGGCACGCAGGCCATGCCTGCACAAAGCGCCAGGGAACCGGTGAAAATCAGCCGCTCAGCCCCGAATCTTTTGGCCAGGCGGCCGATCAGGCCACCCTGTATCAGGGCCGCGAAAAAGCCGATGAAGGCGAACAGATAGCCGTTCTGCTCCGGCCCCCAGCCGAACTGGCGGCGCGACCACATGGCAAAGGTGGATTCCAGACCGGCGAACACGAAGGTGGCCAGAAATGCGAGGATCAGCAGTACGCCGACCCCGGGGGTCCGAAGCGCATCGGCCAGCGCCTTGAGCCGCGCCACGCGGGTCTGATCGGCGATCTTCGCACGGGCTTCGGCGGGCAGGCTTTCCTTGAGCACCACCAGACCCAGCAAGAAAGCGAGTGCGGAAAGACCGGCGGCGGCGAAGCTCGGGGTGCGGAAATCGGCCGTGGCCGGGTCTGAGCCGGCCAGAATGCCGCCCAGTGCCGGTCCCATGATAAAGCCGATGGAAAACGCCGCGCCGATCATGCCCATGCCCTTGGCGCGGTTTTCCTTGGTCGTCACGTCGGCGGCATAGGCAAAGGCCGTCGAGATGTTCCCCGCCATCAGGCCGCCGACGGCACGCGCCGCGAACAGCATCAGCAGCGAGTCCGCCAGTCCCAGCCAGATATAGGAAAGCGCCGCCGCGAAGATCGTCGCCAGCAGCACCGGGCGGCGGCCGATGCGGTCACTGAGCCGGCCCCAGAACGGGGACGAGATGAACTGTGCCGCCGAGTAGATGGCCATCAGCAGCCCGACCTCGGCCGGGGATGCCTGATAGTGTTCGGCATAGAACGGCAACAGCGGGATGATGATCCCGAAACCGATCAGGTCGACAACGACAATGAGGAACAGGACCGGCATGTGTCAGCGCTGCGTGAATTTCAATTCGATGCGGCGGTTTTTCGCCTTGGCGACTTCGCTCTGGCCGGTCGCGATGGGATAGGATTCCCCGAACCCCGTCGCCGCCAGCCGTTTCGGCGGTATCCCCTCGGTGATCAAATGATGTACCACGGACAGAGCGCGCGCCGTCGACAGTTCCCAGTTGGACGGGAATTTGGGCGTCGAGATCGGATCGCTGTCCGTATGTCCGTCGATGCGCAGGATCCAGTCGATGTCGCCGGGCATCTTGACGGCGATTTCCAAAAGCGTCGTCGCCAGCTTGGCCAGTTCCGTACGTCCGCCGTCCCCAAGGTCGGCGGAGCCCTTGGCGAACAGCAGTTCGGACTGCAAAACGAAGCGGTCGCCGACGATCCGGACGTCGTCGCGGTTGCCGATGACCTGACGCAGACGGCCGAAGAATTCCGAGCGATAGCGCGAAAGCTCCTGCACCTTGGACGCCAGCGCCGCGTTCAGCCTTTGGCCCAGGGATTTGATCTGCACGTCCTTTTTCTCGGCTTCCGCCTCGGCGGCGTCGAGTGCGGCGTTCAGTGAGTCGAGTTGCTGGCGCAGCGCCGCCATCTGCTTGTTCATCAGGGCAAGCTGCGCGCGTGCGGTGTCGGCGATTTCCTGCTTTTCGGCCAGACCGACCTTGAGATCGTCGCGTTCGGCCGTGGTCTTCGTTAACGATTCAACGGTGCTGGCCAGGGATTGTTCCATCTTGTCGCGCTGCTTTTCTGCCTCTGCGGCGCGGAACGACAGGGTGGAGACTTCCTTCTCAAGTTCTTCCTTGAGTGCCCTGAGCGCCGCCACGTCGCCGCTCAGATCGGCGATTTCGGCAAGCTGGCGGTCGATGGCTTCCTTGTCGGCGACGGAGCGGGCGCGCATCTGCGACAGTTCCGCCTGCGCCGAGGCGTAGTCGGCACGCAGTCCGGAGAGTTGCTGTTCGAGATTGGCACGGCTTTCCAGCGAGGCCGAGAGCTGGTCGCGCAGGCTGTCGACACCGAGCTGCAGTTGCTCGTTTTCGCTTTTCGTCAGGGCGAGGACTTTGGACAGTTCGCTCAGATCGTTTTCCAGCGCCCGCAGCGCCTTGTCTCGCCCGGACAGGGCCTGGCCCAGAAAGAACTGCGCCAGCACGAAGATCAGCAGCAGGAAAATGATGACCATCAACAGCGTCGCCAGAGCGTCGACAAAGCCCGGCCAAATGACGGTGGATCGGTGTTCGCGGCGGCTGATCGCGGCCATGTATCAGTTGCCGTCGCCGGTCGCGGCGATGGTCCTTGCAAGCAGACGGATTTCCCGGCGCAGCGCGTCGGTGATTTCGTTGCGGGTCAGCGCGCTCTCATCGACCAGGCGCTGCATGTTCTTGTCGACGTTGCGCAGGTGCCCCTGCATCACCTCGTCGGCACCGCTGGCGCCGACGCTGCCGTTGGCCAGGCGTTCCAGGATCGGCTTCATTTCGACCTGTGTTTCGGCAAGATGGCGCATCACCGCCTGTTCGGTGCGCATGTGGTCGGTCAGCGTTTCGACCTTGTTGGCCAGTTCGCTGAGCGAGTGATTGACGGCGTGCTTGCCTTCCTCGCTCCTGGAGATGATGACCTGCAGGTTCTCGAGGCTTTCTGCGGTCTGTTCCAGAAGCGCCTGCACATAGGCCGGCACACCCTGTTCACCCTCGGCACCGAGCGCGCCGCTCGACAGCCGGGTGACGCTGGACAGCCATTCTTCAAGCTCGTTGAAGAAGCGGTTCTGCGACTGGCTGGCCTGCAGATCGAGAAAGCCCAGCACCAGCGACCCGGCAAGCCCGAACAGCGACGAGGAAAACGCCGTGCCCATGCCGTCGATCGGCGCTTCGAGGCCGGTCTTCAGCTTTTCGAACACCGCCGCGGTTTCGCCGCCGTCGACGTTGAGGCCGCTGATTACCTCGCCGATGGAGCCGACGGTTTCCAGAAGGCCCCAGAAGGTTCCCAGCAGGCCGAGGAAGATCAACAGGCCGATGTTGTAGCGAGACAGGTCGCGGCTTTCGTCGAGCCGTGCGGCGATGCCGTCGAGGATCGATCGCATGGAAAGCGCGGAAAGGCTGAAGCGGCTGCCGCGGCGGTCCGACAGCATGGTCGCCATGGGCGCCAGCAGTTTCGGATTGTCACGGCTTTCCGGCAGCCGGATCTGCATCCCGGCGTCGGTTTCAGCGATGGTGTCGCGGAAGCTGTCGAGCCAGGTGACTTCAGGATAGAGGAGGGCGACCTGGCGGAAGTTATAGACCACACCGAGGATAAGTACGCCGAGGATCAGGCCGTTCAGTGCCGCATTGGCGAGAAATGCGTTCTTGAGCGGTTCGAACACGAAGAAACACGCCGCGCCCACGCAGCACAGAAACACCATCATACGAAACAGGAAAACGGTGGGGCGTGTCATGCGTGTCCATCCTTGGGCCGGACCGGTCCCGGGGGTCGGGGCCGGGTGAGCGCAAGACCGGGCATTCGGCCTCAGCGCTCAATCACATTGACGTCGACGCGGTTCTTGGGCTCGCCATCGCTCTTGTCACCCAGCGCCCTGACATCGATGCGTGTCGAGCGGACACCTTTTTCGATCAGGAAGGAACGCACGGACAGGGCCCGCGACAGGGAAATCCGACGTGCCTTGCTCGACGTCAGATCGTCGCCGGCGGCATAGGCCATCAACTGAACGCGGGCATTTTCGTTGGCCGACAGTTTGCCGAGCACACCTTCGAGCACGTTCTGGCCGTCCGCGGACAACTTCGTATCGTCGCCGTTGAAGACAACCTTGATCGGACCGTCGGCAGGCGTTGCGGTACTCGTCGATGCCTGTTCGGCAGCTTTCGGTGCGGCGGCTGCGGTTTCAGCAGCTTTCGGCGCGGCCGGTGCGGCAGCCGTCGGCATCGGCGGCGGCGGCGG
>JAYNVG010000019.1:0-68252 GCA_038100295.1 Thalassospiraceae bacterium
GTCAATTCCTTTGAGTTTTAACCTTGCGGCCGTACTCCCCAGGCGGAGTGCTTAACGCGTTAGCTGCGTCACCGAACAGCATGCTGCCCGACAACTAGCACTCATCGTTTACGGCGTGGACTACCAGGGTATCTAATCCTGTTCGCTCCCCACGCTTTCGCACCTCAGCGTCAGTTACGGTCCAGGTAGCCGCCTTCGCCACCGGTGTTCTTCCAAATATCTACGAATTTCACCTCTACACTTGGAATTCCACTACCCTCTCCCGCATTCTAGCACATCAGTATTAAAGGCAGTTCCTAGGTTGAGCCCAGGCCTTTCACCTCTAACTTGATGCGCCGCCTACGTGCGCTTTACGCCCAGTAATTCCGAACAACGCTAGCCCCCTCCGTATTACCGCGGCTGCTGGCACGGAGTTAGCCGGGGCTTCTTCTCCAGCTACCGTCATCATCGTCGCGGGCGAAAGCGCTTTACAACCCTAAGGCCTTCTTCACGCACGCGGCATTGCTGGATCAGGGTTTCCCCCATTGTCCAATATTCCCCACTGCTGCCTCCCGTAGGAGTCTGGGCCGTGTCTCAGTCCCAGTGTGGCTGATCATCCTCTCAGACCAGCTACTGATCGTCGCCTTGGTAGGCCGTTACCCCACCAACAAGCTAATCAGACGCGGGACCATCCAAGAGCGGCCGAAGCCTTTCCTCCTCAGAGCGTATGCGGTATTAGCCTTCGTTTCCAAAGGTTGTTCCCCACTCCAGGGCAGGTTCCCACGCGTTACTCACCCGTTCGCCACTAGGCACCCGGAGCAAGCTCCGGACCTCGTTCGACTTGCATGTGTTAGGCATGCCGCCAGCGTTCGTTCTGAGCCAGGATCAAACTCTCAAGTTGATTTGCCGATGCCCTGCAAAGCAAGACACCGAAAACCGACAAGAGCTGTCCTCGCACAATCGTGGCTGCTCAACACCGTCGACCATAAAGACCAACGCCGAAAAGCAGTTCCGATACGTGAGAAAACAACTCCATAAGACGTCCTCAACAGACAACAAGCCGCCGCCCACGTATCTCTTCCGTATTCACAATTTTTATCAGCGTGCGCCCGAGCTGGACGCGAAACCGGCCCAAGGGACCCGACCGGAGGAGCGCGCTTTTAAGGCCGCGCAACCGGCTTGTCAAACCCCATTCAGACGAGGGCGAGGATTATATCCCCAACCGGCCGTTTCGGCAATCCGCGATACTGTGGAAAACAGTGCTCGCGCTTGGCGTTGGCCAGTGCGCGGTGGTATATGATGATGCTTCGGGTTTGGCAAGCATCGTTTTAAAATAAATGCGTCATAAACACGTATTTCACATGTTGGGGGACAGAATATTGCAGAGACGATCATTACAGGGGCATCGCCTCCGCATTCCGGCGTTCATGCCGGCCATCCTGCTGGCGGCAGCACTTGCGCTATCCGCCTGCACGCAGACCGCCCAGTTGCAGGGCGGCGGCATGTCGTCCACCGGCAACACCTCCGGCGCACAGCCCAACGCCAGCATTTTTCCGGATATCCCGATCCCCGCCGGCGCCAACATGATCGTCGACAAGACTCTGGTCGTCGGCACCGACAACTGGTTCGGGCAACTGGCGCTCAGCGCTTCGGAAAATCCGGTGGCGATGTTCGATTTCTACCGCAACCGGCTGCCGCAGTTCGGCTGGAACGAGATCACCTCGGTGCGCGCGCCGACCAGCGTGCTGACCTATGACCGCGATGACCGCATCATGCAGATGCAGATCACCAGTTCCACGCTGCGCGGTTCAGAAATCCTGATCACGGTGTCGCCGCGCGGCACGCCGGCGCCGCGCTCCGGTTCCATGGGCGGCCCTGCCCCGGTGACGCGGATCAACTGACCGCGCCACCGGCGACCTGGTTTCACTTCTCAATCGCGCTCAGGCGGCCTGGGCGCGTTCGCCGTTGATCAAAAGCCCATCCTTGCCGGCCGAGACCTTGATCTCGTCACCCTCGTTGATGCGCTCTTCGAGAATCGCCTGGGCCAGCGGATTTTCCAGCGCGCGCTGGATCGTCCGCTTCAGCGGCCGGGCACCATATACCGGATCGTAGCCCTGATCGGCGAGCCACGCCCGGGCCGCACCATCGAGCTTGATGGTGATGCCGCGGTCCTTGATTCGCGCGCGCAGGCGATCCAGCTGGATTTCGACGATGCCGTCCATGTGTTCGCGCGCCAGGCGGCGAAACAGGATCGTTTCGTCGAGACGGTTGAGGAACTCGGGACGGAATGAACTGCGCACGACCTCCATCACCAGCGGCCGGATTTCCTCGAGATCATGCCCGGCTTCCTGCGCCGCGATCAGATCGCTGCCGAGGTTCGACGTCATGATGATCAGGGTATTGCGGAAGTCCACGGTACGGCCCTGCCCGTCGGTCAGGCGACCGTCGTCGAGCACCTGCAACAGGACGTTGAAGACGTCCGGGTGCGCCTTTTCGACCTCGTCGAACAGGATCACCTGATACGGGCGGCGGCGCACCGCTTCGGTGAGCGAACCGCCTTCGTCATATCCGACATAGCCCGGCGGGGCGCCGATCAGACGCGCGACCGCATGCTTTTCCATGAATTCCGACATGTCGATACGCACCATCGCCTGCTCGTCGTCGAACAGGAACTCGGCCAGCGCCTTGGTCAGCTCGGTCTTGCCGACGCCGGTCGGGCCCAGAAACAGGAACGAGCCGATCGGCCGGTTGGGATCGCCGAGGCCGGCGCGCGCGCGGCGCACCGCGTTGGCGACGGCCACCAGCGCATCGTCCTGACCGATCACCCTGTTGCGTAGCGCGTCCTCCATGCGGAGCAGCTTGTCACGCTCGCCTTCGAGCATCTTGTCGACCGGAATCCCGGTCCAGCGCGACACCACCTGTGCCACGTGCTCGGCGGTCACCGATTCGTCGACCATGTGCGATTCCGCCCCGTCCTCGGCCTTTTCAAGGGCTTCCTGCAGGCGCGGGATTTCGCTGTAGGTCAGCTGCCCGGCTTCCTCGAGCCGGCCCTCGCGGATCGCCCGGTCGGCGGCCATGCGAGCCGCGTCGAGTTCTTCCTTGAGCTTGGTCGTGTCCGCCAGAGAGGCCTTGTCTGCTTCCCACTGGCTGGTCAACTCGTCGGATTCCGCCTCGAGATCCTCAAGCTCGCCTTCGATCTTCACCAGGCGATCCTGGGAAGCCTTGTCGGATTCCTTCTTCAGCGCTTCGCGTTCGATCTTGAGCTGGATGATGCGGCGGTCCAGTTCATCGATTTCCTCGGGCTTGCTGTCGATCTGCATCTTGAGGCGGCTTGCCGATTCGTCGACGAGGTCGATGGCCTTGTCGGGCAGGAAGCGGTCGGTGATGTAGCGCGCACTGAGCGTCGCCGCGGCAACCAGCGAGGAATCGGTGATCCGCACCCCGTGGTGCAGTTCGTACTTCTCCTTGATGCCGCGCAGGATCGAAATCGTGTCCTCGACGGAAGGTTCGGACACAAACACCGGCTGGAACCGCCGCGCCAGGGCGGCGTCCTTTTCCACATACTTGCGGTATTCGTTCAGCGTCGTCGCGCCGACGCAGTGCATTTCGCCCCGCGCCAGGGCCGGCTTCAGGAGGTTCGACGCATCCATCGAGCCTTCGCTGGCACCGGCGCCGACCAGGGTGTGCATTTCGTCGATGAACATGATGATCTGACCGGCGGCGGCCGTCACCTCGTTGAGCACCGCCTTGAGACGTTCCTCGAACTCGCCACGGAACTTGGCACCGGCGACGAGCGCACCCAGATCGAGCACCATCAGCGTCTTCTGCTTGAGGTTTTCGGGGACATCACCGTCGACGATGCGCTGCGCCAGCCCTTCGACGATGGCGGTCTTGCCGACACCGGGTTCGCCGATCAATACCGGGTTGTTCTTGGTGCGGCGTGACAGCACCTGAATGGTGCGGCGGATTTCCTCGTCGCGGGCGATCACCGGGTCGAGCTTGCCTTCCATGGCGGCCTGGGTCAGGTCGCGCGCATACTTGTTGAGCGCGTCGTAATTGTCCTCGGCGTTGGCGCTGTGCGCCGGCCGGCCCTTGCGGAATTCATTTATCGCCGTGTTGAGGTTCTGCGGTGTCAGGCCGGCATCGCTCAGCACTTTCGCGGCGACCGTATCCTTGGCCAGCGCAATAGCGAGCAGCAACCGCTCGGCCGTGACGACACTGTCGCCGGCCTTCTCGGCCAACTGTTCGGCCTGATCGAACAGGCGCGCCGCTTCGGGCGCCAGATAAAGCTGCCCGGCACCCTGTCCTTCAACCTTGGGAATCTTGTAGAATTCGCGGTTCACGCCCTCGACGGCGCGGCCGCGGTCTGCACCGGCGGCCTCGATCAGGTTGGCGGCAAGGCCTTCCTTGTCCTCAAGCAGAACCTTGAGCACATGTAACGGCGTCAGTTGCTGGTGATTGGTCCTGAGCGCCAGAGTCTGCGCGGACTGTATGAAGCCCCGCGCACGGTCGGTGAAGTTTTCAAAATCCATATCTCTGTCCTTTCAATGCGCCGGCGGCGATCGCCCCCAATCGGGCAGCGATAACCCCTCGCGGTTTATGGATATCTTACTCCAAATATGGCCTGCCGGGCGAGTGCCGCAAGCCTCCCGGCACGAAAATATGCTGTGCCGGTTTAACCTACCGGGCACCCAGCCCAAGTCGTTTCCAGGTTGTTGCGGAACTGAAATATTTGGAAATCTTCAGATAACATTTACAGCGTAGAAGATTGTCCTAGAATCAGTTCCAAGAACAGGGACACGGCCACAGAACGATGGCACAGGGCGAGTTCGATATTCAGATTCTGCGGGACAACCGCTGGACCACGGAAGCCGCCCGTGGCAGCGAGATGGATGCCCGCGCGCTTGCCAAGAAGTTCCTGTCGGATCCCCGATGCGCCGGTGCCAGGGTCGTGGCCAACCAGTCGATGCGCGACGGCACGATCCGCGAGAACGTCGTGTTCCAGGAAACCCAGTCCGTTTCCGGTGCCAAGCCGATCCGCATCACGCCGATCGACAGCGCGCAGCCATATTGCATGTCGCCGAAGGACTTCTTCGGTCTCGAATGCCGCATGAACCTGAACCGGCTGTTCCGGGAATACCTTGAGGAAGTCACCCTGACCCCGACCGAGGTGCTGCACAGCTACCAGCAACTGCAGCGGCTTTTCGACCGCGTTCCCTAAGGCTCTCGGCGGTCAGTCACATCGCCACACTGCAGGTCAAGGGCCGTGAAAAGTCGGCAAAGGAACGCCAGGGCGAACTCAACAAGATCATCGATCAGATCGCCGATCAGGCGCGCGACGCGCAAAACCTCAAACTGCCGGAACTCGGCGACCGCTTCGCCGAGACCATCGCCGCCGTCCCGAAACTGAAGGGCCACACAAGGGAGTACCTTGCGATGGTGGTCCTCGTCCGCGAGTTGATCAGGATCCCGAGCTGGACCGGCAAGCTCGATCGGCTGTGCGGTCTGGCGCTCGACGAAACCGACAAGACGGCGGTGCTTTTGCTCGATACCGTGATCGCCGATCTGCTGGGCGCAAACGTCATACAGGAACTGCTCGGCTGGCAGCGTTCGCTCGGCAGCGCCATCATCAGCATGCTCGATCTGGCGGACGGCGTCTTCGACACCGCCAACAGCGATGCCAAGGAAACCACCGACCGGCTGGTAGCCTTGTTTGCAAACAACACCCTACCCGCCAGCCAACGGGTCCTGGTCGACCGAGCGCTCAGGCAATTGAAATCCACCGCCCCGCTCTATAAGGCCGATCCGTCCAAGGAAATGGAGGAATACCAGCGGGTCCTGGCACGGCTTCTGGTGCCCGGGGGAATACTTTCCGGCGCGCAGGCCGCCGAGGCACTGACACTGCGCGGCTCGCAATTCGTCGAAGCGGGCGGCAAGTCCGGGCGCCGTGCCGCCATCGGCGCCACCGTCGAGGCCCTGCCGGACCCGGCACGCGGCGCCATGTATCTGGCCGAATTGTCGAAAACCGAACTCAACGAAGATCACATGGACGACATCGTAAACCAGCTCGACGTCGTTTTCAGCGCCCGTGTCATCAACCAGTTGTGCCAGCAATCCATGTCGCACAAGGACCGAATGGTGACGGCGACCGGCGCCTATCAGGCGACGGCGTCCTCGGCGCTGCCCGACGAAATCAAGCAGCAGGTGACCCTGCATATCGATACCGTGCTTGAGCGCTATCTGCTGGAGGAGAACATCATCGAGCGGCTCGACAGTCCAGGTACGCACATCCGCGACCGTGCCGTCAGGCTGGTGAAATTCTGCGGCGCCGGTGTGCTGCCGGAAGGCAAGGCCCTGACACTGGCCCGCAAGCGCATCGTCAAACTGCTGCGTCAGCCGAATTTCGACGAGCATTTCATCGAAGGCATCGAAGACCCGGCGAAAGCCGAAAAGGCGTTGCGAGATTTCCACAAGCTGCTTGTCGCCGGCGGCCTTGCGTAAACGCTACCGTTTGACAGGAGAAACCACGCTCGCCAATGTGGCGGGCATGAGCATCCTACTCGAAGATATCTGCCGCTATCCGGTCAAGGGTCTTAGCCCCGAGCACATGTCCTCGGTGACGCTGTCGCCGGGGAAGGCGCTGCCGTACGACCGCACGTTCGCGCTGGCGCTCGGCTCGACGCCTGTTTCCGGGGCGATTTCCGAATGGATGCCGAAAACAAGTTTCCTGTGTCTGGTGCGAAACGAGAAGCTGGCGCAACTGCAAACCGAATTCGATGACGCGACACAGACCCTGACCGTCCGCCGCGGCGGCAATCAGGTGGCGCGCGGCCAGCTTTCTCAGAAAATCGGCCGCACCATGATCGAGGATTTCTTCGCCGCCTTCATGAAGGAAGAAGCCCGCGGTCGGCCCAAGCTGGTCGAAGCCGCACCGGGCCATGCATTGTCCGATCACGACAGCCCGGTGATATCGATCATCAACATGAATTCAGTCCGGGATCTGGCCCGGGTCGTCGGCAAGGACATCGATCCGATGCGGTTTCGCGGCAACTTCATGATCGAAGGGCTGGATGCCTGGGCCGAATTCGATCTCTGCGGCAAGAAAATTGCCGTCGGCGATGCCGTCCTCGACGTCGAAATGCGGATCGACCGCTGCGCCGCGACCAACGTCAATCCGGCCACGGCGGAACGGGATATGAATATCCCCAAGGATATGATGCGCGGCTACGGCCACATCGATTGCGGCGTGTTCGCCCGCGTCACCGAAGGCGGCGACGTCAGCGTCGGGGCGGAACTGAAAATCCTTTAAGCGCCTTCAGTCGGCGGCGGATTGATCCGTGGCTTCCACGACCGGCTGTTCGGTTTTGCACGGACGGCGTGCGCGGGGCTTGCGCGGCGCTTCCGCAGCCTCATCGCCACCGTTGGATTCGCCGCCGGCATCAGCCTCTTGCTGCGTGTTGGAATCGTCTTCGGCTGCGGAATCATCGCGAGCGGCAACATTTCCGCTCGCTTCTCCGTCAGGCTGACGGCGCTGCCCGTTACGGCCACGCGAAACGGTACGATGCAGGCCGTTACCGGCATCATCGTCCTGGTTGCCGTCGTCTTCATCACGGCTGTTCGACGAACCGGACTGGGAATCATTGTCCATGTCGTCGTCCTGATTCATGTCTTCGTCACGGTTACCGTGGAACTGGCGGTTGCGATTCGGATCGCGGCCAGACTGTTCGTTTTCCGAATTCAGGATGCGGTAATAATGTTCCGCATGCTGCAGGTAGCCTTCCGCAAGAATACGGTCACCGGCGGAATACGCGTCACGGGCAAGGGCCTGATATTTCTCCAGGACCTGCTGGGCCGTGCCACGGACTTTCGCCTCGGGGCCGTTACTCTCGAAAGAGCCGCCTTTTTGATTCGGATACCTGCGGGGGTTACCACGCGAGCGCTGACGTCTGTTATTATTTTGACCGTGTTTCATTATCTCAGATGCTTATCTATGTAAGACAGTGTCCACGCCGCACCAAGCTCTTGCTCGGTTGAGAGTCCTCTCCCGAAGAAAGATGACTTATTTGTGGAACGGTGGGTTTTTGGACGCCAATTGGCGTTCCCCCCTCAACCCCGAAGAGCTGAACTGAAAGGAAGTTAGCCTGTGGTCCCGGTAATTCCAACACCTTTTTTATAAAAAGAAATTGCCCGTTCAATCCCCGCCAGATCATACCCGGACGGCCCCGCGACAAGACCGGAACGACCGGCTTCGGATTTGACACCGTCGGCCTGCGCGATGCCGATTTCCACGATCAGCATACCGTCATCGGACATGCATTCAGCAGCGACGGGGAACTGGGCGCGATAGGCATCAAGTCCGTCCTTGCCGCCGTCGAGCGCCGAAAGCGGTTCGTGGTCGCGCACGTCCGATGCCAGACCGGCGATGTCTCCGCTCGGAATATAAGGCGGGTTGGATACGATCAGATCGTAACGGCCTGCGAGGCCGTCCGACCATGACCGCCGTTCGATGCGGCAATGCGCATCCAGTCCCAGTGCCTTCGCGTTCTGCCGCGCCACCGTGCAGGCATCCTCGGAAATATCGATACCCACACCCGTCGCTTCAGGGAAGCACGTCAGCAGCGCCAGCAGGATGCAGCCGCTGCCGGTGCCGAGATCGAGCACGTTTTCAGGCGCCGCCCTGTCCTTGAACAGATCAACCGCCAGATCGATCAGGGTTTCCGTGTCCGGACGCGGGATCAGGGTCGCCGGCGTCACCCGGAGATCAAGGCTCCAGAATTCCCGGGTGCCGGTAATGTGCGCCAGCGGCATGCCTTCGCACCGCTGCGACAGCACGCACTGGAGGGCCGTGTTTTGCTGATCATCGAGAACATGGTCCGGCCGGCTGAAAACCTGCGTCGGCGACCAGCCCAGCACATGCGCGACAAGCAGCCGGGCTTCGGCCCGCGGGTTGTCCACGCCGGCCGTGCCAAGTGCCGCCACCGCCGCATCGAGTCCCGCACCGATGCTCGTCATTCCATGACCGCAAGCCGGCGGGCATTGTCTTCGGCCAGCAGGGCATCGACGACATCGTCCATCTCGCCGTTCAGAAAACTGTCGAGGTTGTGCAGCGTCAGACCGATACGATGATCGGTAACCCTGCGTTCCGGGAAGTTATAAGTGCGGATACGCTCCGACCGGTCGCCCGATCCGACCTGATCCTTGCGCTGCTTGGCCCGGGCGCTGTCCTGGCGTTCCCGTTCGGCGTCGAACAGGCGCGCGCGCAGCACCTTCATCGCCGCGGCGCGGTTCTTGTGCTGGGATTTCTCGTCCTGTTGCGTGACCACCATGCCGGTAGGAATGTGCGTGATGCGCACCGCACTGTCAGTGGTGTTGACGTGCTGGCCGCCGGCCCCCTGGGCACGGAAGGTGTCGATGCGCAGATACTTTTCCTCGATATGGATGTCGACTTCCTCGGCTTCCGGCATCACCGCCACGGTGGCCGCGGATGTGTGAATGCGCCCGCCGGATTCCGTCACCGGCACGCGCTGCACCCGGTGCACACCGCTTTCGAATTTCAGATAGCGAAAGACGTCCCTGCCGGTGATCTCAGCGATGGCTTCCTTGGCGCCGCCGATCCCGGTTTCCTGCAGATGCATGATGGAGAACTTCCACCCCATACGGTCGGCATAGCGCTGGTACATGCGGAACAGGTCGGCGGCGAACAGCGCCGCCTCGTCACCGCCGGTCCCGGCGCGGACTTCAAGAATGGCGTTGCGGCTGTCGGCTTCGTCCTTGGGCACCATCAGCAGTTTCACCGCGTCCTCCAGCTCGTGCAGACGCTCCTTCAGCTCGCGGCATTCCTCCTCGGCCAACGCACGCATCTCGGCATCGCTGCCGGGGTCGTCCACTAGCGCCGCCGCGTCGATGAACTGCTGGCGCGCCTCGTGGAATTTGTTGATGGCGGTGACGATCGGCGACAGGTCGGCATACTCCTTGGACAGCGCCGCATATTCCTCACCACTGACCTTGTCTGCGGACATCAGATGCGTCAGCTCGTCGAACCGCGACGTCACACGCTGCAGATGCTCCTCCATACTCACGGTTTGTCGTCTCCATCATCGGCTATGTCGAACAGATCGCGGATCAGCCGTTCCACCGCGTCGATATCCTCACCGGCCTGCGCCATCAGTCGCAGCCGTTCGCTGGGCGTGTGCAGAAGCCGCTGCACCAGCATATGCGTGGCCCGCTCGGCGTCGCCGCCGGCTTCCTTCAGGACGCTGTCGCGGATCGCGCCTACGTGGGCACGAAGCGCGCTCAGCGCCGGCGCCGCTGTACGCTCGACCCGCCCTTTCTGGTAGCCGTCGACTTCCGCCAGCACGATGCGCTCGGCCGCCTCGGCTTCGAACGAGCGGCTGGCCTGACCTTCCATAGCCAGGCGTTCCAAATCGGCAAGATCGTAAAGGAACGCATCGTCCAGGCGGTCGACGGCGGTTTCCACATCGCGCGGCAGGCTGGCGTCGACGATGAACTGCGGACGCGAGCGCCGGACCTTCAGCGCGAGCCGAACCATGTCGGCGCTGAGCGCACGTTCCCGCCCGCCGATGGCGGTGATGATGATATCCGCCTCGGCAAGGGCGGCAGGCAACGCGCTTTGCTGGACCCCGGCGGCGCCGAGCCGGTCCAGCATATCCGGCGCAGGTCTGCCGTACTCGCACACCGCCAGCCGGCCGAGACCGGCTTTCAGCAACTCATCGGCGATCACCTCGCCCATGTCGCCGGTGCCCATCAGAAGCGCCTGAGCATGCTCCAGCATGCCGTGCACTTCGCGTGCGATGCCGACGGCAACGGCGGCGATGGAGACCGGGCGTTCGCCGATCGCGGTTTCGGTCCGTACACGCTTGGCGGCGCCATAAGCCGACTGCATGAGGCGTTCCAGATCGCCCGAGACCATGCCCTGATCGCGGGCCAGCCGATGGCACGCCTTGACCTGGCCCAGCACCTGCGGTTCGCCGACGACGACACTGTCCAGCGACGACGCGACACGAAACAGATAACGCACCGCGTTGGGGCCGCTTAACGCGGACAAGGCCGGCGCGATTTCGTCATCCGGCAATCCGGCATGGTCGGCGAGAACACGGGTGACGGCGTGGCTGTCCTTTTCGGTGTCTTCGCTGACCGCGATCACCTCGACCCGGTCACAGGTCGAAAGCACCACCGCCTCGCTCACACCCGCGCCGCGCAGACGGTCGAGAAAGCCCGGCACGTCCGCATCCTCGACGAACAGCATGTCGCGCAGGGTCAGGCTGCCGGTTCGATGATTGACGCCGACGATCAGGGGGGTGCGCGATGTTGCGGAGCCGCCGGCCACGATAGCTAGCGATACTTGGCGAGGTGCTCCCGAAGGTCCGAGAGTGGCACCTCGGTTTGCTCGCCGCTTTGCATGTCACGCACGCTTGCGGCATCGCGCGCCAGTTCATCCTCGCCGAGGATGACGGTCGCGATGGCGTTGATCTTGTCGGCTCTTTTCATGCGCTTGCCCATGTTGCCGCTGTATCCGAGATCGACATGATAGCCTGCTTCACGGAGCGACTGGGTAATTTTCATGGCCGCGCGTCCGGCATCGGCGCCGACCGGCACCACGGCGATGGGGCGCACCGAACCTGCCGCATCGCCGACCATCATGGCCAGCCGTTCGACACCGGCGGCCCAGCCGATCCCCGGCGTCGGACGCCCGCCCATCTGTTCCATCAGCCCGTCGTAGCGCCCGCCCGCCAGCACCGCGCCCTGTGCGCCCAGCTTGTCGGTGACGAATTCAAACGCGGTGTGCGAATAGTAATCGAGACCGCGGACAAGTCTGCGGTTGATATTCGCCGCGACGCCGACATCCGCCAGACCTTCAAGCACGGTATCGAAGAACTCACGCGAGTGGTCGTTCAGGTGTTCGCTCAGCAGGGGCGCGTCGGCCATCACGGCGCGGTCACCCTCGTCCTTGGAATCGAAAATCCGAAGCGGGTTCTTTTCGAGCCGGTTGAGGCTGTCTTCCGACAGCTTGTCCTTGTGACCGGTCAGGTAGGAAACCAGCGTGTCCCGGTAATTGAGGCGACTTTCCGTATCGCCAAGGGTATTGATTTCCAGCGTCACGTCAGCGGCGATCCCCAGTGCCTTCAGCAGATGCGCACCGACGGCGATCACCTCGATATCGGCCTGCGGGCCGGGGACGCCGAGAATTTCAACGTCGACCTGGTGGAACTGGCGAAGACGCCCCTTCTGCGGGCGTTCGTAACGGAACACCGGGCCGCGCGCGAAGAACTTGCACGGCACCGTCTGCTGCAGGCCGTTCGACATGAAGGCACGCGCGATGCCCGCCGTGAACTCGGGACGCAGCGTGATGCTGTCGCCGCCCCGGTCCTCGAAGGTGTACATTTCCTTGGTGACGATGTCCGACGTATCGCCCAGCGTTCGCTGGAAGACATCGGTGAATTCGAAGACCGGCGGCGTCATTTCCTCGAAACCGTACAGCAGCGCGATGGCGGCAGCGGTATCGGCGACATGGCGCTGGGCGCGCATGTCTTCGGGCAGCAAATCGTGCGTACCGCGAACTGGTTGCAGTGTCGCCATGGTTCCGGACCCTGTCAGCTATTCAGCGGCGTCGGACGCCGAGCCGCTACCGTAGCGGGTCTTCACGTAGTCTTCGACGATGCCCTGGAATTCCTCGGCAATGCCCGCGCCCTTGAGCGTCATGCGCTTTTCGCCGTCGATGAACACCGGCGCCGACGGCGTCTCGCCGGTGCCCGGCAGGGAAATGCCGATATCCGCATGCTTGCTTTCGCCCGGGCCGTTGACGATGCAGCCCATGACGGCGACGTTCATCTCCTCGACACCGGGATAGTTTTCGCGCCATTCCGGCATGCGGATGCGGATGTAGGTCTGAATCTTGCCGGCCAGATCCTGAAACACGGTCGACGTGGTGCGTCCGCAGCCGGGGCATGCGGTGACCAGCGGCATGAACGAACGGATACCCATGGTCTGCAGGATCTGCTGTGCGACGATGACTTCCTCGGTCCGGTCGCCGCCCGGAGCCGGTGTCAGCGAAACACGGATGGTGTCGCCGATACCTTCCTGCAGCAAGACCGCCAGCGCCGCCGTCGAGGCGACGATCCCCTTGGAGCCCATACCGGCTTCGGTCAGCCCCAGATGCAGCGCGTAGTCGCACTGACGCGCCAGCGCACGGTAGACGCGGATCAGGCTCTGGACTTCGGAAACCTTGCATGACAGCACGATCTTGTCGGCACCCATGCCCAGTTCGCGGGCCAGTTCGGCGCTTTGCAGGGCCGACAGCACCAGCGCTTCCTCGGTGATGTCCTGTGCCGGTTTCGGATT
The DNA here is from genome assembly GCA_038100295.1 of Thalassospiraceae bacterium. Classification (GTDB taxonomy): domain Bacteria; phylum Pseudomonadota; class Alphaproteobacteria; order Rhodospirillales; family Casp-alpha2; genus UBA4479. The sequence continues at coordinate 13,339 of JAYNVG010000019.1, forward strand.
TGCGGACTTGGCGTTTTCGTCCATCAGGCCGACCACCAGTTCCTGGTCCAGGCTGCCCCAGTTGACGCCGATGCGGACAGGTCGATCGTATTTCATCGCCACTTCGATCATGGTCGTGAACTGCCGGTCGCGTTTTTCACGGAACCCGACATTGCCCGGATTGATGCGGTACTTGGCCAGCGCCTCGGCGCAGGCCGGGTTTTCCGTCAGGAGCTTGTGACCGATGTAATGAAAGTCACCGACCAGCGGCACGTCGCAGCCCATTTTGTAGAGGGCGTCGCGAATATGCGGAACGGCCTTGGCCGCTTCCTCGCGGTCGACGGTGATACGGACGATTTCCGAACCGGCGGAGGCCAACGCCGCCACCTGTGCGGCCGTTCCCTTGACGTCGGCGGTGTCGGTATTGGTCATCGACTGCACGACCACCGGGCCGCCGCCGATTAATACGTCACCGACTCGGACCGGGATGCTCTGGCGTCGGATAATCGGCGCGGCTTGCATGCTCATGGGTCTGTTCCGTTCAGCGGCTGACAGCCGTACCCGCCTTGAGGCGGTCGGCATTGAGCGAGACGTTCTTGCGCACGGCGCCGATGCCGCCGATTTTCGGCACCGAGGTTCCGTCGACCGTGATGTCGAGAGCGCCGGCATTACCGGTATCGAGGGTCAGTCCGTCCGTATCCGGCACGTTGAAGGTATTCCCGGTGCTCATCAGCCCGGTAAAGACGATATCGCCGTTGGCCGGGTTCCTGATTTCAACCCAGCTGCTCGACGTGGCGTGGATCACGATGCCCGACGTCTCGGCAGGATCGCCGGCATTCAACGAAGCGGTTTGCGGCGGCTGAGGGGTCTGGGCGGACGTTGTATCGGTTGTCGAACTGCCGGCCACACCCGTCGCCTGACGCAGCACCAGGGCATTCAGGTCTTCCGCCGTCACTTCAGGACTGGCGGGCTTTTGCGGTGCGGTTTCGGTCGGTGCCGGCGCTGCCGCCACGGTTTCCGTCTGCGAAGTTGCCGCCGTCGTGCTGTCGGTGGCTTCGGTAGTTGTCGTTTCCGTAGTCGGTGTCGCGGCAGCCGTTTCCGTTACCGTCGCGGCAGACTGATCCGGTGCCGATGCCGCGCTGGTTGCCGGCGTTGCGGTTTCGGCGGGCTTGGGCATGCTCGTTGCGGACGTCGCCGCTGCGGCCGGGGTTTCGGTGACCGACGGTGCTGCCGTCTGACTCATGGCCTCAGGGGTCTTGCGGGTTGCTTCCTGCACCGGTTTCGCTGCGACGCTCGCCGCTGAAGCGGCGGACTGGGCAGCATTGCTGGCGGCCGGCTCGGTTCTGGACGCGGCATCCGTTACAGCCTGTGCCGCGGCACTGGCACTTTCCGAAGCCGTTTCAACGGTACTTTCCGTGGCAGAAGCGACGGATTCCGCGGTTGCTTCGGCGGTGCGTTTCGCCGCTGCACCGGCATCGCTGGCCATCTGTTCGGCAGCGGCGGTGGTTTCACGCACAACCTGCTCGATTTCCGTCGCCGCGGTTTCGGTCGCGGCTTCCGGTGGCGTGTCGGACTGGGTATCGGTTTTGGCCGCGCCGGCAGCGTCCGGATTGGTCTTGGCGGCATCGTCATCGCCGGTGACCAGATGCTTCAGATGATCCGGGACCGGTGAAATCAGATCGGACAGGATGCTTTCATCCGTCGTCGTCACGTACCAGCCGCCGTAAACCAGCAGCGCGATCAGCACCCCGATGAAGACGATGGCGCCTTTCGGCACACCGCTGTCCGGCACCGGCGTTGGGAAAGCCAGATCGGTGGCACTTTTTTGCCCGCTCTGCTCGACCCGGTAGCGGCGCACGACCTCGTCGCCGTCCAGACCCAGATGCTCCGCATACGAGCGAATGAAGCCGACAGCATAGGTGTTGCCCGGCAGATCGCCGTAGCGGCACTCTTCGATCGCCTCAAGATACAGATAGCGGATACAGAGGATATCCGAGACGTCGCGCAGATCCTCGCCGACGCGCAATCTGGAGGCACGGAGCAGCGCCCCGACCTGAGGCGAGCGGCCATTGCCGTTCTTCTGTTCCTGGTCTTTGGTCTGGTCTTTATTGCTCATAAGGCTCGTTTAACCCGCCGTTGCTGGACGCGATCAGGTTTGCCGCGTTATCCCGGGTCCGCTCTGCGTCGTTATTCTCACAATTTGCCTTTGATTTACAAGGGTAAATCGGGTTTTTCGGAAATCGGAAGCTGGCATTTTCGGGCATTTAAACCGCAACACCATGATCCAGCGCGAAACTTCTCAGTTTGCCGCGCAAACTGTGCTCGGACGAGCCCAGCAGCGGCGTCACGAAATTTTCCAGTGCTGCGACATTCAGCGAGCGCGTCATTTCCTTGACTGGGCCGATGCTGGGGTTGGCCATCGACAGGCGCCGGTAGCCAAGACCGACCAGCGCCATGGCTTCCAGCGGGCGGCCTGCCATTTCGCCGCAGACCGTGACCTGCACACCGGCGCCGTTGCAATTGTCGACGACGGATTTGAGCATCTTCAGCGCCGCCGGCGACAGGGTGTCGTAGCGGTCCGACAAACGCGGATTGCCGCGATCCGTGGCGAACAGGAACTGCATCAGGTCGTTCGAGCCGATGGACAGGAAATCGACTTCCGCCAGCAACTGGTCCATCTGAAACAGCAGGCCCGGCACCTCAAGCATGGCACCGGCATTGATCTGCCGTCCCGGCGCTTCGCTGTCGACTTCACGGTCCAGAAGCTTTTTCGCGGCGACGAATTCCTCGACCTCGGTGATCATCGGAAACATGATCGAAATGTTGGTCTTGGCCTGCTTGGCGGCGCGGACCATGGCCCGCATCTGACGGCGCAGCAGCATCGGCCGGTCCAGCCCGACGCGGATCGCGCGCCAGCCCATCGAAGGGTTTTCCTCGTCATCGCTTTCCAGATACGGCAGCGTCTTGTCACTGCCGACATCCAGGGTTCGGAACGTCACATGCCGCCCGTCGGCCATTTCGAGGATTCGGCGGTACAGTTCCGTCTGTTCGTCGATACTCGGCAGTTCGGTGCGCATCATGAAATGGATTTCGGTGCGGAACAGGCCGACACCTTCGGCGCCAAGATCGCGCATCTGCTCGACGTCGACCAGCAGCCCGGCATTAGACAACAGGGACACGTGGTGCTTGTCCTTGGTGTCGGAAGGCAGCGGGATCAGCTCGTTGTAGTATTCCTTGCGCTCCTTGTGGACACGCACGGTGTCGAGAAAACTGCGCCGTACATCCTCGCCGGGACGCAGAAAGACCTGTGCCCGATCACCGTCGACGATCAGCGGATCGCCCTCGCTGACCCGGTCCATGATCCCCTTGATGCGGCCGATTACGGGAATATCCAGCGCGCGGGCGATAATCGCCACATGCGCAGTCGGCGAGCCTTCCTCGAGGATCACCCCGCTCAGCGATTTCGCGTCATAATCGAGCAGTTGCGCCGGGCCGAGGCTTTTCGCGATCAGCACCGCTCCGTCCTCATAGGACGAGATGTCCGGCCCGCTGGGTTCGCCCAGCAGATGCTGCAGAAGCCGGTGCGCCAGATCCTCGAAATCGTGGACCCGTTCGCGCAGGTACGGATCGCTGACCTGAGCCATGCGCGCACGCAGGTCGTCGAGCACGCGCTGCACTGCCGCTTCCGCGGTCAGACCGGCCTTGATGGCCTCTTCCATGCGCTTCAGCCAGCCCTGATCGCGGGCGATCATGGAATACGTTTCCATGATGTCGCGGTGTTCGCCGCTGGATTTCATGTGCTCCGACGTCATCATGTCGTCGATGGCGCCGTGCATTTCGACGAACGCCGTCTGCAGGCGTTCCTGTTCGACGTCCGGGTCTTCGGCGACCAGACGTTCGATGCGGAAATGCGGCCGGTGCACGACAGCCTGGCCGATGCCGATGCCGCCGTTGAGCCGCAGCCCGTCCAGGCGCAGGGGTGCCGAGGCCAGGCCGTCGGCGGGCAGCAGTTCGCTCGGGTTGATCAGTTCGCCGCCGGCGACGAGTTCCGCCAGCACCATGGCGACGGTTTGCAGGCTTTCGACTTCTTCTTCGTTGTAGTTACGCCGGGTCCGGTTCTGCACCGCCATGACGCCGATGACACGGCCGTTCCTGAGGATCGGCACACCCATCATCGAGTGGAAAACTTCTTCGCCGGTTTCAGGCCGGTAGGCGAAACTCGGATGCTGCTGTGCGTCGGCCAATGCGAACGGCCGTGCCATGGCGGCGATTTCACCGACGATACCCTCGCCGATGCGGAGCCGCGTCGCGTGCACGGCCGACGGCTTCAGGCCGCGAGTCGCGAAAAGCTCAAGTATGTCGCCGGCGCGCCGTACATAGATAGAGCACACTTCCGCCACAAGGTCGGCGGCGACGATCTCGGCGATCTGGTCGAGGCGTTGTTCAGCGGTGCCGGTATCGGCCATCAGGTCGCGGACACGCGCCAGCAACCGGCGCGGAGCCGGAGTCAATTTGGCGCGTGGCGTTCTCTCGGACATGCCTCGAGTTTCCCTGGTAGCGGATCAGACCCGGCTCGGCCGGGCCGAAGCGTCAGTCTGCGTCCAGACCGTAGGCCGTATGCAGCGCGCGGACCGCGAGTTCCGTATATTCCTCGGCAATCAGGACACTGACCTTGATTTCCGAAGTCGAAATCACCTGGATGTTGATGCCCTTTTCGGCGAGGGTCGTGAACATTTTTTGTGCGACACCCGCATGCGAGCGCATGCCGACGCCGATGACGGAAATTTTCGTGACGTTCTTGTCGGCGCGGAGATCGGCGAATTCCAGTTCGCTGCGCTTGCCTTCGAGTGTGGCGACGGCGCGTTCCAGATCGGCGATCGGCAGCGTGAAGGTCAAATCCGTCGATTTGTTGTCATGCGAGACGTTCTGCACGATCATGTCGACGTTGATGCCGTTGTCCGCCAGCGGTCCGAAGATCGCCGCCGCGATGCCCGGCTGATCCGGAACCGCCACCAACGTGATTTTCGCTTCGTCGCGGCTGTAGGCAATGCCGCTTACCAATTCCTGTTCCACGATCTCATCCTCATCAACAACAAGGGTTCCGGGTTCATTACTGTAGCTGGACAGCACCTGCACGCGCACACCGTGTTTCATCGCCAGCTCGACGGAACGGGTCTGCAGGACCTTTGCCCCCACGGATGCCATTTCCAGCATTTCCTCGTAGGTGATCTTGTCCAGCTTGCGCGCCTTGGGTGTGATGCGCGGGTCGGTCGTATAGACACCGTCGACGTCGGTATAGATATCGCAGCGGTCCGCGTTCAGCGCCGCGGCGATCGCCACCGCGCTGGTGTCCGAACCGCCACGGCCGAGCGTGGTGATGCGGTTGTCCGGGCCAAGCCCCTGAAAACCGGCGACGACGCAGACGTCGCCACGCGCCAGGCGTTTTTCCATTTCCTCGGTTTCGATGCTCTGGATCCGTGCCTTGCCGTGCACACCGTCGGTGTGGATCGGTATCTGCCAGCCGAGCCAGGAGCGCGCCGAGATGCCGATATCCTGCAGAGCCAGCGCCAGCAGGCCGACCGTGACCTGTTCGCCGGTGGCGACGATGGTGTCGTATTCACGCGCGTCATAGAGCTTGCTGACCGAGGTGACGTAATCGACGAGCTTGTTGGTTTCACCCGACATCGCCGACAGGATCACCGCGACTTCATTACCGGCGTCGACCTCGGCCTTGACCCGTTCGGCCACGATCTTGATCCGCTCGATATTGGCAACCGACGTGCCACCGAATTTTTGAACAATCCGTGCCATTTTCCGCTAACTTTCCGAGACACCGCCCCGGGAACGTCCCGGGATCCCCAAGCCAGTGCCATCCTCATGGTTTGGGTTGAAGCACGGGCGGCGCATACATACTCTGTGGGTTGCGCGCAAGCAACCCTGATGCTGGGTTGTGGCGCCCCTGAAATGCACAAAAAGGCCAACAATCGCATGACATCCGACAGCGCCGCCGCCGAGACCCTGAAGCCCGCCCCGAAAGCCGCCGTTGGCGGCACCGTGGACGCGGACGAAGTCGCACGGTTTTCGGCGATTGCCGAGGAATGGTGGGACCCGAACGGCAAGTTCCGCCCGCTGCATCAACTGGCGCCGGTGCGGCTCGGCTTCATCCGCGATCAGGTCACGGCCAGGCTCGGTCTCGATGCGGCTGCCGAGGCCCCCTACAAGGGACTGAAGATCCTCGATGTCGGTTGCGGCGGCGGACTGGTCAGCGAACCGCTGGCACGGCTCGGTGCCGACGTGACCGCCATCGACGCTTCGGAACGCAATATCGAGATCGCCAGGCTGCATGCCGGGCAGATGGGCCTTGAAATCGATTATCGGGCGACCCAGCCCGAGGACCTGGCGGCCACCGGTGCCACTTTCGATATCGTCGTGACGCTCGAGGTTGTCGAGCATGTGGCAGATCTTGACGCCTTCCTGCAGGCCTGCGCCTCGATGGTCCGACCGGGCGGCGGCATGGCGCTCTCGACCATCAACAGGACGCTAAAATCCCTGGCGCTGGCCAAGGTGATGGCGGAATACGTGCTGCGCTGGCTGCCGGTCGGCACCCACGAATGGCGCAAGTTCGTGAAACCGTCCGAACTCGCCGCCGGTCTGCGGCACGCGGGCATGGACCTCACCGCGCTGGAAGGCATGCATTACGACCCGATCGCCGATCAGTGGACCGCGGGCGGCAATCTCGACATCAATTATCTGGCATTTGCCGCGAAGGACTGAAGCGGCACGGTTCCGGCGGGATATCAGCTGTTGCGGCGGATGACCGGCAGGCGATAGACCTCGATCCCTTCTTCATCGAGCTCGCGGGTCTCGTCGTCAGACGCCTCTCCGTATATGCCGCGCTCTTCCGTCTCGCCGTAATGAATGCGGCGGGCCTCGTCAGCGAACTGATCACCGACGTAGTCGCAATTGGCTTCGACCTCACGGCGCATCTGCTGGGCCGCTTCGATTATCCGCTCGGCCACTTCGCGGGCCCGGGATTCCGGCGTCGAACCGACGTTCGATGATTTCGAGATACGCGGAGACATCGGTGCCTTGGCGACCTTCGTGTTGCCGCAATGCGGGCACGCGATGTCGCCGCTCTTGGCCTGCGCATCGAACGTCGCGCTGTCCTTGAACCAGCCTTCGAACTCGTGGGTGTTCTCACACCGGACCGAATACTTGATCATTTCGTCGACCGAACTCCGCAAAGAACGGGATTAAGCTTTATATAGTGGCCAATTCATAGAAAAAAAGCGTTAACAAAATCAACTTGCCGCCGTCATACTGCGATCATGTCATCAGCACCGCATTCCTCTCGCCATCTCGGCATGTCCGAACCGTCCGACTGGTTTCGCACCTTTCAGCCGCTGATCGCAGCCGGCGGAGATGTCCTTGATGTCGCCGCCGGCGGCGGCCGCCACGTGCGGTTTTTCGCCGACGCTGGGTACCGGGTGACGGCGCTGGACCGCAACACCGAACCGCTGCAGCCGTTCGGCGAAAGCCACGGCGCGGACATCATCGAAGCCGATCTTGAAGACGGCAACGGATGGCCGCTGGCGGGACGCACCTTCGATGCCGTTATGGTCTGCAACTATCTCTTCCGGCCGCTGTTCCAGGACCTCATCGCCGCGCTCAAGCCCGGCGGCGTGCTTCTGTACGAGACCTTCGCGCTCGGCAACGAGGTCTATTCAAGGCCGCGCAATCCCGATCATCTGCTGAAAAACGGTGAACTGCTCGAACTGCTGCGCGGACGCTTGCAGATCGTCGCCTACCGGCACGGCATCGTCGAAGGCGGCGAATGTCCGGGCGTGAAACAGATGGTTTGCGCCGTCAACAACCTCGGCCTGTCGGAACGCGATGACGGCGAGCCTATACCGCTGCCGCTGCCCTGAAGGCGTTAAGGTTTAAGCGTGTAAGCCCGGTCGTGCTGCAAAGACGGAATGCGCATGCGCGCCGCTTCTGCCTGCGACGTATCGATATCCACGTAGCTGATGCCGGGCGCGGTACCGGCGTCGGCCAGCACGTCACCCCACGGGCCGACGGCCAGCGAATGCCCATAGGTCTTGCGCCCGCCCGCATGCTCGCCGGTCTGAGCCGGGGCGAACACGAAGGCGCCACATTCGATGGCCCGCGCGCGCAGCAGGACATGCCAGTGCGCCTCGCCGGTCGGCTGGGTAAACGCCGACGGCGCGCTCAGCATCACCGCACCGGCACGCGCCAGATCACGGTACAGATGCGGGAACCGCATGTCGTAACAGACCGTCATGCCGAACAAACCCCACGGCGTCGGCACCAGCGTCACCGACGTGCCGGGCCTGTAGGTGTCGCTTTCGCGGTATACATCCCCCGAGCCGACGTCGACGTCGAACAGATGCATCTTGTCGTAGGTACCGGCGATTTCACCCTTGGCGTCGATCAGGAACGAGCTGTTGGCGAGCTTCCCGGGCGTGTCTTCTGCCTGGGTTACGATGGACCCGACCAGCACCCAGACACCAAGTTCCCGGGCGCCGTCTGAGAGCCGCCGCAGGGTTTCGTCCTCGGCAGCAATGCGCGCCTTGGCACGGCAGGCAGGACGGTCCGGCTCGATCATGTTGCAGACTTCCGGAAACATCACGAAATCGGCGCCGCCCTGGGCTGCCTCGGCCAGCAGAGCGGAATTCATGCGGGCATTTGCCGCCGGGTCCGTGCCGGCGGTGATCTGAACGAGGGCCGCCTTGAAGCGAGTGCTCACGCACCGATCCCAAGCAACGCGTCGAGCTTGCCCTGCGCATCCAGCCGGTGAATGCCGTCGCAGTCTCCGATGTGCGTACCGTCGACGAAGATCTGCGGCACCGAGCTGGCGCCGCCGGCCATACCGGTCATCTTTTTCCTGAGGCCGCTGTTCATCATCACGTCGTGTTCGGTGAACTTGACCCCCTTGGCGGACAGGAGCTTCTTGGCCCGGGCGCAATAGGGGCAGAAAGGTGTCGTATAGATTTCGATGTTCGCCATGGAGTCCCCACTCAGCGGAATGTCGATGCTAAGACATATAAGCGATTTGACGGGCGATCAAATCCCGGAAATGACCACACGCGCAATCGTGATCACATCGACCGCTCCAGCACCGGCCCGGAGCAAAGCACGCGCGCAGGCTTCCACCGTCGCGCCGGTGGTCATGACGTCGTCGACCACAAGTACCCGCTTGTCGCGCAGAGACGGCACATGGCGGGCGCGAACCCGAAACGCGCCCTGCACGTTACGCCTGCGTGCCGCCGGTGACTTGCCGCCCTGCGTCCCTGTACGCCGCTTGCGGATCAGCAGATCGGGGATCGCCGGCACCGTGCGCCAGGGCGTTCGACAGCAGTGCCGACTGGTTGTAGCGCCGGCTGATGAGACGGCTCCAGTGCAGTGGCACCGGTGCGACAATATCCGCGTCGTCCAGCAACGTAGCCGCCGGGCGCCGCAGCCAGTTGACCAGCACAGGCGCCAAATCGGTGCGGTCGGCATGCTTGAAAGCAAGGATCATGGAGCGGCTGGCATCGTCATAGACGAACGCCGCCCGGGCACGCTGATAGGGTGGCCGCGCCCGTGTGCAAGCGGCGCACAAGGCCCCCGCGCCAGGATCGAACGGAAACGGCACCCCGCAGGCATGGCACTGCGGCGCGCCCAGAAATGTCACCGCATCCCAGCAGTCCGCGCACAGACCGCCGCCGCCCTGCACCGGGACGTCGCAAGCGGCGCACAGCGGCGGCCACAGATGATCGCGGACACCGCCAATCGTGCTTTTGAGCATTCCCTGCAAACGTGTCATATAGCCTCCATGAACACACCGGATCACATGAACGTCTTCGACCGGCGTCTGGTGCGCCGCCACCGTGCCCGCGCCGCCGCCGGCCTGGACGATCACGATTTTCTGTTTATGGAAGGCGCAGAGCGTCTTTGTGACAGGCTGCTCGACATCAACCGGACTTTTTCGCTGGGTCTCGACCTCGGCTGTCACGGCGGCGAGATCGCCCGCGCCCTGCCGCCGGGCCGGATCGGCACTTTAATTCAGGCCGACCTTGCCGAGGAAATGGCCGTGCGGGCCCGCACAAACAGCCCGGGACCGGTCCTGGCTCTCGACGAGGAAGCGCTGCCGTTCGGGCTTGGCGTGTTCGATGTCGTGGTTTCGAACCTGAGCCTGCACTGGGTCAACGATCTGCCGGGCGCGCTGTCGCAAATCCGCATGGCGCTGAAGCCGGACGGGCTGTTTCTGGCGCAAGTGCTTGGCGGCGCCACACTGAACGAGCTTCGCAATGTCCTGGCCGAGGCCGAGATCGAGATCGACGGCGGCCTCAGCCCCCGCGTTTCGCCGTTCGCCAATGTCCGCGATCTGGGCTCGCTGCTGCAACGTGCCGGATTCGCGCTGCCCGTGGTCGACAGTGACACCGTCACGGTAAGTTATGGGGAGCCGCTGAAGCTGCTTGCCGATCTGCGCGGCATGGGCGAAAGCAACGCCGTGCTGGAACGGCGCCGCACGCCGATGAAGCGCCGGTTGCTGATGTCCGCACTGGCAAGATATCTGGACCGGCACGCCGATGCCGACGGCCGCATCCCGGCGACGTTCGAGATCATCACCATGACCGCCTGGGCACCCGCACCGACGCAGCAAAAGCCGCTGCGCCCGGGCGCCGCCACCGGCCGGCTTGCCGATGCGCTGGGCACGGACGAGATTTCGCTCGGCGAAAAGGCCGATCCGCGTAAAAGTGACTGACCTCGTCCGAAATGACCGCATAAAGCAGGCCACATAGGAAAAGGGCCGTGCGCTGCACGGCCCCTCCCTCAAAAGCTCCTCGTAAAAGTTCCCTGGGAAACGTAGGGGCTTACGAGGCGTATTGTACGCCCTTCTCATCGAAGAGCTTTTTGAGTTCACCAGACTCATACATTTCCCGAACGATATCGCAACCCCCGATAAACTCGCCTTTGACATAAAGCTGGGGAATGGTCGGCCAGTTCGAGAAATCCTTGATGCCCTGGCGGATTTCCATGTTCTGCAGCACGTCGACGCCCTTGAACTTGACGCCCATCATGGTCAGCGCCTGCGCCACGGCAGCGGAGAATCCGCACTGCGGCTGAATCGGCGAGCCTTTCATGAACAGCACCACGTCGCTTGCGTCGATTTCGCCCTGGATCTGCGTAAAGGTCGGGTTGTCGCTCATTGCGTTGTCCTCACATCAGCGGTCTCGCAAGAGACCAGAAATTACTTAAAGAATCGCTTACTCGGGGGCCGAGGTCTGCAGTGCCAGAGCATGAAGCTCGTTGCCCATCCGCCCCTGCAGCGCCTGATAGACCATCTGGTGCTGCTGCACGCGGGATTTACCGGTGAACGCCGCCGACACCACATGCGCCGCGTAATGGTCGCCGTCACCGGCCAGATCGTTGATCGTCACCACCGCGTCGGGGATGGATTCCTTGATCAGTTTTTCGATTTCACCGGCAGCCATGGCCATGACGGCTCACTCCTTGGTCCCTCTGGATGCTGATATGGCGCTTAAGCCTGTTCGCGTCAACCCTCGGCAAATTGTGGGATTAGCGCCGGACACCTGCGTGATTGCGTTGTTTTCCACGAACGGGACTGATATAGGGTCGCCGAACGAGACATACCTGACGGGACGCTGATCATGGCGAGACGCAGACAGGTTTACGAGGGCAAGGGCAAGGTGCTCTTCGAAGGCCCCGAACCCGGAACACTGGTCCAGTATTTCAAGGACGACGCGCTTGCCGCCGGCGACGGACGTACCGGCGTCATCACCGGCAAGGGCGTGCTCAACAACCGCATTTCCGAATACCTGATGATGCGCCTGACCGAAATCGGCGTCCCGACTCATTTCGTGCGCCGTCTCAACATGCGCGAACAGCTGGTCCGCGAGGTCGAGATCATCCCGATCATCCTGACCGTCCGCAACGTCGCAGCAGGGACTTTTGCCGAGCGATTCGGTCTTGCCGAAGGCACCCAACTGCCGCGCTCGATCGTCGAATATTATTACAAGTCCGATGAGCTCAAGGACCCGATGATCTCCGAAGAGCACATTACCGCGTTCGGCTGGGCCTCGCCGCCGGACCTGGATGAAATGATGGCGATGGCGTTGCGCATCAACGATTTCCTGACCGGGCTGTTTTTCGGTATCGGTCTGCGTCTGGTCGATTTCCGCGTCGAATTCGGCCGGCTCTGGGAAGAAGAACACGTGCGCCTGATCCTCGCCGACGAACTGAGCCCCGACAACTGCCGGCTGTGGGACCTGCATACCGGCGAAAAGCTGGACCGCGACCGTTTCGAACGCGAACTCGGCAATGTCGAGGAAGGCTACCAGGAAGTCGCGCGCCGGCTCGGCATCCTGCCCGAATCGGGACCGGCCGACATGCCCGGCCCGAGCGCGATGCAGTAAACAGATTGGCCGATCCACAGCCGCGCGCGATGGGGATGGCCGGGTTGGCCATCGCGCGCCTTCAAGACCGTTGAATTTTCTCCCGGTCTGGGGCAGTAAGGTGGTTAACCTAACAGAGGCGCCGCCCCGCCTCACCGGGCCATCCCGGGGCGGCGCGCCAGGCGGAGAAATTCTTGTGAAAGCCAAAGTCCACGTCACCCTGAAAAACGGCGTTCTCGATCCCCAGGGCAAGGCCGTGCAGCACGCCCTAGCCGGCCTCGGATTCGCCGGCGTCGAGGACGTCCGCCAGGGCAAGTTCATCGAACTGGAGTTGAGCGAGACCGATCCCGCCAAGGCCGAGGCCCAGGCAGAGGAAATGTGCAAAAAGCTCCTCGCCAACACGGTGATCGAGAATTACGCGGTCGAAATCGTCTAGGGTTAAGGTCATGAAATCCGCCGTCATCGTCTTTCCGGGTTCCAACTGTGACCGCGACGCCAAGGTCGCGCTCGAGGACATTACCGGCGGCGAGGTCGTCATGCAGTGGCACGGCGACGCCGACATGCCCGACGTCGACCTGATCGTGGTGCCGGGCGGTTTTTCGTACGGTGATTATCTGCGCTGCGGCGCCATCGCCGGCAATTCGCCGGTGATGCGCGAGGTCAAGAAGCGCGCCGATGCCGGCACACCGGTGATCGGTATCTGCAACGGCTTTCAGGTCCTGACCGAGGTCGGACTGCTGCCCGGCGTGCTGATGCGCAACGCCGATCTGAAATTCGTCTGCAAGGATGTGCACCTGTCCGTCGAAACGGCGTCGACGGTGTTCACCGGCCAATACAAGAAAGGCCAGGTCATCCGCATTCCGATAGCCCATCACGACGGCAATTATTACGCCGACGACGATACCCTGAAGGCGCTCAACGATGATGACCGGATCGCTTTCCGCTATGTCTCTGCCGACGGCAAGCGCGGCAACGGTGCCAATCCGAACGGCTCGCTGGACGATATCGCCGGTATTCTCAACGAAAAACGCAATGTGCTTGGCATGATGCCGCACCCGGAACGGCTTGCCGATCCGGCGCTGGGCGGCACCGACGGCCGGCCGATGTTCGAAGGGCTGCTCGCCGCGCTCGGCTGACGGCGGAAGCGCCATATTTACGACATCATCAAGGTTCATGATGTTCCGCATTTAACAATATGCCGATCTTGGTGTAATGTTTGGTTAAAAACGATTCGCACGCTGAACCGTTCATTGCGTGCGAGAATTTTTTTCTGGGATTATGTAATCATGCGATCAATCGGCAAAATGGCGGTTATCTGCACAGCCCTTTTCACGGCAGCCAGCCCTGCGCTGGCGGCGGACCGCGCTACCGGCACTTACGTCAGCGGCGGTCTCGGCGCCAATATCGCCAATGACAGCGACATCAGCGGCAGCGGTATCAATACCGAAATCGGGTATGAAAACGGCATTGCCGGCGTACTGGCACTTGGTCATGCCTATGCCAACGGGTTGCGCGGTGAAATCGAGCTCGGCAACCGGCGCAACGGCGTCGATAAAAGCGGCACCACTTCGACCGGCGGTTCCGCCAAGGTCCTGAGCGGCATGATCAACGGTTATTACGATTTTGCCACCGGGTCCGCGTTCATCCCGTATCTCGGTGCCGGTATCGGTGCCGGGCGTTTGAACCTGAACACCAACCCCGTCGGCACGACCGGTATCGAAAGCGCCGGCAACGGCCTGGCCCTGCAGGGTATTGCCGGTATCGGCTATCAGATGACGGACAACTGGACCGGCACGCTCGAATACCGCTATTTCAGACTGCAGGGTGTGGAAGTCGACACGCTCGCCGGCGGCAAGGTCGACGCCGATTACGATGCCCATTCCATCATGGTCGGCCTCAGATATACGTTCGGCGTCGAGAAAAAGCCGATGGCTGCGGCGCCGGCCCCGGCACCGGCCCCCGCACCGAAACCGATGGCGCAGAAACAGCCGGAGCCGAAACCTGCACCGGCCCCGCCGGCTCCGCCGCCGGTGGCACGCAACTACATCGTGTTCTTCGACTGGGATAAGGCGGAGATCACCGACGAAGCCCTGGCCATTCTGAAAAGTGCCGCCGAAAACGCGCGCAAGGGGAATATCAGCCGGATCGAAGCCACCGGACACGCCGACACTTCCGGTACCCGGGCCTACAACATGAAACTGTCCGAAAAGCGCGCCCGCGCGGTTCAGGCGCAGTTGAACAAGCTCGGGATCGCCACCAACGAGATCGGTATCGACTGGAAGGGCGAACTGCAGCCCCTGGTACCGACCGCCGACGGGGTGCGCGAACCGCAGAACCGCCGTGTCGAGATCGTCTTCCCGTAAGACGCATCAAGACAGCAAATAACAAGAGGCGCGGATATTCCGCGCCTCTTTTGTTTGGAAAACCTGATAAGCGGAACCTACTTCGACTTGTCGACGAGGATCACGTCCGGACGGCAGGTCGAGGGTACGTCCACTTCGCTGGTGGGACGGCTCATGGAGAACGCCGCCAGATCGGCAGGCTTGAGACCGGTCAGCGCGGTGAAGGTACGGAGCGTGTGTTCGCAATACTGATCGCGCTTGGCGATGGAACGCTGCGAGGCGCGGTTGGCCAGCGCCGTAATGTAGGCATTCAGCGCCTTTTCAGAACTGGCACCGTGCAGGTTGCGGAACAGCGCCTTGAGGGCCACGCCATGATCGATCAGCGTATCCTGGAACTTGCGCGCGAAGCTGTTGTATTGGGGGCGGGCACCGCAAGTCAGCGCAGCGACCATCAGATCGGTCTGCAGGGCGCGGACGTGAAATGCGGCCTTTTCGGTGCTGTCGTTGCACGTGGCCGCGATGGCGGACCCGGCGGCAAGGCCGGTGATCGCAACCGCGACGGCGAATCCAAGTGCTTTTCCCCGCATAAAACCTTTCCCAGACACCGAAACCTGAGCAGGAAAGTCCCACGTTTTTTGTTTTGCTTCAAGGGGTTTGTGGCGAAATCGTGGCGCAGGCTTGGCAAGGGGGTGGCAAGTGACGAAAGGTGTGTCACCTTGCTGCGTCATTTGCTATGAAGCGTCGCAGCCAAAACGACCAGCCATGGGACAGAACCTTGAGCGAGATCACACCCGAAATCATCGCCGAACACGGCATTTCCAAAGACGAATACGCGAAAATCCTGGAGATTCTCGAAGGCCGTGAACCGAACCTGACGGAATTGGGTATTTTCTCGGTGATGTGGTCCGAGCACTGCTCCTACAAATCCTCGAAAAAATGGCTGAAAACCCTGCCGACCGAAGGTCCGCAGGTGATCTGCGGTCCCGGCGAGAACGCCGGAATCGTCGATATCGGCGACGGCCAGGCGGCGATCTTCAAGATGGAGAGCCACAACCACCCGTCCTATATCGAGCCCTATCAGGGCGCGGCGACCGGCGTCGGCGGCATTCTCCGCGACGTCTTCACCATGGGCGCGCGTCCGGTCTGCAATCTGAACGCGCTGCGATTCGGCAGCCCCGACCATCCCAAGACCAAGCATCTGGTGTCCGGCGTCGTCGCCGGGATCGGCGGTTACGGCAACTGCGTCGGCGTACCGACCGTCGGCGGCGAGTGCGAGTTTCACCCGAACTATAACGGCAATATCCTGGTCAACGCGATGACGGTGGGAATCGCCGATACCGACAAGATCTTCTATTCCGCAGCCGCCGGCGTCGGCAATCCGGTGGTCTATGTCGGCTCCAAGACCGGGCGCGACGGCATCCACGGCGCGACCATGGCATCGGCCGAGTTCTCCGAGGATTCCGAGGAAAAGCGTCCGACCGTGCAGGTCGGCGACCCGTTCACCGAAAAACTGCTGATCGAAGCCTGCATGGAACTGATGGCCACCGACATGATCGTCGCCATTCAGGACATGGGCGCGGCCGGCCTGACGTCGTCGTCTTTCGAAATGGCGTCGAAGGGTGGCATGGGCGTCGAACTGGACCTGGATCAGGTGCCGCAGCGCGAAACCGGCATGACGGCCTATGAAATGATGCTGTCGGAAAGCCAGGAACGCATGCTGATGGTCCTGAAGCCGGGCCGCGAAGACGATGCGCGCAAGATATTCGAAAAGTGGGAACTCGATTTCGCCGTCGTCGGTCACCTGACGGACAGCGGCCACATGGTCCTGAAGCACAAGGGCGAAATCGTCGCCGACCTGCCGATCGACCCGCTGGCGCTGGCCTCCCCCGAATATGACCGGCCTTGGATACGCACCCCGGTTCCCGCCGCACTGGACGCGAACGACGTTCCGGCACCGAACGATCCGATGGCGGCACTGGAAACCCTGATCGGCACCCCGGCGCTGTCGTCGAAGCGCTGGATATGGGAGCAGTACGATCACATGGTCATGGGCGACACGCTGGGCATCGGCCGCCCGGGCGGCGCCGATGCGGCGCTGGTCCGCGTGCACGGCACCCAAAAGGCGCTGGCGGCGACGTCGGACTGCACGCCGCGTTATTGCAAGGCCAACCCCATTGATGGCGGCCGTCAGGTCGTCGCCGAGGCGTGGCGCAATCTGACGGCGACCGGGGCAACACCGCTCGCCATCACCGACAACATGAACTTCGGCAATCCGGAAAAGCCGGAAATCATGGGCCAGTTCGTCGGCTGCATCGAAGGCATGCGCGAGGCGTGCCTGGCGCTCGACTTCCCGGTCGTTTCCGGCAACGTGTCGCTGTACAACGAAACCAACGGTCAGGCGATCCTGCCGACGCCGACCATCGGCGCGGTCGGGCTGTTGCAGGACCATGCGCAGGCGGTCGGGATCGGATTCGTCAGCGAAGGCGAAACCCTGGTCCTGATCGGCGAGACGCAGGGCCACTTGGGCCAGAGCCTGTATCTCCGGGAACTGCTGGGCCGCGAGGACGGACCGCCGCCCCTGGTCGATCTTGCAATCGAACGGCGCAACGGCGATCTGGTGCGCGAACTGATCCTGTCCGGCCTTGTCAGCGCCTGCCATGACGTCGCCGACGGCGGCCTGCTGGTCTCAGCGGCGGAAATGGCCATGGGCGGCGGTATCGGTGCCAGCATCGATGTCACCTCCGGAGCCGTGCCGGCACATGCCTGGCTGTTCGGCGAGGATCAGGGGCGCTACATCGTCGCGACCAACGAACCGGATGCGGTCATGGCCAGGGCACTCGAAGCGGGCGTGACGGCGGCCAGGATCGGCACCACCGGCGGCGATGCCCTGACGCTTTCCAGTGGCGAAAGCGTGCCTGTGTCGTCACTGAAGGACAAAAACGAAGGCTGGATGCCCGGCTTCATGGGCGCGGCCTGAAACCACTCGAACGATAAAGCCTAACCTTTTTCAGGCCCGGCGCAGGCAATCAGTCCGTCCATCACCATCGGCAGTTCGCGGGGCGCGAACAGGTTGACCAGCAGCCGTTCATACCACGGCATGTCCGCACGCCATTCGGTCAGATCTGCGATCAGCGGCGGCGCCACCGAAAAGGCTTCCGTGGTTTCTAGAAACGACACCCGGCATGCACCCGGCGTTGCCGGGTCCGGCAGCATTTCGATGGTGCGGCTTTCCCCATTGCAGTCCCGGAGCCGGCGCACGACTTCGTAAATCACCTCGCGTTTGCCTTTACACGCAAAGGTCAGGCTTTTCCGCAGGCTCCACGCATAGTCGTCCTCGGTCATGTCGGTCGACGTGCCGGCGTGTGTCTTCAAGGTGCAGTGATGCGCGCTGCCCTGAAACTGAACCGGCCAGCCTTCCGGTGTATCGCGCTTTTCGTACATATCGGTGCACAGCGCCTTGAAACCGGGTGCACCGACCGGCGGCAGCAAAAGCGAATCTGCTTCCGCCGAGCGGATGGCCACCAGCAGGAAAGCGGCCAGAACAACGAGTCCTCTAGCCGGCAAGGTCCACATCCAGAAACGGCATCTTGTCCGGTGGACCGGCGGCGAACAGCCATTTCGGTTTCTCGCCGAAACGTTCGACGCCCGGCAACGCTACCAGCGACGAGCAGACGGTCATGAAGCCGCTGCCCGAGCCGACGTTCATGGCGCCGCGTTCACCATCGGATGCGGTGGCGTCACGGCTGGCGATCCGTGTTTTCCAGGCTTCCCAATCGCCGCTGTCCGGATCGGGGGCGCGGGCATCCCTGAATTTCGGCAGATAAGCCCGAATTCTGGCTGATTGCGTATCATTCAGGTCGTTCGCGGTCAGCATCGACAGGCCCTCCGGCACCGGCGTGACGTCGACCCTTGCGGCTTCGCCGGTGGAACGCAGCCAGAACGCATCGTTGGCATCCGCAATCAGCATGTTGAAGGACCGATACGCCCGCCCGTCGAGATTGCCGAGAGCCGAAGCGGCTTCACGTGCCTCGGCATGGCTCAGCGCTTCCAGCGGCAGTTCGCCCCGCGAACGCTTGCCTACCGCCGGTCCCAGCGAGTGCGGCCGGTTCAGAACGGCGGCAAAAAGACCGTCATCGTTCAGCCCCATCCATGTGCCGCCGGCTTCCTCGTCGATTCCGGCAATGACGTGCGGATGGTCGTCCCAGTGCCGTGCCGGCGGGCGCCACAGCCGGGACGACATCTCGTCGCGGTTGGCGGCAATCACGACGGGCCAGGGCTGGTCGGGGCGGCGTAGAATGACGACGGTACACATAGGATAAAATTAATATGCCGACAGGGGATAAACCAGCGAAAGCGCGGCTTGCGGCATCCAGCCCGGCAGACTATTTATGGGGCAGATAGAACCAGCTCAGGGAGCGATCTTATGGCCGATTCTTTTTCCAAACGCGAAAAAGGCGAAGAACGTAAATACGAAATGGACCAGCAACTGCTGTTCAGGGCGGAAAGCCGCCGCAACAAGCTGCTCGGTCTGTGGCTCGCGGAAATTTTCGGCCTGACGGGTGACGCGGCTGACAGCTATGCCAAGGAAGTCGTTGCAGCCGATTTCGACGAACCGGGCATCGAAGACGTCGTTCGCAAGGTCATGGGCGACATCAAGACCCACAATGCGCCGGTCAGCGAGGACCAGGTCCGCAGTAAAATCCAGGAACTGGAAAGCGTTGCCCTGGATCAGGTCAAAAGCGAGGGTTGAGCTTCAACCCTTGCCGAAAACGCGGGCGAATATCTCATCGACCCGCGCCGTGTGATAGCTGACCGAATCCTTCTCAAGCAGCGACTTCAGATCATCCGCTGACAGGATATCCGCCAATTCCGGATCATGGCTAAGGAAGAACGCGAGCCGGTTGTCATGGTTCGCGGCTTCCTTCTCGATGTCGTCGAGGACCGGTGGCGTGTCGGGATTGTCCTGGTCGATGCCGAAGCTTTTCCACACCCGCATCGCGTTGCGCTGCACGATCTTGTAGGCATCCTCGCGGCTGGCGCCGTTCTGCGTCAGATACAGCAAAACCCGTTGCGCGTCGTGAATGCCGCCGAAGGCATTCATGTGGTTCAGCATGTTTTCCGGATAGACGACCAGCTTGTCGATGACGCCGGCCAGGCGATTCAGGGCGAAATCGAGCGTCACCGTCGCATCCGGACCGATCATCCGCTCCACCGAAGAATGCGAAATATCGCGTTCGTGCCAGAGCGCGACGTTTTCCAGCGCCGGCACCACCGCCGAGCGCACGATACGCGCGAGGCCGGTCAGGTTTTCGGACAGGATCGGGTTGCGCTTGTGCGGCATCGCAGACGAACCCTTCTGACCCGGTGCGAAGTATTCCTGCGCTTCGCGGACCTCGGTCCGCTGCATGTGGCGGATCTCGATCGACACGTTCTCGATGGAACTGGCGATCACGCCGAGCGTTGCGAAGTACTGGGCGTGGCGGTCGCGGGGAATCACCTGCGTCGAGATCGGTTCCGGCGTAAGGCCCAGTTTCCCGGCCACATGCTCTTCGACGCGGGGATCGATGTTGGCGAAAGTCCCGACGGCACCGGATATGGCACAGGTCGCGATATCGGCGCGGGCCGCTTCGAGCCGTGTGCGGTTTCTGGAGAACTCGGCGTAAAAGCGAGCGAATTTCAGCCCCATCGTCGTCGGCTCGGCATGGATCCCGTGTGAACGGCCCATCACCGGCATCAGCTTGGTCTCAAAAGCGCGGCGCTTGAGCGCGCCCAGCAGCTTGTCGATATCGGCGAGCAGAATATCCGCCGCCTGCATCATCTGCACCGCAAGGCAGGTATCCAGCACGTCCGATGACGTCATGCCCTGATGCACGAAGCGCGAGGCCTCGCCGACATGTTCGGCAAGCTCGGTGGTGAAGGCGATGACATCGTGCTTGGTTTCCAGTTCGATGGCGTCGATCCGGGCAATACGTTCAGGCGTATAGGGTTTGTCGCCCTTGGCCCAGATATCGGCGGCTGCCTGTTTCGGAATGACGCCCAGCTCGGCCATGGCGTCGCAGGCATGCGCCTCGATTTCGAACCAGATACGGAATTTGTTGGCCGGTTCCCAGATCGCGGTCATGTCGGGACGGCTGTAGCGCGGAATCATACGGGGTCTCCTGTCAGGCGGGCGATCATAGCCATGCAGGCGGTATTTTAAAGCCCGCAATCGCATCCGGCGAGGTTTCATGACAACGCAACATCACTGACGTATATAGTAGCCCCATGGATTCGCAGCCACACGATACGGACAGTCTTGTCGAAATACCCTATGTCGATGCCACGGCGGGGGGCGCAATCGATGTCGCGCGCGCCGAAGCCGGGCGGTTTCAGGCGGTGATTCGCGCCGGGCGCGAGCATTACGGCGCCTTGCCGATCAGCATCGGCGATATCGTCTCCAGGCGCTGGTTGATGCGCCAGGACAATCCGCTGGCCCACGAAATCGATGCCGTGGCCGCCGAGGCCGGCAAAAGCGGCGCCTGGCTTTTGAACCTGTCGTATGAGTGGAGTTGCACGACCGGGGCCGGACCCGATCCATCGGGCAGCGGCAACCGCATGCTCAGGACCCTGGACTGGCCGCTGGACGGTCTTGGCGAAACCGTCGTCGTCGCCAAGTTCAAGGGCAAGGCCGGACCGTATTTCAACGTCACCTGGCCTGGGTTCGCCGGCATCGTCACGGCGATGGCACCGGGCCGCTTCTCGGCGGCCATCAACCAGCCGCCGTTTCGCCGCTGGAGCCGGTCGTGCTGGCTCGACTGGGGCATCAACCGCTCACGGCTGATGGCCCGCAGGGCGCTGCCGCCGACACATCTGTTGCGCCAGATCTTCGATACCTGCGCGACCTATGACGAGGCGAAAGAGCGGCTCATCGAAACCCCGCTCGCCATGCCCGCATTCATCACCCTGAGCGGCACCGGTGCCGATCAGGCCTGCCTGATCGAACGCGAGGAAGATGCCGCCAGCGTCCACGAAAACCCGACCGCCTGCGCCAATCACTGGATGGCCCGAAGCGTGCCCGGACACTATAGGGGCGTCGACAGTGCCGGGCGGCAGAAGCTGATGGCGGAAACCCGGGACGGGGCTGAAGACGGCTTTGACTGGGTGTCGCCGCCGATCCTCAACGACACCACGCGAATCGCCGTCGTCGCCAATGCGCTTGAAGGGAAACTCCTGGTCCGGGGCTATGAACGCGACGGTGTCGTCACCCGTGACTTTCGACGACCCGTTCCGTCCTGAAAACGAAGAACCAGATCAGCGCCACGACTTGAAGGGCGGCCACCATGCCGAACGCCCAGCGGTATCCTTCGGGATTGAAGCCGCCGCCTTCCGCCATCGGCCAGAAGTCAATCACCACACCGATGCCCCACTGCACACCGAAAGCGCCGAAGAACGCCAGAACGTTGACGGCGGTCACCACCCTGCCCGCCAGCTTCACCGGAAAGCGCTGGGTCAGTCCGGCATAGCTGACGATGCCGTAGGTCGCGGTGAACGCCCAAACCATCCACGTCGTGACCGTGACCGGCACCAACTCGAATATGACGATGAGCTGCATGAGAATGAAAATGCTCATGCCGGTCACAGAAATACGGATCGCCCCCACGCCGCGTTTGCTGAGATATCCGGTAATCCAGGCAAGGCAAAGGTAGCTGCCGACCATCGCCGAGGCGACAAGTGACAGCGCATCCGCCGTGGCCCGGTCGTCCAGTTTCATGACGTCATGGAACCACGGCCCCAGCCACAGGCTCTGAATGCCCAGAAACGCCGACTGCGATGCCACGCACAGGGGCGCGATGCGCCAGAACAGCGGCGACCAGAAAACCTGGCGAATACCGCCGATGGTCACGCGGAGCGTTTCTGAACCGTGATGCGCTTCCTTGCGGCGCGGCACCATGGCGAACACCGTCACGGCCATCGTCAGCGCCACCACGGTCAGCACCCAGAACACACCGCGCCAGCCGAGCGCTTCCTCAATGAACTCTATGGGGGTCGTGCCGATCAGCGCACCGATCCCGCCGGCCACCATCTGATAACCGTTGACGGCGGGCAGACGTTCCTTGGGCAGCCACAACGCGTACGCCGTGAAAGCCGCCATCAGGCATGCCGAGGTGCCGAGACCGATCAGCGCGCGTCCCAACACCAGCAGCGCCAGTGATCCGGCCATGGCGAAAATCGCCGTCCCCAGGGCGGCAATGATCAGCAGCACGGATTCCGTCTTTCGCGGTCCGTATCTGTCGAGCAGCACGCCCAACGGCAGTTGGAACGCGGCGAAGGCAAAAAGGTTGGCGCTGGTCAGCAGTCCGAGGTCGGACGCGGACAGGCCGAGATCGTCGATCAGCACAGGCGCGATGACCGCATTGACGACCCGCAACAGATACGAAAGCAAATAGCCGAGCGCGAACGGCACGAAAACGCGAATGAATGTTGCCGACAATGTCTCCCCCTTCTCCCCGGCAAGATAGTATTCGAGCAATGGCCTGTTGGGAATGCCGACACACGCCTTTTCCCTGCATTTCCTCAATCCAAGCGTTCACGCCGATTTAATGATTTCGTGTGTTGAGAAGGCTGATAATTCTGCCATCATCCGAAGCAATGTCCTGAATGGGTCAAAAAGAAGTCGGAATCTGGGATGGCGTCTGTCGAGCGTGTCAAACGGGGGTTTCTGGAGCGCATGGGCCGCTTGTCGCGGCTCAAGCTGCTGATCCCGTTACGACGCAGCCCTCACGAGCCAGAGTATTCTGCACGCGGCGTCGCCGTCGGCATGTTCTGGGCGCTGATGCCGCTCGTCGGTATCCAGATGTATCTGTGCCTGATGACCTGGGCGTTCGCCAAGCCGGTCCGCAATTTTCGCTTCAGCCTCGTCATCGCCTGTGCCTGGACCTGGGTCACCAACGTCTTCACCATGTTGCCGATCTATTATGTTTTTTACGCCACCGGCCAGGTCATGCGCGGTGAGTGGGACAACATCACCGGCTACGAGACGTTTCTGAATTCCTGGCACGCGGCGTTTACGGACGGCGCCGGGCTTTGGCGGGCAACCCTCGACCTGCTCGAGTTGCTGGCGCTCGAAGTGGGTCTGTCGATGGGCATCGGCTGCCTGCCGTATGCCGTGATCGGCGGCTGGCTGAGCTACAAATTGTCTCTCAAGTACATCCGCCGCCGGCGGCGCAGAAATCTGGAAAAGCGAATCAAGGAACACGCCGCGAGGCCGGCACCACTGGCCAGCGGGCAACGGCATTGAGACTTACAGCAGCCCCATCGATTTGAACGACCGGTGCCCCGTCTTCGAGACCACGACGTGGTCGTGCAGCAGGATGCCGAGCCGCTCCGCAGTTTCCTTGATTTCACGGGTCATGTCGATGTCACCCCTGGAAGGCTCCGGATCGCCCGACGGGTGATTGTGCAGCATGATGATGGCACTGGCGCCGAGCTGCAGGGCGCGTTTCACTACCTCGCGCGGATAGACGGGCGTATGGTCGACGGTGCCGCGCTGCTGTTCCTCATCGGCGATCAGCATGTTCTTGCGGTTCAGAAAAAGGACCCGGAAGTGCTCCCGTTCGGCGCGGCCAAGGCGCATCCGGCAGTATTCGATCAGGCTGTCCCAGCTCGACAGCACGGGGCTGTTCATTACCGTTTCCTGGCCCAGACGCTGCGCCGCAGCTTCAACCACCTTCAGCGCAGCGACCGCCGCTTCGCCCATTCCCTGGACTTCGTGCAGCGCCTCGACCGGTGCCGCGATCGCGTCGGCGAAGCCACCGAAGCGCTTCAGCAGCCGCTTGGCCAGCGGTTTGGCGTCGCCGCGCGGGATTGCCGCGAACAGCACCATTTCCAGAAGTTCGTAGTCCGGCATGTGTTCGCCGCCGGTAGCGAGAAAGCGGCTGCGCAGACGTTGACGGTGACCGGTATGCTCGCTGCTCCGCACCGCCGTCATGTGCTCACACCTTGTAGGGAGGACAGTCGAGTCCCGTCGGCGACA
This sequence comes from Thalassospiraceae bacterium, assembly GCA_038100295.1. Classification (GTDB taxonomy): domain Bacteria; phylum Pseudomonadota; class Alphaproteobacteria; order Rhodospirillales; family Casp-alpha2; genus UBA4479. The sequence goes on from JAYNVG010000019.1 coordinate 38,091, forward strand.
GGGTGAAAATCTCATAGCCGTCCGCCGTGACGCCGAGGGAATGTTCGAACTGTGCCGACAGCGAGCGGTCCTTGGTCACCGCGGTCCAGCCGTCGGCAAGAATTTTCACATCCAGTTTTCCGGCGTTGATCATCGGCTCGATGGTGAAGAACATGCCCTGGCGCAGCACCTCGCCTTCGCCCGGACGGCCGAAGTGCATGACGTTCGGCGCGTCATGGAAGACCCGACCAAGACCATGGCCGCAGAAATCGCGGACCACCGAATAGCGTTTCTTTTCGGCATAGGACTGAATGGCATGGCCGATGTCGCCGAGCGTCGCGCCGGGACGGACCATTTCGATACCGCGCCACAGGCATTCGAAGGTGACTTCGACCAGCTTCTGCGCCTTCAGACTCGGTTTGCCGACATAGAACATGCGGCTGGTGTCTCCGTACCAGCCATCGAGAATGACGGTGACGTCGATATTGATGATATCGCCGTCGATCAGCACCTTGTCGCCGGGAATCCCGTGGCACACGACGTGATTGATCGACGTGCAGATCGATTTCGGGAAGCCGCGATAATTCAGCGGCGCCGGGACCGCACCCCGTTCCAGCGTCCAGTCATGGCACAGCGTGTTCAACTCGTCCGTGCTGACACCCGGTTTGAGGTAAGGCGTGATGAAATCCAGACATTCCGCGGCAAGCTGCCCGGCCTTGCGCATGCCTACAAAACCCTGCTCATCGTGGATTTTGATGTAGCGCTCGTCCCGGCTCGGTACTTTTACTGCCTGTTCATTCATGTCCGTATCCATCGTGTTCTGTCTTATGTAAGGCTTGCGGCGCTTTTTTCACACCCGCCGGGTAAATTATTGCCGCGATCATACTACAGCAAAACGGGGAGCTTTCCGTTGACGCTGATTTCCTCGGGATTGAGGCTGCAATCGTAGCAAACAACCTCGACCCCCGCCTTCATGGCTTTTTTCAGCTCTTCCGCGTATGTCGGATCGATATCCCCAGCGACGGTAAAGGCCTTCGCATCCTCGCGCTGCACCAGATAGAACATCACCGCGCGGTGGCCATCGGCAACCATGTCGGAGAGTTCGACCAGATGCTTGGCGCCCCGAGAGGTCACGGCATCGGGAAATTCCGCCGGCCCGGCCTGCAGATCGCGGCGCATCGTCGTGTTCTTGACCTCGACATAGCATTTCGGCTTCGCATCGTCCTCAAGCAGGATGTCGATACGGGAATTCTTACCGTACTTGACCTCTCGGCGCAGGGACGCATAGCCGCTCAGCTCGCCAACCTTGCCTGCCTCGATCGCTTCCGAAACGATCAGGTTGGGCAGCGCGGTATTGATCCCCACCAGGGTGTCGGCGATACGGATCATCTCCCAGGTGAACTTGAGTTTGCGGTCAGGGTTTCGTGCCGGCGACAGCCAGACCTCGGCACCGGGTTCGTTGACGCTTTCCATCGAGCCGGAATTGGCGCAATGCGCGACGACGACACTACCGTCATCCAGTTCGACATCGGTCAGAAAACGCTTGTAACGCTTGATCAGGCGCCCGCGGATCAGGGGATCGGGAAATATCATGACGCGCTCATAACCGACACCGCCACGGGGCGCAACCCCTGGCCTTTGACGCGATCACGCATCCAGGTCCATGCGGTCGAGGAAACCGAAGCGGAAATCGCGTGAATTGTTGGGATGATCGGTCCGCAGGAACAGCGTGGTGTCGTTCTTGACCATCAGAATTTCACGGATCGTGTTGACGACGCGCCGGTCGATGTCGAAAAAGCGGAAAAACTCCTCGACCATCTCCTTTTCACGCGAAACGACATTCCCGTCGACGATCATGGTTTCGTACATATTCGACAGAATGGAGATGATCTGTGCCGGGCTCAGGGTGGCTTCAATGGACATCAGGAACTTGTCGAACTCGTACTTGGCGACATAGGCGAAGGCATCCGCGGTCAGCCGTTGAATCTGTGTCGAACTCAACTCCCGGCGGCTGACATGCTTGCCGAGAAGACTGACCAGAGACGCCCTTTCCTCGGGTAACGCCTTCTTGTCCGCCATGACGATATAAGCGGTACCGACTGCAAGCGCCTGCAGCGGCGAAAGCTCTGGCATACCATCCATTTTAGAATTTCCCCCGGACCCACGGTTGGTTTTGCAAATAATTGCGGATTCATTATAATTCCATCGTCGAGAAGCGACCACCAATAAGGTGATGTGGACGTAGAAAACGCCGGACGGCCCTTGTTTTGTAATGGGTTATGGAATGGCGTTAGATATTTCAATCCTCGCCAGCGCTGGACGCCTGCAGGCGCAAAGCGATCAACGGACTGAACTGGCCCGCTCGCGACAGCGCGAAGAGGCGGTTCAGCGTACCCGCGAGGCCGAGCGCCTGGCGGAAGAGCGCCGCCGTGCCGATGCCACGGCCGCCGATATCGACCGTGCCCGGATCCAGCGTGAATTCGTCCGCAGCACCGCTGACGCCAGCCTGATCGATGCCGAGATCGCCCGTAGCGTCGAGGATTCCCGGATCGATGAGCGTCTGGCCCGCGAGCAGGCCGACCTGCGACAGTTCTATGCCGACGAACGGGTCCGTACCGCCGACAGGGAAGCCGCCAACAATGCCCAATCCCCGCTGTCGCCTACGGCTCCGCCGGCGCCCGGCATCGAAGATGTCAGCAGCAACCCGGCACCGGCTCCGGCCAGCTTCGATGAGCTGCTTGCCGGCCGCAATGCACGTCTTGCCGAACGTACCGAGCAGCAACGTCAGTTCATTGAGTTGCAGAACCGCGATTTTTCGCGCTCCGTTCGCTCCATAGAAGAACTGCAGACCAACCCGACGGCGTTTCCGGTCGACCCGCCGCGCGGTTCCGTGGTCGACTTTTCCGCCTGAAACAGTCCGGCTAGCTTTCGATTTCGTTAGCCTTCAGATGGGCGACCAGCGGATACAGCGCGGACAGGATCGAGATCACCAACCCGACGCCGCCTTCGCGGTATCCCCGGCGCGCAACATAGCATTTCCAGAATCTGGACAGTGACTTCCGCGCCAGACTGCGGATTTTTGCGGTTTCGCCGCGCACCGCCAGATCTTCGGCCTTCAACGTAGTATTCCGGTTAAAGCGCTGAATCAGTCCGGCGATATCGGCGACGAAGTTATGGCGAATGCCGTTCTTCAAATCCTGGCCCCGCCGGCCCGAGAACGATACACCGGGATGCACCCGCTCCATGCCCCAGGTCTTGTGACCTTTACGAAACAGGCTGCCGCGCAGATCAGGTGCCAGCGCCGCCATCCAGCCATACTTTACCCAGCGCTCGCCGACGTAGTTGTGTATGGGCGAGAAATAGAAATCGGCTTTGTCGGCTCGAACCACGGCAGCGATTTCATCCCCGAGACCCGGTTCGATCCACTCATCGGCATCGACCTCGAGCACCCAAGGCCCGCTACAGGCGTCAATGCCTGCCATGCGTCTTTCGCCCTCGATGGGCCAGGCCCCTTCGAGCGTCCTCGCGCCATGTTTCTCGGCAATGTCCTTGCTGGCATCCGTGCAGCGGTCCAGCACGACGACGATCTCGTCGGCGAACCCCAGACGCCGCAGACACGTAGCCAGGATCGCTTCCTCGTTATGCGCGACGACTAGGGCGGAGAGCTTACTCATGCACCGACCCTAGCAAATGTGAAATCCGGAAGAACGTAAAAAGCCGCGCAAAAAAACAAAGGCCGGCACCCATCGGGTACCGGCCTTCGCAACGGCATCGCGCGGAAATCAGCGCGAATAGAATTCGATGACCAGGTTCGGTTCCATCTGCACAGGGTACGGCACGTCTTCCAGCTTCGGCTGACGGACGAAGGTGCCGGTCATGCGCTGATGGTTGACCTCGACGTAGTCAGGCACATCGCGTTCGGAGCTTTCCGAGGCCAGCAGCACGAGCGGCAGCTGACGCGATTTCTCACGCACTTCGATGACGTCGCCTTCCTTGACCATGTAGGAGGCGATGTTGACGCGCTGGCCGTTCACCTTGACATGACCGTGGTTGATGAACTGACGCGCGGAGAAAACGGTCGGCACGAATTTCATGCGGTAGATAACCGCGTCCAGACGGCGCTCGAGAATGCCGATCAGGTTTTCCGAAGTGTCGCCGCGGCGGCGCACTGCTTCGGTGTAATACTTGCGGAACTGCTTTTCCGAGATGTTGCCGTAGTAGCCCTTGAGCTTCTGTTTGGCCATCAGCTGCAGACCGAAATCGGACGGCTTCTTGCGGCGCTGGCCATGCTCGCCGGGGCCGTAGTCGCGGGTGTTGACCGGGCTTTTCGGACGGCCCCACAGATTGACGCCGAGACGGCGGTTGATCTTGTATTTAGACTGTACGCGTTTTGACATTTTGGTTCTCTCTTACGTTAACCGGATGTTATAGGCCCGGTAGTCCGACCCGCATCAGCGGCGGCGGGGAATGGCGAAACGAAGCCGCCAGCCCACATTCCCGGGCAGAAGGCGCGGAATATAGGGAAATTCGGGGAAATGTCAAAGGGTTCGGCGGTTTTTTCTAGGCGATGCCGAGCCTTTGTGAAAGCGCCGCCTGACCGCCCCCGGTCAGGACCACCTTGCGGGTATCTGGGATCCGCTCGATCCAGCCTTTGGCCATGAAGGTATCCGCAATCGCAGCACCCAGCGCACCGCCGACGTGCGGGCGACGCTCGCTCCAGTCCAGGCAGCGCCGTGCCAGGTGGCGGCGTTTGCCCTTCAGTGCCTCGAAATCGATACCGAGGTCGGCGAAGAAGCCGAGCCCCCTGTCCGTGGCGTGAAAGTCCTTGTCGTCTTCGGTGATATAGCCGCGCGCCTTCAGCGCGTCCGCCACCGCGACGCCCAGCACCCCAGCCAGATGGTCGTAGCACATCCGGGATTCCCGGAGTTCCTGCAGAAGACGGGACGGTTTTCTGTGCACCACGGGCTGATCTGGTAACAGATGCGCCAGCGGTTCCAGCGCATCCGCGACGCGGGCGTCCGAAAGCCGGTAGTATCGATGACGTCCCTGCTTTTCCACAACGATGAGATTGAGATCGCTCATCTTCTTCAGATGCGAGGACGCGGTCTGCGCCGTGACGCCGGCGTGCAACGCCAGTTCCGTCGCCGTCAACGCCTGCCCGCCGGCCAGCGCCGCCAGCATGTTGGCCCGCGCAGGCACCCCGATAACCGCGCCGATGCGAGCTGCCGCGCGCGCGTCCGTCTTTTCCCATCCGTCGTTAAACATTTGAAACTTCTCATACATCCATATTTCGATAATAAGCGAAACGTTTGCGAATGACAAGGCCGCCGTTACGCGCGATGGTCGCCTCCAGCAACGAACTCAACATCCGGAGACAGCCGATGCAACGCGATGACTTCCTCAGACGCCACCGTGAAGGCCCGATGATCCGCATGCCCAACGCCTGGGATGCGGGCTCGGCCAGGATCATGGCACACGCCGGTGCGGACGCTATCGGCACCACCAGCGCCGGAATCGTCTATACGAAGGCGCGCCCCGATTACGAAGGCGATCTCAGCCGCGACGAGTGCCTGCGTGCCGTCGAGGATATCTGCAACGCCGTCGATATTCCGGTCAGCGTCGACAGCGAGGACGGCTACGGCGCGACACCGGAAGCCGTCGCAGAGACCTTCCGCCTGATGATCGAGGCCGGTGCCCGGGGCGACAGTATCGAGGATCACCGACTGACCGGTGGCGACGACCTCGCGAGCGTCGAGGAAACCGTCGAGCGCATCCAGGCCGCCCGAAGCGCGATAGATAAGTCAGGGGTGCCGTTCGTACTCACCGCGCGGGCGGAATGCTTCCTGGTCCCGCATCCGGACCCGCTGGCGGACAGCCTGAAACGCATCAAGGCCTATGAAGCCGCGGGAGCGGATTGCCTGTATGTGCCGGGCCTCAAAACCCGCGACCAGATCACCGCCCTGCTGGATACGGTCACGAAGCCGGTCAATGTACTGGTCGGCATGAAAGGGTTCGATATACCCCTGAGTGAACTCGAGACCATGGGAGTCCGGCGCATATCGACCGGCGGTAGCGTCATGTGCGCGACGCTCGGCCTTGTCCGCGATGCCGTCGCAGGTCTCGGCACAGACCGGCTCAACTACCTGAGCGGTATGATCCCGCACGCGGAACTCAGTGAAATCTTCGGCAACCAGAATAAACAAGGATAGGAAACATGCTGTTCCCCAATCTTCTCGGCACGCTTTATCTGTGGATCATGCGTCATCGCCAGCGCCACCAGCTCAGGCGCATGGAACCATGGCAGCTCAGGGATCTCGGGATCACTGACCGCGATGCGGATTTGGAGAGCCGGAAACCGTGCTGGCGGAGCTGATTATTCCGCCGCCGCGCGCGACGCGAGGAACCGCTCCTCCGCCTCGGCAAAGCACTTGCGCGTCGTTTCCACGTCCCACGGACGTTCCGTCAGGGTTTCGTGGTCCCACTCGCTGCGCGGCTCGTCGGGCTCGAAGAAATCGCCGCCGTAGACATGGATCGCCGAGGTGAATTTACCGAGCGGATTGGTCACGGAGTGAATGATGCTGTGGCCGAGGGTACCGACATCTCCAGGCCCGAGAGAGTCGGCGCCGGCAGCCTCGATCACGCCATCGCCGCGTTTCCAAAAAATGTTGTCCTCGCGGCCGTAATAGATGCCGATGGCGGCGAACATGTTGTGATTATGCGGGATCAGCGTCATGTAGGGCGACCAGATGAAGTTGATCACCGTCAGGTCCGGGGAGCGATGCAGCAGGTCGATCCCGGCCTTTTTAGGTTCACCGAGTTCCTTGACGATACCGGCAGGGTCGGAGACCGCTTCCTTGACCAGTTCGCGCGTGGCGGCCTGACCTTCCTTGACGGCGGCGGCACACGCTTCGATGAAACCTTCTTTGCTGAACATGGTCGATCCTTCACACCCGAAAATCCAGATTTGAAGATATGGAGCAAAATGCGGGCTGTCCAGCGGACTTCAAAGTCAGGCTTCCAGTTCGCTGTCCCAGTAAAGAAAATCCCGCCAACTTTCATGAAGGAAGTTTGGCGGGAACGACCGGCCGTTCTCCTGGAGGGTGTGGCACGTTGGCCGGGCGGGTTCCCGCATCGGGAACATGCGCACCTGCTTTGGCAATTTGTGCCCTTTTGCCAGGTTGCACGGCGAACAGGCCGTGACCACGTTTTCCCATGTCGTCCGGCCGCCCCGGCAGCGCGGCACCACGTGATCGAAGGTCAGTTCCTCCGCCGCCATGCGGCCGCCGCAGTACTGGCAGGTAAAGCCGTCGCGCAGGAACACGTTGAAGCGCGTGAACGCCGGGCGGCGATTCATGGGAATGTATTCCTTGAGCGCGATGACGCTCGGCAGGGCGAATTCCTGGGACGGAGAGCGGGCTTTCACGTCGTATTCGGACACAACCGACACGCGGTCAAGAAAAACGGCTTTCAGAGCTTCCTGCCAGGACCACAGCGACAGCGGAAAATAGCTGAGCGGACGAAAGTCCGCGTTCAGGGCCAGGGCGGGGTAACCGTTTATGGACATCGAATACTACATCTCCTGTCCGGCTGCCAGAAGAATACACGATATTGAAGGAATGCAAAATGTTTGCGCATGAATCTTTCGTGACCCGAATTCATCGCACTTTGGTCAGGCTCCCAGGTTCTGCAGATTGATCCCGAACACATCTGCTAGGAAGAACATCCCCGCCTTCACGCTGTCGTCGTCGAGACCGTGCCCGAGACCCGGCCGTGCCAGCCCCTCGCACGGCACGCCGTTGAGGCGCAGCACCGACAGGGCGGCCGGCATGAAATCGAACGGCAGGATTTCATCTGCCTGGCCATGGCACAGCAACACCGGCGGTTTGACCGTAATCTCGTCGGTCAGGCTTTCGACATCGACCAGCATTCCGGAATAGCCGAGAATCCCGGCGCACGGCCTGGCACGGCGCAGCCCCACATGCAGCGCCATCATCGTCCCCTGCGAGAAGCCGACCAGCGCCAGATCCTTGTCCTGCAGCCCGAGGATGCCGAGCTGCTCGTCGATAAAGGCGTTCAGGATCGGTGCCGCACTGCGCACGCCCCGGGTGCGTTCCTCGTTTGAGAAATCCTGCAGGCTGAACCACTGATAGCCGACCGGTCCACCGTCGAACTGAAACGGCGCATGCGGCGACACGAAACGCGCATCCGGCAAGACCTTCTGGAAGAACGGCGCCAGACCCAGCAGATCGTCACCGTCGGAACCGACGCCGTGGCACATGATCACCAGTTGTTTCGGGGTGCGGCCGCCGAGCGGCTCGAGGGTCGGGCCGGTCAGTTTCGGGATTTCCGGGGTCTCGTCGCTCATACTTGCATGCTCCTAGGGTCTGGGTGCACAAGTGGTAGCGCATAACGTGCGCTATTGTCACCCGCGCACTCACCCGGAGGCCGGCAGAAACCATGTCCGTCGTTACCCGTTTCGCTCCCAGCCCGACCGGATACCTGCATCTGGGGCATGCCTATTCGGCACTATTTGCGGAACAGGCGGCACGAACAACTGGCGGGCGGTTCCTGCTCAGGATCGAGGATATCGACCACGGACGCTGCCGTCCGGCGTTCGAAGACGCCATATATGCGGATCTCGCCTGGCTCGGCCTGGAATGGGAAACTCCGGTGCGGCGCCAGTCGGCGCATTTCGCCGACTATCGGGACGCGCTTGACCGGCTTGATGCGGACGGCCTGATTTATCCCTGTTTCTGCACCCGCAAGGACATCGAAGCGGAAATCGATGCCGCCGGCGGCGCACCGCACGGCCCCGACGGTCCGGTCTATCCGGGGACCTGTAGGCATCTCGATCCGGGGGAGCGCAGCGATCGTCTCGACGCCGGGGAGGCGCATGCGCTACGGCTTGATATGGATGCCGCACGGCGCCAGACCGGGCCGTTGACCTGGAACGACAGCGACGCCGGCACCGTCACCGCAGCACCCGAGCGCTTCGGCGACGTGGTGCTGGCGCGCAAGGACACGCCGACGAGTTATCATCTGTCGGTGACACTGGACGATCACCTGCAGGGTGTCACGCTGGTGACACGCGGCCTCGACCTGTTCGAGGCGACGGACGTGCACCGGCTTTTGCAGGCATTGCTGGGGCTGGAGGTGCCGGCCTACCGGCATCACCCGCTTCTAGCGGGCGACGACGGCAAGCGGTTCGCCAAGCGGGACAAGTCGCTGACCATCGCCTCGCTCCGTGAAGACGGCGCAACGCCGGATGATGTCCGGCGCATGATCGATGGGTATCTGCATGATTAGGTTACTGACCGCCCTCGCCTTGCTGCTTCTGGCCGTGCCCGTCTGCGCCGATCCCGTGCATACGGCGCGGGTAACCGAGGTCGTCGACGGCGATACGGTCTATATCGATCCGCCCTTCAAGGACGGCAACGAAATCCGTCTGGTCGGCATTCAGGCCCCGAAACTGCCCCTGGGCCGCAGAAACTTTCCGACCTGGCCGCTGGCACCGGAAGCCAAGCGCGCACTTGAAGACCTCACGCTCGGCAAACAGGTCACACTGACCTTCACTGGCGCCAGGCGCGACCGCTATGCACGCTGGCTGGCACACCTGCACGTCATCGACGGCGGACCCCCGGTGTGGGTACAGGGCGCGATGCTGAAATCCGGCATGGCCCGGGTCTACAGCTTTCCCGACAACCGCGGTCTGGTCGCCGAGATGCTGGCGCTCGAAGGTGCCGCCAGACAAGCGCGGACAGGTATCTGGGCGCTGCCCTATTACACAGTCCGCAACCCTGACGCGGCAGCTTTGCTGGATGAGCTCGGCACGTTTCAGGTGATCGAAGGACGGATCGTCGACGCGGCCGAGGTCAAGGGCACTGTATATCTCAATTTCGGTCAGGACTGGCGCCGCGACTTCACCCTGTCGATCGAACGCAAGTATATGAAGGCATTCACCGAATCAGGTTTGGCGCCGGGTAGCTGGAGCGGTCGCGCGGTCCGCGCCCGGGGCTGGCTGACGAAGCGGAACGGCCCCATGATCCGCGTCACGCATCCCGAGCAGATCGAGCTACTGACGCGTTGAGCCGCCTTGAAATCGCCTTCGTTGAGACATAGACAATGGATACGCTAAGCTTGCACCGGCAAGCACGAATGAGGAAACAGCATGGTTTTTGAGCGACGTTTCGGTTGGCTGTTCGCAGCGCTTCTTATTGCCGCATCGGCTGTGTCCGGCTGCTCCACGAACCGGGCCACCGGCGAGCAGAGCTTCACCGCCTTCATGTCGGAAGAGGACGAACAGCGCGTCGGCGCCGAAGAGCACCCGAAAATGCTCGAAGCCTTCGGCGGCACCTATAACGACAGCGAACTGCAGGATTATGTCTCGGCTCTCGGGCGCAAGCTGGTGAAGCAATCCGAAACGCCCAATGCCCGCTTTCAGTTTTTCGTGCTGAACGACGACACCGTCAACGCCTTCGCCCTGCCCGGCGGTTATGTCTATATCTCACGCGGGCTGATCGCGCTGTGCGAGGACGAGGCGGAACTGGCCGGCGTCATCGGCCACGAAATAGGCCACGTCACGGCACGTCATTCCGCACAACGGTATTCTCAGGCGATGGCCACCAACATCGGCCTGACGGCGGTCGGTATCCTCGGCAGCGTATTGGGCGCGCCGAGCGGTCTGGGCAACATCGTTTCCTATGGCGCACAGGCAGCGCTGCAAAGCTATTCCCGAACACAGGAACTGGAGGCCGACAAGCTCGGCGCTCGCTACATGAGCCGCGCCGGTTACGACCCGCATGCACTGACCGACTTTTTCGCCAAACTCGACCTGCAGACCGGGATCGAGGCCAAGGCCGCGGGCCGCCCCAAGGACAACTTCTCGGTGATGTCGACGCACCCGCGCACCACGGATCGCATCCAGCAAGCCCGCGAGTTGGCGGCATCCCAGACGCCGCCCAATCCGGTCCGCCACAGGGCGCCGTTCCTGACCCAGGTCGACGGCGTGCTGTTCGGCAAGGACCCCAAGGAAGGGTTCATGCAGGGTGACGCCTTCATCCACCCGGATCTCGGATTCCGCTTCGAGTTCCCCCCCAATTTCGACGTCACCAACGGCAAGACCAATGTCGCCGGCACCGACAACAAGGGTGCCACCATCATCTTCGACATGGAGAACCCCAAGGTCGCCACCGGGATGTCGAGCCTGACCGATTACATCGGCAGGCACTGGGGTCCGAAGATGGGGGTCAAACCCGATAACATCGAACGGCTGACCATCAACGGCTTGGATGCCGCCACCGGCACGCTCCGAGCCAATACCAACAAGGGCGTGCGCGATATCCGCATGCTGGCGATCCGCGGTGACCGCGAGAAACTGTTCCGCTTCACGTTCCTGACCGAACCCGCCGTGACCTCTGCGATGTCGCTGCCGCTGCGCAAGACGACCTACAGCTTCAGGCTGCTCGGCCCCGGCGAGGGCAAGGATATTCAGCCGCCGCATATCCGGCTGCGCACCGTCAAGGCGGGGGATACACCGGCATCATTCGCGGCAGGCATGCCGCTCGGCAAATTCAATGACGATTGGTTCCGTGCGCTCAATCTGAACGTCGTCTCAGACGGGCTGGCCGCCGGCGAGAAGGTCAAGATCGTCGGGAACTAGGGTTTCGAGCCTGCCGCAAGCTGCAACAGATGGCCGAGTACCGAAGCCGCCTCCTCATAGATCCCGGGGGCTTCGCTTTCGCGCGGGCCCGCGACGTTGAGCACGGCCGGTTTTTTCGCTTCCAGCCAGCGTAGCGCCGCCAGCGGCGAATGCGTGCGTTTCAGATCTATGATGTGATACGGCTTCTTGAGTTCCTGCGCGATGGTCAGGGTCTCGGCGGTGCCGCCCGTGGGTTCACCCCGGGTCAGGATCAGCGTGGCATCGCTGTCGATGACGTTCTGGCGGGTCCGCGCGGCATAGGCCGAGCTTTTCATTTCGCGCATCGGATATTCGGCAGGGATCGGCCCATCCTCGGCACGGCGACCTTTCGGCACCCAGCCGCCGCATTTCAGCCCCAGCGACAGGGCGGCATCCAGCGCCGCCCGGTCGACGCCGGTCTGGCCGCCGGAGACGATTTTACCGGGCATGACGCCCAGGGACCCGCTTTCAGCAGGCCCGCCGGACACCGTCGTTTCCGACGGCGCCACCACGGGGATCAGGCCGCTTCCAGGATTTGTTCGAGCTTGGTGGTCGCTTTGTCGACGTCGGTCTTTTCGACGGCGGCCAGTTCAGACGCCAGGCGATCACGCGCCTGTTCATAGATCTGGCGTTCCGAAAACGACTGATCGGGCTGGCCGACATTGCGGTGCAGGTCGCGCACGACTTCGGCGATCGATACCGGATCACCGGAATTGATCTTCAGATCATATTCGGCGGCGCGGCGGCTCCACATGGTGCGCTTGACGCGCGGACGGCCCTTCAGGGTCTGAATGGCTTCGTCCATGCGCTTTTTCGACGAAAGTTTGCGCAGCCCGGAATTCGCGGCCTTGCTGACCGGGACGCGCAGGGTCATGCGGTCGCGGTCGAAGCTGATCACGAAAAGTTCGAGCTTGTGCCCGGCGATTTCCTCTTCCTCGACGCTGAGGACCTTGCCGACGCCATGCGTCGGGTAGACAACGAAATCACCGGGGTTAAAAAGCAGTTCGGCCATGGTATGTTCTTTGCTCTCTCATCAAAACTCACCCGGCGCCGATATGGCGCGGATGAGGCTTCCAAATCCTTCGTCCCGACGCTGAAAGGGCCCCCTCGGGCCCCGGCAATGTGCGGTCATTTTCAGGAAAGATCATACCACAATTTTGCGGTGCGGAAAAGAGCAGCGCGGGAAGCCGTTATCCAGCCTCCCACGCTATATTTATTCTTTATTTATAGTGACTTAGTCGCCCTTGCCGGGATTTTCGCTGAGCAGGGCTTCCTTGTCCGGCTTGCCGTCCCATTCCTCGGCGTCGGGCAACGGGTCGCCCTTGCGCGTGATGTTCGGCCAGACCGAAGCGAATTTCGTGTTGATTTCCAGCCACTTCTCGACCCCCGGTTCGGTATCCGGGATGATCGCCTCGGCCGGGCATTCCGGTTCGCAGACGCCGCAGTCAATACACTCGTCGGGATGAATGACGAGGAAGTTCTCGCCTTCATAGAAGCAGTCGACGGGACAGACTTCGACACAGTCCTGGAACTTACATTTAATGCAATTTTCGGTAACGATGTACGTCATACTCGAGTCCTCATTCGGTAATATCCAAACCCAAACGCTCTAAAACCCTTTTGCGTGCAAGACCGCTGTCACGGTCGCGGACATACAGCAGCCCGGCAACCCGCCTGACCAGGTTCGCTTCATAATCGTGAAGCGTGCCGTCAGCATAGGCGACCTCCCACAACATCTCCATCACATCGATGCGCTCGGCCTCCGAGAAGTCTTCCCGGATCAGGCGCGTCGCCGCATAGACCCGGTTGGCATCCTCGTGCCCGGCAACGGCATCGTCGATCAGGGCGGAAGCATCATCCGCCGATAAGCCGAAACGATCAACCAATATGGCATGAATGGTGTCGCGCTCGCGCTGGTCGAAATCGCCGTCCAGCAGCGCCGCCTCGACCAACACCGCGACGGCGGCGGCGGCCATGGCATCGGCGCCGTCATCATGGCCCTGGGGCGCGGCATCACTGCCATTCAGGAATGATTTGATGATAGAAAGCATGGGGTTGGGTATCACAGGCCTTGCAGGCGAACAACCATGATTAAACTGCGGATTTAGCTTGTCAGCCGCCAAGCCGGGCGGCACCCTCGGCGCCATGGAACGCAACGACTACCTGAAACAGCTTTCGGCATCGTCCGAACGCAACAAGGATCCGATCCTCGACGTCCTGAAGCAGGTGCTGCCGGAAACCGGCCTCGTGCTGGAAATCGCCAGCGGCACCGGTCAACATGCAGTGCATTTCGCCGCCGCCCTCGACGGATTGACATGGCAGCCAAGCGAAATCGACCCGGAATTGCGTGCTTCGGTCAGTGCTTGGCGCGATGAGGCCGGTCTCGACAACCTGCGGGAACCCATCCACCTCGACGTCACCGCCGACCCGTGGCCGCTCGACGCGGCGCATGCCATCGTCAACGCCAACATGATCCACATCGCGCCGTGGGAAGCCTGCATCGGCCTGCTCGACGGCGCCGGCCGCATCCTCCCCGAAGGCGGCATCCTGTTCATGTACGGCCCCTACAGGATCGGCGGCAAGCATACCGCGCCGTCGAACGAAGCCTTCGACCAGTCGCTCCGTGAGCGAGACCCTTCCTGGGGCATCCGCAATCTCGACGACGTAGCGCTGGAAGCCCGCCGCCGCGGCCTGCATCTGATCAAGACGGTGCAGATGCCGGCCAACAACCTGTCGGTGATCTATCGCAAGACGGCGATGGTGGAGGGGTAAGCTTTTCCCTGTCATTTCACCGGCGTCATTCCCGCATATTGGAAATCCAGACTTCCCCAGGTTTACGCGACGGCTGCCTGCGACCCGAATAATCCACAAAGTCATGCTTGTTCACGGAAGAGCGTCGCACGCGCGCAGCCTGACGGGAGTGGGCGTCTGATTTGGATCAACTACAGCCGGAAAACAATATTGTAGCTTCGTTTCACGCTATGACGTCTGATGCGAGAGGCAAGGGAAATTAGTTGAGCGGGGCTTCTGAACACGAAGTCGCACGATTTTGCTCAGCATCAATATTCCTTGCAGCATCTGTATCTGAAGGGGTGAACATGCGTTTATCGATCGGGGTCAAAATTTTCAGCATCGCGGTGTTTCTCGCGATTGTCATGATCGCCGCCGCATTGCTTTCCGAGTCCCGGGTTCGGCAGGCCGAAATCCGTATCGATGTCCTGGCCGATCACCTTCTTCCGCTGCTCGAAAACAGCAACGAACTTCGCACCACGGCTTTACGTGAAAAAATGGAGTTCGATCTTATCGTTTCATCGGAGGCCTCGGGGGAAGCCGCCGAGGCACAACGTGTAGAAAAACTGTACGAAGACCATTTTCAACGTTTCTCGGCCGTAGCCCGTGCCATGCACGATGAGATCGATGCGGCCATCGACAAGCTGCCAACGGCGGATCGTAAATTGACACTCGCCAATTTACGGGTCCATGTCGAGGCGATCGTCTCGGAGCATGAGCAACTTCATCGTCTTATCAAACGCATTATCGCCAGACACACCGAAGGCAATGAAGCCGCTAAAACCGAACTGATCGGACTTTATCGTCAACAGGACGAATCCTTCATTGACGCGGACAGGACGCTGGCGGGCGAAATTCGCGCCGTCGTCGATGCCGTCGCGCTGACGGCGAAAAAAGACGAGGCGGAGGCGATATCGTTCGAACATATCGTCACCGCAATCGCGGCAATTCTCGGCCTCCTTCTCGCAAGCATCATGACGCGCGCGCTTTTGTCACCAATCCGAAACCTTCGTCTGGCGTCGGTTGCAATCAAGGAAGGCGATCTCAGCAAGCATGTCGAGATCAGTGGAAACGATGAACTTGCCGACCTGTCGGACACGTTCAACGAAATGATCGACCAACTGCGTCAAAAGGAAAAGACGGAAGCCGTTTTCGGGCGTTACGTCGATCCGCGTGTCATCGACAGGCTGGTCGATGAAACCGGCGAAAATGCGAACGACCTTGCAGCGGCCGGACGCCAGGAAGCCTCAATATTCTTTTCCGACATCGCCGGTTACACCAGCGTCAGTGAACGCCTGACGCCTTCCGGGCTCGTCCATCTCATGAACGAATATTTCAATATGGCGGGCGAACCGATCACCGAAACCGGAGGCTTGATCGACAAGTTCATCGGCGATGCTGTGATGGCCTTCTGGTGCCCGCCGTTTGTGCCCGCCGAAGATATCGGAAAGCTTGCCTGCAAAGCGGCAATCGGCGAAGCCGCGATGATCCGGGCGTTTCAGGAACGACTGCCTGAGATCACGGGCATCAGGGTCGGCGCGCCAAAAATCGACATCCGCATGGGCATCGCAACGGGCGAGGTCATTGTCGGATCGATCGGATCAACAAACAAACGCAACTTCACCGTGATCGGTGACATGGTAAACCTGAGTTCACGACTGGAAGGCGCGAACAAGTTCTACGGCACCCAGACATTGATCTGTCAACGTACGCACGAGCTGATCGGCGACGGATTCATCACGCGCGAGATCGATAATCTGGCCGTGAAGGGCAAGAACGAAGCCATCCGGGTGTTTGAATTGTTTGCTGACGGTCAGCCGACTTCCGATATCGCCGATGCTTTCGGCCACTTCGCGGAAGCGCTTGACCACTACAGACACGGAAACTGGACGGAATCGGAAAAGAACTTCAAGGCTTGTCTCGATGCAAAGCCGGACGATGCGCCGTCACGCGTATTCCTATCGAGAATCGAGCGATTGAAGGCACAACCGCCTGGCGCGGACTGGGACGGTGTTTGGCATTTGGATGCGAAATAGCGTGATTTCCGTAACAGGCTTTGGCTGCACGCGGTCGTGTGGCGTACTTACAGTATAGGTCGCCCTGGCTTTGACCCTCGAGCCGCTTCGTGCATGCGGAGATGACAAAAATTGATCTCCTGAAGACGGCGGCTTGGCCGACGCGACCATCCCCAAGCCGCCTGCGGCTTACCGCCCCCGGCGTTTCTTCTTCTTGCCTTCCGGCTGCCAGCTGGCGCGGGCCTTGTTGGAAATGCCCGGCCGGTCGAGACCCAGCTCGTGCGCTTCGAGGCGGCGGATTTCGTCCCTGAGCCGTGCCGCTTCCTCGAATTCCAGGTTGGCGGCGGCGGTCTGCATCCGCTCGTTCATGTCGGCGATGACCTTCTGGATATTGTGGCCGACATGCTGCACTTCGCCGGAAACGCCGGTATCGACGGTGACATAGTCCTTCTCGTAGACGCTTTCGATGGCGTTGGAGATGTTCTTCTTCACGCTCGCGGGCGTGATGCCGTGTTCCAGGTTATAGGCTGTCTGTTTTTCGCGGCGCCGGCTGGTTTCGCCGATCGCATATTCAAGGCTGTCGGTCATCTTGTCGGCGTACAGGATCACCCGCCCGTCGATGTTACGGGCAGCCCGGCCGATGGTCTGCACCAGCGAGGTCTTGGAGCGGAGGAAGCCCTCCTTGTCGGCATCCAGGATCGCCACCAATGCGCATTCCGGGATATCCAGCCCTTCGCGCAGCAGGTTGATGCCGACCAGCACGTCGAAGGCGCCAAGGCGCAGGTCGCGGATGATCTCGATCCGCTCCAGCGTGTCGATATCGGAGTGCATGTAGCGCACGCGGATGCCGTGTTCGTGCAGGTATTCCGTCAGATCCTCGGCCATGCGCTTGGTCAGTGTCGTCACCAGCACGCGCATGCCCTTGGCGGCGACGGCGCGACATTCGCCCAGCAGGTCGTCGACCTGGGTTTCCACCGGGCGGATGATGCATTCCGGGTCGATCAGGCCGGTCGGGCGCACCACCTGCTCGACGAAGACGCCGCCGGTGCGTTCCATTTCCCAGGGGCCGGGCGTCGCCGAAACGAAGATCGACTGCGGGCGCATGGCGTCCCATTCCTCGAACTTCAGGGGCCGGTTGTCGATGCACGACGGCAGTCGGAACCCGAATTCCGCCAGCGTCGACTTGCGGTTATAGTCGCCCCGGTACATGCCGCCGATCTGCGGCACCGTGACGTGGCTTTCGTCGACCACGAGGATCGCGTTCTCCGGCAGATATTCGAACAGCGTCGGCGGCGGGTCGCCCGGATTGCGGCCGGTCAGATAGCGCGAATAGTTTTCGATCCCGGCGCAGTGCCCGGTGGTTTCCAGCATTTCGATATCGAAGGTGGTGCGCTCCTCGAGCCGTTGCGCTTCCAGAAGCTTGTTCTCGGCGCGAAGCTGCGCCAGCCGTTCCTTCATTTCCGCCTGGATCTGCGGAATCGCCTGCATCAGGGTCGGTCGCGGCGTCACGTAGTGGCTGTTCGGATAAACGGTGATCTCCGCCAGCGACGCCGTCTTCTCGCCGGTCAGCGGATCGATTTCCCAGATGCCTTCCAGCTCATCGCCGAAGAACGACAGCCGCCAGGCGCGGTCCTCAAGGTGGCTCGGGAACAGTTCGATCAGATCGCCCCGGACCCGGAATGCGCCGCGATAGAAATTCTGGTCGTTGCGCTGGTATTGCAGGGTTACCAGCTTCTTCATCAGTTCGCGCTGTTCGACGGTGTTGCCGGGGCGCAGCTTGACGGTCATTTCCGAGTACGTCTCGACGGCGCCGATACCATAGATGCACGATACCGAGGCGACGATGATGGTGTCGGGACGTTCCAGCAGCGCCCGTGTCGCCGAGTGGCGCATGCGGTCGATCTGTTCGTTCACCGAGGCGTCCTTCTCGATATACGTATCGGTGCGCGGCACATAGGCTTCTGGCTGGTAATAATCGTAATAGCTGACGAAATACTCGACCGAGTTTTCCGGGAAGAAATCCTTCATTTCCGAATACAACTGCGCCGCCAGCGTCTTGTTCGGCGCCAGCACCAGCGCCGGGCGCTTCAGGTTCTGCAGACAGTGCGCGATGGTGAAGGTCTTGCCGGACCCGGTGACGCCGAGCAGCACCTGTTCACGCTCGCCGGCCAGCAGGCCTTCGCTCAGCGCGTCGATGGCCTGCGGCTGATCGCCCGCCGGCTCGAACGGCGAGGTCAGCTTGTAGTTGGCAGCTTCGCTGAATGCCGGCCGGGCTTCGGGAATGAAAATAGGGCGCGTGTCCATGCCCCATATATAGGCGACATGACCGCCGCGTGCTAGGCAGGATCGGCCACCGCCGTGACGACGTAACGAAGCGGCCCGCGCGGGTTCCAGTCGGAAAACGGATAACAGGTGACCAGGGTCAGAATATCCGCCGAGGGTTCCAGCGCGATCTTCGTCTTGCGGACGTCCAGCACGTCCTTTTCGACCACCACGTAATTGGCTTTCGACCCGCCCGGCCGCTCGATCTCGATCCGATCGCCGATGCGGAGGCTGCGAAGGAACGTGAGGCGGGAACCACTGCCGGCCGCAACGACGCTGTGCCCCGGCTCGCCCGGCAGCGACGTGCCGGCGACATGGCCCGGCCCGAACGGCAACGCCGCCCCTTGCTTGCCTGCCAGCACGATCAACGAAACCTCATGCTTCGGCACACTGATCCTGGCCACCGGCCGGGTATCGGCCCACGGCCACGGCCGAGGCGCCGGACCGTCACGCGGCGCCGCGGCCCAGGCCCGTTCAAAAAGCACCTGCACCAGCGCCGCCCGGGCCGGGATGAACACCCCGTAGCCGGCGAGCACGAGACCGGCGGCAATCAGAACGATGCCGGCCACCTCGCGCAGGCGGGCCGGATTCGCGACCAATAGTTTGTGATTTCCCACCGATGCACCCATACGACACATCAGACACGTCATGTTTGTCGGAAATCAGCTGAAAATAAGATGAAATCGGGGCAAAGCTTGCCGATGTCGGCGCCTCGGCTTAAAGTTCCGCCGGTTTTGAGCAACCTGCCCATTTCATTCTGCGGAGTTTTCCCGATGTCCATCGTCGCCGATCGCCTGAGCGTCATCAAACCGTCCCCGACCATCGCCATTACACAGAAAGCCCGCGATCTCGCCGCCGCCGGGCGCGATATCATCTCGCTGAGCGCCGGGGAGCCGGACTTCGACACACCGGCCCACGTGATCGAAGCGGCGAAAAAAGCCCTGGACGAAGGCATGACCCGCTATACCGGCGTCAACGGTGTGCCGGAACTGCTCGACGCCATCATCGCCAAGTTCAAACGCGACAACGGCCTGGAGTACACACGCGAGGAAATCCACGTCAGTTGCGGCGGCAAGCCGGTGATCTTCAATGCCATGATGGCATCGCTGAACCCAGGTGACGAAGTGATCGTTCCCGCACCTTACTGGGTCAGCTATCCCGATATCGCCGTGCTGTTCGACGGCGTACCGGTGATCGTCGACTGCCCCAAGGAAGCCAATTTCAAACTGACGGCGGCACAGCTTGAAGCGGCGATTACGCCGAAGATCCGCTGGCTGATCCTGAACTCGCCGTCGAACCCGACCGGCAGCGGTTATACCGAAGAGGATCTGAAAGCGCTCGGCGAGGTGCTCAAGAAACACGAGCACGTCTGGATCCTGACCGACGATATCTATGAGCATCTCGTCTATGACGATTTCAAGTTCAAGACCATCGCCCAGGTCACGCCGGAGCTGAAATCCCGGACCCTGACCATGAACGGCATGTCGAAAGCTTACTGCATGACCGGCTGGCGCGTCGGCTTCGCCGGCGGGCCGAAGGAACTGATCAAGGCCATGACCATGGTCCAGTCGCAATCCATCACGCATACTGCGGCGGTATCACAGGCCGCCTCCATTGCCGCGCTGAACGGACCGCACGGTTTCATCGCCGAGAACAACAAGGTCTTCAAGGAGCGCCGCGACCTGGTGGTCAGCATGCTGAACCAGGCACCTGGGCTGAGCTGCGCCACGCCGGAAGGGGCGTTTTACGTGTACCCGTCCTGCGCCGGCACGATCGGCAAGAAAACGCCGTCGGGCAAGGTCATCGAAAACGACGAGGATTTCGTGGTCGAACTTCTGGAAGCGGAAGGTGTCGCCGCCGTGCACGGCGAGGCGTTCGGGCTGAGCCCGCACTTCCGGATTTCCTATGCGACCGCGACGGACATTCTGGAAGACGCCTGTCAACGTATCCAGCAGTTCTGCGCGTCGCTCAGCTAAATCTGATCGGCGAGTTTCGGTTCCTGGGCGGGTGCCGGGGCAGTGAAGGTTTGGCGCCGTTGTTAGTTGCCGCCGGACAAACAGTCCCTCAGCGAACGCGCCATGTTTCGGATCAGTTGGAAATAGAGCCCCGGCCCGTCGTCCAGGCCTGCACCCAGCGGGTCCAGCACGCCGGTTTTCGCATTTGTTCCCTCGATGACCGTGCGAATGATCTTCGGAGGAAACTGCGGCTCGGAGAACACGCACGCCGCGCCCAGGTCACGGACCTTGTCCTTGATCTCCCTGATCCGGCCGACGCTGGACGGCGTGTCCGGGTTCACGGTGATCGAACCAGCGGCAAGGATATTGAAACGTTTTTCGAAAAACTGGTAGGCGTCGTGGAAAACGATGAATCCCTTGCCGCGTACCGGGGCCACGGTCTCGCGCACTTCGGCAATCAGAGCGTTTAGGTCGGCAAGCAACCGCTGCTCGTTCTTTTCGTATGCGGCTGCGTTTTTCGGATCGTTTGCGACGAGCGCCTCGGCGACTTCGTGGACGATGGCCTTGGCGTTCTCGGGATCGAGCCAGATGTGGGCGTCTACTTCCTCCCCGTGATGCCCCTCGTGCTTGTGTTCGCCGTCCTTATGCTCGGCCTCGTGCTTGTGTTCATCGTGCTTGTGTTCGCCTTCTTTATGTTCCCCCTCGTGCTTGTGCTCGTCATGTCCATGGTCGTGATCGTGTTCCTCGAAAGCACCGCCTTCGCGCAGGTCGAGCCGGACCAGGCCATGTGCATCCATCAGTTCAATGTGCTTGGCGCCTGCACCCAGCGTTGCAATGGGCTTTTCGAGAAAGGCCTCCAGTTCATGGCCGACCCAGAACACCAGCTTGGCGTTCTGCAACGCCCGCGCCTGCGACGGGGTGAGGCTGTAGGTATGCGGGGCCGCCGCGCCCTTGACGATGAGTTCGGGGGTGCCGACGCCTTCCATCACCGCCGAGACCAGTGAGTGTATGGGCTTGATAGACACGACAACCGGAAAATCAGCGTGTGCCGCCCCCTGCGATACGGCAAGAGCGAATAGTGATGCGGCGAGGTTACGTACGATCTTCATCTTACACCCGATTTTTTGTGACAATATAACGTTACGAAATGTTATATTGTCACATCTCAGGATGTGCAAGCCGCAAATTCGCGGCACCGGATTGCCAGCACCCCCTTTTGTTGATGGAATGGAAGCATCCGGTTAGGGGTACTGCGTTTATCCCGGCGCGGAGCTATGATCGGATTGGCGGCTACACGGCGCATGAACGGAGTCCGAATATCCATGCCGGGCACAAGTGATTTGAACAAGAATGAGACCGCCGTCTACGACGAACTGGTTCGCAGGGGCAGCGCCCTGACGGCCTATGAACTTCTGGATTCCGTCCGTCCGTCCGGCATCCGCTCCCCGACCCAGGTATACCGCGCGCTGGAACGGCTGGCCGAGAAACATCTGGTGCACCGCGTTGAGAGCATGAACGCGTTCATTGCCTGCACGCATGCGCACGACGACGCTCCCAACCCGGACACCGTCGGGTTCGCGATCTGCGATGAATGTGGCATCGTCACCGAGATCGACCTATCGGCGCTTGAAAGTATACTCTATGGCCTCGCCGACAAATCTGGCTTCAGAACCGAGCATTCGCGTCTCGAACTTCGAGGCAAATGCCGGAACTGCAAAACCAGCTAACAGAAACAATTAATTCTTAGCGTCCAAACAGATATACGTTCACGCAGCGCTTCTGAGCGTCGCTCAGCTAAGCCCCTTCGGAAAAGCGGGCCGTTAAGAATCGCGGCGATTAAGCCGCCAGTCCCTTCTGCATCACCGCCGTCATGCGCCGGATGAAGGCCTGCGGATCGACCACCGGCTCGCCTTCGACGATCCGCGCCTGATCGAGCAACAGGAAAGCCGCATCGCTGAGCGTTTTGTCGGTAGCGTCCTTTTCGGCGATCCCCGCCAGGTGCTTGATCAGCGCGTGCTTCGGATTGACCTCGAGCACCCTGGGCGACGCGGCGTCGATCTGGTTGTGCGCTTTCAGCAGCTTTTCCAGATGCATGTCCATGTCGCCCTCGTCGGCGATCAGGCACACCGGGCTGTCGGTCAGCCTTGATGAGGTGCGTACGTCCTTGACCGTATCGCCGAGCGCCAGCTTGAACGCCGCCGTCAGGGCATCGATACCACCGGCGGCCTCTTCTTTCGCCTTATCTTCGCCGTCCTTTTCGTCCTTGTCTTCCGCGCCGGCGATCTTCGACAAATCGACACCGCCCCGGGTCGCCGACTTGAAGGGCTTGTCCTCGAACTGGCCGATGGCCGGCATCCAGAATTCATCGACCGGATCGGTCATGAACAACACTTCGACGCCCTTGGCGCGGAAACCTTCAAGCTGCGGGCTTTTCGCTGCCTGTTCTGAATCGCCAGCGGAAATGTAATAGATCGCGTCCTGGCCTTCCTTCATGCGTCCTACGTAATCCTTGAGCGAGGTCCAGCCGTCGACAGCGGAGGATTTGAAGCGCGCCAGTTCCATCAGCCGGTCGCGGTTTTCGAAATCCTCATGGATGCCTTCCTTGAGCACCATCCCGAAGGTGTCCCAGAGTTCAGCATATTCCTCGGGTACCTTTTCGGCTTTCTTCTGCAGTTCGCCGAGCACGCGCTTGACCAGCGCCTTGCGGATTTTCGCCACCGCGGGATTGTGCTGCAGCATTTCGCGGCTGACGTTGAGGTCGATGTCCTCGCTGTCCACGACGCCTTTGACGAAGCGCAGGTATCCGGGGATCAGCGCTTCGCAGTCATCGGTGATGAAGACGCGGTTCACGTAAAGTTTCAGATGCCCCTTGCGGTCCGGATGGAACAGATCGAACGGCCGACTTGACGGGATGAACAACAGGTTGGTGTAGCTGATAACCCCTTCGGCCTTGTTATGCAGCGTCAGCCAGGGCTCGTCGAAGGCCATGCCGACATGGTGATAGAACTCGTTGTACTGCTCGTCGGTGATGTCCTTCTTGTCCCGGGTCCAGAGCGCCGAGGCACTGTTCAGAGTCCTGTCCGCATCGCCGTCCTTGAGCGCCTTGAGAACCACCGGCTGCGCGATGTGATCGGAATAGGTCTTCACCACGTTTTCGACACGAACCGCTTCAAGGAACTCCTTGGCGTCCTTCTTGATGTGCACGATGACGTCGGTGCCGTGGCCGTCGCGCACTGCGTCCTCGATCTCGAACGCGCCGTGACCGTCTGACGTCCAGCGCCAGGCCTTGTCGTCACCCGCCTTGCGGCTGACCACCTCGACCTTGTCGGCTACCATGAACGACGAATAGAAACCGACGCCGAACTGGCCGATCAGGGCCATCTTGGCATCTTCGCCACCGGCCTGGGCTTCCTTTAGGCCTTCCATAAAGGCCTGCGTACCCGACTTGGCGATGGTGCCGAGCGCGTCGATCATGTCGTCCTTGCTCATGCCGATGCCGTTGTCCGAAACCGTCAGCGTCTTCGCCTTGGCATCGATCCGGATGGCGATCTCGAAACCGTCGGCAGACATCAGGTCGGGTTCGGTCAGCGCCCGGTAACGCAGCTTGTCGCACGCATCCGACGCGTTGGAGATCAGTTCCCTGAGGAAAACCTCTTTCTGGCTGTAAAGGGAATGGGCCACGATATCGAGAATTTTCCCGACCTCGGCCTGAAACGAATAGGTCTCTTTGCTCATGCTCTTTATCACCCTGAATGCATAATTACCCCGTACCCGAACGCATTACCCCCGCGTACAGGCACCTGCCCGGATATGTGCTGGAAATTTCAAATCCGCAACCCCGGATGGGCCAAATTCCGCGCTTCAGGCCTCAGCCGGCGGGGCCGGCTTGCCGACCTCTTGAACGGCTTTCATCAATGCATCGATATCCAGCGGCTTGGCAAACCCCCCGTTGGCGCCGATCTTGACAGCGGCGCGGATGGCATCCTCGCCGGGCATGTTCCCCATGCCTGCCGAGACCGCGAAGATCACGCAATCGGCATTCTCCTCGCGGATTTTCTGGATCGCCTGAATCCCGCCCATGCCGGGCATGAAGATGTCCATGATTACGACCGCGTAATCGCCGTGCGCGGCGGCCTGCAGCACCTGCTCGGCTCGCATGGCTTCAACAACGTCATAGCCCGCCTGTCGCAATGGCCGGGCCATGGCGAGCAGTGAAAAATGATCATCATCGACGAGAAGGATACGCATGTCGCTCGTTCCCCTCAGAGCGCACGTATCTTAACGCCCTCACCGTTTGCTGCAATCATCGATAAACATTTCCCCGGCCGGCGATCCGGACTTGAAATCCGACAGACATCGCGCCAGTGTCGGGATATGTCTGCGGCTCTCAATGAACCGGGGCGGATCCGCGCCGTTCTTGGCCCGACCAACACCGGGAAAACCCACTTTGCGATGGAGCGGATGCTTGGCCACGCGTCCGGCATCATCGGCTTTCCGCTGAGGCTGCTGGCGCGGGAGAACTACGACCGCGCCGTTGCCGCCAAGGGTAAGGAACAGGTCGCGCTGATCACCGGCGAGGAAAAGATTCTGCCCAAAGGTGCGCGGTATTTCATGTGCACCGTGGAATCGATGCCGCTCGACCACGAAGTCGCTTTTGTCGGCATCGATGAAATACAGATGTGCGCCGATCCCGACCGGGGCCACATCTTCACCGACCGCCTTCTGCATGCGCGCGGACGTGATGAAACGATGTTCATGGGCGCGGAAACCATCCGTCCGCTGCTGAAACGCCTGGTCCCGGAAGCGGACATCATCACCCGGCCCCGTTTTTCGACCTTGGTCCATGTCGGTCCGGCAAAGATCAACCGGCTGCCGGCACGCTCCGCCGTCGTGTCGTTCACAGCATCAAATGTCTACGCCATCGCCGAGCTGATCCGCCGACAGCGCGGCGGCGCCGCCGTGGTGCTGGGCGCACTCAGCCCGCGCACACGCAACGCCCAGGTCGGTATGTACCAGTCCGGCGAAGTCGACTATCTGGTCGCCACCGACGCCATCGGCATGGGGTTGAACATGGACGTGGATCATGTCGCCTTCGCCGCGCTCAAGAAATTCGACGGCCGCAAGGTCCGGCATTTGACGGCGCCGGAACTGGCGCAAGCCGCCGGACGCGCCGGACGGCATATGAACGACGGTACCTTCGGCACCACCGCCGATGCCGGTATCCTGTCAGACGACATCGCCGAAAAAATCGAGGAGCATCGCTTTGACGCGCTGGAGCACATCTACTGGCGCAACACCCATCTCGACATGTCGTCGGTGGCGGCGCTCAGGAACAGCCTCAACCAGCGCCCGAATATTCCGGGCCTCAGCCGCACCCGCGCCGCCGACGACGAACTGATCCTCGACAAGCTGCGCAAGGAAGCCGACGTCACCGCCCGGGCAAAGGGAAATAAACGGGTCGAACTGCTGTGGGACGTCTGTCAGATTCCCGACTTCCGCGGCGTGATGAGCGATGCCCACGCCAACCTTGCGCTGTCGATCTATCGCCACCTGACATCGGGCGCGGAAAGGCTGTCGCCGGACTGGATCGCCGCCAACGTGAAACGGCTGGAACGCACGGACGGCGACATCGATACCCTGATCGGGCGCATTGCCGGCATCCGCACCTGGACCTATGTTTCGTTCAGGAGCGACTGGGTGCTCGATGCCGAACACTGGCAGGCCCGGACCCGCGCCATCGAGGACAAGCTGTCCGATGCCCTGCACGAACGCCTGACGCACCGCTTCGTCGACCGCAGGACATCGGTGCTGATCGCCAAGCTGAAAGACAACCCCGACCTCATCGCCGCCGTGCGGGCCAACGGCGAGGTGCTGATCGAAGGCGAGCCGGTAGGTCGCCTGCATGGCCTCAGGTTCCATTCCGACGCCCTGATCGAGGGTGATGCCGGTCGCGCGGTCGCCAACGCGGCGCAGCGGGCGGTACGCCGCGAATTGACACGCACGGCCCGCGCCATTGCCGATTCCGAGGACGCCGCATTCAGCCTTGAAAGCCCGGACGAAGGCCGTCTGCCGCAGATCATGTGGCGGGGTGACGGCATTGCGACCCTTGTCGCCGGCAAAGCCGCACTCCGTCCCGAACTTAGCGTCATCGCAAACGATGCCCTTGAACCTTGGGACCGCAACCTCGTCGCCGAGCGCCTGCAGCGCTGGCTGGACGGGGAAGTCCGACGGGTCTTCGCCGGCCTGCTGGGGTTGCAGTCCGACACTCTGAAGGGGGCTGCCCGTGGTATCGGGTTTCAGTTGATCGAAGGCTTGGGTTCGCTTCGCCGTGGCGATGCCTCGGCGCAGATCGATGCCCTCGGTAAAGCGGAACGCAGACAATTACGGGAGTTGGGCGTACGGATCGGTCGCGACATGGCCTATATGCCGGCATTGCTGAAACCGGAATCGGTGCGCTGGCGTGCGCTGCTGTGGACACTGGCCAACGGGTATCGTGACATTCTGCCGCTGCCCGCACCGGGACGCGTCTCCGTGCCGCTGCAGTCCGGCGACAATCGGGATTTCCTGGAAGCCTGCGGCTACCGCACGCTGGGGCCGCTGGCGGTGCGTATCGATATGGCCGAACGCCTGACATCCAAGGCCTGGGCGCTGACCAAATCCGCTGAGGCGTCCGGACCGTTCGTACCGCCGGCGGAGCTGATTTCTCTGGTTGGCGCCAATCTGGAGCAGTTCCCGGCGGTGATGCAGGCCATCGGTTTCAAGCGTATCCAGCGCAAGGCCAAGGACGGCGCGCCGGAAGACAGGTATCGGCCGATGCGCGCCCGCGACACCGTGAAAAAGCCCGCGAAGCTTCAACAGCAGGCCGAAAAACGCACACCGCCTGCCGACCCGCATTCGCCGTTCGCCAAACTCAAAGACCTCACGTTCGGGAGTTGAGCTTGGGCGCAGAGACCATCCGCATCGACAAATGGCTGTGGCACGCACGGTTTTTCAAGACCCGGACGCTGGCTCAGAACTTCGTCACCGGCGGCAATGTCCGGGTCAATTCACAACGGGTCGAAAAAGCCAATGCCGGCGTCAAGCCGGGTGATGTGCTGACGTTCGTCCGCGGCTATGTCCGGGTGATCGAAATCGTCGCACTCGCCGACAAGCGCGGCCCGGCCAGCGCGGCGCAGGCGCTTTACAACGACCTGTCGCCGCCGGCACCAAAGAAAGACGATCCCGACAGACCCGCACCGGTGGCCGCGCGCGAACGCGGTACCGGCCGGCCGACCAAGCGCGAACGGCGCGACATCGACCGGCTCAGGGATAATATCAGGGATAATATCAGGGACGATTAATCCGCCAGCGTCGTATTCACATGCTGCCAGCGGACCCGCGTCAGCTCGAACCTGAGGAACCCTTTCACACCGCGAAAAGCGTTTTCGGTCTGCAGGAACCCGGCCCGCTCCA
Organism: Thalassospiraceae bacterium; assembly: GCA_038100295.1. Classification (GTDB taxonomy): domain Bacteria; phylum Pseudomonadota; class Alphaproteobacteria; order Rhodospirillales; family Casp-alpha2; genus UBA4479. Next base: position 66,281 of record JAYNVG010000019.1, read on the forward strand.
GCACTTTAACCGAGCGAATATTATGGTTCATGGCGATCGCCTGAATCCGATCCAGCCCCTGAGTATCAAACGCATCCCCGAGCACGGCGCGCACAGCTTCGATGCTGTAACCCAGGTTCCAGTGTTCCTTGCGGATCGTGTAGCGGAGCGTGTAGCCGCCGGCGTCTTCGCGGTGCCACAGGCCGCACTCGCCGATATCAAGATCGCCGTCGGCAAGGCGCATGTTGAGCATACCGAAGCCGTCTTTGGCATAAGCCGCCAGATAGCCCTCGAAAAGATCGCGTGCCTGCAGCCGGTTCATGGCCTTGGCATGGGTATTGGCCTTCAATAGCGGATCGCCGTGCATTTTCGCGAACGCCTCGAAATCCGCTTCGCTATAGGGCCGGAGCGTCAGCCGCTCCGTGGTCAAAATCGTCATCGTCTCAGTCTCGCAACTTGGCCTGGGTACTTTCCCAGGCGGGTCTGGTCACATCGAAACGCAACAGGCCGGGCTGGCCCATGTGCGCGGTTTCGGTCAACTGACCGCCCAATCGTCGCAGGATCGCGACGGCCCCCTTGTTGCGGGACTGCGTCACCGCCCAGAACGACTCGACGGCGGTGTTCGTGAACAGCCACGCCGTCGCGGCGAGGTTCATTTCCGTACCGAAACCTTGCCCCCAGTACGGTGAATGAAGCAGGAAACGCATGGATACACCGGGCTTGTCGCCCCTGTGCCAGTGGCCGCATTCCCCAATGAACCCATGATCCGATTTCCGACGCACGGCAAAGATGCCGAAGCCGTCCCGGCGCCAGCCGTCCAGATAACGGGTGAAGACTTCCGCCGCTTCGACCGCCGTTAATGGTTTGGAATCTTTCATGAAATCCATAACGGCCGGATCGCCGTGCAGGGCCGCCATGGCAGCCGCATCGTCAATGCCGTAGGGTTTCAGAATCAGGTTCTCGGTGTCGATCTCGGTCATCGTTCAGCTCAAAATAAAAACGCGGCGCCAAGGCGCCGCGTTCTGTAAATCCCTCAAAGGAACGGGTCAGGCCGACGCGGCGGCGGCCACCATTGCTTCGGCGATACGTCGTTCGTCTTCGGCTTTGTCCTTACCGCTTTCGTCGGCATCGGCAACGGCTTTCTCGGCCGCGCTCAGCCGCTCGCGGGCCTCGGAGGCATCGATGTCCCCGACCATCACCGCTTCTTCGGCCAGCACCGTGCAGCGTTCCGGCGACACTTCGCAGAAACCGCCGGCGACGAAGATCTCTTCCGACACCTTGCCGCCCTCGAACACCTTGATCACGCCCGGACGCACCGTGCAGATCAGCGGCGAGTGGTTCGGCAGGATACCAACGTCACCTTCGGCACCCGGCACGACGACCATTTCCACCGGCTCCAATTTCAGGAGCCGGGACGGAGAGACCAGTTCAAATTCGACCGTTTCGGCCATTTATCGCTCCTTCGGAAACGCTTAAGCGGCTTCGGCCGCCATCTTCTTGGCTTTTTCGATGGCTTCCTCGATGGTGCCGACCATGTAGAACGCCGCTTCCGGCAGGTGGTCGTATTCGCCTTCGACGATACCCTTGAAGCCCTTGATGGTGTCTTCCAGCGACACCAGGACGCCCGGCGTTCCGGTGAACACTTCGGCGACATGGAACGGCTGCGACATGAAGCGCTGGATCTTACGCGCACGGGCAACGGTCAGTTTGTCTTCTTCCGACAGTTCGTCCATGCCCAGAATGGCGATGATGTCCTGCAGGTTCTTGTAGGACTGCAGCGTTTGCTGAACCTGGGTTGCAACACCGTAGTGCTCGTCACCGATGATGCGCGGATCAAGGATACGCGAGTTACTGTCCAACGGGTCAACCGCCGGATAGATACCAAGTTCGGCGATCTGACGCGACAAAACGGTGGTCGCGTCAAGGTGCGCGAACGACGTCGCCGGCGCCGGGTCGGTCAAGTCATCGGCCGGCACGTAAATGGCCTGCACGG
>JAYNVG010000020.1:0-65164 GCA_038100295.1 Thalassospiraceae bacterium
GAAACCTTGATCGGCAGGATGCCGTTCTTGAAGCAGTTGTTGTAGAAGATGTCGGCGAACGACGTCGAGATGACGCACTTGATGCCGAAGTCCAGGATCGCCCACGGCGCATGCTCGCGCGACGAACCGCATCCGAAGTTGTCGCCGGCGACAAGGATCTGCGCATTGCGGTAAGCCGGCTGGTTGAGGACGAAATCGGCCACTTCATTGCCGTCGTCGTCGTAGCGCATTTCCGCGAACAGGTGCTTGCCGAGACCCGAGCGCTTGATCGTCTTCAGAAATTGCTTCGGAATGACCATGTCGGTGTCGATGTTGATCATGTCCATCGGCGCGGCAACGCTGGTCAGTTTTTCGAATTTATCCATTTCTCAAATCCTCCGTGTTTCGTTGCCGGACTCAGTCCAGATCGCGGACATCGGTCAGGTGACCGGTGACAGCGGCGGCGGCGGCCATGGCCGGGCTGACCAGATGGGTGCGGCCCTTGAAGCCCTGGCGGCCCTTGAAGTTGCGGTTCGACGTCGAGGCGCAACGCTCACCCGGTTCCAGACGGTCGGCGTTCATCGCCAGGCACATCGAGCAGCCCGGCTCGCGCCATTCCCAGCCGGCTTCGATCAGGATCTTGTCGAGACCTTCCTGCTCGGCCTGTTCCTTGACCAGACCCGATCCCGGGACCGCCAGCGCGGTCACGCCGTCGGCGACCTTACGGCCCTTGGAGATCGCGGCAGCGGCGCGAAAATCCTCGATCCGGCCGTTGGTGCAGGAACCGACGAAGACCTTGTCGATCTTGATGTCGGACATTTTCATGCCGCCCTCGAGACCCATGTATTCGAGAGCCATCTTGGCGGATTCCTGTTTCGCCGGGTTCTCGAAATCTTCCGGACGCGGCACGGTGCCGGTGATCGGCGCAACGTCTTCCGGGCTGGTCCCCCAGGTGACCTGCGGCACAATATCCGAAACGTCCAACTCGACTTCCTTGTCGTAGACGGCACCTTCGTCGCTGGGCAGCGTCTTCCAGTACGAAACGGCGGCTTCCCAGGCGGCGCCCTTCGGCGACATCGGGCGGCCCTTGAGGTATTCGAACGTGGTTTCGTCAGGCGCCACAAGGCCGGCACGTGCGCCGCCCTCGATGGTCATGTTGCAGACCGTCATGCGGCCTTCCATGCTCAGATCGCGGATCGCCTGACCGGAATATTCGATCACATAACCGGTGCCGCCGGCGGTGCCGATCTTGCCGATGATGGCCAGCACCAGATCCTTCGCCGTGCAGCCTTCAGGCAGCGCACCGGTAACGGTAATGCGCATGTTCTTCAACGGGCTTTGCAGCAGCGTCTGCGTCGCCAGCACGTGCTCGACCTCGGAGGTACCGATACCGAACGCCAGCGCCCCGAAGGCGCCATGGGTCGCGGTGTGGCTGTCGCCGCAGACGACCGTGGTGCCCGGCAGGGTGAAGCCCTGTTCCGGGCCGATGATGTGAACGATGCCCTGGCGTACGTCGGTGACGTCGAACAGCGGCACGCCGAATTCCTTGCAGTTCATCTGCAGCGTTTCGATCTGGATACGGCTTTCCTCGTCGGCGATGAAGCCGCCGCGTTCTGTCGTCGACACGTTGTGATCGGGAACGGCCAGCGTCAGGTCCGGGCGGCGGACCTTGCGTCCGGTGGCGCGAAGTCCTTCGAACGCCTGCGGGCTGGTGACTTCGTGCGTCAGGTGTCTGTCGATATACAACAGGCACGTCCCGTCGTCCTGAACGTTGACCAGATGACTGTCCCAAATCTTGTCAAACAGCGTTTTCGGCTGCGCCATTGCTTCCTCCACATCGATGTTGCCGCCGCCGGGGGTTCCCGGCGGCAACGTGTGTCTGGGACCTTATGGTCCCGGCGTCTTGTTAATCGCCGGCCGCTTCGTCTTTAGCCTTTTTGGCTTCACGGGCCTGGGCGTCACGTGCGCTCTTCTCTTCCTTGGCGACGCGCTTTTCCTCGGCCGTCAATTTGGCGGAGAAACCGTCGGTCTTCTCGGCGATACGAGCCGATTTGCCCTGGCGGCCGCGCAGATAGTAAAGCTTGGCGCGGCGGACATCGCCACGGCGCACGACATCGATGCTGTCGATGCTCGGCGAGAAGACCGGGAATACCCGCTCCACGCCTTCGCCGTAGGAGATCTTGCGGACCGTGAACGATTCGTTCAGACCGCTGCCGTTACGCGCGATGCAGACGCCTTCGAAAGCCTGCACGCGTTCGCGCGTACCTTCGACGACCTTCACATTGACGCGCAGCGTATCGCCGGGGGCGAATGCCGGGAGCTGACGCTCGGCGGACAGACGCTCCTGCTGCTCTTTCTCGAGTTGTTCAATGATGTTCATAGCTTGGTTTCCTTCTTGGCTTAAATATTGCCGCGCTCATAGCGTTCCCACAAGTCGGGACGCCGCTCGCGCGTGATTTCCTCGGCCTGGGCATGACGCCAGGCGCGAACCTTTTCGTGATGGCCCGACAGCAGGACTTCCGGCACATCCAGCCCATGCCAATGGCGTGGGCGGGTGTAGTGCGGATACTCCAGCAAGCCGGTCTCGAAACTCTCCTCTTCCAGGGACTCCTCGGCGCCGATGACGCCCGGCAAAAGCCGCACGCAGGCATCGATCAGGGTCATCGCCGGCAACTCACCGCCGGACAGGACAAAATCGCCGAGCGAAATTTCCTCGCCGGGCAAGGCGTCCATGATGCGCTGATCGAAACCTTCGAAGCGGCCGGCAACGGCGATCAGACCGGGCCCCTCGGCCAGCGCGCGAACCCGATCCTGGGTCAGCGGCTTGCCGCGCGGCGTCAGATAGACGAGGGCCAGGTCTTCGGCGCCTTCGCGAGCCGCCTCGATGGCGCGGCCCAGCACATCGGCCCGCATCACCATCCCCGGACCGCCGCCGAACGGCACGTCGTCGACACTGGCGTGCTTGTCCTCGGCGAAGCTGCGGATGTCGACGGCATCAAGCGACCACAGACCGCGCGCCAGCGCGTTGCCCGTCAGGGACACGCCGAGCGGCCCCGGAAACATGTCCGGGAAGATGGTCAGCACGCGGGCGCGCCACATCTTGTCTGCCTGTTGGTCGTTCACGTCGTTTCGTCCTCTTTGCTCTCGTCTTCTTCTTTTCCCGGCGGCTCGAACAGTCCGTCCGGGGGATCGATCACCAGTCTGCCGCTTTCGATATCCACTTCCGGCACCGCCGCCCGAGTAAACGGGACCATGACGTTGCCGGAAATCTCAACCACCGGTCCGGCGCCGAAATCGAAGACACCGACCACTTTTCCGATCGTCTCGCCCGAGACGGTCACCGCTTCCAGCCCTTCGAGATCGGAGTGGTAAAACTCGTCCTCCTCGGGCGCCGGCAGTTGATCGCGTTCAATGAAGAGTTCCGTCTTCTTAAGCGCTTCCGCCGCCGTGCGGTCGTTGACCCCGTCGACCCTGGCCAGAACCACGCCCTTTTGCGTGCCCGTGACCTTCAGATCGAACCGCCTGTCGCCCGTCCTGTCATAGAGCGGGCCGTATGCGCCGATATCTACCGGATCATCGGTGAAGCTCTTGATACGAACTTCGCCTTTGATGCCCCTGACCCCGACAATGATGCCGAGGCGGACGGGATTTTCCAGGCGCTGGCGCATGGGCGGCGTTGGGACCGGATCCGCGATCAGGCCTCCTCTTTCTTCTCTTCTTCGCCAGCAGCTTCCTCGGCAGGAGCTTCAGCGGCGGCTTCCTCGGCCGGTGCTTCGGCGGCGGCTTCCTCGGCCGGGGCTTCTTCAGCGGCTTCGGCAGCAACTTCGGCTTCCGTCGGCGCTTCGGCGGCGGCGGCGGCTTCGGCGGCAGCGGCTTTCTTGGCTTCGGCTTCGGCCAGACGTTCCTGCGCCTTGGCTTTCGGCAGATGCTTCTTGGTCTGCTCGTGGATCACCGGACGCTCGCCCATGCCCATGTCGGCCAGAAAACGGGCGACACGGTCGGACGGCGTGGCACCGACGCCGAGCCAGTAGCTGACACGATCGGTATCGATGTTGAGGCGTTCCGGGTGATCCTTGGCAACCATCGGGTTGTAGGAACCGATACGCTCGATGAAACGGCCGTCACGCGAACGGCGCGAGTCGGCGACAACGATGCGGTAGTAAGGGCGCTTTTTTGCCCCGCCGCGGGAAAGTCGAATTTTCAATGACATGTGCTTTTTTGTCCTTCTCAGTAATCGTCGTTAAATCGTCGTTGTGGTTTCAACGACACGGCGAACGGGGCCGTGCGTTATCTCATACCGGGGGGCATGCCGCCCCCCATCGGAGGAAAGCCGCCACCGGGCAAGCCGCGCATCATGCCCGCCTTCCCCATCTTGCCGACCTTCTTCATCATCTGTGACATCTGCTTGTGCTGCTTCAGCACCCGGTTCACTTCCTGCACCGTGGTGCCGGATCCCTCGGCGATGCGGCGCCGGCGCGACCCGTTGAGAATTTTCGGATTGCTGCGTTCCTTCGGCGTCATCGCCAGAATGATCGCTTCCTGATGCGACAGCAGCTTGTCGTCGATATTCGCCGCCGCCATCTGCTGCTTTGCCTTCTGTGCGCCCGGCAGCATGCCGAGAATACCGTCCAGACTGCCCATCTGGCGGATCTTGCGGAACTGATCGACCATGTCTTCCAGCGTGAACTCGCCCTTCATCATCTTCTTGGCGAGTTTTTCGGCCTCTTCTTCCTCGACGACCTGCAGCGCCTTTTCGACCAGGCCGACGACGTCGCCCATGCCGAGGATCGAGCCGGCGACACGGTTGGCATCGAAGGCGTCCAGCGCATCCATTTTTTCGCCGGTGCCGAGCAGCTTGATCGGCTTGCCGGTGACAGCGCGCATCGACAGCGCCGCACCGCCGCGAGCATCGCCGTCGACGCGTGTCAGCACGATGCCGGTGATGCCGACCTTTTCGTCGAATTCCTTGGCCAGGTTGACCGCATCCTGACCGGTCATGGCGTCGACCACGAGCAGCGTTTCCGCCGGCTTGGCGACGTCGCGGACCTGCTGTACTTCGGCCATCAGTGCCTGATCAATGTGCAGGCGGCCCGCGGTATCGAGAATCACCGCGTCATAGCCTTCGGTGCGACCGGTCTGCATCGCCCGCTTGGCGATGGCCACCGGTTGCTCACCGAAGATCGGCGCCAGCACCTGTACGTCCGTCTGCTGACCGAGCTGCTGCAACTGCTGCTGCGCGGCGGGCCGGTAGATATCGAGCGACGCCATCAGGACTTTCTTCTTGTCCCGGCTTTTCAGCCTGAGACCGATTTTCGCCGACGTGGTGGTCTTGCCGGAGCCCTGCAGACCGACCATGAGGATACAGGCCGGCGGGCTGACATCGGTTCTGAGCGCTTCGGGAACCGCGCCGCCCAGCATCTCGACCATGTGATCGTAGACGATCTTGACGACCTGCTGGCCCGGCTGCACCGAACGCAGGACTTCCTGGCCGACGGCCTTGCCGCGCACGCCTTCGATGAACGTCTTGACCACGCTCAGCGCGACATCGGCTTCGAGCAGCGCAACGCGGATGTCGCGCAGTGCGGCATCGACATCGGCTTCCTTCAACGCGCCCCGTTTTTTGAGGGCATCGAAGATATCGCCAAGTTTGCTCTGCAGGCCGTCAAACATTGCCTATTCCCGTATCTGCGGGCTTCAACAAAAACCATTCGAAACCGCACAAAGCGTTTCGCGCCAACGCGCGAAGCTCGCGGATTGGCGGCGCCCCTCGAGGCGTGGGTTTCGAATGACCCTGAAAACGGCGGCAAAATATGGTCAGCCGCCATGGAAGTCAAGCGTTCCGGGCGGAGGGGTAGTGGGCCTGGGCCAGGGAATGGCCCCGAGCGGTGTTTCTATATCTGTTCGAACAAATTCCTCAGTTGATCGCGCTCATTGCCAAAATCCTCGGCGGCAAGAATCTTGTCGATGGTCTTGCCGTCCGACGACAACGGCAGACGCAGGGCGATATAAAAGGTGAAATAGCCGCTATCCAGGGGGATTTCGATAATGAAGGTCTGCGGCTGCATCGTCGAACAGACGACACTGTACTGGTCCCAGATACACTGGGCGTATTCCGGCGGCGTCAGGCTATGCACGGATTTCCCGGACAGATCGTAGTGGTGCAGACTGGTGATCGCCGTTCCCCAGTAGCGATAGGTGAAATCAAGCGGATCCTGCTGGACATCTACGACGCAAATCTTCGGCAACAGTTCCGTCGGCAGGTCGAGCAAATTGATGTCCGGCCAGGCCGGCGCAATGGTGCCGGCAGCATCCCGCTTGGCGGACCAGTATTCACACGTTTTGCGTAAATTTGGGAATGAATGATCGTTTAAATCGAGTAATTTATACCTGATATTCTGCAAGAGACCCCCCAAACTCCAACGCTGCACGGAAAAGTCGATAGGAATAAGAATAAATCGCAATTAGATTATATTAGGAAAATCTCATGATCAAACTGCGATATCACCCTTTTTCACAATTATTGACCCACCTTCCGCCCCGTCGCAGGGTTACAGCATGATCACCGAGCAACTCGACAAAGCACTCGGCCAACTCGGCCTCATGACCCGCGGCGCTTTTCATCCCGATGCAGACGCCTACATCCCCGATGTGGGGACGGTCATTCTGATCGGCAATACAGGTCCTGCTATGTGGCGGATTTTTTCAGAAAACATGCCCAACGACCGTAATCCGCTGGACACCTGGACGCGCCGGGTGCTGGCACCGGTTGCCGCCGAAACCGGGGCACAGGCGGTCTATCCCTTCGAGGGTCCGCCGCATTATCCGTTCCAGCGCTGGGCCATGCTGGGGGACGATGTAACCCCCTCGCCGATCGGGCCGCTGGTGCATCCGGAATACGGCATGTGGCACGCTTATCGGGCGGCCTTCCTGTTCAGGGACAGGCTGGATATCCCGGAAATCCGACGCAGCCCGGCGCCCTGTGACAGCTGCCTCGACAAACCGTGCCTGAGCACCTGCCCGGTGTCGGCCTTTACGCCCGGTCATTACGATGTTGCGGCCTGCCGCAGCCATATGGCCGACCCGGCCGGCAAATCATGTCTAGAGCACGCCTGTCTGGCGCGACGGGCCTGCCCGCTCGGCCAGGACTATGTTTACACGCCCGCACAGGCCGCCTTTCACAGCCACCATTTTCTCAACGCCGGGCGGAAGGGCGGATAGGCGAATTCACCTTCGCTATGGACTTCAGGGGCCTGTCGGACCTATGTAAGGCCCCGAGAGGACAGCGATGAACAACGGATTGCCATTCAGGAAGATGCACGGGCTCGGCAACGACTTTGTCGTGATCGACGCGCGCACCCGTGCGGTATCGTTCAGCGATGCCCAGGCAAAGCGTATTGCCGACCGTCATACCGGTGTCGGCTGCGATCAGTTCATCGTCCTTGAAGCCCCGAAAAACGATGGCGCCGACGTCTTCATGCGCATCCGCAACAATGACGGCGGCGAGGTCGGCGCCTGCGGCAACGCGACGCGTTGCATCGCCGACCAATTGATGAACGAAATGGGCACCGACAATGCCGTGATCGAAACCCTGGCCGGGAATCTGCGGACCTGGCGCGCCGATGGCGGCCTCGTCAGCGTCGACATGGGGCCTGTCAGCACCGACTGGCGATCGATCCCGCTGGCCCGCGAGATGGAGACCCTTCACGTCGATCTGACGCAGGGGCCGCTCAGCGATCCGGCCTGCGTCAACGTCGGCAACCCGCATGCCAGCTTCTTCGTCGATGATGTGGACGCCGTCGATCTTGCTGTGTATGGCTCGCTGGTCGAAAACGACCCGCTGTTTCCCGAGCGCACCAACGTGCAGGTCGTGCAGGTTCTTTCGGACAGCCAGATCCGCGTCCGTGTCTGGGAACGCGGCGCCGGTATCACCCTGGCCAGCGGTTCCAGCGCCTGCGCCACCGCCGTCAACGCGCACCGGCGCGGCCTGACCGGTCCGAAGGTCGCGGTCGAGCTGACCGGCGGCACGCTGATCGTCGAATATACCGCCGACAACAGGGTTACCCAGACCGGCCCCTTCGCCACCAGCTTCGAAGGCGTCATCACGCCCGATCTCATGGGATCACCGTCATGAGTGCGCCTGAAGTCATTACCATGGGCTGCCGCCTGAACACCTTCGAGAGCGAGGTGATCCGCGATCACGCCGGGCGCGCCCGCTTGGACGACACGATCATCGTCAACACCTGCGCCGTCACCGCCGAGGCCGAACGTCAGGCCCGCCAGACCATCCGCCGCGCGCACCGCAAGAACCCCGGCAAGCGCATCATCGTCACCGGCTGTGCCGCACAGCTTGATCCCGCCGGTTTCGCCGCCATGCCCGAGGTCGATCACGTCATCGGCAACGAGGAGAAGATGAAGGCCGAGACCTTTGCCGGCCTGAACGGTCATGCCGAGGTCCGTGTCGCCGATATCATGACGGTCCGTGAAACCGCATCGCATCTGGTCAAGGGTTTCGACGGCCGGACCCGCGCTTTCGTGCAGATCCAGCAGGGCTGCGATCACCGCTGTACGTTCTGCATTATCCCGTTTGCTCGCGGCAACAATCGCTCGGTCCCGCTGGGTGCCATTGTCGAACAGACCCGGACACTTGTCGGCGAAGGTTACCGCGAAATCATCCTGACCGGCGTGGATATCTGTTCGTATGGCACCGACCTGCCGGGCAAGCCGCGCCTGGGTGAAATCGTCAAGCGACTGCTGGCACAGGTGCCGGAACTCGAACGTTTGCGCCTCAGTTCGCTCGACCCCGCCGCCATGGACGACGCCCTGTTTGATGTTCTGGCCCATGAGCCGCGCCTGATGCCGCATCTGCACCTCAGCCTGCAGGCCATGGACGACATGGTCCTTAAGCGCATGAAGCGCCGCCATCTGCGTGACGACGCGCTGCGCGTTGCCGACCGCGCGCGCAGGCTGCGTAGTGACGTGGTGCTGGGCGCCGACCTGATCGCCGGTTTCCCGACGGAAACAGATGCCATGTTCGAAAACACGCTGGCCGCCGTTGAGGACATGGGTCTGACGCACCTGCACGTATTCCCCTATTCGGAACGCGACGGCACCCCGGCGGCAAAAATGCCGTCCGTACCCGGAGACATCCGCAAGGCCCGTGCCGAACAATTACGCAGGTCCGGCGAGGAGAGGTTTTCCGCGTTCCTGCAATCGCAGACCGGCCGCGAGGCGCAGGTGTTGATCGAAAAGGACGGCCGCGGTCTGACGCAGCACTACGTTCCGGCGATGGTCGCCGGCGGCGCAACGGCGGGCGAGATCGTCACGGGCCGCGTCACCGGCGTGCAGGAAAACACCCTGCAGGTGCAGCGCCTGTCATGAGCGGCGAGGAAAAGACAGGTTGGCTCGGGCGGCTGCGCCGGGGCCTCGGCAAGTCATCGGACAAGATTGCCGGCTCGATCACCGCCATCTTCCGCGCCCGCAAGCTCGATCAGGCGGCGCTCGACGAGCTAGAGGAAGCCCTGATCACCGCCGACATCGGTGTCGGCACATCGGCCAAACTGGTCAACGCGCTGGCCAAATCGAAATTCGACAAGGACGTCACGGACGAGGAAGTCCGCGTGGCGCTCGCCGATGAAATGGCCGCCGTGCTGGAACCCGTGGCGCAGCCGCTTGAGATCGATCCCGCGCGGAAACCTCACGTCATTCTGGTCTGCGGCGTCAACGGGTCCGGCAAGACCACGACCATCGGCAAGCTCGCCAACCGCTTCAAGGCCGAAGGCAAATCGGTGATGCTGGTCGCCGGCGACACCTTCCGCGCCGCCGCCGTCGAACAGTTGCAGGTGTGGGGCGAGCGTTCGGGTTGCCCGGTGGTTTCCGGCAATCAGGGCGCCGATGCCGCGGGCCTTGCCTATGGCGCGCTGGAGCAGGCGAAAGCCGGCGGCTTCGATGTCATCATGATTGACACCGCCGGTCGCCTGCAAAATCGCAAGGACCTTATGGCGGAACTGGAAAAGATCATCCGCGTCATCAAGAAGGTCGATGCGAGCGCGCCGCACACAACGTTGCTGGTGATGGACAGCACCATCGGCCAGAACGCGCACAGCCAGGTCGAAACATTCAAGGACATGGTCGACGTCTCCGGGCTGGTGATGACCAAACTCGACGGCTCGGCGCGGGGCGGGGTGGTCATCGGGCTGGCTGAAAAATTCGCCTTGCCGGTGCATGCTGTCGGCGTCGGCGAAGGCATCGACGATCTGCGCCCGTTCGAAGCCCGTGCCTTTGCACGTGCGTTAATGGGGCTGTCGTAACCGAAAAATTAGGTGTTATGGTGTCGCTTCCAACCGCAGGGCCCGACCGGTCCGCCATATCCTTGGGAGAGAAACCACCATGTTATACGAGCTTCGCATCTATCACTGCGCGCCGGGCCGCATGCCCGCCCTTCTGAAACGCTTCGAGGAAGTCACCCTGAAGAAATGGGACCAGCATGACATCCGTCAGGCCGGCTTCTGGACGGTCGAAATCGGCGATAACAACCACGACCTGTATTACATGGTCGAATGGGAATCGCTGGCCGAGCGCGAGCAGAAATGGAACGCCTTTCAGGCCGATCCGGAATGGATCGCGGCGCGCGCGGCGAGCGAGAAGGACGGCCCGATCCTCAAGGGGATTTCCAACCACATCCTGAAACCGACCGCGTTCTCGTCGGTGAAGTGAGGTTCAACCCTCAGCGATATCCGGGTAGACGAACAGTGCCGGTGTGCCGCCGGTGTGCAGAAACACCACGGCACCCGCGCCGCTGAGCTTGCCGGTGGCGGCATAATCGACCAGCCCGGCCATCGCCTTGCCGGTATAGACCGGGTCGAGGAAAATCCCCTCCGTCCGTGCCAGCAGTCGAACCGCATCTGCCATTTCCGGTGTTGCCACCCCGTAACCGGGTCCGGCATAGGCACCGTCACAATTCACCTCGATCACGTCGGCCAGATCGGGACGACCAATCAGGGCGCAAACGTCGGCGACAAGTGTTTCGACCTTTTTCTGTTGCGCCGGTCCGGGTCGGCTGACGCACATGCCGATGACGGCAATTTCCAGTCCCGCCAGTGCAAGTCCGACCAGCAACCCGGCCTGGGTACCGGCGCTGCCGCTGGCCTGGACGATCAGGCCCGGATGCACACCCTGCTCTCGAAGTTGCGCCGCCAGTTCGAACGCACAGGCGACATAGCCGAGCGCGCCCAGCGCATTCGAGCCGCCGACCGGCACCACGTAGACGGTTTCGCCGGCCTGTGTCAGCTCGTCCGCGAGTGCGGCGATGGCGGCGTCCATGTCCGCGTCCTTGTCGATGAACCGGGGCACGGCGCCGAAAAGATGATCCAGCAACGCGTTGCCGTTGGTTTCGTAGAGATCGTCGGTGCGCACCCGTTCCAGCACGCAGTGACACCCCATACCGAGCCGGGCCGCGGCGGCGGCGGTCTGGCGCACGTGATTGGATTGCGTGCCGCCGGCGGTGACGATGACCGTGGCGCCACGACTTTCGGCTTCCGCCATCAGGAACTCCAGCTTGCGGACCTTGTTGCCGCCGAGCGCGAAGCCGGTGCAGTCGTCTCGCTTGATCCAGATGTCCGGTCCGCCCAATACCTTCGAGAGATTCGGCAGGTGTTCGAGCGGCGTCGGCGCGAAGGCCAACGACACGCGGGGAAATCGCGCGAAGATATCCGCCATCAGGGTGCGGCGACCGGCATGTCGATGGGGCCTTCAGCGCGGCTGTGCACAAACTGATCAACGTATTCGTTGCCGCTGCCCATCATCTCGCCGGCATCGCCGTGCCAGATTATCCGGCCTTCGTGCAGCATCGCCACCTTGTCGCCGAGCCGTTCTGCACCGGCCATATCGCTGTCGATGGAAATCGCCGTGCAGCCGATCTGACGCACCAGATCGAGGATCAGATCGTTGATGACGTTGGACATGATCGGATCGAGACCGGCCGTCGGCTCGTCGAGCAAAAGCAGTTCGGGATCGCCGAAGATCGCACGCGCGATGCCGACGCGTTTCTGCATGCCGCCGGAAAGCTCGGCCGGGGACAGATCGGCGACATGCGGGTCCAGACCGACCATGACAAGTTTGTCGATGGCCGCGCTCTTGACCTGATCACGGTCGGCATCCCCGGCCTGCAGGGCTCGAAAGCCGATGTTTTCCCAGGTGCTGAGACTGTCGAACAGGCCCGAACGCTGGAACAGCATGCCTGTTCGGGCAATGAAGGCATCCCGCGCCGCACCGCGCAGCCGTGCCGTATCCGCACCGTCGACGACGACAGCGCCGGCATCAACGGGAATGAGACCGAGAATGCATTTCAACAGCAGCGTCTTGCCGGACCCCGACGTGCCGATCAGCACAAGGGATTCCCCTTCCGCAACGCTCATGTCCACGCCCTTGAGCACGTGCTTGGCGCCGAAGCTTTTGGTCAGGCCGGAAATGTCGATAAACGGTTTGCTCATGCGACCGTTTCCCAGCCGGACGAGTCGGGTTGGATTTTGAACCATTCGGTCTCGCGTTCATAGGCCCGCCCGACTCGGTACAACGTCGCTTCGTCGAATGGGCGACCGACCAACTGGATCGATGACGGCAGTCCGGCCTTGGTGAAGCCGCTCGGCAGGCTGAGGCCCGGCAGGCCAAGGTAATTCACAGGCCTGGAGCATTGGCCGACCCGCTGTAGCATGGCGGCGGCATTCGGCCCGTCCTTCATGTCCGTTTCCTCGATGGTCGGCACATCCATGACCATCATCGGCGTCATCAGGACGTCGACTTTCCTGAATACCGCATCATTGAAATCGGCGAGCATCTTGCTGCGCAGGTTCAGAGCCTGAACATAGCGGGTCCCCGGCGTCGCGAAACCGCCGGCGAAACGTGCGAACGTCTGCTTCCCGTACTCATCGCCGCGTGTTTCCATCCATTGCTGGTGCAAGGCCGCACCCTCGGTCGCGGTAATAAGGCTGGTCAGGGCATTGGCATATTGAATGGCTTCCGGCAGATCTATACCGACGATCTCGGCTCCCGCACTCTTGAGGACGTCGACCGCATCGGTGAACCGCGCCGTCAGTTCCTCGCTCATGCCGTCCATGAAGTGGCTGTTTGGCAAGCCGATCTTCAAACCGGCAACACCTGCCTCGATACCGGCAAGATAATCCGGCACCGGCACGTCGGCGGACGATGCGTCATCGGGATCGTATCCGGCGATCACCGAGAGCATCAGCGCATTGTCGACAACGGTCCGCGTCAGCGGTCCGATGGTATCGAGCGTGTGCGACAGCGGCATCGCGCCGAAGCGGCTGACACGGCCCATGGTCACTTTCATGCCGACGACGCCGCAGCATGCCGCCGGCAACCGCACGGAACCGCCGGTATCCGAACCCAGTGCCGCGAACGCCGCGCGCGCGGCAACGGACGCGCCGGACCCGCTGGACGAGCCGCCCGTGACATGAGCCGGATTCCACGGGTTTCGGACATTCCCGGTAATTTCATTGTGGCCGGTAACGCCGAGCGCGAACTCGACCATGTTGAGCCTTGCGATATCGAGGGCGCCGGCCTGGTCCAGTTTCTTCAGCGCGCCCGACAGCACATCCGGCATGAAACCCTTGCGAATGGCCGACCCGCATTCGCTGAGGCGTCCCGGCCGATAGAACATATCCTTGTGTGCAAGCGGCACACCCCAGAGCGGGGCGGACGACGGGTTGGCGTCGGCTTCGGCGGCTTGGCGGAGCGCCGCACCCTCATCCATGCCGGCAACCAGATTCAGGACCTCGCCACGCGATTTCAACCGATCAATGCTGGCCTGCGTGACCTCAAGCGAGGAGATCTTGCCTGACTTCAGGGCAGCGGCGATATCGCTCAGGGTCGCATCGCAGGGATTGGACGGGAAGTCACTCAAGGTTCAGGTTCCGGATTTGATCGGGGACAGTTCTTTGAGAAGCTTGTAGTAGCGCGCCGGTTCGGTGTCGAATTCCTGGCCCGCCCCGGCCTTCCTCAGCGTCTCACCGATCGGGTTGCCGGAACGTGTAGGGTCCATGATCTCGCGCTCGCCGAGATCGACCGCCTGCACATTCTTCATCCAGTAACGGAAGGCGTCGTCGCTGTTCATGGTTTTTTGACCCAGTTGCCCGATGCGTCCTGCACGTACTCGCCCGACGGTGCACGGTTGATTGCCTTGTCGGCGGCGAGCCGCTCGACGGTGTTCAGCGGAATGTTGTTCTTACGCGCGATGTCGCGGTAAAGCTGGCGGCGCTGCAGGTTGACGTCATTGACCAGTTGCGCAACGCCGGGCGCGTTCTGGACGATACCGACATAGCCGTCGAGCTTTTCGCCGACAAAACCGCGGCTTTGCGCTTCCTGCAGCGAAAGCGTTTGCGCGGACAGCGGCGTGGCCGCGAACAGCCCGGTGATCAGGACAAGGACGGCAAGAAAACGGAAATATCTGGTCATGTCGTTATCATCCTAGAACAGACCCGGATTGCTCGACAGCGCCTGATCCAGGTCTTTTTCGACCCGGACTCGGACCTCGTGTTCGATCTTCACGTTGAGGTTGATGACGATGGGCTTGTCCGGGGCTTCGACCTTGACCCGGGGCTCGCAGGCGACAATCGGAAATGAGACAAGCACCGCAGTGAGTAAAGCATAAGGATTACGGTACGACATCGGTCGTTCTCCGTCAGTTTGCTCCTCCTACGGATTTCCGGAAGGACCCTGCACACGGTCCCGGATCTTTTCCGGAAGGTCTTGAATAACGCTAGCGCTTTGCAGCAAATCCCGCAAGGCTCCTTGCAGGGTGACGTTCAACTCGATGCGCTTGCCGTCGTAAAGCGCGGGATTGGCGCCGTTGATTTTCGCCTTGGCCGTGATATCGCCGGACAGCGGACCATCCAGCGACACCTGCAGATCATTGTAGCGGAAATCAGCCAGCGCACGGGCCAGCAGATCGGCCATCTCGCCGCTCTGCTTCAGGCTCTGGAGCGCGGCGGAAGAGCGGAATCTGAGTGTGCCGTTCTTGACCGACGAGATACGCGCATCATCGATCACCGGCCCGTCTCCGGTGATGCGGACCGGAATGCTGCCGGCCAGCATGCCGTCGGCTTCCAGGCCATCGACATCGATGTTGCGGGCCAGCATGCCGGCATCAAGACCCTTGAGATTGGCAATCACGAACTGTGGCGCGCTGTCGAACGGCACATTCAGATCGCTGATCTCCAGCGTACCGCCGGCCACCGGCCAACTGGCGCGTTCGATATGCAGGCGTGCATCCCCCGGCAGATCGAATTTGATGGTGCCGTCCCTGAGCGGCAGACCGGCATCGAGCAACGCCAGAGTAAGCGACTGCGAACCATCGCTTTTCAAGCCGATCAGATCGGCCAGCACGATCTCGCCATTGAGGCCGGCAACCTCCACTGGTTTGGTGCCGAAGGCGAGATTCTGCAACGAGGCTTTCGCTGTCGAGGTTACCCGCTCCGCCGACCAGCCGATCCGGGCCTCGCCGGAGATAGCGCCAGAGACTTCGGCGATCACACCCTTCAGCACCGGCAACAGAGCCTGGGGTTGCGGACTGCCCGGCACGATTTCCCAGGTGGGAAGCTGTATTTGCACAGAACCGCGCTTGTCCGGCGTGCGATATCGGGCATCGATAACGGCATTCGGCCCCTTCGGAAGGGAAACGTCACCGGCGAACGACACAGAGGAAGGCTGATACTGTCCCTTGCCCTTGAGCGTGGCCGGCACGAAACGCAACGGTCTGTGCTGATCGGCGATCAATGCCGAGCCGATCTCCAGGCGCGCGCCCAACACGTGGTCGCGGCCTTCAAGGCTGAACGTCGCATCAACATCGGCAAGTGCGACATCCGGCCCTTCGACCCGCAGAGCGCCGCCCTTGGAAGCCATCTTCGCCCACCACGTCCCACGCGCGGCATCGAAGCTTGCCGAGCCTTCCAGACGCGGCAGGGTCCCGCTCAGCACATACGGTCCGGCACCGTCGAGGGCGATCTCGGTGCTTTTCAGGACTGCTGCAAGATCGACCCGTTTCAGCCCGGCATCGTCCATCACCGCATGCAAGACAGGCGCCCCGTCGCCGCGCGGGCAGACCGCGACCGGTCCCGGTCTGAGCACCGCACCATCAAGGCTGATCTGTGATGCTCGCAGTTCCAGGCAGGCATTGGGATAGACACGGATACCGTCGGCGGCATATCCGACGTTGCCGGTCAACGAAACCTGCCCGCCACCGATGTCCATGCCGTTCCCGAGCTTGCCGTCGAACCGGGCTTCAATAGCTGCTTCCAGGTCAAGCTGTCGGAATGGTCCGGACAGATGCACACCGATCTGCTCGGCGACAACCGCCAGTCCGCCGATCCGCGTCTGCCACGGATCGAAGCGGATGGCCACGTCTTCCAATACGACGCCGTCCGTGGTCGCCGGCCAGACGGTACCGCCGGCATCGCCGGAAAACGCGAACCAGCCGTTGTACATCCCGTCGAACACAGCCCCGAGGCGCAGCGGGTCGGCGGCACTCGGCCCGCCGGCCAGAAACGGCACACCGGCAATATTGCCGAGCGAAAGGTCGAACCGTCGCTCGGCTGCCCCCTCCGGCAGCCCGAGATCGAAATGCACCCCCGCGACGGGTTTGAGCCGCCAGCCCCCCGTATCGACCGCAAGTTCGAGCTTGCCGTCGAGCGTTGCGTTGACGCCGTTGGGCGCCGCCAGACCGAGGTGCGTCAGATCGACTTCACCCGAGATGCCGTCCACGGCGCGAACCGCCCCGGTGGATATCTGTGCGGGCAGCGCCTGGAGATCGCGCCGCGAACCGCTGACGTCGAAGTCCATCGCGCCGACGACGTCGATCGCCAGCGGCAATTTCAACGGCCCCTTGAGTCCGTCCGTCGCCGCTTCTCCATGCAAATGCAGTTTCGCCGCCGGATCGAAAATGTCCGCGGTTTCCGCGCGGACCTGCATGGATATGCCGGTGCCGCTGCCGCCGAGCAGGAATTCCGCCGTTGCCGCCTTGCCGTCGACCTGCGCCACCAGGTCGATATTGCCGAGGGCGACACCGTCGACCCGCACGTTCTGCAGGGACAACGACCCGCCGCCATCGAGCGCACCGGAGAGCGACCCCCGGATATTGACCGCGCCTGTCATTTCGTCGAATGAAATCATCGCGCCGCTGCTGGCGTTCTGAATATCCAGGGTCAGTTGGAGCTGGTCAGCGGCATCGAGAATACCGCGCAGGCGGCCGCTGATGCTGGCCTTAGGATGTTGCAGGGCGAACTGGATATTGGCGTCGCTGCCGATACCGTCGGTCATCAGCACCACACCCTCGACGGCGGCATCCACCTCGCCGAGCGGCGTCGCTATCTTCAACAGCCCGGCCGTCACCGTCAGCGGGCCGAGCAAACGCACACCCGGTGCGGCGGGTTTAGCATCATCCGTTTCCATGAAGCGTTCCAGCACACCGGCAACCACACCCGTGGCGCCGATCGCGAACGGCACTTCCGGTTGATCGATTCTTACCCCGTCGATGATGCCGCCGGCCAGCCGGCCCGGGGAATACAGCAACGCGATTCCCCGTGCCCGCACATTGCTTCCGCCGCCGAGATCGAATCCTGTGACGACGGTTTCCGTCAGTCCGATCGATTCGATACTGAATTGCGCGTCCGGAAAGCCTTTTTCAGCCAGGTAACGGTGCACCGCCCAGCCGGCCAGCCACGGCGTGGCAAAGTAGGCAGCCGCCGTGAACACCACGGTGATCGCCAGAAAAACCGCAATCAGGACGGATCGGTTCATTTGCTCACGCGCATGGAAAATGGACGCAGCAACCGGAACCACCCTGTCATTCGATGGATACGTGGATCAGGCATAGGCGCATGCTCGGTGTAACGTGGCGGACGGTCAAGCGTACGGGCCTTTCAGAATCGGAAATACGTGCCATATTTATATCCATGAGTGAAATTATCACCATGCCCGGCGTGCGCGATGCGGTTCTGTCGTTCTGGTACAGCGGTCTCGACGCTTCCGATACGGAATCCATGCAGCCGTTCTGGTTCAAATCGACGCCGGAACTGGACGCGGATATCCGCGCGCGGTTTCTGGAGATTTACAACGTCGTCAAAAGCGGCCGGCTGGACGGCGACGTCGAAAGCGCGGACGATTACCTGGCCACGATCATCGTGCTCGACCAGTTTCCGCGCAATATGTTCAGGGGCAAGGCCGAGGCTTTCGCCACCGACCCGTTGGCCCGAAAATGGGCCACGCAGGCGGTTGCAGACGGTATCGATCAAATGCTACCGGCCCCCAACCGTCGCATGTTCATCTATCTGCCGTTCGAACATACGGAAGACATGGGCGGGCAGAACGAATCGGTCCGGCTGTTCGAAAAAATGGGGTTCGACGGCCTGACGACCTATGCGTACGCGCACCGCGACGTGATCGCGGCTTACGGGCGGTTTCCGCACCGGAACAAAGCCCTTGGCCGCGTGTCGACCCCCGAGGAGGAGCAATACCTGAACCAGCCGGGGGCGGGCTTCTGAAATTGAAAGTCCAATACATGCCATCACTTCGCATACTCAGAGCGGTCGGCGTACTGGCCGTGATCGTCGCACTGAACGCCTGCAGCTACACCAAGCTGGATACGGGAACCTTCACCCGCCCCGCCGAACAGGACGGTCGGGTACTCGTGGAAACAGCCGCATTTCAAGGTGTCACGCCGACCCGTGTGACCTATACCGATCCCACGATCCTGGAAGAATATGTCCTCTACCGGTCCCAGATGGGGCAGGCGGAGGTTCTGTTTTCGGAAATCCTGCCGCGCTACAGGCGAAAAGCGGTCATCGAGTTCGATAAGCTGATCTCGGCGTCCGTACCCATGTGGCGGTTCAATCAGGGCCAGACCATCCGCTACAGCGAAAGCTTCCCTGTCGAGAACGAATTCACGTCGTTCTGGGTACAACCCTACCGTCAGGTAGAAGCCGGCCGGGACTGTGCCGGTTTTTCCAGCCGCTGGGATATCCGAGCCGACGACCCAGAAAGCCGGCCCAGCAAGATCATGTTCGGATATCACTGCGCGCCGAAAGGCACCGCCTTCGATGCCGCCGCCGCGACGGCGCTTATCAAAGCCATCCAGATCCGGGGGATTTCCGTGCCGTTACGCGTCGAATCCGCGTACAGCCTGAACAAGGAAGTGCCGGCACCGCCGAAAGACGCGCAAAACCTCAATCTGGTGCTGGCACAGGACGGCGGTGGCGGCGGCATTGCCGGTCTCCCGGAATTTCCCCTGCTGTTCTCACGTCATTACCGAAGTTTCGACGGGCGTTTCTGCACGCTTTGCTGAGCCTTGCAGACTAGTTGCCGAGATCGATCGTTATCCGGGTCAGCGGTGCCGATACCTGGAACGCCGCTTCCGTGAATGACGGCGGGCCGAAAAACGCCCTGGCCCCGGCGGAGAACCCGTAGTCTTCGAGCGGAATCCCCAGAAACCCCTGATCGAAATCGTGGTTGCCGTTGGCATCGTGATACACGGCGATGGCATAGGATCCGGGTTGCAGATCGGCAAACGTCACCGTTGCGCGCCGGTCCCTGATCGCGACCTGGGTCTCGACACGCATGCCGTCGGATTTGGGAAATGCTTCCGGCCTGTCGTACAGCGCGACATGCACGTCGCCGTTGTCGCTGGCGAGGCCGGTAATGGCCACCTCCAGCGTCGCGGCCAAAGCCATGGCCGGCAATAGAAGTGTCAGAAAGCAGATGAAAACGCCGTGCCGCCACATGACGGCGGCACTCAGACGCGAATGTTCAGGTAATAGCCGCGCGGCGCCGACTGGTCTAGCGGCAGCCCTTGATTGAGCAATCCCCGGAGCCGTTTAAGCCCGGCCTGCTCCTGCGGCGTCTGTTCATGCTCGAGAAAACGGGCGCGCGACTGCACTTCCCGAACTTCCTCGGATTGATAGTGCGTGCGTGTGGGCTTCGCTGCCCCCAAACCGCCACTGTTGAGATTGACCCCGTTCGTCATGCCTTGGACGCTAGCGGAGAAAGGGTTAACGAGCGGTAAACCTCGAAACGGAAACCGTCAGAACCTGTGGATAAACGGCCCGTCACGCAATCCCTCAGGGGTGGCGGATCACTTCGAACTGCGGGCCGTTGCCGGCGCGATAGACGTTCAGCGCCCAGGTGACGCTCGGAAAGGCAAGTTCATCCCAGGGGATGTCCTCCCAGTCGAACAGCGCCGCTTCGGTGCTTTCAGGGCCGGGGTCCAGTTCCGGACCGGTCATCGCCGCCTGATAGATCATGTAAATCTGCGAGATGCGGGGAATTTCGAACATGCCGAGGAAAGGTCCGATATCGACGATGGCGCCGGATTCCTCGACGACCTCGCGTCTGGCGCCTTCGTCCGTGGTCTCGTTCAACTCCAGATAGCCTGCCGGGATCGTCCAGTACCCGATCCGGGGTGCGATGGCGCGGCGGCACAGCAAAATCTTGTCCTGCCATGTACAGACGGCGCCTGCGACGATTCTCGGATTGTCGTAATGGATGAAGCCGCAATCGACGCAGACCATGCGCTCACGGTCGTCGCCTTCGGGAACCTTGCGGACCACCGGTCCCTGGGCTGCACCCTGGGCCTGAATGGCAGCATCACTGCTGGTGTTGTCTGTATCGCTCATATCTTTATGAATACCGCATCCTGGACGAATCCCTTATTCGATCCGGATTAAATCGCCAAGCATACTTTCAGGCATATTGTCAGGAATAATAATTAGCTGCAAATGCGGCTGCGGAATTGCATTCCGGGTGGTATAAACATTCACCGGGAGCGAGGAAATCCGATGGCGATCCACGCAGCACGCGATGACGACGCAGAATTCGATACCGCCGCCAGCGGTCTTGGCGACCGTACGTTTCTGGGCGGGCTCAGCCTCGGCGCACGCTCATGGCTGTTCTTTCTGGCCTGCCTGATTGCCACCTTTGCATTCGGTGCGCTGTTTTATCATGTCGATCAGCGCCTGGATCAGGCGCTTCATAACCTGCAGCGCGCGTCCAGGATCGACGAGCTTTCCAACCAGGTCGAGCGCGGCACCTACAGCCTGCAGGCACGCCAGCGGAAATTTCTGCTGACCCGCGATACCGAAATCGCCGACGGATTTTCCGCCGATCTTGCCGATGTGTCGGCGGCGCTGGACGAGCTTTTCAGCTTTCCCGAAGCGCAGCCGCTGGCACAGCACGTGACCACCATCCGCGACGGGCTGGTGCAGTACGATCAGCAGTTCCAGACATTCCTCAATGCCGAGCGTGAAATCGGCGGCAACTCGGAAAACGGTCTCAGTGCCCAACTGCGGCGCACCTCGGCGGACCTGCGCTCGGCCTTTCGTGAAAGCGGCAATGCCAATCTGATCAACCAGGTCGAACGCATCGATCAGCAGGGCGAGGAAACGATCCTGTCCGGTTCCATGAAGGGGGTCGAGGAAATCCGCAAGCGCTACGGTGCGCTGACCGAATTCGTCGCCGCCGCGAACCTGGACACCCGGCAGAAAACGCGCATCGACCAGTTGCTCAAACTGCACGAAACGCAGATGCTGTCGATCATCAATGCACGCTTCGCGCTGGCCGATCAGACCCGCCGTTTCGAGGAATTGTTCGAGTACTTCGTTCCCAGCCTGACCGGCCTTGCCGGCTTCTCGGAACGGCTACGGATTCAGGCCGCCGCCGACGTTCGCAACATGCAGCTGTTCGCCCGCTACACCATACTCGGCGGGTCGATGGCGATCATTCTGTGGCTGTTCTTCTTTGGCCTGCTGCTGATCAAGAGCCTGAGCGGCCCGGCCCGGCGCATCGCCGACGCCACCGAGCGGATCGCACGCGGTGCCAGCCACATCACGGTCCCGGCCCAGGGCAACAAGGACGATTTCGGGCGCATCGCGCGGATGCTCGACGGCTGGGCCGATACCATCATCGAGGTCGACCAGTTGCGCAGCGACCTGGAGCGGACCCGCGACCGACTGAGCCAGGCGGTGGCCGATGCCGACGAAGCGGCGGAACGTGCCTATAGCGCCGAGCAGCGGGCAGAACGGGCAGAGCGCGAACGTGACGCCGAACCGATGAAAGCCCTGCCGGCGCCGGAACCGGTGCTGGAAACACCGCCGCTTGCCCCAGAACCGGAACCCGAGCCGGAAGTCCGCGAGCAGCCGCAGCCCTACAGGCCACGCGGCCGTCCGATCCCGGCTCTCGACATCGGCGACGAGGTTCGCGGCGGCGCCATATCCTCGGTCAGCCAGCAACTGCAGAACTTCACCCAGTACGTGACCGCCGCCGCCAACGACGTCGAACGCACCGAAGCCCTGATCAAGGGCATCGATCAGATGACCGTGCTGGTCGACGACATCGGCGAACTGGTGATGACGATCCGCGATCAGAGCAACCTGCTGGCGTTCCGTTCACCCGGCAAGGAAGCCGTCCGCGATGCCGGTCGCGACGGTGACGACAATCTGCTGGCGTTCTCGGCGGACAAGCGCACCTCCGAAGCCGAGCGCGTCTATACGCAGCGCTTCGATCATCTGCGCGAGGCCACGGATCAGACGGAGCGTACGGCGCACCGGATCAAGAACACCCTCGCCGAAGTCAGCGAGATCGCCCGCGAAATCGCCGAGACGGCGTCACATCAGGCACTCGATGCGACGCACCGGCTGTTGAGCCAGTCGGAATACCTGCAGAACATGCTCGACGATATCCTGAGCCGGGTACATCCGGCAAAGCCGGGCGCGCTTTCCGAACAACGCGCACCGAAGCGGTCGAACGACGACCCGTTCGCGTAAACAGTCGAACGACGACCCGTTCGCTCAAGCGTTCATCAGGACGGCAACGCCGGGCAGCGACTTGCCTTCGATCCATTCCAGGAATGCCCCGCCGGCGGCGGAGACGTAGGAAAATCCCTGCTCCGCTCCGGCTCCGGCCAGCGCCGCCACCGTATCGCCGCCACCGGCAACGGACAGCAGCTTGCCCGCTTCGGTCAGTTCGGCGACCGTCCGCGCAACCGCGTTGGTGCCGGCATTGAAGGGCGTGACCTCGAACGCACCAAGGGGACCGTTCCACAGAACCGTTTTCGCGGCCTTCAGCCTGCCCTGCAGATCGGCGATGCTTTTCGGGCCGATGTCGAGGATCATCATCTCGTCGGGCACATCGCTGAGGGCCACGGTCTTCGACGCCGCCCCTTCTGCGAAGGTATCGGCAACGACGGCGTCGAGCGGCAGGACGATCTCGCACCCGGCGTTACGCGCCACGTCGACGATGGCCCGAGCCTGATCGGCCATGTCCTTTTCACACAGTGATTTGCCGATACCGACACCGTTGGCGTACAGAAACGTATTGGCCATGCCACCACCGATAACGATCTGGTCGGCTTTTTCGCAAAGGTGGCCGAGAACCGCCATCTTGGTCGACACCTTGGCGCCGCCGACGACCGCGATAACCGGGTGCGCGGGGGTTTCCAGCGCCTTCGTCAGCGCCTCGATCTCCGCCTGCATCAGACGTCCCGCCACGGACGGCAGGAAATGCGTGATCCCTTCCGTCGAGGCATGCGCGCGGTGTGCGACGGAAAACGCGTCCGAGACGAAGATGTCGCCATTTTCGGCCAGTGCCCTGGCAAAATCCGGATCGTTCTTTTCCTCCGCGGCGTGAAAGCGCAGGTTTTCGAGCATCACGAATCCGCCGTCCGGAGCGGCATCAATAGCATCGCGTGCCGAAGAACCTATGCAGTCATCGGCGAAGGCGACCGGCTTGCCGGCGATCTCCGCGAGCGCATCCGCCACCGGGCGCAGGCTCATGTCGGCGTGCACTGCCCCCTTGGGCCGGCCGAAGTGCGACAGGATGACGACCTTGGCGCCCTTGCCCGCCAGTTCGTTCAGGGTTTCCAGCGCGCGGTCGATGCGTGTGGTATCGGTGATCTTTCCGTCGCGCATGGGGACGTTGAAATCGACGCGGACCAGTACCCGCTTTCCGGCAACATCGAGGGCATCAAGGGTTTTCAATTCGGCCATGGGTTCCTGCTCGGTAAAAAGTTGAAATCAGTTCTTCGCGGCGACGGCGCATCCGGCGGCGATCATCAGCGAACCCGCACTGCGGTTCATGAACCTGACCGCGCGCTCGGTGCGGAACAGGCGGCGCATCTGACCCGCCGCCAGCGCATAGGTCACGAGCACCCCGCTCAACACACCGAGGACGACCGAAACGATGACGATGCCGTCACCCAGGGTCAGGACCGTCAGATCGGTGAAGGTCGGCAGAAAGCTCAGATAGAAAATGATCACCTTCGGATTGCCGAGGGTCAGAAACAGGCCGCCGGCGAAGCCGCGTGCATGGCTGGCCCGGTTGCGTTCTGTTTCAGGCGCGGCATCGGTCGGCAGCACCACCGGCTGGCGCCATGCCTTGACGCCGAGATAGATCAGATAAGCGGCCCCGGCCCAGCGGACGACGATGAACAGTTCACCCATTATTTCCGCGATCATCGACAGACCGAAAATCGCGAACAGGACATAGACCAGATCGCCGGCGACGATCCCGGCAATGTACGGCAACGTGGAGCGGAAGCCGAAAGCGATACTGCGCGCCACAATGGCGATCACTCCCGGACCGGGCGCGGCCATCCACACCAGGCTGGCAAATGCCAGCGCCAAAATGACCGTGATGCTCATGGGACCTTCCCCTCGGGTGGACAAATCACGCCGGGTTTATAAATGGCAGGCGCGCTTATTTCCAGTGTTTCGGCGCTCAGTTCGCCTGGATCTGCTTCAGGCGCTGGCGCGCCTCGGCGGCTTTTTCCGTCTCGCCGAGCACGTCGTAAGCGCGAATCAGGCGTTCCCAGCCGGCCGGATCGTTGGGATTTTCCTCCAGCTTCTCGGCCAGGCGGGCAACCATTGAGCGGATGAAGGCATTGCGCTCTTTGTCCGTCATCTGCTGCGCCGCCTCGACATCCTCCTTCGACGGCCCCGGTGCGACGGGACGGGCCGTTTCCATCGGCGTTGCCGGTGTTTCCTTCGGCAGGTCTGCCGCCGCGCCTGCTGCCAGTTCCTTGGCAATCTCGCTCGGCTGCAGCTCGCTTATGGCAAAACCGCCGTCGGCAGCGGCGCGGGCGATCTGTCCGCGGATGGCTTCGACGAACGGTGCGTCCTTCGGCTGGATCGCCAGAAGATCGGTCCATATCTGCGCTGCACCTCTAAGATCACCGCCCATCGCCTTGTCGAGGCCGATGTAGAACCATGGCTTGGGCAGCAGCGGGTTCTTTTCGCGCGCCTCAAGGAAATCACCGAAAATCTCCGGTGTGAAGCTGCCGTCGCGGGCCATCAGGCGCACCTCGGCCCAATCAGCCAGCAGTTCCGGGTCGCGCCCGGACAATTCGACGGCGCGCAGATAGGCCGCCGCCGCCGGGCGGCTTTCGCCCAGTGTGCCATAAGTGCGGGCCAGCAAAATCCAGCCCTGGGCGTCATCGGGGTTCTGGCGCAGGCGCTCTTCGAGCCGCTTCGCCAGATCGCGTATGGCCTGCCCTTCGGCATTGGCCTCTGCGGGGGCCGTGCGAACATCGGTACGCTCGGCCATCGGAAAGTCGGGCATTCCCGGCGTCCCGGTCTTGAGGTAAAGGCCCAGCGCACAAATCGGCACCAGCAGGGCGGCGACGATCACCGTCTGCAGGCCGGTACGGGTCGAAACGTCAGGGGCCTTGTCCGTATCCGCCGTCTCCGCGGCCGCCAGCAGCCGGCGCTGGATTTCAAGGCGTGCGGCATCGGCCTCGGCGGCGGCGATGCGGCCTTCCGCTAGATCGCGTTCCAGCTCGCTGAGCTGATCCTTGTAAACATTGATATCGTATTCCGACCGCCCCGCGGCCCGGCCACGGGCACGCAACTGCGGCACGACCAGCGCCGCCATCACGATCACCACCAGCAGACCGGCAAGCACCCAGAACGTCATCGGCCTTCACCGTCGATGAGCCTGGAAAGCTTTTCCTTCTCCGCCTCGCTCAGCGCATCCGGGGCACCGCCGGCCGCGTCATCGCCACGACGGCGGAAGAAGACGAAAATAGCAAACAACCCGAAAGCGATAATGATCCCCGGCCCAAACCACAGCGCATAGGTCTTGAGCTTGAACGGCGGGTTCAGCAGAACGAAATCGCCGTAGCGCGAAACCACGTAATCGATCACTTCGCGGTTGCTGTCGCCGGCGACGATGCGCTCGCGCACCAGAACGCGCAGATCGCGCGCCAGATCGGCATCGGAATCGTCGATCGACTGGTTCTGACAGACCAGGCAACGCAGGTCCTTGCCGACCTCGCGGGCCCGTGCTTCCAGCGCCGGGTCCTTGAGGATTTCGTCCGGCTGCACCGCCGATGCCGGCACCGACAGCACACAGAGCAGCAATACCAAAAGAAGCCGTCTCATCCGCCCTGCCCCCTGAGATGCTCGATCAGCGGCTGCAGGGTGTCGGCCCAGACTTGTTCCGTGATCGGACCGACATGCTTGAAGCGGACGATGCCCTGCTTATCGACGACGAAGGTTTCCGGTGCACCGGTCACGCCGAAAGCGATGGCGGCGATGGAGCGCGGATCGTCACCGGCCAGGGTATACGGATCGCCGTGCCGCTTGAGCCACGCAGGCCCCGCTTTCCTGTCCGGCTCGCGCCAGTCGATCGCATGGATCGGCACCCAGTTGTTCTGTTTGATTTTCATCAGGAACGGATGCTCGGCCCGGCACGCCACGCACCACGAACCGAAGACGTTGACCAGCGACACTTCTCCGATCAGATCGGTGTTCGCGAATCCCTTGCCATCGCGTCCTTCCAGACCCGGCAGGTCGAACGCCGGCACCGGCTTACCTTCCAGCATGTTCGGCAGTTTATGCGGATCGAGGCCGAGACCGATCGCCAGATAGGCGCCAATCAGCAGAAACCCGGCCAGCGGCAGAATGTAGAACAAACGCTTCATCGTGTGCCCATCATTCCGCCGGCTGCGCACCGGCCGGCACGCCCGAACGCCGGGGCGCACCGATCCTGAAACGGCGGTCCGACAGCGACATCACGCCGCCAACGACCATGGTCAGGGCACCGATCCACATCCACACCACGAGCGGATTGAAATAGATGCGCGTCACGTACGATCCGTCGGCATTGGCATCGCCGATGACCGCATAAAGATCGCCCGACAGCAGGGTGTAAATCCCGGCTTCGGTGGTCGGCATCTGGCGCACCGTGTAGATGCGCTTTTCCGGCGCCAGCACGGTTATCGGTTTTCCGTCGCGGGTTACCGTAAAGCGGCCTTCGGTAATCAGGTAGTTCGGCCCCTGTTTTTCCTCGGCCCCCTCGAAGCGGAAATCGTAACCAGAGACGTTGACGCTGTCGCCCGGACGCATGCTCTGCACGCGTTCCACCTTCCACGCTCCGGCGCCCGTCACGCCGATCACGGCCAGTGCCAGTCCGAAATGCGCCAGGGTCATGCCCCAGTTGGCGCGGGGCAGCGATGCCGCGCGGCGCAGCGACTGGCCCAGCGGCAGGCGAAACAGGCGGACCCGTTCGGCCACTTCGATCAGCGTGCCTGTGGCCAGCCACACGGCGATGGCGACGCCGACGATGCCCCAGGGGGACTGGCCGCTCTGCCACGACCACGTGACGACGGCGAGAACCAGCGCAAGCGCCATGGCCAGCCACAACGTCTTGAGCGCGCGTACAAGGTCGCCGCGTTTCCAGGCCAGCAGCGGTCCTACCGCCATGGCCGCGACCATCGGTGTCATCAGCGGAATGAACACCGAATTGAAGAACGGCGGGCCGACGGAAATCTTGTCCTGGCCGTCGGAAACGGCGTCGATGAACAGCGGGTACAGCGTGCCCAGCAGCACCACGCCCGCCGCCGTGCCCATCAAAAGATTGTTCAACAGCAACGCGCCTTCGCGCGATACCGGCTGGAACAGACCGGTGCTTTTCAGTTGCGGTGCCCGCCAGGCATAAAGCGCCAGCGAGCCGCCGATGACGATCAACAAAAGCACGAGGATGAAAACCCCCCGTTCCGGATCGGTGGCGAAGGCATGCACCGACGTCAGCACGCCGGAGCGCACCAGGAACGTGCCCAGCAGCGAGAAGGAAAAGGCAAGGATGGCAAGGAAGATGGTCCACGCCTTCATGGTGTCGCGCTTTTCGACGACGACGCACGAATGCAGCAGCGCGGTACCGACCAGCCACGGCATAAACGATGCGTTCTCGACCGGGTCCCAGAACCAGAAACCGCCCCAGCCGAGCTCGTAATACGCCCACCACGACCCAAGCGCGATGCCGCCGGTCAGAAAACACCACGCCGCCAGGGTCCATGGCCGCACCCAGCGCGCCCACGCGGCGTCGACACGGCCTTCGATCAGCGCCGCTATGGCGAACGAGAACGCCATCGAAAACCCGACATAGCCGAGATAGAGCATCGGCGGATGAAACGCGAGGCCTGGGTCCTGCAACAGTGGGTTCAGGTCCTGGCCGTTGGCGGCCGGGGGGAACATGCGCTGGAACGGATTCGAGGTCAGCAGGATAAACAGATAGAAACCGACCGCGATCAATGCCTGCACGGCCAGGGCGCGGGCTTTCAGGGCCGGCGGCAGATACTTGCCGAACATGGCGACGGCGGCGCCGAACACCGCCAGGATCAGCACCCACAAAAGCATGGAGCCTTCATGGTTGCCCCACACGCCCGAGATTTTATAGAGCATCGGTTTCGTCGAATGGGAATTCTGCACCACGTTGACGAGCGAGAAATCCGACGTCACGTAGGCATGCGTCAGGCAGCCGAAGCTGACCGCGACCAGGGCGAACTGCAACAGCGCCGACTGGTTGGCGAAGGCCATCCACGGCGCATGCCCCTTGTAGGCACCGACAAGCGGTATGACCCCCTGCAGACAGGCCACCATCAATGCCAGGATCAGCGCGAAATGCCCAAGCTCGGCGATCATTGGGCGCCTTCCTTCCATTGGCCGGATTTCTTCAGCGCATCGGCGACTTCTGGCGGCATGTAATTCTCATCGTGCTTGGCCAGCACCTCGTCGGCAACGAACACGCCATTCACCAGCCTGCCCTCGCAAACCACGCCCTGGCCCTCGCGGAACAGGTCCGGCAGGATACCGGTATAGGTGACGCCGACCGTTTCCGACATATCCGTAATCTTGAACCTCACGGTTTCGCCGGCGGATTTGTCGACGCTGCCCTCTTCGACCAGGCCCCCCAGACGGAACCGCCGGTCTCCGGATATCTTGCCGGCGGCAACGTCGCTCGGGCTCATGAAGAAGACGATGTTTTCCTCGAACGCGCTGAGCACCAGCGCCGCCGCGCCGCCCAGCAACAGCAGCGCCACGAGAACGAACGTCAGGCGCTTGTGTTTACGTTTCATCGGATTCCTTCTGCATCGCGGCTTCGATGTTGTGCAGTTCGTCGCGGGTTTTACGCAACGCCCGCAGGCTGAGCACAACAAGCCCGATCAGCAGCACGGCTGCGATGATATAGCTCGGCCACACATAGGCGCCGTGCTTGGTCATGCTGAGGATGCTGTCGGTATTATTCACTAAGAAGTCCTATCTATTCCGCCGCGGCTTGTCTATGACGCAGCGCGCGCACCCGGTTGGCCATCAGCTCGCGGCGGATGCGCACCAGAAGCAGCCAGAAATAATAAAGCTGAAACGCCGCCGCCATCAGGAACAGCGGCGTCAGCATATCGGGGTGGATCGTCGGCCCCTGCATACGCAGCACGCTGGACGGCTGGTGCAGGGTATTCCACCAGTCGACCGAAAACTTGATGATCGGCACGTTGACGAAGCCGACCAGCACCAGGATCGCCGAAGCACGGGCACCGCGCCCCGGCTCGTCGAAGGCATCGCGCAGCGCCATGTAACCCAGATATAAAAAGAACAACACCAGCACCGACGTCAGACGCGCGTCCCAGACCCACCAGGTGCCCCACATCGGCTTGCCCCAGAGCGAACCGGTGACCAGCGCCAGAAAGGTGAAGGCAGCACCGATCGGCGCCGTCGCCTTGGCTGCGACATCGGCCAGCGCGTGTTTCCAGATCAGCGCCACCGCCGCCGAGACCGCCATCGCCGTATAGCAGAACAGCGCCATCCACGCCGCCGGCACATGGATATACATGATTCGTACCGTGTGACCCTGCTGGTAATCGACCGGCGACGAAAACAGCGCCAGATACAGGCCCGCAGCGAAACATACGATCATCCCCGCCAGCAGCCACGGCTCGACGCGGCGGCTGAGGCGCTGGAAACGGGTCGGATTGGCGAAGTAATGCAGCATCAGGTTTCCACGGTCATTCCTTGGTTATATAGCACCTTGATCCCGCTATGCCACGGCTTCACGGATCGCCTGTGCCGTGGCCCACGGCGTCAAGGCGAGCGAACCCAGCAGAATGCCGCCGAGCAGCATCAGGTTGGCCTTGGCGCCGTCGCCGAACAGCACCGCATCGCCGGCACCGGCGGCGAAGATCAGCACCGGAATGACCAGCGGCAGGACAAGCAGTGAGAGCAAAACACCGCCGCGTCTTGCGCCCAGGATCAGCGCCGCGCCGACACTGCCGATCAGGCTCAGCACCGGGGTACCGAGCAGCAGCGACCAAAGCAGCACCGGCCAGATCTCTTCCGGTACGTTCATCATCACGAACAGCAAAGGCGCGGCACAGATCAGCGGCACCCCGGTGGTCAGCCAGTGCACGGCAACCTTGATGCAGACGACAAGTTCCAGCGCCACCGGCGACAGCACCAGAAGCTCCAGCGAACCGTCCTCGTAATCGCCGAGGAACATACGCTCCATCGACAGCATCGCCGCCAGCAGCGCACAGACCCAGATCACGCCCGGGCCGATGCGGGCCAGCATGTTCGGTTCAGGCCCGACGCCGAACGGGAACAGCACCACGGCGATGACGAAAAACGCGATGACCATGACGCTGTCCGCGCTCTGGCGCAGCGCCAGGCGCAGTTCGCGGCGGAACAGGACGGATACGGCGCTCATGCCGCCACCCCCGATGCCGGCCCCAGGGTCAGCGTCGCCGCCGCCGCAAGCCCCATGTCGGCATGTGTCGAGATCGCGGTCATGCCGCCGGATGCCAGATGACCCTCGATCGTTTTCCTCAGGGCTTCCGTGGTGTCGGCGTCCAGTGCCGTGGACGGCTCGTCCAGCAGCCACAGTTGCGCGCCGGACGTCAGCGCCCGGCACAGCGAAACGCGGCGGCGCTGACCGGCCGACAGATAACGCGCCGGCAACTCGGCGAGATGGGAAATCCCCAGCACGTCCAGCGCTTCGGACGCCGTCATGCCCGAACCGGCCGCAAGCTCGGCCCAGAACGACGCGTTCTCGATCACGCTCAACGCCGGTTTGACGGCGTCGGCATGACCGACATAGACGATGCGGCGGTTGTGTTCGGCGGGATCGTCGGCAATGTCGGTGCCGTCCCAGCTAATCCGGCCCCCGTGCGGGCGCATCAGACCGGCCATCAGCCGAAGCAAGGTCGATTTTCCGGCACCGTTGGCGCCCCGCAGAATCAGCGCATGGCCGCTCTGCAGCGAAAATCCGGTGCCGCTCAGCACGCGCCGCTCGCCCCGTATGCAATCGATATCCTGGCCGCTGAATTCCGCCATCATCATCCCCGGAAATGCCGGGAAAACCTACCCGATAGGGCCGCGTATGGAAAGCCGGAGCACATCCGCGTCTTCCTGCAATGTCCGCAAAATAAAGCGGCCGGGCCTCTCCCTAGGGGAAGTATGACCCGGCCGGTTAGTTTCGGCGGTGTGCGCCGATAGGGGACCAGAGAGGGGGGTCTCTGGTGTATAGACGAGGAGGTCTATGAGTATGAATTTACGGGCTGAATGTGGCGCGAATATGGCACCAAACATTACAAATTCGTTAGGTTTCCGGAGCCGAAACCAAGTCCTTGATCGGCAACCCGGAATCAGGTCTGGCGGGCATCCTCGATGACCTTGCCGTCGTTCGGCAGGCTGCCTTCGGCGACACATTCCGCGACGCCCTTGAGCTTGCAGACGTTCTGGATCGTCGCGTTGACGGCGTCGACAAGCATCGGATCGTCGTCACCGGTTTCGCATTTGACGGTCATTACGTCGGTCTTGCCGTCATGCGTGACGACGACGCGGGCGCGTGTGATTTCAGGATGACGCCGCACGATTTCCGCGACCTGCGCCGGATGCACGAACATGCCCTTGACCTTGGTGGTCTGATCGGCGCGTCCCATCCAGCCTGCCAGCCGCATGTTGGTGCGTCCGCACGGGCTGGTGCCCGACAGCAGTTTCGACAGATCGCCGGTGGCGAAGCGGATCAACGGAATATCCGGCCGCAGCACCGTCACGACGATTTCCCCGACCTCGCCTTCCGCGACCGGATCACCGGTGCCCGGACGCACGATCTCGACGATGTGGCGTTCGTCGACGATCAGACCTTCGCGGGCCTCGGATTGATAGGCGATGTTGCCGATATCGGCGGTCGCATAGACCTGGCCGCAGTGAATCCCGTAGTCCTCGATTTCCTTGCGCAGCGACGGCGGCAGACCTTCACCGGCGACACACGCCTTTTTCAGGCTCGAGGTATCGCGGCCGAGCTCGACGCCCTTTTCCAGGATCATCTTGAGGAAGCTCGGCGTTCCCGTGTAGCCCGCCGGCTTGATGTCGTGAATCGCCTGTACCTGCAGTTCGGTGTTGCCGACACCGGCCGGAAACACGGCGCAGCCGATGGCGTGCGCTCCCGCTTCAAGCATCGCGCCCGCCGGCGTGAAATGATAGGCGAAGGTGTTGTGGACGATGTCGCCCTTGCGAAAGCCGCTGGCGAACAGCGCCCTGGCGGTCCCCCACCAGTCTGACCCGTGCCCCTCGATATCATAGGTCGGCCCCGGCGACTGGAAGATACGCAGCATCTGGCCGACCGGCAGCGTCGTCATGCCGCCGAGCGGATCGCCCTCGGACTGGATGTTCACCAGTTCCGACTTGCGCGTAATCGGCAGGCGGGCAAGTGCCGCGCGATCGGTTATTTCGGCGGGATCGACATCCGCCAGAAGCTTGCGGAAATAGGGTGCGTTGTCGCGGGCGTTCTTGATGTGCGCCGGCAATGCGGCGAACAGCGCTGCTTCACGCTGGGCAGGATCGCGGACCTCGAGATCGTCGTAAAACGGGCCGTCGCTCATTGTCAGCCGAGCCAACGTTTGCGGCGGCGGTAATGTTTGACGTCGCGGAAGCTTTTACGCCCGGAGGTGGAGATCCCCAGATAGAACTCCTTCACATCCTCGTTTTCGCGGAGCGACGACGCCGGTCCGTCCATGACGACACGGCCGTTCTCGAGGATGTAGCCGTAATCGGCATATCTTAGGGCGATGTTGGTGTTCTGCTCGGCGAGCAGGATGCTGACACCTTCCTTCTTGTTCAGTTCGTTGACGATCTCGAAGATTTCCTCGACCAACTGCGGAGCCAGACCCATCGACGGCTCGTCGAGCAGGATCATCTTCGGATTCGACATCAGCGCGCGGCCGATGGCGCACATCTGCTGTTCGCCGCCGGAGGTATAGCCGGCCTGCGAGGTGCGACGCTCTTTGAGTCTGGGGAAATACGTGTAGACCTTTTCAAGGGACTGCTGGATCGCGGCATTGCCGTCGGGGCGCGTATAGGCGCCGGTCAGCAGGTTTTCCTCGATCGTTAAATGCTCAAAACAATGGCGGCCTTCCATCACCTGAATGACGCCGCGCTTCACCAGATCGTTGGGCGAGGACGCCTCGACCTTTTCGCCGTCATAAACGATGGAACCCTTGGTCACTTCGCCACGCTCGGCATGCAGGAGATTGGAAATCGCCTTCAGCGTGGTCGTCTTGCCGGCGCCGTTGGCGCCGAGGATCGCGACGATCTGTCCCGTCGGCACTTCGAGAGAAACACCTTTCAGGACGAGGATCACGTGATTGTAGATGACCTCGATATTATTGACGGTGAGGAGAGTGCCGGCACCCTCGGGATTGCTCCCGGGGGCACCGGCGGTATCCACCACCACTTGGGCGGAACTGCTCATATTAGTTGCAGGTCCTGGGCGTGATGTTGTTTTCCTTGGCGAAGTTAGCGGAATCTTCGGCGATCAACGCGTCGACCACAGCGCGGTCGGCTTCATAGAAGTCAGAGACGAAGCTCCACTTCTTAGCTTTCGCATCCCACTGCTGGAGCGCGACCTTACCCGGACCCTGGTGGTTTTCGCAGGTGATCTTAACCGGATAAGTGAAGCCTTCGAGGCCGAGAACGGCGAGGCGCTTGGCGTCGACATTCAGGCTTTCGAAGCCGTCACGGACCATTTCGCCGGTGACTTCCTTGGTCTTGTGGATGCGCATGGCGGTGCGGATCGCTTCGGCGGTCCACATCGCGGCAACCACGCCACGGTTGTAGAGCACTTCGCCGATACGGTCGCGATCGCCGCCACCCATACCCTTGTCATAGACGAACTTCTTGATGTCGTCGTGCGCACGGAAGTGATCGCCAGCCGCATGGAAAGCGCCGGACAGATAGCCGTTGGCCGAAGCCCCGGCCGGCAGCACGTCGTTTTCCGAACCGGACCACCAGACGCCGATGAAGTGATCCATCGGGAAGCGGATCGAGGCAGCTTCCTTGATGGCAACCTGGTTCATCACGCCCCAGCCCCACATCATGACCCAGTCAGGACGCTCGCGGCGAACCTGGAGCCAGGTGGCTTTCTGTTCCTGGCCCGGATGGTCGACGGCCAGCAGTTGAAGCTCAAAACCGTGCTTCTTGGAAAGTTCTTCGAGGGTCCGGATCGGCTCTTTGCCGTATGCCGAGTTGTGGTACACGAGGGCGATTTTCTTGCCCTTCAGCTTGTCCATGCCGCCTTCTTTTTCGCCGATGTATTTAACGAAAACGGAGGCCTGGTCCCAATACGTGGCCGGGAAGTTGAAGATGTACGGAAACACCTTACCGTTGGCGGCCGAGGTGCGACCGTAGCCCATCGAGAACACCGGAATCTTGTCTTCGGTGGCTTTCGGGATCAACTGGTAGGTGATACCGGTCGACAGCGGCTGATAGGCCAGCGCGCCGGAAGGCGGCGTGCCCTTGGTGTTTTCATAGCACTCGACGCCCTGCTTGGTGTTGTAGGCGGTTTCGCATTCGATGTACTTGATCTTGACGCCTTCGATGCCGCCATCGCGTTCGTTGAGCATCTTGTAGTAATCACCATAACCGTTGGCGAACGGAATGCCGTTCGGCGCATACGGACCGGTCCGGTAGACCGTTGCCGGGATCACCAGTTCATAGGCGTCCGCGACCGCTGCGGTCAGCGGCATCGCGACCGCGGCAACAGCAAGTGCTTTCGTCAGTAGTTTAAATCTCATGGTAGCCTCCCTTTTGAGGTTGTTTTGGCGGCTTTGCCGCCGGTTAAGCCCTTGGATGTAAATATGTTAACGCTTGTTCACCTGTTTTGATAGGGGCCACGTCAATACGGGAATGGCCACTTTCGCAGTTTCTCCTTGAGGATTTCCCAAAGCCGCGCCAACCCGTGCGGCTCGACGATCAGGAACAGAATGATCAGCGTGCCGAGCAGCATCACCTCGGCATGCTTGGCCGCGCCGACGGCAAAGCCAAATCCGTCGACCATAATGTTCTTCATCAGGATCGGTATCAGAACCATGAAGGCAGCACCGAGGAAGGATCCCAGAATACTGCCTAGGCCACCGATGATGACGATGAACAGCACAAAGAACGACTGGTTGATATCGAAGGCCTCGGTCGGCTCGGCCGTCCCCAGCCAGACGTTGAAATACAGCGCACCGGCGACACCGATGTAGAACGAGCTGACGGCAAACGCAGTCAGCTTTGCTTCCAGCGGGCGGATGCCGATCAGCTCGGCGGCGATGTCCATGTCGCGGATCGCCATCCAGCTCCGCCCGACCCGGCCACGCACCAGGTTCTTCGCGGCCAGCGCGAAGATCGCAACGAATGTCAGACAGAACAGATATCTGGCTCCCGGGTGCGCTTCCGGACCGGTCACCAGAAAGCCGAACATTTCGCGCGGCGGCGAGACGATCATGCCGGTCGGGCTGTAGTTGAAGAACCAACCGACCTTGTTGAAAAGCCACACCAGGAAGAACTGCGCCGCAAGCGTCGCCACTGCCAGATAGAAGCCCTTGATCCGGAGCGAAGGCAGACCGAACACCACACCGACAGCGGCGGTGATGCCGCCCGACAGCAGGATCGCCAGAACGAAATTCATTTCCGGGAACGAGGTCACCAGCTTGTAGGACGCATAGGCACCGACCGCCATGAATCCGCCGGTCCCGAGCGACACCTGGCCGCAATATCCGGTCAGGATGTTCAGCCCGAGCGCGGCCAGCGCGTAAACCAGGAACTGGATCAGGATCGCGTTGGCCCAGTAGTCGTTGATGAAAATCGGCACCACGCAGAAGGCGACGATCAGCACCAGGCCGACGAAGAACTTGTCCTGGGTGATCGTAAAGATCGCCTGGTCGGCCTTGTAGCTGGTCTTGAATTGGCCTGCTTCACGATAAAACATTGCCGGTTACACCCTTTCGATGATTTTTTCGCCGAACAGGCCCTGCGGACGGATCAGCAGGAACCCGAGGGCCAGCACGTAGGCAAACCAGTTCTCGATAGCCCCGCCGACGTACGGTCCGGCAAAGACTTCGGCAACCTTCTCGCCGACGCCGATGATCAGTCCGCCGATGATCGCCCCCGGCACGGATGTGAAGCCGCCCAGGATCAGCACCGGCAGCGCCTTCAGCGCAATCAGCGACAGCGAGAACTGAATCCCCGATTTCGACCCCCACATGACACCGGCGACCAGCGCCACGAAGCCCGAAACCGACCAGACGATAACCCAGATGGTCCTGAGCGAGATGCCGACACTGAGCGCTGCCTGGTGATCGTCGGCAACGGCGCGGAGTGCGCGGCCGATACGTGTCTTCTGGAAAAAGATCGCCAGCACCACGACCAGTACCGCGGCGACCACGGCAGCGACGACCTCGAGTTTTTCAACATACAGATTGAAGTTATCGAGCAGGTAATCCGACGCGCCTTGCGGCAGACCGATATCGAGCGGCTTGACGTCGGAGCCGAACAGGATATCGCCGAGGCCTTCGAGGAAATAAGCCAGACCGATGGTCGACATGAACAGGATTATCGGTTCCTGGTTCACCAGATGGCGCAACACCAGGAATTCGACCAGCCAGGCGACGATGATCATGACGCCCATCGTCGCGATGATGCCGAGCCAGACCGGCAGCGCGAAACCGAACAGTTCATAGAACCAGCCGTCGGTGGCGATGAAGTCGTACAGCGCCAGGCCGGCGAACAGTGCGAACACACCCTGGGCAAAATTGAAAATGCCCGACGCCTTGAAGATCAGCACGAAGCCGAGCGCGACAAGTGCATACATCACCCCCGCCATCAGGCCGCTGATCACCGTCTCGAGTAAAAACAGCATGTCTGTACCGCCCTATGCTTCTTCGTCGTCATGCGAGACGCCGAGATAGGCATCGATGACATCCTGGTTGGTGCGCACTTCATCCGGCGTGCCCTCGGCCAGTTTCTTTCCGTAATCCAGCACCACCACGCGATCCGAGATATCCATGACGACGCCCATGTCGTGCTCAATCAGCACGATCGTCGTGCCGAATTCGTCATTCACATCGAGGATGAAGCGGCACATGTCCTGTTTTTCTTCCAGGTTCATGCCGGCCATCGGCTCGTCGAGCAACAGCAGATCTGGCTCGGCGGCGAGTGCCCGGCCCAGTTCGACGCGTTTCTGCAAACCGTACGGCAGCGTGCCGACGGCGGTCTTGCGGATCGCCTCGATTTCCAGGAAGTCGATCACCCGCTCGACCACGGCACGGTGTTCCATCTCTTCCTTTTCCGCCGGACCGAAGCGCAGCGCCTGCCAGAAGATGCCCTTGTTCATCTTGGTGTTGCGTCCGGTCATGATGTTGTCGAGCGTCGACATGCCGTTAAACAACGCAATGTTCTGGAACGTCCGGGCGATGCCCTGGCGGGCTGCTTCACTAGGGCGGACCTGGCGGCGGGTATTGCCCTTGAAGGTGATGGTGCCTTCCTGCGGGTGATAGAAACCATTAATGCAGTTCAGCATCGAGCTTTTGCCGGCGCCGTTCGGGCCGATGATCGCGAAGACCTCGTGCTCCTTGACGGCAAAGCTGATGTTGGACAGTGCCTTGACGCCGCCGAACGACAACGAGATCTGATCGACCGAGAGGATGGTGTCGCCGATGTTTCTTTCGTGAGCCATATATACTGTCGCTTATTCCGCGGCCTGAGCCTGTTGGGATGGGAAAATCTTCGCTTCGCGGATCTTCACATCGGCCTTGATGGTTCCGGTACGCCCGTCCTCGAAGGTCACGGTCGCTTCGACCGGGCAGACGTCGACGCCCGAATACAGGGCATTGATCAGTTCGCCGTAACGCTCGGCGACGGTGCTGCGCCGAACCTTGCGGGTTCGCGTCAGTTCGCCGTCATCGGCGTCGAGCAGTTTGTGCAGGATCAGAAACCGCTTGATCTGCGAGCCCGACAGCGCGGCGTCTTCCGACAGGTCCTTGTTCACCTTGTCGACGCATTCGGCGACGAGATCATATACCTCGTCGCGCATCGACAGATCGGTATAGCCCGAATATGCGAGTCCCCGGCGCTCGGCCCAGTTGCCGACGGCTTCCAGGTCGATGTTGATGAACGCGGCCGCATAATCCCTTTCGTGACCGAAAGCCACCGCCTCGGTGATGTACGGGAAGAACTTGAGCTTATTTTCAAGATACTTCGGCGCGAACATGGTGCCGCCGTTCAGCTTGCCGACGTCCTTGGCGCGGTCGATGATCTTCAGATGACCGTCGGCATCGAAGAAGCCGGCATCGCCGGTCATCACCCAGCCGTCATCGGTCTTCGTCGATTTCGTCGCTTCGTCATTCTTGTAATAGGCGACGAACACGCCGGGGCTGCGGAACAGCACCTCGCCGTTGTCGGCGATCTTGAGTTCGACGTCAGTGGCAGGCGGTCCGACCGTATCGGGCTTGATGTCGCCGTTCTTCTGCATGCAGATGAACACCGAGGCCTCAGTCGAACCGTACAACTGCTTGATGTTGACGCCGA
Source organism: Thalassospiraceae bacterium (assembly GCA_038100295.1). Classification (GTDB taxonomy): domain Bacteria; phylum Pseudomonadota; class Alphaproteobacteria; order Rhodospirillales; family Casp-alpha2; genus UBA4479. The sequence continues at coordinate 39,153 of JAYNVG010000020.1, forward strand.
GCGAGCGGAAGAAATCGAAGATATCCGGGCCGATGGCTTCACCGGCCGTATATGCCAGACGGAAACGCGTAAACCCCAGTTCGTTCTTCAGCGGGCCATAGACCAGTAGTTCGCCCAGCCCGTACATGAGCCGGTCCATGAATGAAACCGGTTTGCCGTCGAGAAGTTGCGGGCCGACCCTGAGCGCGACGTCCATGAATTTTTTGTAGAGCCACTGGTTGAGCTTCGAGGCGTCTTCCATGCGGATCGACACCTGGGTCAGGATATTCTCGAACACGCGCGGCGGCGCGAAGAAATAGGTCGGGCCGATTTCCTTCAGATCGAGCATCACCGTGTCGGAGCTTTCCGGGCAGGAAACACAGAATCCGGCGACGTACGACTGACCGTACGAGAAGATGTTGTCGCCGACCCAGGCCATCGGCAGATAGGCCATGACCTCGTCGTTTTCGTCCAGCTTGTCCCAGGCGACGCCGTTGCGCGCCGTGATGACGACGTTGTCGAAGCTGAGCATCACGCCCTTCGGCCGGCCCGTGGTGCCGGACGTGTACAGCATGATGGCGATGTCCTCGCCCTTGCCTTTCGCTGCTTCGGCTTCGAACCAGCCCGGATTTTCGGCCAGGAACTTGCGGCCGGCTTCCATCAGGCTGTCCAGCGAGCGCACGAACGGCTGGTCGTAGTGACGCATGCCGCGCGGGTCCTTGTAGACGATTTCCTTGAGCTTGGGGCAGCGATCCATGACCTCGAGCAGCTTGTCGGTCTGCTCCTGATCCTCGACGATGGCGAAGCTGGCCTCGGCGTGCTCGAGCACGTACTGCATTTCCTCGGCGACGGCGTCCTGATACATCGGCACCGGCTTGCCGCCGAGCGCCTGCGCCGCGGTCATCGCCCAGTAAAGCTGCGGCCGGTTGTCGCCGACGATCGCCAGGCTGTCGCCGCGCTCGAAGCCGTACATCTTCAGACCGGCGGCCATGGCGGCGACCTCGTCCTTGACCTGCTGCCAGGTCCAGGCCTGCCAGATGCCCAGATCCTTCTCACGGATGGCCGGACGCGCACCGATACGGCGCGCATTATCAATCAGGAGTTTCGGAAACGTGTCGACGGTACCGTCAGCCGGCTTGGCCTCACCCATAATGTATCTCCCTGCGCATCCATCGGTCTTTTATTGCCGGTGTTCAGCATTGTGAGAAGAGAGGTTTACAAAAGTCCCACCGGTCGACAAGTCAAAAGATGGTGAGAGCGCCTTCCGTCTCTTCATCCGCAGCGGTCGGTTAAGACAAACGCCGCAGTTACGTTTACGTAAACGTTATTGTTGATCCGTTTCGTACAATCCCGGCCCGGCTCCGTCAAGGCAACCGTCTACATTGAGAGGACAAAGCTGCGGAAGAGTGGAAATTTCACATTAAATTCCTACATATAAGTCATCACGGAAGGCCGAACCGTGAAATGACCTTGGAGGGCCGTACTGTGTCAATCACCGGAAATGACAGTCTTAAAACCCGCAGAACCCTTGAAGTAGGCAGAAAAAGTTTCGATTACTTTAGCCTTGAGGCCGCCCAGGCTGCCGGTATCGGCGACATTTCCAAACTGCCGTATTCACTGAAAGTGGTGTTGGAAAACCTGCTGCGCCGCGAGAACGGACGCACGGTCAAGACCGACGACATCAAGGCCGTTGGTAAGTGGCTCGAAAACCGCACCTCGGACCATGAAATCGCCTATCTGCCGACGCGCGTATTGATGCAGGACTTCACAGGCGTGCCCGCTGTCGTCGACCTGGCGTCGATGCGCGACGCCATGGTTTCCATGGGCGGCGATCCGGACAAGATCAACCCGCTGGCACCGGTCGATCTGGTCATCGATCACTCGGTGATGATCGACGAAGCCGGCACGCCCGACGCGTTCAGACGCAACGTCGAGCTTGAATTCGAGCGAAATATCGAACGCTACGAATTCCTGAAGTGGGGCCAGCAGGCATTCTCGAACTTCCGCGTCGTGCCACCGGGGACGGGAATCTGCCATCAGGTGAACCTCGAATATCTGGCGAAGGTCGTCTGGACCAGTAGCGACGAGGACGGCAGGACGATCGCCTACCCGGACACTCTGATCGGCACCGACAGTCACACCACCATGGTCAACGGCCTTGCCGTTCTCGGCTGGGGCGTCGGCGGCATCGAAGCCGAAGCCGTGATGCTGGGACAACCAATCTCGATGCTGATCCCGGAAGTGGTCGGCTTCAAGATGACAGGCAAGCTGGCGGAGGGTATGACCGCCACCGATCTGGTGCTGACCGCCGTTGAAATGCTGCGCAAGAAGGGCGTGGTGTCGAAGTTCGTCGAGTTTTACGGCAAAGGCCTGGACAACCTGTCGCTCGCCGATCAGGCGACCATCGCCAACATGGCGCCGGAATACGGCGCGACCTGCGGCTTCTTCCCGGTCAGCCCCGCTACAATCGACTACCTGAAACTGACCGGCCGCACAGAAGATACCGTGCAACTGGTCGAGAAATATTCCAAGGCACAGGGCATGTGGCGCGAAGCGGGAACGCCGGACCCTGTGTTCACCGATACGCTGGAACTCGATCTGGCCTCGGTCGAGCCGTCCATCGCCGGTCCGAAGCGCCCACAGGATCGGATCAAGCTGTCCATGTCGTCGAAGGCCTTCAAAGAAGGCTTCAAGACGCTGACCGGCCGCGATCAGGGCAAGTCGGCCCAGGTCGGTGACTACACGCTGCAAGACGGCGCGATCATCCTCGCCGCGATCACCAGCTGCACCAACACATCCAATCCTGCGGTGCTCGTCGGCGCCGGACTCGTCGCCAAAAAAGCGCACGAGTTGGGCATCAGGCCGAAGCCGTGGGTCAAGACCTCGTTCGCGCCAGGCTCGCAGGTGGTGCAGGAATATCTGAACAAGGGCGGCCTGAGTGAGCATATGGATGCCCTTGGCTTCGACCTCGTCGCCTTCGGCTGCACAGCGTGTATCGGCAACTCCGGCCCGCTAAAGCCGGAAATCGAAGAGGCCATCGTGGAGGGCGGCATCACAGTGGCCGCAGTTCTGTCCGGGAACCGCAACTTCGAAGGCCGCGTTCATCCGCTTTCGAACGCCAACTATCTGGCCTCTCCGCCGCTGGTTATCGCCTATGCCATCGCCGGCAACATGAACGTCGACATCTACAACGATCCGCTGGCCGAGGATAAGGACGGCAATCCGGTGTATCTGAAGGACATCTGGCCGAGCAACCAGGAGATCAGCGATTACATGTCGAGTGTGATTACCGCCGACATGTTCCGCGAACGTTACGGCAACGTGTTCCAGGGCGATACGCACTGGCAGAAAATCTCCGTCACCGGCGGGCAGACCTATAAATGGTCGCCGGGTTCGACCTACGTGCAGCACCCGCCGTTCTTCGATCCGGCGGAAGCCGCTTCTGGCGTGCCGGAGGATTTCACGGGTGCGCGTGCACTGGCGATCCTCGGCAACTCGGTCACCACCGACCACATCTCGCCGGCCGGCAACATCAAGAAGGAAAGCCCGGCGGGTGAATTCCTGATCGAGCATCAGGTGCGTCCGAACGAATTCAACTCGTACGGCGCCCGCCGCGGCAACCACGAGGTCATGATGCGCGGCACGTTCGCCAACATCCGCATCAAGAACGAAATGGCACCCGGCACCGAAGGCGGCTGGACCACGCATCGCCCGTCCGACGAGGTTATGTCGATCTATCACGCCGCCATGCTGTACAAGGAAGAAGAGGTGCCGCTGGTGATCTTCGGCGGCGCCGAGTACGGCACCGGATCCAGCCGCGACTGGGCCGCCAAAGGCACGCGCCTGTTGGGCGTCAAGGCGGTCATCGTCGAGAGCTTCGAGCGTATTCACCGCTCCAACCTGGTCGGCATGGGCGTGCTGCCTTTGCAGTTCAAGGACGGCGTGACGCGCCAGACCCTGAAGCTGGACGGTACCGAGACGTTCGATCTGACCGGTATTGCCGACGGCATCAAGCCGGGGATGGACGTGACCCTGACCGTGCACCGCGCCGACGGCTCCTCGGAACAGACCACGCTGCTGTGCCGCATCGATACCCTCGACGAGGTCGACTACTACCTCGCCGGCGGCATCCTGCAGTACGTGCTGGTGAACCTGAACAAGAAGGCGGCGTAAAGGAAAGTCTCCGTCACCCCAGCGTATGCCGGAATGACGACATACAATAAGAAAGGGCGTCCTTCGGGACGCCCTTTTTATTTCGCCTTGCGGGCGATCCACCAGCCGCTGAGCTGTGAATAGGAAATCAGGTACGCGGCCGCGGCGACGTAGGCCGCCGCCGTGCCCCAGCCGAGACCGAACGCCGGCAGGCTGAACGCCGCCGCCCAGCAGAACGACACCACCCCACCGAGGCCCATCGGCACGTGCTTGAGCACGGCGGCGATCTCATTGCCCGTATAGGTGATGTGAATGACCAGGATCAGCGGGTACAGCGTAATCGGGAACGCCGTCAGGATGCCGGTCCATTGCTCGCCGACGTTGCCGGCGATGCCGGTGATCAGCAGGATCGCCGACGTCGCCATGCCGGCGCGGAATGCCATCACCCGCCAGCCGAAGCTGACCCGGGCCATGATCGGCGTGTTCGGCAGGTACGTCATCATGCGTGAAGCCGCGACCAGGCACAGCATGATCAACGGCACCGACACCATCAGCGGCAGGCGGGTATGGCTCATGGCGAAAGCCGAAACGGCATAGCCGATATTGGCCAGCAGGCTCGGCAGCATGACGCCCTTGATGCCGCCGATCCCCTGGCGCGCGGCGATGGCGGCGTAGATATAGACGAACACCAGCGTCGTCACGAAGCTCGGCACCATATGGTGTGCCGAGCGGGCGGCGAAATCGGCGCCCTGTTCGGCGCCGGTGAAGATCACCACTATGCCCGCACCCAGCGGCAACCCGGTCAGCAGCCCGGCGATGCGGGGTCCTGCACGTTCGGCAATGAGCGACAGTCCGACGACGATCGAGATCGAGACCAGAGCCTTGAGGATGAACAATGTATCGATGAGCATCGTCGCGCCTTGTTGCCGGGGAATTCTGACCAACAGACGCGATTGATAGCGGAATCCCGATAACAATGAAACGACGCACTCACCGGCTTGTGACTTGTTCGTGATCGCCAAATGCGCGTATCAGAAAGCATGAACATGACCGCATTTCAGAGAGGCCGCACGTTTCTTGCCACGTTTCTGGTGGTTTCGTTGCTGAGCCTTGCCGGCACCACCGCACAGGCCGCAGACAAGCTGACCGTGGTCGAGCTTTACACCTCCCAGGGTTGCTCGTCCTGCCCGCCCGCCGATACCTATCTCGGCAAGCTCGCCGAGCGTGACGACATCATCGCGCTGTCACTGCATGTGGATTACTGGGATTACATCGGCTGGAAGGACCCCTATGCCCTGCCCGCCAATTCGTCGCGTCAGCGCGCCTATGCCGGCAATCTCGGCATCGGCTACGTCTATACGCCGCAGATGGTGATCCAGGGTATGGCGCACACGACCGGCTCCAACCGCGGTGATGTGGAGCGGCTGATCCGCGATCTGCACGGCGCCAAGCGGCTCGAGGTTTCGATTGCGCATGCCGACGGCGGGTTCAAGATCGATATCCCGGGCGGCACCTTCGAGGACGAACGCGCGCATATCTATGTCGCCGCCTATGATGCGCACCACGAAAACGATGTATCGCGCGGCGAAAACACCGGCCGTAAGCTGGCGCACTACAATGTCGTCCGCGAGATGGTGGAAATCGGCTCGTGGTCCGGCGATCCGGTCTCGCTGACGGTCACCGACAAGATGGTCGAGATGGCCGGCCACGACGGTTGCGCCGTGCTGGTGCAGTCGGCGAAAAACGGCCGCATCCTCGGTGCCGCGAAGATCAATCTGACCCCGCACAGCTAAACGATTCAGGCTGGTTATCTGATACGGCTGGCCGCAGGAAGGTCCGCAAATACGCTGCTGTTGATCCATGCGCCGACATCGCGGATCAGGGCTGCCGGGCCGATGATCGACAGTGCGCCGCTGTCGATTGCCTCTCGGTAGCTGACATCACCCATCCAGACGTCTGCCATGACCCTGACCGAGGTGGTGAAAAAGATATCCACGTCACGACCCGGGTCCTTGTAGCAGACTTCGACATCCGCATCCTCGATCAGAAGCCACCAGTCCGCGGCGTCCTTAAGATCGGTGAAATGGAATCTGATCACCGTTTCCCTGCCGGGCAGTTTCGCAGGATCGATACTGCGCTGGAGATACAATAACAGCAGTCCGACATCGTAGTCCTTGTCGGTCAGATTGGCGCGGGCCCAGCGCATCCCCCATTCACCCAGAGAAACGAGGAGCGGAAGCAATTCCTGGCAGGAAGGCGTCGGCAGGTACTCATAGCCGCGTTGACCCTGTATCCGTTTCCTGATCAGCAGGCCCCGCGATTCCAGTTCCTGAAGCCGGCGCGTCAACAGGGTCGGCGAGATCGTTCCCAACCCGCGTTGAAGATCGGTAAACCGCGTACCGCCCATAAGCAGCTCGCGAATGATCAGTATCGTCCACTTTTCACCGATCAGTTCCGAGGCTTTGGCGATCGGACAGAACTGGCCATAATCCATGTGCGCACCCCCTACTCCATATAGTGTAGTTGATTGCTACAGGTTGTGAAGTTCCTTTCCCAGGCCGCCGCGATTAAACCCCCCCCAATCCACGGCGACAGCCGCAGCACACTCCGGCAGAAGGAATGAACCCATGAACCAGATATCCCCCACGGACGGCGCATTGCCCGACCAGCAGCCTGACAGCGCTTTCGTCAACTTCTGGAACGATGTACTGGCGCCGAAATTCATCCGATTCCGGCACGTCCTGGTCGACGGCCTGTCAAAGCACAGCGATGCCGTGCTGCCCGTCCTGCCGGTATTACCGGGTGAGCGCATCCTGGATGTCGGTTGCGGTTTCGGCGATACGGCCATTCAGTTTGCCAGACGGGTTGGTCCCGCCGGTGAAGTGATCGGGGTCGATTGCTGCGACGCTTTTCTGGACCATGCCCGGCGTGATAGCGAAGCTTCCGGCCTGACGAATGTGTCGTTCCAGCGTGCCGACGCCGAAATCGCCCTGCCGAAAGGCGAATTCGACCTCGCGTTCGCGCGCTTCGGGACCATGTTCTTTTCAAACCCCGTGGCCGGACTCCGGCACATGCGTCAGGCCCTGCGGCCGGGCGGGCGCATGATCCACATCGTCTGGCGTGATCGTGCCGACAATCCCTGGCTGTCGATGGCCAAGGACGTGGTGGCGCGCTACCTGCCGCCGCCGGGCGACGATGCACAGTCGTGCGGTCCCGGCCCGTTTTCGATGGCCGATGAGGAAACCGTGCGCAGCATGATGCAGGCTGCCGGATACCGGGACATATCGTTCACCCGGGTCGACGCACCGGCGCTGATCGGAAACACGGTAGACGATGCCATCGAGTTTCAGCTGGCGCTGGGGCCGGCCGGAGAGATTTTCCGCGAAGCCGGCGAACTGGCCGAGCAGCGCCGGGACGAGATCGAAGCCGCCCTCGCCGAAGCCATCGGTGACGAGGCCCGCGATGCCGACGGGATCTGGATGCCGAGCTCGTCGTGGGTGATCCGCGCCGTCAATCCGGTGTAGGGCGGGATTACTTCCGGCCCTGGCGGTCGACTTTCTCGGCCATCAGGCAGAGGATCTCGAACATCATGGTGACGCCGACGAGCGCCGTGTTCCCGCTTTGATCGAACGGCGGCGCCACCTCGACCACGTCGCCGCCGACGATGTCGATACCGGCGAGACCGCGCAGCATGCGCTGCGCATCGTGGGTCGAGAAGCCGCCGATTTCCGGCGTGCCGGTGCCGGGCGCATAGACCGGGTCCAGCCCGTCGACATCGAAGCTGACATACGCCGGACCGCCGCCGACGACGTCGCGGGCAATCTCGGCGACACGGTCGGGACCGAGATCGAAGTACTCCTCGATCTCGATCACGCGGATACCCTGGGCGAGACCCCAGTCCTTGTCCTCGGGCGTATACAGCGAGCCGCGGATGCCGATCTGCACGGTCCGCTTCGGATCCAGCAGGCCTTCCTCGATGGCGCGGCGGAACGGGGTGCCGTGGGTGTATTTGTGACCGCCGAAGTAGCGATCCCAGGTGTCGGTATGGGCGTCGAAATGCACCATGCCGAGCGCTTGGCCATCGAAGATACCGCGCATGATCGGCAGCGTGATGAGATGATCGCCGCCCGCCGTCAGCGGCATGACGCCCGCCGCCTTAAGATCGGTATAAAAGGCGCCGACCCGCTCCAGTGTGTCCAGCAGATCGACCGGATTGACGGAGGTGTCGCCGAGATCGGCGCAGCTTGCCAGGTGGAACGGCATTGTGCCGGTGACATGGTGCACGTTACGGACCATGGTCGACAGGTCGCGCAACTGGCGCGGGCCGTGCCGGGCACCGGCGCGGTTCGTGGTGCCGCCGTCCCACGGCACGCCGATGATGCCGATGTCGACCTCGTTCGCCGCCGTTTCCATGTCCACGTGCGCCAGGCGCATGAAGGTCGGAATGCCGGCGAACCGCGGCAGGTCGGCACCGGAGCGTGGCAGGTATTTCTTGTGATTGTCGCTCATCGGCTCTCTCCGGGTCTTTGTGTCATTTCGCAAAGCCTACGTCATCCGCGCGCCGGTGCAACCGCTCATCGCGAAATGGTCAAGCCGCCGTCACGCCGAGGTCACATGGATGCCATGATCGCCCTCTATTGATAGCGCCGATCCGGGGAAGGCCCGGCACGACCTGGGAGGCCGCCATGAGAAACACCTATCCTTTTCCTGCTGTCGCCGGCATCGAACCGCCGCTTGCGGAGCTTCTTCGCGATCCGGTGTTGCTGACCCTGCTGGCCTATGACGGGCTCAGCGTCGACGACGTCAAGGCCGCCATCGCCGGCTGGCGCAGGCGCCGTGCCGCACCAATCCCGGCGGCGGCCTGAGCCAACCCTTATACGGCCAGACCGGCAGTTTCCGGGCAGTTTGTGCGGGTGGGCGGTTGCACGGAGCCGGTGCCATCCCCATACTTTATGTGTTGAATTCAGATTGCCGACAAGGAGACTGCCCCATGGCCAGCGACAGCCTGCACGCCCCCCGCGAACGCCTCAGCAAGGAAACCCTGCACCTGCATCACGCCATCGTTTCACTGATGGAGGAGATGGAAGCCGTCGACTGATACCGCCAGCGCGCCGACGACTGCGAGGACGAGGAGCTGAAGGAAATCCTGCTGCACAACATGCGCGAGGAAATGGAACACGCCTGCATGGTGCTGGAGTGGCTGCGCCGTAACAACGCCGACTTCGCCAAGGAGTTGGAAGAGAACCTGTTCAAGGAAGGCCCGATCTCCGGCCATCACGGCTGAGTTTAAAACCGACTATTCGTTAATTACCGAACCTGATTGAAATTCATGCCGAGGCGGGCGCCATGCGCCCGCCTCGAAGCATGTCCCCTGTCCGGGCTAAACTCCAACAGACCACGCTTCATGGGCTTGGCGCATAAAAAAAAACCCCCGGGGACGAACCCCGGGGGCGAGTTTTAAACAGGGAGGCTTCACGTCTGGGAGACGCGAGGGGCCGGAGACCGGTCCCTCTATTCCGGACAGGGCGTCCGGAAACTGGGCGAAACCCTTGGAGATCAGCGTTTACAGCGCGACCGTCCGGTTTCGAATTCCGTTATTCGTTGTTGCAATGCAACATCGAATACATGGATTATATATAGGCAGGTTATATTTGGAAACCAGAGCCAAACGGGAAACTCAGGTATGCGCCTGACGCATAGCTCTCGAACCGGCGCTATCGCTTGATAGGCGCCAATTTTTCCACCAGAAAATCGCGAAAGGCAATGATTCTGGCTGAATCCCGAAGCTCTTCCGGGTAGACGAAATACATCTGCAGTTCCGGCCCCTGCAATTCCGGCAATACTTCGACAAGGTTGCCGATCTCGCGACCCATGTATTCCGGCAAGGCACCGAGGCCGAGACCGCTTTGCACCGCACGCAGAATCCCATAGATCGAATTGACCCTGAGCACCGGTTTCCTGGGCTTATCGTCGCGGACGCTTTCGGTCAGCAGCCAGTTGAGATTAGCGACCGGCGGGTGGGCATCGTCGCCGTAAACGACGATCCGGTGCCGGTCGAGATCGCGTGCGTTCTTCGGCATGCCGTACTGCTGCAGGTATTCCGGCGCCGCATAGACCCGGTACTGAAGCGTCATCAGAAGCCGCTGCACCAGATCGGGCTGTGTCGGCGGCGTCAGGCGGATGGCGACGTCGGCCTGGCGCATCGATAGATCCAGTTCCGTGTCGGCCAGTACCAGCGACACGTCGATGTCCGGATAGCGGTTGACGAATTCCTTCATGCGCGACGCCAGAAACACCGACCCGAAGGCGACGGTCGAGGAAATCTTCAGCGCACCCTGCGGCCGTTCCTTGTTTTCCGCCAGTTGCGTCTGCACCTTGGCGAGTTGCGCGAAAACGTTATGCGCGGTGTCATAGAGAGTCTCGCCCTGTTCGGTCAGGATCAGGCCGCGCGCGTGGCGGTGAAACAGCGGCGTGCCCAGGCTCTGTTCGAGCGCGCTGACCTGCCGGCTGACAGCCGACTGGCTCAGGTTCAGGGTCTCGCCGGCATGCGTGAAGCTGCCGGCCTCGGCGACGGCATGAAAAACCCTGAGCTTGTCCCAATCAATCGGCACGACACGTCCCCCCGGATGACCCCTGGCCGGCCACGATGATTCCCGGCCTATTCGGCGGCGCGGGCTTCCTGATCCTCGGCCTCGGCCAGGAACCGCTCGGCTTCGAGCGCCGCCATGCAGCCGGTACCGGCGGCGGTCACCGCCTGGCGGTAGATGCGGTCCTGCACGTCACCGGCGGCGAACACGCCTTCGACGCTGGTCTGCGTCGTCCCCGGCACGGTGCGGATGTAGTTGTCTTCGTACATATCGAGCTTACCCATGAACAGCTTGGTGTTCGGGTCGTGGCCGATGGCGATGAACACGCCGTCGACGGCGATGTCCTGCATCTCGCCGGACTTGGTGTTCTTCAACCGCGCTCCGGTGACGCCCTTGCCGCCCTGCTCGCCGAGAACCTCGTCGAGCTGGTGGTCCCAGATCACCTCGATCTTCTCGTTCTTGAAAAGCCGGTCCTGCATGATCTTTTCGGCGCGCAGTTCGTCGCGGCGATGCACCAGATAGACCTTGGTGGCGTGGTTGGTCAGATACAGCGCTTCCTCGACCGCGGTGTTGCCGCCACCGATCACCGCAACCACCTTGCCGCGATAGAAAAAGCCGTCGCAGGTGGCACAGGCGGAAACGCCGAAGCCCATGAATTTCTGTTCGCTTTCAAGGCCGAGCCAGCGCGCGCTGGCACCGGTCGCGATGATCAGCGTGTCGGCGGTATAGACATCGCCGCCGTCGCCGACGGCGCGGAACGGCCGCTTCGAAAGATCAACCTCGACGATCGTATCCTCGATCATTTCCGTGCCGACGTGTTTCGCCTGCTCGTACATCTGCTCCATCAGCCACGGCCCCTGAATCACTTCGGCGAACCCCGGATAATTCTCCACCTCGGTGGTGATGGTCAGTTGTCCGCCCGGCTGGATGCCACGGATAAGGACGGGATTCAGGCTGGCTCTTGCCGCATAGATCGCCGCCGTATAGCCGGCCGCCCCGGACCCGATGATGAGGACTTTGGTGTGGCGGGGCTCGGACATGGCGCTCTCCTGCGGGGGTATCGGAACATGGTTAACCGGGACGGCTTCCTAAATAAGCCGAACTGCGCCCGGACGCAACGGACGGTTGGCGTGAACCGCAACAATCCTGACAAAGCGCGGCAGATACGCGGGCCAACGAAATATTATTGCGTAATATCGTTGCGTGAATCCGCTAAAAGGTGATACGACATGTTCCCGTTCCAGAAGGCTTCAGGGGGGCAAAAAAGGTGCAAAAAGTAAAGCTCGACGCCATCGATCTCCGGATTCTTCGCGATCTGCAGGACGACGGGCGCATCACCAATGTCGACCTTGCGGCGCGTGCCGGTATCTCCGCGCCGCCCTGCCTGCGCCGCGTCCGCGCGCTCGAGGAAGCCGGCTTCATTCACGGCTATCACGCCGAGATCGACGGCGCGCACATGGGCTACAAGGAAATGTTCTTTGCCCTGGTCGGCCTCGACAGCCAGTCGCAGGCGGTGCTCAAGGGCTTCGAGGAGACCATGGCCGACTGGCCCGAGGTCCGGGAATGCCACATGATCCGCGGCGGCGGCGATTTCCTGATAAAGGTCGTGGCCCGCGACAAGGAACACCGCGACAAGCTGACCATGGGCATCACGTCCGCCGATCACGTCGACACGGTGACGACGCTGGAAACCATCCGCACCTCGAAGAATCAGCCCGGCGTGCCGATCGATCCGGAAGCCGCCGACGAGGGATAGGTTTCGGCAGCCGGTTCCTTTTTACAATGAGTTATGTTCTACTTCTCCCAATATACAAATTCGGGAGAGGTTCATGAAAATTCGCATTTTTAGTGTTGTGCTGTGTGCTTTCTTCGCCGCAACCGCAAGCACGGCGCCTGCTCAAACCGCGACGGACAATGAGCGTCAGAAGGCTATCATCGAATTGTTAGAGGTTACTGGCATGAATGATATGCTCAAGCAGATCATCGACAGTGTCACGACCAGTGTCGCGCAAGCCATCAAAAAGCAGAAACCGGAGTTGCCCGCAGAAGCGCTAAATATCCTCATCGAAGAAGTCACACATGGGTTCCAGGCAAGAACACCGGAAATGATGGCCAACGCCGCACTTCTTTACGAGAAATACTTCAGCGCACAGGAAATGCGGGATATCACCGCGTTCTATAAAACGCCGACCGGCGCCAAGACGCTCAAAGTCATGCCGAAGCTGTTGCCCGAAAGCATACAGTTGGGCCAAAGATGAGCACAGTCGATCATGCCCGGCGTGATAGAAAAAGCCAAGGTGCGGCTCGCCGAAGCGGGTTACCAGCTTTAAGCATCAAACAGATTCAAGCGGCACCAAGCCGTCAAGCCCAACTGACTTCGCAGACCTCGTAGGACTTGCCGCCGCCGGGGGTCGCCACTTCGACGACGTCACCGATGGTCTTGCCGATCAGCGCGCGGGCCAGCGGCGAGGACACGGAAATCCTTCCCTGATCAAGATCGGCTTCCAGCGCGCCGACGATGCGGTACGTGGTTTCCTCGTCGGTGTCGGTATCGGCGACCAGCACGGTGGCACCGAAACGGATCGTGTCGCCGGACATGCCTGAGGTATCGATGGCTTCGGCACGGCTGGTGACGTCCTCGAGCTCGGCGATGCGGCCTTCGATGAAGCCCTGCTTCTCGCGTGCCGCGTGATACTCGGCATTCTCCGACAGATCGCCGTGTTCGCGGGCTTCGGCAATCGCCTTGATCACCGCCGGCCGTTCCTCGGACTTCAGCCGTCTCAATTCCTGTTCGAGGGCGGTCAGACCCTCACGCGTCATCGGCACACGTTCCATGTTTCCCCGGCCGGTTGCCCGGCCCTCCCCAAATACTCCCCGGTAAGTCACCGCTGCCGATCACCGAAAGGCGATCAAAAAGGCGATGTCATTTAAGGGGAAGCCTAATACGAAGGATCAAAATAAGCCTGCAACGGCGCGACTGCAAGCCCGCCCGCACCACCCTCGGGTATGATCGCGGCAATCGCCTCGGCGGCGGCCAGGGCCGCCGTCATGGTCGTGTAGTGAGCGACGTGGTTGACCAGCGCGGTCCTGCGGATCGAATAGCTGTCGGCGATGGAGCGCGCGCCCTCGGTGGTATTGATGACAAGCTGCACATCGCCGTTGGTCATCGCATCGACGCAGTGCGGTCGTCCTTCGAGAACCTTGTTGACCCGTGTTGCAGGCACGCCGTTGGCTTCGAGGAAGCGCTGCGTGCCGCCGGTGGCGATGATCCTGAAGCCGACGCCGCTGAGAATGCGCGCGATCTTCAGCGCCTTGTCCTTGTCGCCGTCGCGGACCGAGATGAAGACCCCGCCCGACATCGGCAGCGCCATGCCCGCGCCTAGCTGCGATTTTGCGAAGGCGCGGTGGAAGTCCCTGTCGATGCCCATGACCTCGCCGGTCGATTTCATTTCCGGGCCGAGCAGCGTATCGACGCCCGGGAAACGCGAGAACGGGAATACCGCCTCCTTGACCGCGACGTGTTTCATGGTGCCCAGCTTTGACAGCTTGAAGGTTGAGAGCTTTTCGCCGGTCATCAGCCTGGCCGCGATCTTGGCGATCGGCACCCCGGTCGCCTTGGCGACGAACGGCACGGTCCTGGATGCACGCGGGTTGACCTCAAGGATGTAAATGTCGTCGCCCTTGACCGCGAACTGCACGTTCATCAGGCCGACCACGCCCAGCGCCTTGGCCAGCACCACGGCCTGGCGTTCCAGTTCGGCGATGATCGCCGGCGCCAGCGAGAACGGCGGCAAAGAGCAGGCGCTGTCGCCCGAGTGAATTCCCGCTTCCTCGATATGCTGCATGATGCCGGCGACATAGACATCGTCACCGTCGCAAAGGGCGTCGACATCGACCTCGATGGCGTCCTGCAGGTAGCTGTCGAGCAGCACCGGGCTTTTGCCAGAAACCACCACGGCTTCGCGCATGTAGCGTTCCAGCGCGATATCGTCGTGAACGATTTCCATGGCCCGACCACCGAGCACGTAGCTGGGACGGATGACCAGCGGATAGCCGACCTGATGCGCGACCTTGAGCGCCTCTTCCTGCGAGCGGGCGAGACCGTTGGCGGGCTGGCGCAACTTGCATTTCTGCAGCAGTTCCTGAAAGCGCTCGCGGTCTTCGGCCAGATCGATGGCGTCGGGCGAGGTGCCGAGGATCGGAATGCCCGCGGCTTCGAGGGCGGCGGCCAGTTTCAGCGGCGTCTGCCCGCCCAGCTGCACGATCACGCCCTTCAGCGATCCGTTGCGCTGTTCGACGCGCAGCAACTCGATCACGTCCTCGGCGGTCAGCGGCTCGAAGTACAGCCGGTCGGAGGTGTCGTAATCGGTCGACACCGTTTCCGGGTTGCAGTTGACCATGATCGCTTCGAGACCCGCTTCCTTCAGCGCGTAGGCGGCATGCACGCAGCAGTAATCGAATTCGATGCCCTGGCCGATACGGTTCGGCCCGCCGCCCAGGATCGCGACCTTGTCGCGCGCCGTCGGCTCGGCTTCGCATTCCGCCGGGTTCAGCCCGTCGCCTTCGTAGCAGGAATACATATAAGACGTCTGCGAGGCGAATTCGCCAGCGCAGGTATCGACCCGCTTGTAGACCGGCGTCACGCCGATGGCGCGGCGCGCCTCGGTGACGGCATCCACATCCTTGCCGGCCAGTTCCGCCAGACGGTCGTCGGAGAAACCCATCTTCTTGAGCCGGAGCAACGCCTGCGGCTCGTCCGGAATGCCGTTGGCGCGGACCTGTTCCTCGGCATCGACGATGTTCTTGATGCGCTCCAGGAACCAGATGTCGTAGCGGCTGGCGCGCTGGATGTCGGCCAGCGGCATGCCGTGGCGCATGGCCTGGGCGATATAGCGGATCCGGTCCGGGCGGGCTTCGTTCAAGACCGCTTTCAGCGCGTCCGCATCGACCTTGCCGTCCGGTGTGACGGCGCCGTCGATTTCGATCTCGTTCATACCGGTCAGGCCGGTCTCCATCGAGCGCAGGCCCTTCTGCAGGCTTTCCTCGAAGGTGCGGCCCATGGCCATGGCTTCGCCAACGGATTTCATCGACGTCGTCAGCAACGCCTCGGTGCCGGGGAATTTCTCGAACGTGAAGCGCGGGATTTTCGTGACCACGTAATCGATGGTCGGCTCGAACGAGGCCGGTGTGACGCCGGTGATGTCGTTCTGCAGTTCGTCCAGCGTATACCCGCAGGCCAGCTTCGCCGCCACCTTGGCGATCGGGAAGCCGGTTGCCTTGGACGCCAGTGCGCTGGACCGCGAGACGCGCGGGTTCATTTCGATGACGACCAGACGCCCGTCTTCCGGATTGACCGCGAACTGCACGTTGGAGCCGCCGGTATCGACGCCGATCTCGCGCAGCACCGCGATCGAGGCGTCGCGCATGATCTGGTATTCCTTGTCGGTCAGCGTCAGTGCCGGCGCGACGGTGATGGAATCCCCGGTGTGCACGCCCATCGGATCGACGTTTTCGATGGAACAGATGATGATGCAGTTGTCCGCGTTGTCGCGGACGACCTCCATCTCGAATTCCTTCCACCCCAGCACGCTTTCCTCGATCAGCACCTGATTGATCGGCGAGGCCTGCACGCCGGACGTGATGATCTTCTCGTATTCCTCGGTGGTGTAGGCGATGCCGCCGCCGGTGCCGCCAAGCGTGAACGCCGGGCGGATGACGGCCGGCAGGCCGACGACCCGGAGCGCGTCCATGGCCTTCTGCTTCGAAGCCGCGGACAGCATGGTGACTTCCTTGATCTTGCCGTCCTGATCGGGAATTTCGATGATTTCGTATTCGCCGGTGAAGACCTCCGATACCGGGGTGCCGAGACCGATCTTCTGCATGGCGTCACGGAACAGCAAGCGGTCCTCGGCCTTGGCGATGACGTCGGCCTTGGCGCCGATCAGCTCGACGCCGTACTTTTCCAGGGTGCCGCGTTCGGCCAGCGCCATACCGGCGTTCAGCCCGGTCTGCCCGCCCATGGTCGGCAGCAATGCGTCCGGGCGTTCCTTGGCGATGATGTTTTCCAGCACTTCCGGCGTGATCGGCTCGACATAGGTGGCATCCGCCATCGACGGGTCGGTCATGATGGTGGCGGGGTTGGAGTTCACCAGAATGACCCGGTAGCCCTCTTCGCGGAGCGCCTTACACGCCTGCGCACCCGAGTAGTCGAACTCGCAGGCCTGACCGATTACGATCGGCCCGGCGCCGATGATCATGATGGATTTGATGTCTGTTCTTTTTGGCATCAGGCCCCCAATAAAACCACAGAGGCACAGAGGCTCAGAGATTCCGCAACAATGCGCGAAATTTTCTCTCTACCTCTTGCATATCTGAAATGATGTATGACGTTACCCAATCTGGCGGACGAGACCCTTTGAGCAGAAAGGTGATTGGATGCGCCATCCAAGTCCATCGCACCATGGGCCCGGGATTGCTCGAGTCCGTCTATGAGGCTTGTTTGGCGTGCTAATTTGAACAGCACAACATTGCTTTCAAGCGGCAGGTGAGTCTGCCGCTCAAATACAAGGGGAGATGTCTCGGAAGCGGTTTTAGACTCCACTTTATCATCGAAGATCGATTGATTCTGGAACTCAAGACCGTTGATCAGCTCATGGCCATTCATGATGCCCAACTTCTCAGCTACATGAAGTTGAGTGGGATCCGTACCGGGCTTCTGCTCAATTTCAAAACGGACGTCATCAGGAACGGTATTAAAAGGCTGGTACTTTAAACCGCTGCACCTCTGTGCCTCTGTGCCTCTGTGGTTAGCTTCCGGCATACTCACCCCACCTCGTCCATCAGCTTGGTGAAGCGCTCGAACAGGTAGTGGCTGTCGGTCGGGCCGGGCGAGGCTTCGGGGTGGTACTGCACCGAGAAGATCGGCTTGCCCTCGACGCGCACGCCCTCGTTGGAGCCATCGAACAGCGAGATGTGGCTTTCGACCACCCCCGCGGGAAGGTTCTTGCCGTCGACCGCGAAGCCGTGGTTCTGGCTGGTGATCTCGACGCGGCCGGTGGACAGGTCCTTGACCGGCTGGTTGCCGCCGCGGTGACCCTGATGCATCTTCGACGTTGTGCAGCCGAGCGCCAGCGACAGAAGCTGGTGGCCGAGGCAGATGCCGAAGATCGGTTTTCCGCTGGCGATCAGGTCCTTCAGCACCGGCACCGCGTAGGTGCCGGTCGCCGCCGGGTCGCCGGGGCCGTTCGAAAGAAAGATGCCGTCGGGATCGTGACCGAGGATTTCGTCCGCGCTGGCCGTCGCCGGAACCACGGTGACGTTGCAGCCGGCGCTGGCGAGGCAGCGCAGGATGTTGCGTTTGATGCCGTAATCGATGGCGACGACATTGTATTTAGGGTCTTTCAGCGTGCCGTAGCCTTCGCCGAAAACCCACTGCGTCTCGTCCCATTTATATGTCTGCTTGCAGGTCACCTCGATCGCCAGGTCCATGCCTTCGAGGCCGGGCCAAGCGGCGGCCTCGGCAATCAGCGCCGGAATGTCGAACTTGCCGTCCGGCGCGTGGCAGATCACGCCCGAGGGCGCACCAGCGTCGCGGATCTTGCGGGTCAGGCGGCGCGTGTCGACACCGGCGATGCCGGGCAGGTTCATCGACTTCAGCCACCCGTCCAGGTGCTGCGTCGCGCGCCAGTTGGCGGGCTCGGTGATGTCGGCCCTTAAAATACAACCCCGGGCGGCCGGGGTTATGGTTTCGATGTCTTCGGGATTTGTGCCCACGTTGCCGATATGCGGGAACGTGAAGGTGATGATCTGCCCCGCGTAACTGGGGTCGGTCATGATTTCCTGATAGCCGGTGATCGAGGTGTTGAAACAGACCTCGCCGACGGCGGACCCGGGCGCACCGACGCCCCGTCCCCAGAACACCGAGCCGTCCGCCAGGACAACCACTGCTGTCGCACCCTCGGGCACGCGGGACTCAGCGCCGTCAGGCGCGCGGAAAGACTCCGCACCCTTGTGATTGGGTGCAGTTGTTTCTACTTCATGTGTCACGATATTTGCCAGCCGGGGTCGGTTTAGACTGGCAGAGTAGATACGCAAAGGGCCTGTCCGCGTCAAGCTTTCAGGACAATTATTTTAATCGTTTATAATCAATAGCTTAAAAAACTAAATCCGGTTGTCACGGGTGCCCCGATGCGATAACGTCCGGCCCTTCTGGCAGATAAGGAGGAGATTCCATGCTCCGTCAGCAGTTGAACGACACGCTCAAGGACGCGATGCGTGCCAAGGAAGAGCGCAAGGTATCGACGATCCGCCTGATCAACGCTGCCCTCAAGGACCGCGATATCCAGGCCCGTTCCAAGGGCAACACCGACGGAATCCCCGACGAGGAGATCCTCGGCCTGATGCAATCCATGGTGAAACAGCGCCGTGACAGCATCGAAGCCTATTCCAAGGGCGGCCGCCCCGACCTGGCGCAGCAGGAAGCCGAGGAAATCTCTTGCATCGAGAGCTTTCTGCCGAAGCAGCTCTCCGATGACGAACAGACCGCCGCCATCGCCGAGGCCGTCGACAAGTCCGGTGCCGAAAGCATCAAGGACATGGGCAAGGTCATGGCGTACCTGAAAGAACACTATGCCGGGCGCATGGACTTCTCGAAGGCCGCCGGCAAGGTCAAGGCCCAGCTCGGCGCCTGAATATCCCATCTTTCCCGCGAAAGTGGGAACCTGGATGATCCTTCGAGACGCGCTGCGCGCTCCTCAGGATGAGGAAGTTCGAGACGCACTGCGCGCGCCTCGGGATAAGGAAACATGCAAGATCGCCTCATCCTGAGGAACGAGCAACGCGAGTGTCTCGAAGGACGAGGCCTGTGCATCTGTGGATAACTCATACTTTCACGGGATAAGTCGCCCCAGCGGACACTTTCGGTAAGACACTGCGCGGAGTATTCTGTCGCGTTAACTTGCGGAGCAGGCATGGCCACATTTTCCCCGGAATTTCTCGACGAGATCAGGCGGCGCGTATCCATCGCCGATGTCGTCGGCCGCACGGTGCGCCTGAAGGAACGCGCCCGGGGCGATTACTGGGGCCTTTCGCCGTTCACCAAGGAAAAAACCCCGTCCTTCCACGTCATGGAGGACAAGGGCTTCTACAAATGCTTCTCGACCCAGAATTCCGGCGATATTTTCACATTCCTGATCGAGGTCGAGGGCATGTCGTTCCCGGAAGCGGTCGAGCAACTGGCCGCCGAAGCCGGTCTGGAGATGCCGCAGGACACTCCGGAGGACCGTCAGCGTCAGGAAAAGCGCAAGACCCTGGCCGACGTCAACGAACACGCGGCACAGTTCTTCGAGAAGATGCTGCGCATGCCGGAAGGCCGGGGCGCGCTGGAATACCTGAAAAAGCGCGGTCTGGACGACAAGACGATCAAGACCTGGCGGCTCGGCTTCGCACCGGATGCCAGGGGCGCGCTGAAGGGCGCACTATCGCGCGACGGCGTCCCCGAGGCCCTGATGATCGAGGCCGGGTTGTTGCGTGTGCCGGACAACAATGAGCCGTACGACTGGTTCCGCGGCCGCGTCATGTTCCCGATCCAGGACCGTCGCGGCGGCGTCGTCGCCTTCGGCGGCAGGATTCTCGGTGACGGCGAGCCGAAATACCTGAACAGCCCGGAAACGCCCCTGTTCCAGAAGCGCCACGCGCTGTACGGCATGCATCTGGCGGCGGCCCCGGCGCGCAAGGCCGGACGCATGATCGTCTGCGAGGGCTACATGGACGTAATCGGTCTTGCCCGCGCCGGCTTCGACAACGCCGTGGCGCCGCTCGGCACGGCATTGACCGAGGATCAGTTGAAGGACCTGTGGCGCGTGGTGCGCGAGCCGGTCATGTGCTTCGACGGCGACACGGCGGGCCAGAAAGCCGCGTTCCGCGCCGCCGAGCGTGCGCTGCCGATCATGCAAGCGGGACATGCGCTGCGCTTTGCCATCCTGCCCGCCGGCGAGGATCCGGACAGCCTCGTCGCCACCAAGGGCCGGGCCGCGTTCGAGGAATTGCTGAGCGCCGCCCTGCCATTGTCGGAAATGATCTGGCGCGAGGTCACCGGCGGGCGCATCCCCAATACCCCCGAAGACAGGGCCGATGTGCAGCAGAAACTGGACAGCCGCGCGCGTGACATTTCGGACGCCACGTTCCGCCGCCATTTTTCCGATTTCTTCACCAGAAAGCTCTGGGGGGATCGCGGCCAGCAGCCGCAAAGCCAAGGCCGGGGCGCGTTTCAGCCGCGCAAGGGTTTCGGCAAGCAGAAGGTCGAAGGCGCGGTCATGGCCGACGCCCGGGCCGAAACCAGCGCCGCCACCCCCGCCGATACGCTGCGCGAGCGCATCCTGCTGTCGACCCTGATCAACCATCCGGAAATCTTCGACGAGATCGAGGAACACCTTGGAATGCTTGAGTTTTCGACGCCCGAGCTTGACAACGTGCGCCAGCGGGTCTTAAACACCCTCGCTCGGCATGAAAGCCTTGACTCCGAGGGTCTTCGCAACCACCTCTCGGAAGATGGCCTTGGTGCCGCAACCGGTGTGCTTTTGAGTAAAAACGTCTATATGCACGCCCGGTTCGCACGGCCGGACAGTGACGTCAAAGAGGCGTTGGAGGGGTGGCTCGACACCTACGGGCGACTGACCGCGAAAGAGCATGACAGCGAACTGCGTCAGGCTGAAGCGGCGTTGGGGGAAGATACGACGGAAATGACCTTCGGACGCATGAAGGCGTTGAAGGTCAACTGAATAAAGGGTTCCCGGTTGCCATCTCGGCACCGGTCTTTAGGGGTTATAAATTTTGGCCAAAGCACAAGCAACCGAAGCGCGCACCACGTCCGAGGAAAGTTCCGACAGCCCGCTGCTCGACACCCTGGGCGCCGCCGTCAAGAAGATGGTCACCAAGGGCAAGGAACGCGGCTACGTCACCTATGACGAACTGAATGCCGCACTGCCGCCGGAAGATGTATCCTCCGAACAGATCGAAGACACCATGGCGATGCTGTCCGAAATGGGCATCAACGTGGTCGAGAACGAGGAACAGGAAGAAGCCGCCAACGACACCGCCGAGGAAGAGGAGGACGCCCCCGAGAAGTCCTCCGCCGGCAACGTCGACGAAAGCGACCTTGGCCGTACCGACGATCCGGTGCGCATGTATCTGCGTGAAATGGGTTCGGTCGAGCTGCTGTCGCGCGAGGGCGAAATCGCCATTGCCAAGCGCATCGAAGCCGGCCGCGACATGATGATCGGCGGTATCTGCGAAAGCCCGCTGACGATCCAGGCCATCGTGCGCTGGCACGACGCGCTGGTCGCCGAGGAAATCCTGCTGCGCGAGATCGTCGATCTGGACGCCACCATGGGCGGCGGTCCGGGCCAGGCCCCGCAGGGCGGCGACAGCGACGACGACGACGAAGACGAGGCCGAAGCGCCAGTCGTTCAGGCGGTCCCGGAAAAGACCGACGCCAAGAAGGACGACAAGAAGGAAGAGGCGCCGAAGAAAGCCAAGTCCGACGGCGACGATGAAGAAGAGACTGCGACCCAAGGCGAAACCGAGGACGACGAGGACGACGAGGACGACGAGCACAACAATCTCTCTCTCGCCGCGCTCGAGGAAAAGCTGAAACCCGAAGTCATCAAGACCTTCGAGGAAATCGCCAAGACCTACAAAAAATTCCAGCGCCTGCAGATCACCCGCATGGAAGCCATGCAGGGTGTCGGCGAGTTCAAGGACAGCCAAGAAAAGCGCTATGTGAAACTGCGCCAGGAACTGATCGAGCTGATGGAGGACGTGCACCTCAACAACGACCGCATCGAAGCCCTGGTCGATCAGCTTTACGGCCTCAACCAGCGTCTGGTCCGGCTCGAAGGCAAGCTTATGCGCCTCGCCACCACGTCGCGCATCCGCCGCGAGGATTTCCTCGAGAATTACCGCGGTTTTGAGCTTGATCCGGACTGGATCAAACGCTGCAAGAAGATGCCGACCAAGAACTGGCAGCGCTTCGCCGAGAAGTACAAGGACGACGTCAAGGATATCCGCGAGGAAGTCTCGGGCGTGTCCGGCGCCGTCGGCCTGCCGATCGGCGAGTTCCGCCGCATCGTCGGGATCGTCCAGAAAGGCGAACGCGAAGCCGCCAAGGCGAAGAAGGAAATGATCGAGGCCAACCTGCGTCTCGTCATCTCGATCGCCAAGAAATACACCAACCGCGGCCTGCAGTTCCTGGACCTGATCCAGGAAGGCAACATCGGCCTGATGAAGGCCGTCGACAAGTTCGAATACCGCCGTGGCTACAAGTTCTCGACCTATGCCACGTGGTGGATTCGCCAGGCCATTACGCGCTCCATCGCCGACCAGGCGCGCACCATCCGTATCCCGGTGCACATGATCGAGACCATCAACAAGCTGGTCCGCACGTCACGCCAGATGCTGCACGAAATCGGCCGCGAGCCGACGCCGGAAGAACTGGCGACGAAGCTGTCGATGCCGCTCGAAAAAGTCCGCAAGGTCCTGAAGATCGCCAAGGAGCCGATTTCGCTCGAAACGCCGATCGGCGACGAGGAAGACAGCCACCTCGGCGATTTCATCGAGGACAAGCTGGCCGTGCAGCCGCTCGACGCCGCCATTCAGGCCAACCTGCGCGAGACCACGACCCGCGTGCTGGCGTCGCTGACGCCGCGCGAGGAACGCGTGCTGCGCATGCGCTTCGGCATCGGCATGAACACGGATCACACGCTGGAAGAAGTCGGCCAGCAGTTCTCGGTGACCCGCGAACGTATCCGTCAGATCGAAGCCAAGGCGCTCCGCAAACTCAAGCACCCTTCGCGTTCACGGAAACTCCGCAGCTTCCTGGATTACTGATCACCGTCGGATTTCCGGCGGCACATCGGTTAAGCTAGCGGCATGAACACATTCACGATCCGCGCCGCCACCCCGGCGGAGTTTGGCGTCGCCGTCGAATGGGCCGCCGACGAAGGCTGGAATCCCGGTCTTTGCGATCTGCCGGCATTCCATGCCACCGACCCGGACGGGTTCCTGATGGGCTTTCTGGACGGAATGCCGGTGTCGTCGATTTCCGTCGTCCGGTATCCCGGTGACTTCGGCTTCCTCGGCTTCTATATCGTGCATCCGGCACATCGGGGCCGGGGACTGGGACTGGAGACCTGGAACGCGGGCATGGCGTATCTCGACGGCTGCACGGTCGGCCTGGACGGCGTCGTGGCGCAACAGGACAACTACCGCAAAAGCGGGTTCAAGCTGGCCGGGCGCAACATCCGCCATATGGGGGTCCCGGCTCCGCTGCAGCATGAAAACACGAACTGTACCGTCCGCCCCGTGACGGGCGACGATCTGCCGGCGCTGATCGCATACGATGCCCGGCATTTTCCTGTCATGCGCGAGCGCTTCATCCGAAGCTGGCTGTTGCCCGCCACCGACGCCGGCCGTCAAAGCCTGCTCGCCATCCGCAATGGTGCCGTGGCCGGGTTCGGTACCGTGCGGGCGTGCCGCGACGGCTACAAGATCGGACCGCTGTTCAGCGAAGACGCCGATGTGGCGGCGGCGCTGTTTACCGGACTGACAAATCCGTTGTCGGCAGGTGCTGCCGTCGCTCTGGACACCCCTGAAGACAACGCCGCCGCCGTCGCACTGGCGGTGCGCGCCGGGCTGAAACCGGTCTTCGAAACCGCGCGCATGTATCGAGGTCCCGATCCTGGACTGCCGCTTGCTTGCATTTTCGGCGTGACCACATTCGAGCTCGGCTGAATGTGCGCGGATCGACACATCGAGCGGAATTCGCCCTGTTCTCTGCCGCCAAAAAAGGGTAATCAGTGGACCCGCGCGGCCAACCACCGCGCCCTGGTGGGCCTGTAGCTCAACTGGTTAGAGCCGACGGCTCATAACCGTCTGGTTGCAGGTTCGAGTCCTGCCGGGCCCACCAATCTCTTCCATGCAAACCGCCGCCCAGGATATTGTCTCCGGAAAGTCCCAGGGTTCCGGGCGTTTCAGCAGCATGTTAAGACAAAACGGAATAATCCGATAATCTGCCTTCTATGTTATTAAAAACTCAACACAGGCTTTCAAGCCGCCGAGAGGTGACCCCGTGCGGGGCAACGTGCCGCCGGTAACCTCCTCGAGATCGGTGACGGCATTACAATACGAAGCGATCACACTCAACTTTAGGATACAGGCCCCGAGCACCAGAAAGCATCATCTCCATGAAGAAAAACGGATGATGCACTAACATTCAAACCGGAACAGTCAATAAGAGCAGGTCACAATCGGCAACGTGACCATGCACATCAATCCCCTACGAAAAGGGCTTGATATCGACTGAGTCATAAAAATGAGCAAGGTAGGCGGCTTTGAATTCGCCCGTTCGCGTCAATTCTTCTCGCCGAGCCTCGGTCGCCGGAACGTCGATCTCTCCGTCTCCAATAACGACACCATAGACATCTCCTGCGTAATCGGGCGTGATCAGTTCGTTGAGGACATCCTCAAGCACCTTCTCAGCTTCGCGTTCCATGGGATTCCCAAAGCCGCCAGCGCCAGCTTGAATATGGACAAATTCGTCACCTTCAACCATCGGTACGCTGCTCATCGGGCATACCGGAAGGATCGTTCGCTTAGAACCTGAGTTGATAATATTCCACGAGGGTGTACCAGCGAGGCCGCCGGTCAATCCGTATGGCGGGACGTGCCGCCTATCCGACCGCATTATCAGATCTCCCTCTTCGGCGAGCAGGCGGTATCCCCGCTGTAGGGCGGCACCGCCCCGCATCCGGCCGGGCCCGCCAGAATTTTGAACGAAGGCGTATTTCGTAATCTCCACAGGTTGGCGGGATTCCAGCAATTCGATGGGTGTATTGCCGAGGTTGGCCGCCGGGTTAGAGATACCTTCCTGCCCATCCCGAGCCATGCTGCCGCCCCAAGCACCCATCAGGCCACCCGAAATCATGAACGGTTTATTGTCACGCCAGCGCCCGGCGATGTGTGGTGCCGACGAGCCGCCCTCGTTCGCCGCAGGAATGCGGTCGGGCAGTACCTGCGAGAAAGCGCCAAGCAGTGCATCAAACATACGAAAACACGTTATCCCGCGCGCGCCGCAAGGCGCCGGCTCGACCGGGTTCACCAGGCAACCAACTGGGGCGGTCGCGGTGATCGCGCGCATGTAGCCTTCGCAATTGGGGATTGATCCACCGATCGCACAGCGTACAGTGTTTGACGTCAGCGACCTTGGGACAGATTGAGGTCTTTGCATAAGGGAGGATT
>JAYNVG010000054.1:0-16802 GCA_038100295.1 Thalassospiraceae bacterium
TTGAAAAGCCAACAGCAAAGATATTTTTTGCATCCGCTTTGGGGTCTTTTTTGATCACCTCAATCAGCTCCAGAAGCTCTCCTTCTATCGCCGTCTTATATGTGGTCCAGGTCTCAAAACGGTTAGATTTTGAGATCCCGTGCCGCCTAAAGAAATCTGGTGCATAAACGGCATACCCAGCGTTTGTGTATTTTGATATCTGCCGTTTGACAGTTTTAAATCCACCGCTGGTATGCAGGGCGATCACAACAGGAAACGGGCCATTACCCTCTGGGTAGTTGATTTCATGATAAATGGGTTCTGCATGCACCACAGAGTGGGTCAGCACAAAGAATGCAATGATAAGTGTCAGGGCAGATTTATAAAATCTCATAGCTGTTAAACTTCGCGGGCGGGATCTGGACGATATTTGAAACTGATATTGCGCCTAAATTATTACTTTGAGAAACCTAAAGGTTGCGTTTTAGCATCCTAACAGCTCAGGCGAGGTTTGCGGCAACTATCTCACAGAATGACTTCTTAAAAGACTGACACTAAAATGTGTATATGGCTAAACGAGGTAAACACGCACTGTTCAAACAAGCTGAACGCGAAATCAAACATTTGACTTGGGTGAGTAAAAACTTGGCTAACAGCAAGCGGCGGCATTCAGCGCGCGCAGGATCGCTTGCTCAGGCGCCGGCCCGCCGGTCTTCTTGACCTTCCGGCGAAGCTTGTCCGGCGGCTGGAATTTCTGCGGTCTGTTGGCCATGCGCGGGGTCCGTCCTGCAGCGCTTACTATGCGCTTACTGTGCGTCGCGGCGCCGTTCGACGCCCATGAAAGGTTCGGAGCGCCGCTTGGCGCGCCGGTCGGGGCCGAAAAATTCACCGACGCGCACGAACGGACGCTGGTCGTCGATCACCGTGCACAGGCGGCGATACAGCGCCGCCGCCGAGATCGGCTTGGCGAGGAACGCCGTCACGCCCGCATAACGGGCCTGCTTGACGCGGTGCAGTTCGGTAAATCCGGTCAACATGATGATGGGAAGATACGGGTTGGGGCTGTCCAAATCCATACGAATTTGCCGTACCAGGTCGAGACCGTCGGTCGGCGGCATGCGCCAGTCGGTAATCACGATGTCCGGCTCGCTCGCCTTTACTTCGACGTAAGCCTCGTTGGCGTCGGCGGCCTCGAACATCTCCTTGACCCCGAAACCGAGCAGGAAGCTCTTGATCAGCGAGCGCATGGGGCGGCTGTCGTCAGCCACCAGCACCTTCAGCGTTTCGAAATCGTAACCCGACATGGAACTCTCAGCTTTTCCCCGGCATCGTCAGATTAATACCAAGATCTCAGAAAATCACACCAAACCAACGACCTGCCCACTCTTTGAGTGGCGTAATGAAGCGCGCACCCTATATAAAGGGGGCCTCAACTGCAACGAGAGAACGCCATGCGCAGCCGATCCCCCGGCCCAGGCCCGGTATCCCGAACCGGCGAGTGGACGACCATCAAAACCGTGCTGCCCTATCTGTGGCCGAGCGGCGAGACAGGTCTGCGCGTGCGCGTCGTCATCGCCATGGCTTTGCTGATCGCGGCTAAGGCAACGAACGTCTCGGTGCCCATTTTTTACAAGCAAGCTGTCGACATCCTGACAGCCGGCGGAAAGGTCGACATCCTGATCAGCGTGCCGGTGGCGCTGATCGTCGGCTACGGCATCATGCGAGTCGCCGCGCTGGCCTTCGGCGAGCTGAGAGACGCCGTCTTTACCCGGGTCGCACAGCGCGCGATCCGGCTTGCCGGGCTCAGGACCTTCCGCCACCTGCATCACCTGTCGCTGCGCTTTCATCTGGAACGCAAGACCGGCGGCGTCAGCCGCGCCGTCGAACGCGGCACCGCCGGCATCGAGTTCCTGCTCCGCTTCATGCTGTTCAACGTGCTGCCGACGATCCTCGAAGTGGTGCTGGTCTGCGGCATCCTGTGGAAGCTGTACGGCATCGCCTATGCGGCACTGACGCTGGGCGTGCTTGTCGTTTACGTGGTCTGGACGCTGCTGATCACCGAATGGCGGCTGAAGTTCCGCCGCGCCATGAACGACACCGACAACGAGGCCAACACCCGCGCCATCGACAGCCTTCTGAACTTCGAGACGGTGAAGTACTTCGGCAACGAGGATCACGAGGCCGGGCGCTTCGACCAGGCGCTGCGCGCCTATGAACACGCGGCGGTCAAGAGCGGCACCTCGCTGGCGATCCTCAACATCGGCCAGAGCGTGATCATCACCATCGGCGTGACGGTGGCGATGATCATGGCCGGCTACGGCGTCGCCGACAAATCCATGACCGTCGGCGATTTCGTTCTCGTCAATTCGTATCTGATCCAGATCTTCATGCCGCTCAACTTCCTCGGCTTCGTGTACCGCGAGATCAAGCGCTCGCTGACCGACATGGAGGCGATGTTCGAGCTGCTGCACGAACCAAAGGAAATTGCCGACGCGCCCGACGCGAAGCCGCTCCGCGACGGCCCCGGCGAGATCGCCTTCGATCACGTGCGGTTTTCCTATGACGAACGCCGGCCGATCCTGAAGGACATCTCGTTCCGTGTGCCTGCCGGCAAGAAGCTCGCCATCGTCGGCCCGTCCGGGTCCGGCAAGTCGACCATCTCGCGCATCCTTTACCGTTTTTATGACGTCGACGGCGGCACGGTGACGGTCGACGGCGACGACATCCGCACGGTGACGCAAAAAAGCCTGCGCGCCGCCATCGGCATCGTCCCGCAGGACACCGTGCTGTTCAACGACACCATCTATTACAACATCGCCTATGGCGCCCCCGGTGCGGCCCCGGCCGCCGTCGAACAGGCGGCGCGGCTGGCGCGCATCCACGATTTCATCATGAGCCTGCCGGACGGCTTTCAGTCGATGGTCGGCGAGCGCGGGCTGAAACTGTCGGGCGGCGAAAAGCAGCGGGTCGCCATCGCCCGGACCATCCTCAAGGACCCGCGCATCCTGGTGTTCGACGAGGCGACGTCGGCGCTGGACAGTCGCACCGAGCAGGAAATCCTCGCCAGCTTCAAGGACGTATCGGCGGACCGCACGACGCTGACCATCGCGCACCGGCTGTCGACGGTGATCGACGCCGACGAGATCCAGGTGCTGATCGACGGCGAGATCGTCGAGCGCGGCACGCACCCGGCGCTGCTGGCCGCCAACGGCCCCTATGCCGACATGTGGCAGCGCCAGCAGCAGGCGCGCGAGGCCGAGGCGAAGCTGGACGCGCTCACCGACACGTAAATTCATCCTTCGGGGGCCGCACCCCCTCTCCCTCCCACGCGCTGACGCGCGCGGGTCCCTCCCTCTCCGTCGCTAATCCATTTGGCGCGGGCCAAAATGGGAGAGGGGCTACCTACCCTCTCCTCGGGGAGAGGGTGGTGAGCGCAGCGAGCCGGGAGAGGGGCCGAGTAGAGAGATCAGTTGGTTTGCCTGGCCCGGATCGCGGCAAGGGTTTCGCGCGCGGTGGCCTGGGTATCGCCGCCAAGTTCCATGGCCTTCAAGGCTGCTTTTTCGGCGGCATCAAGCGCGCCCTGCAGCATCAGGATATGCGCCAGATTGTTCAACGCCACGGCATTGTCCGGCTGGCGTTGCAGTGCCGCCTGCAGGCTGGCCGCAGCATCCGAAAGCCGCCCCTGTCCGGCCTGTATGTTGGCCGCCGTGATCAGCGGCGCCGGCGCGTCCTGCCAATGCCGTGCCGCCGTGCCATAGGCGCTCAGGGCATCGTCCATCTTGCCTACCCGTTCAAGCCCGAGGGCTTCATGCAGCCATGCGGTGAGGGTGGTGTGTTCAGTTACCGGTCCCTGCGGTGGGGCAACGCTAACCCCCCAGAATTCGGCGCGCCGCCAGGTGTGCTCGAAGGTCGTCATCGGCATCACCTGCCGGCGTATCCGGCCGGACCGCAGCAACACGGTTTCCGTGGTCAGGTCGAAACCGACCAGCACCGCGTAATGCCATTGCGGCACGATTTCCAGGGCCAGGTTTTGTAAAATCAGAACCGGCCGCCCTTCGGCGACGTTCGCGAATGCCTCGCCCATGTCACGGATCGGCAGTGCAAGACGCCCCTGTCTGCGGGCACCGGTTATTATTTCGCTCTGCAGGGTGCCTTGCCGCCCCGGCGTATAGACGCTGTCGGCAAGACGGTCGGGGCTGGTCTCTAGCCCCGAGGCATTGAGAACGGTAGCCAGCGCCGCTGGCCCGCAGAAGTACTGGGTTTGTGCGAAAAAGGGGACTTCGGTCAGTTCGGCAACGGTGGGCAGTCCTTGCGGCGGCGATGCGATGAGCCGGTCGGTCATGGGCGTTGCCGCACATCCGCCCAACGTCACCAGCATCACCAGTACCGCAATGAACCGTAGCTTGTAGTCGTAATGCTGCATTGACCGTCCGTAATCAGGTCGGATTGGCAGAGCCTTTGTTGGTCCAGCCGAACACGCTGGTGAAGCCAAGCAAATCGGTAATCAGCAGGACAATAAAGATCAGCACAACGGCGCCGATGATGGCACCGATGGCACCCTGTCCTGCCGGTGCGCTTTTGATTTCACCCGCAAGTTTGGCGACTTCGGCATCGCTCAGCGCGGCGACACGAAGATTTGCTTCGTCGGCATCGACACCGAGCTGCTCGAACTGGGTGCGGACATCGGCGCGGCTCATGAAGTCGTTCACAAGCGCACGGTTGGCCTGAAGCGATTGCTGTTCGACAACCGCGTTATTATTCACAAGTGCCGCGCTTAGCGGCGCGATCGGCATCAGCGTTACGCTGAAAACCGTGATGATGGCGATCGCAACCGCTTTAAATCTGAATTTATTCGAAACCATTTGTGTTATCTCCGTTTATATAAATGCGCATTATCGGTGGCAGGTTTGCCGTCGGGATCGTGCCGTCACGCCATGTACTGACGCGTGAGGGTGTCATTTCAGGAATGCAAGTCTCGAGACCCGGGGCCGCCAAACAACAAAGGCAGGCGGCGGGATTTCTCGTTTCAGGAAATCAAGACAAGTAGAAATCAAGGGCCGGTTAAAGTGCGAATATGCCGACCGGACGCATATACATATCATGTCGGCTGTCGCATTGACAGCGATCTGGATACCCCCGCCCATGCCCGCCCGTTCAATCAAAGATATGAGCGCGGCAACGACAGGACACATACTCGCAAATTTTTTCTCGTCACGGTGTGCTGTTTTGAACATACCCGGCGTCAGCGATGTCGTAGATAAGGTGCACTTCCCTGCCTGGAAAAGAAATTTTAGCCGCGCCCGGCAAAAGGGGGCACGGCCCACAAACACACATCATCTCAGAGAGGATGAAACACATAAGCTCGCTTAAACTTAAATACCTTCCCGTCATCGCCATGACCGCCGTACTCGGCGCCTGTGCCTCACCGGCGCCCCAGGACCTCAACGTCTCGCAGGTTCGCGGGCTGCAGGATACGGGCAACGAATTCCATGCCGCGCTGCATCGTGATTATACGGCCCTCGCGCAGAGTGAATTGGACGAAGCGGATCGCAGGGACACCGACTACTTCAACACCAAAGCGCGCTAGGCCGCGGCCAACGGCAATGTTCTGCCGACCAGAATGGATGAGCGCAGCATCCCGGATAAATATGTCGGCGAACTGACACAGGCTCGTATCAACCTGATGCGGGCATTGGATGCCGGTGCCGCGACACGCGCCCCGTTACCGAGCGCCCGTGCACAGACCCAATTCGATTGCTGGATGCAGGAACAGGAAGAAAACTACCAGCCCGACGATATTGCGGCATGCCGCAACGGGTTCCTGACGGCCCTCAACCAGACCAATGCGATCCTCGCCGCCGTCGTCAAGCCGATGCCGCAGCCGAAAGCAGCAGCAGCCCCGGCCCCGGCCCCCGCCCCGGCCCCGGCCCCGGCACCGATGGCCGAGATAGCGACGTATACGATTTACTTCGACCACAACAGCTCATCGCTGAACAGCAAGGCGCTTGCGATGAACAATGAAATCATCGCCGCGATCAAAAGCACGAAAGCAACCAGTGTCACGGTCAACGGTTATACCGACCGTTCCGGAACCAATGCCTACAACAGGCTGCTTGCGGAACGCCGCACCGCGACCGTCACCGACGCCATCGTCGCTTCCGGTATCAAGCCGAAGGTCGGTTACCAGTCGTTCGGTGAAACCCGCTCCGCCGTGGAAACCGCTGACGACACCCAGAATTGGGAAAACCGCCGTGTCGTGGTTATCTTGCAGAAATAATCCTGCACGCTCCACGCACCAAACCTGATTTGACGGCGCCGGATTAAAACCCGGCGCCGTTTTTCAATGCTAAAACCGCTTCTAATCGTGAACGATGATATTCAACAGCGCCGAGTGAACCTTGAGTTCGCCGTTGTACTCGATCAGGCCGAGCTTCCGGAACTTGTTCATGAAGAAGTTGACGCGGGCGCGTGTCGTGCCGACGGTTGCCGCCAGGTCTTCCTGACTGACCTTCGGGACCACCGTTTCCAGTCTGCCTTCCTTGCCGAAATTCGCCAGCAAAAGCAGTGCCCGCGCCAGGCGCTTTTCACTGGAATTGAACAACTGGTCGACAAGATCGGCTTCGATCCTGATGTTGCGCGTCAACAGGAATGACATGAACATTTCGGAAAGCTCCGGCTGCTCGTGCATGAGTCGCATCATGGCCGCCTTGTCGATGGCCACCGCGGTGGTCGGCTTGGTGGCATGCGCCGTGGCCAGATAGTATTCCTGGCCGGCAAGGCACCCCTCGCCAAAGAACAGCCCCTCGCCAAGTGTCGCGATGATGCCTTCCTTGCCCTGATCGGAAACGACGGTGATCTGAACGCTGCCCTTCTCGATGTAGTAAACGGCGTCGGCGTTGTCGCCTTGCCTGAAAATGACGTCCCTGGTTTTATAATTTACGCTGCGCCGGCCGGCCCCGACCGAGGTGAGGAACAGTTTGGCGTCGAAATCCTTTGACGGACTTGCCGTTGCTGATTTTTTTGCTGTCACGTTGTCTCTCTTTCAGTTCGAAAAAAATCCCTGGACGGCGCAACTGTCTGGCCGCTCATGGGGCTGCATGTTTTCTGGGAGGCACGTGAAAGTGTGCTGAGCAGTACGAACACACGTCATAGTAATGTTGTTCTATGGTTGCGGCACAATAGCAAACCTTTTGATCTTGCCCGTGAGGGGGGCATTCATATTGCGGGGCGGATTATTCTGTTAAAGTCCCCGCATGCACCTGACCGCCCTGCCCATATACATCGCCGCCGCGATCTGCGAGATCGCCGGGTGTTTCGCCTTCTGGGCCTGGCTCCGGCTGGCCAAGCCGGTGTGGTGGATCGTCCCCGGTATCTGCGCGCTGATCGCCTTCGCGTGGCTGCTGAGCCGCGTCGACGCCCAATTCGCGGGCCGTGCCTATGCGGCGTACGGCGGCATCTACATTCTCGCCAGCATGGGCTGGATGTGGCTGGTCGAGGGCGCGAAGCCCGACCGTTGGGACGGCTTCGGGGTCATGCTGTGCGTGATCGGCGCGCTGGTGATCCTGTTCGGGCCGAGAGCGGGATAAGCCCCTCTACCTCCCACTCCCAGGGAGAAGGGTTTCAGTCGCGGACGATCCAGCCGCCGCCGAGCACCCGGTCCCCGTCATAGACGACGCAGGCCTGCCCCGGTGCGACGCCGGGCTGCGGTGCGTCGAAGCGCACCCGCACCTGATCGCCTTCCCGGAAGATGCCGGCGCCGACGGGATCGGTGGTCGAGCGGACCTTGACCGTCACCGGGCGCGGCGCTTCGCCGAGCGGCTTGTGATCGAGCCAGTTGAGATCGCTGACGGAAATTTCCGCGCACAGCAGCGCGTCCTTCGGCCCGACGATGACGCGGCGGCTATCCGGGTCGATCTTGACCACGTACAGCGGCTCGCCGGTGGCGACGCCCAGGCCCTTGCGCTGGCCGACGGTGAAATTGATGATGCCGTCGTGTTCGCCGAGCACATTGCCCGACATGTCGACGATCTGGCCGGGGTCGATGGCGCCCGGCCGCAGCCGTTCGACGACCCGCGCGTACGACCCGTTCGGCACGAAACAGATATCCTGGCTTTCCGGCTTGTCGGCGACCGGCAGATCGAAGCGCTGCGCATGGCGGCGGGTTTCCGCCTTGTCCATGCCGCCCAGCGGGAAGCGCAGGAAGTCGAGCTGCGCTGCGGTGGTGGCGAACAGGAAGTAGCTCTGGTCCTTGGACTTGTCGACGGCGCGGTGCATTTCCGCGCCGTGCGCACCCTGCACCTGACGCACGTAATGGCCGGTGACCATGGCTTCGGCGCCGAGATCCCGGGCGGTTCCCAGCATGTCGTGGAACTTCACCGTCTGATTGCAGCGCACGCACGGGATCGGCGTTTCGCCGCGCAGGTAGGTGTCGGCGAAATCCTCCATCACCTGCTCGCGGAACCGGCTTTCGTAATCCAGCACGTAATGGGCGATGCCGAGCCGGTCGGCGACGCGCTTGGCGTCATAGATGTCCTGCCCGGCGCAGCAGGCGCCCTTCTTCTGCACCGCTTCGCCGTGGTCATAGAGCTGCAGCGTGACGCCGACCACGTCATAGCCGGCCTCGGCCATCAGCGCCGCCGTGACCGAGCTGTCGACACCGCCGGACATGGCGACGACGACGCGCGTGTCGGCGGGCGTCTTCGACGGGTCGATCAGATGTTGAATGCCGGTGCTCATGGCCGGGAATATACGCACTCCTGTTGCGATCACAAGGGCGGCGGCCGATCATCCTTCAATGATGCGCGCGCAGGTCTTCCAGCACCTTCAGCGACAGCGAGCGGAAATCGCGCCGGTGCAGCATGGCGATGACGACAATCGTCGAGATCACCAGCATCAACGGGTGCAGAAACCACGGCAGCAGCCCGAGCCCGAAGGCATAGGCGCGCACGCCGAGGTTCTGGTTGTGCTGCGCGCGGTCGAGAAAGCGCGCCATGTGGCCCGGATATTCGCGGCGGATGCGCTCGTCGCAGTCGCTGGCCTGCGGCGCCGCGCCGAGCAGCACCAGCATGTTGTTGAACAGCCGGATCGCCCACACGAACTTGAAGAACGCGAATACGAAAATCGCCGTCAGGATGATCAGCTGGATTTCCATCAGCCCGCGCGACGCGGCGCGGGCATGCGGCAGACCAGCGATGATTTCCCGCACGTGGTCGATCTGCCCCAGCATCGCCAGCGCGCCGGCCATCAACAGGATCGTCGTCGACGCGAACATCATCGCCGAGCGCACGAACGACACCGTGATATTGACGTCGGGCATGCGGTTATCGCGTTCCAGCATGCGTTCCATCCACCTGAGCCGGTAATCGTTCATGACCACCGCGACCGGACGGCGTTCGCGCGCCATCTTGTCGGCGTACAGCGAATACCCGGCCCAGCCCGCCAGAAACAGCGCCAGCGCGCACACATCGAAGACCGGTACGTAGAAACTGCCCATGGCGGGGCCTTCCCCTTTTCAAGCAACGCCTCGACCATACAGAGCGGCGGCGCCGCTTTCCAGCGCCGGCTTGCGGCGGGGGCGGTGAATTGTACCATATTTTCTTGCTGTTTAATCTTGTCGGTGGACGGCTTTCGTGCTCTACAAACCCGCATGGAAACAGCCATCGACCCCGCGCCGCCGGTCCCCGGCCTTGCCACGCTGATGTGGCGGGGATTCCGCCAGACCTGCCCGCGCTGCGGCAAAACCCGGCTGTTCGCCAGCTTCCTCAAGGCGCAGCCGCAATGCAGCGCCTGCGACCAGGAACTGGGCCATATCCGTGCCGACGATTTTCCGCCCTACCTGACGATGGTCGTCGTCGGGCATATCGTCGTGCCGCTGATCCTGCTGACCGAACGTGAACTGCAGCCGTCCATCGCGGTGCATCTCGCGGTCTGGCTGCCGGCGGTCGTTTTGCTCACTTTCTGGTTTCTTCCGCGCCTGAAAGGTATGATAATTAGCCTTATGTTGCATTTAGGCCTCAAAGGCGACGAAAGACAGTAAAGCCTGAACCTATTATAGGGCTGCGGATTACACTTATATACCATTGCCGTTGCTGTCATTAAGCTTCCCTGGAGCCACAGCCATGAGGTCGTCATGTCTGAAGTCCAGGAAAAAGTCAGTTTGATCAAGGATGTAACGGAGCGTAAAAGGGTCGTCGACCATATCCTGCGCTACGAGTTGTTCCGCCATCGCGATATCACCGAGAAACTCCGCACCCTGCTCGACGTCAATCGGCGTCCGGATGCGTTCAACCGTTCCACCTGGGATATCCTGTATTTCCTGATTCAAAGCCATCTGCAGGGCGTGACCCCGAACGTCACCGATATCTATATCGCCACCGGCCTGTCGAAGGGCACGGCGATCACCGGTCTGACGGAACTGGAGCGGCGCAAGGCGATCCACAAGGTACAGGACCGCGAGGATGCGCGGCGCCGGCGCATCGACATCTCGAAAAGCGTCGCCGACGAGCTTGAGGTCTTCATCGCCGAATGCGCCGACCGGCTCGGCCAACCCTATCAATTCGACACCACGGCCACGGCCGAAGGCACGCCCCCCGCCGGGCGCGGCGATATCAAGCCGGGCCAGGAACCGCTGATCGATCTGCTCAACCAGTTGAGCCACCAGTTGCGTACGCCGCTGACGGCAATCGTCGGATTCTCGGAAATGATCGCCGACGAGACGCTGGGACCGGTGCAGCCGGCGGGCTACGCCGAATACGCCCGCGACATCCGCCATGCGGCATCGCATCTGCTCGACGCCATGAACAACCTGGTCGACACCACGCTCGCCAAATACGGGGTCAACATTCCGCTCGGCCCGGTGATGCAGGTCGATATCGAGGAAATCGTCGACGCGGTGTGCCGCGAGGCGGCGCAAAGCGCCGACCGCCGCGGCGTCACGCTGCGCCGCAAGTGGAGTTCCACCAAGGGCCGCATCGCCGCCGATCAGGACCGGTTGCTGCAGTGTTTCAGGCGCCTCATCGACGCCACCATCGCGTCGACCGGTCGCGGCAACACCATCGACGTGGAAACCGCCTTCGAGCCAGGCAAGGGCGTGACGCTCAGGGTCATCTCGCCGTCGAAGCCGGCACCGGCGCAGCCGTCGAAGGCCGAACGCACCATCGGCGCGCCGGAACAGAGCGGGTTGCTGCAGGGATTGCCGCTGATCCGCGCCATCGTCGTCGCGCATCGCGGCCGCATGGAATATCTCGAGGAGGGACCGCGCCGGTTCATCGCGCAGATTTTCCTGCCCGCGGCCGGCCCCGTTTGATCATCAGCCCGGCCTGACGCACCGGCGGGCGACGGCCTTCCGGCCGCCGCCCAATTCCGGAACGCACCTGCAGGACTTAGTCCTTGTCGTGGTGGCGGCGTTCGCCCATCCGCTCCATATGGTCGTCGCGGTCGAACTTGCCGTCCCCGTTACGGTCCATCCACGTCATCATGCGCGAGAACCGCTTCGAGAACTCCTGTTCGGTGACCTTGCCGTCGCCGTCGTCGTCATGCTTCTGGAAACGATCGACCATGCGTTCGCGCATGGCGTCCGCCCACAGCGCCTGGTATTCGTTCAGGTCCAGGGTGCCGTCGGCGTTCTTGTCGAATTCCTTGAACTTCTTGGCCCGCTCGGCGGTGACTTCATCCAGGGTCAGCGCACCGTCGCCGTTGGTGTCGTAGGTTTCCATCATGTGCATCATGCGCTTGGCGCCCTTGAAGGAACCGCCGCCCATCATGCCCTGACGGCCGCCATCGTGGCCGCCGAACTTTTGGTGGTATTCGCCATGCGCGTAGGACGCGGCAGCATAGCCGCCGACGGCGAGCGCGGTGACGACACCCAGGGTGGCGAGAAGCTTGGTTTTGTGTTTCATGTCGAGATCCTTGTTCCGGAGTTGCGATACCCCGAAACTAGGCGCGATTTGTCGCAGAACTATGCTGCCCAGAAGGTCAAATTGTCGCGAAGCCTGCCGGAACGGGCGGTTGCGACAATCGGATACAATTTTCCCCTGAAGACGGCGCCGCCCGGCGGGATATACAATAGCCCATGGACAAGATACCGCACATCATCGTCGTCGACGACCACGAGGACATCCGCACCCAGTTGGCCCGCTACCTGGTCAAGAACGGCATGCGCGCCAGCGCCGCCGCCGGTGCCGCCGAGTTGCGCGTAATGCTGAAGGCGGCGGCGCCGGACCTGATCGTGCTCGACGTCATGATGCCCGGCGAGGACGGCCTGTCGCTGTGCCGCTACCTGCGCGACAACACCGACCTGCCGGTGATCCTGCTGACGGCGATGGCCGAGGACACCGACCGCATCATCGGTCTCGAGGTCGGCGCCGACGATTACGTCACCAAACCGTTCAACCCGCGCGAGCTGCTGGCCCGGATCAAGGCCGTGCTCCGGCGCACCAACGCCATACCGCGCGCCGAGCCGCAACCGGCCGGCGGCAGGCTCGCCTTCGACCAATGGATACTGGACACGCAGCGCCGTGAGCTGACCGGCGCCGACGGTGTCGCGGTGCCGCTGTCGACGGCGGAATTCCGCCTGCTCAACGTGTTCCTGCAGCGCCCCGGCATGGTGCTGAGCCGCGACCAGCTGCTCGACCTGACCGCAGGGCGCGAGGCCGTGCCGTTTGACCGCGCCATCGACAACCAGGTCAGCCGGCTGCGCCGCAAGATCGAGGCCGATCCGAAAAAGCCGGTGCTGATCCAGACCGTCTGGGGCGGCGGCTACAAGTTCACCGCCGAGGTCGGCGAGGCATGAGCGAAAAGCGCCCCTGGTATGCCCGGTTATGGCCACGGCGGCTGATGGGGCAGACCGTGCTTCTGGTGCTGCTGGCCCTGCTGGCGGCGCAGATCGTCAGCGCGCTGGTGTTCCGCAGCGAGGCGCGCTCATTCTACCGCGGTGCGGAAATCCGCTTCCTTGCCGAGCGCATCGCACCCTATGCCGAACTGATGCGCGCCACCCCACCGGAACGCCGCACCCAGCTCGCCGAGGCCTTGTCGAACCGGCGCCTGTCGATCTGGGTCAGCCCAGAGCCCGCCGCCTCGAAAATAGAGGGCAAGGGGCACGACGACGACGATGACGACGAACACCGCCGCGCCCGCGACCTTGCGGCGCGCATCGCCGTCGAGATGAACGATCACCACCAGGACCATGTGCGCGTGTTTCACAACGCAGGCGATGGAGACAACGAACGGCACAATGCCATGACGCGGATGATGCGCGACGTCATGGGCAGCCGCAATCTGCCGGAAGGCGCCCGTTTGAGCGACACCGTGGTGTCCGTCCGGCTAGGGCCGGAGGGCTGGATGAACACGGCGCTGATCACCCGCGCGGCGCGGCCGCTGATCCGCCAGGACGCATGGATCACCTTCTTCTTCGCCGCCGTCGCCATCAGCGTCATCGTCGTCATCGCGCTCCGGCGCATCACCCGCCCGCTCGGCGCGCTCTCCGACGCCGCCGGCAAGCTCGGCCGCGGCGAGGACGTGCAGCCCCTCGCCGAGGACGGGCCGGCCGACGTCAGGGAGGCGATCCACGCCTTCAACGACATGCAGGACCGGCTCAAGACCTTCGTTTCGGAGCGTACCAGGATGCTGGCGGCGATCAGCCATGACCTGCGCACGCCGATCACCGCGCTCCGGCTGCGCGCCGAGATGCTCGACGACGACGAGGCCCGCGAACGCATGACGCAGACGCTGATCGAGATGCAGGAAATGATCGAAGCAACCCTGGCCTTCGCCCGCGAGGAAGCCTCGGCGGAGCCGACGCGGCCCTGCAACCTGGGTG
Organism: Thalassospiraceae bacterium; assembly: GCA_038100295.1. GTDB lineage: Bacteria > Pseudomonadota > Alphaproteobacteria > Rhodospirillales > Casp-alpha2 > UBA4479. The sequence continues at coordinate 13,796 of JAYNVG010000054.1, forward strand.
AACTGCTGGACGCGGTCTGCGACGAACTGCGCCCGCTCGGCCACGCCATCGAACTGACGGTGGCAACGCCGGTCATCTATCCATGCCGCACGCTGGCGCTGAAGCGCGCACTCAGCAACCTGATCGAGAACGCCGCGCTTTACGGCAAGCAGGCCCGCGTCACCCTGTCGCTGGCCGACGGCGCGCCGATGATCGTCATCGACGACGACGGCCCGGGCATCCCCGACGCCGACATGGAACGCATCTTCGAGCCGTTCGTGCGGCTCGATGCGTCGCGCAGTACCGAAACTGGCGGCAGCGGCCTCGGCATGTCGATCGCGCGCGACATCGTGCACCGCCACGGCGGCGGCATCGCGCTCAACAACCGCACCGAAGGCGGGCTGCGCGTCACGGTGACGCTGCCCGCCGCCCAACAGACGGATACCTGATCCGGCACGTAAATATCGAAAAGAGGACCGAAGCCATGTGGAAGAAAACAATCCCGTTCGCAATACTGGCTCTGACGGCGTTTGCCGCCGAGGCTCAGCACGCGCACGTGTCGAAGTACGCCGGACAGGAAAACCGCGCCATCAAGAGCCTGTCGGACGAAGACATCGCCGAGTTGAAACGCGGCGGCGGCTGGGGGCTGGCCCGCGCCACCGAGCTGAACGGCCTGCCCGGCCCGGCGCACTTGCTGGAACTGAAGAACGAGATCGGGCTGAGTACAGAGCAGCTTGAAAAGATCACCGCGCTGCACGGTGACATGCGAACCAAGGCCATTGCCGAAGGCGAACGGCTGATCGGCCTCGAGCAGGCGTTGGAGGAGAAATTCCGCTCCGGCACGGTGTCGGATGACGAACTGCGCCGGGCGCTATCGGAAATCGCCGACAGCCGCGCCAGTCTGCGCTTCATCCACCTGTCGACGCATCTGCGCACCCCGGCGATCCTCAGCGCCGAGCAGGTCGCCCGATACAACACGCTGCGCGGTTACACGGAAAACCCGTGCGCCAGCGTGCCCGAAGGCCACGATCCGGTGATGTGGCGCCGACATAACAACTGCAACTGAGCGGCGGCACACCTTACGGCATGGGCGGTGAGAACTTCGTCAGGTTGATGCCCGCAACCGCCGACTTGTACTCGTCGATGCTCGGCGTCCGACCGAGGATCGTCGACAGCACCACAACCGGGGTCGACGCCAGCAGGGACTCACCCTTCTTCTCGTCGGAGTCGGCCACGACCCGGCCCTGGAACAGGCGGGTCGAGGTCGCCATGACGGTGTCACCCTTTTCCGCCTTTTCCTGGTTGCCCATGCAGAGGTTACAGCCGGGGCGTTCCAGATAAAGCGTGTTCTGGTATTTCGTCCGCGCCTCGGTCTTGGGGTGGGAATCATCGAACTCGAAGCCTGCATACTTCTGCAGGATTTCCCAGTCGCCTTCGGCCTTCAGCTCGTCGACGATGTTGTAGGTCGGCGGTGTGACGACCAGCGGCGCGTGGAACTCGATCTTGCCGTTGGCTTTTTCCAGGTTGCGGAACATCTGCGCGACGATATTCAGATCGCCCTTGTGCACCATGCACGAACCGACGAAGCCGAAATCGACTTTCTTGTCGCCGCCGTAATACGAGATCGGGCGGATGGTATCGTGCGTGTAGCGTTTCGCGACGTCGATGTTGTCGACGTCGGGGTCGGCGATCATCGGCTCGTCGATCTGATCGAGGTCGACGACCACTTCGGCGAAGTACTTGGCGTTGTTGTTGGGCTTGAGCGCGGGCTCGGCGCCGGACTTGATCTCGGCGATCCGCTTATCCGCCTTGTCGATCAGGCCGTGCAGCATTTTGGATTCGATTTCCATCCCCTTGTCGATCATGACCTGGATGCGGGACTTGGCGATTTCGAGGGACTTGATCAGCGTCTCGTCGTTGGAAATGCAGATCGACGCCTTGGCCTTCATCTCCGCCGTCCAGTCGGTGAACGTGAAAGCCTGGTCGGCGAGCAGCGTGCCGATATGCACTTCGATGATACGGCCCTGGAAGACGTTTTCACCATCGAATTGCGCCAGCATCTGCGCCTGCGTCGCGTGAACGACGTCACGGAAGTCCATGTGATCGGCCATGTGGCCCTTGAAGGTCACCTTGACGGATTCAGGGACCGAAATGCTCGCCTGGCCGGTCGCCAGTGCCAGCGCGACGGTGCCGGAATCGGCGCCGAAGGCAACGCCCTTGGACATCCGGGTGTGCGAGTCGCCGCCGATGATGATCGCACGGTCGTCGACGGTGATGTCGTTCAGCACCTTGTGGATGACGTCGGTCATCGGATGATAGACGCCCTTCGGATCGCGCCCGGTGACGCAGCCGAACTTGTTCATGAACGCCATCAGCTTCGGCGTATTGGCCTGTGCTTTCTTGTCCCAGACGGACGCCGTGTGACAGCCGGACTGGTAGGCGCCGTCGAGCAGCGGGGAAATCACGGTCGCGGCCATGGCTTCCAGCTCCTGGACGGTCATCGGGCCGGTGGTGTCCTGTGAGCCGACGATGTTGACCTTCACCAGCGCGTCGGAACCCGCGTGCAGGACGGTGCCTTTCGGGACGCCGACGGCATTTCTGTTGAAGATTTTTTCTACCGCGGTCAGGCCCTGCCCCGGGTGGGAAACGATCTTGGCCGGGGCAAAGACCTGTTTCGGCTCGACGCCGAGCGTTTCGGCGGCAAGGATCTGCAGTTTCTTGCCGAAGTCGATGGCATAGGAGCCGCCGGCCTTCATGTATTCCATCGCCTGCGCTGAGAAGGCTTTCGAAACGTCTGCCAGTTCCTCGGTACCGTCTTCGTTGCAAAGCTTCTTGGTTTTCGTATTGATGCTCAGCGGCGTGCCGGTCGCGACGGAGTATTTTTCTTCCAGCACCGCACTGCCATCGTTGTTGATGATGGTTTTGCCGTCGGCGTCGACTTTCTTGACCCAGTTCTTGAGGTCGATGCCGATACCGCCGGTGACGCCTACGGTGGTCTGGAAGATCGGCGAAATGCCGTTGGTCCCGG
>JAYNVG010000055.1:0-15264 GCA_038100295.1 Thalassospiraceae bacterium
GCGATACGCGCGCCATCATCGAGATGCTGCATGGTCAGCACGGCCCCGATTCACTGCGCCGTATATCCGGTGCGGCGAAAACCCAGATCGACGAAGTGCACCGCCGTGGTCTCGACGATCCGCAGTATTACGGGCGCGGGATCGAAGCGCTGACGGAACTGAACCGGGCCGCCAGGGCACGCCGCGACAATATCGCGTGGTCCGGCATCACACTGGCGATCATTTATGTGAAAGCGGAGATGCTGGGCGATTTCGGTCTGACGGCCAGAAACGCCATCGATGGATACATGGGAAAATGGCCCCCTGCCGAAGATGTCCAGAATGACACTTCAGGAGACCCGAGCGAGCCGGAAAACAATCGCTAGTTCTGGGACGTCGTCGCCGGAGCGGTATGCGCGTCGGAAGCGCTGACCAGGCCGTTCTGGGCCGCGGCGAAGAAGACCACGGTAATCGCCAGGAAAAGCACGGCAACACCAATTCTCAGCATTGCACCCAGTCGGTCCCACGGGCCGGCCTGGGTATACGCACGTTGGCTTTCTTCAATATCGGTCATTTTCTACTCCGTCTCGAAATCGGCTTCTGTGACGATTAAGCACCGCCATTAAGGCCAAAAAAGGGCAAAGGAAAGGTTAATTCGCTGCAGTGCCGCAAAAATATTTTTGCGGCAGCAATATTCCCGCTGTTTCAGGGATTCGAGAATGATTCGAAAGGTTTATCGAACGGACATGAAAGGCTGACCTTGGCCGCCGTCATCCGCCCAGCCAGGCACGGAAGCGGGCATCGATCACCGCCCCGAATTCGTCCCAGAAGCCGCCGTCGACCTGCAGCGCATTATGGAAGTGCGCGCGGGCCGTCGGCAGGTCCGCACGGATGTTCTGCGGCACCGCCTCGAAACCGGTCATACGCGCCGGACCGAACCACAGCCGTGTCGCCAGTTCGCCCTGTCTTGCAGCATCCGTGGCGAAGCTGACGAAACGCTGGGCATCGACGGCTTTATCCTGCCCGGCAGGGATCGCCCAATAGGTCGCCCGCCACAACTGACTCCCCCACATCAAACCGACCGGTCGGCGCGCCCCCTGGCGCGGACGCAAGAACCTCGCTGCATAAGCCGTAGTCATTACCACGCGGCCGCTGTCCAGAAGCTGTTCCGGCTCGTCTCCGCTGCGCCAGAACACGCTGAACGGACGAATTCTGTCCAGCACCGCCAACGCCTGATCGACGCCGCCCGGTTTGCGCAGGATGTCGTACACATCCTCGGGCGGGATGCCGTCAGCCATCAGGGCGATTTCAAGATTCCCCTCGGCGCCGGCAAACAATCCGCGGGGGCCGGGGAATGTCTCTAGATTGAAAAAATCTGCCAGTGTTCTGGGTGGGCGCTTCTTGAATGCCGTCGCATCATAGGCAATGGCCTGCGACCAGATCATGCCGCCTATTCCGCACGGATGCAGGGTCCCGGGAATGAAATCGTCGCGCGCGGTCTTGCCGAGCAGCAGATCGACGTCGAGTTTTTCCAACGCCCCTTCGGCACAACCCTTGGTCAGCGGCGCGCGTTCGATGTCGACGACGGACCAAGCAGGACCGCCCTTGGCGCCGTTGTCGAGCAGCGGTTGAAAGTTGCTACCATGATAGTAAAGGCGGACACCGATCCCGGTGGCACGGGTGAACGGCCGGATGACAGCGGCTTCGAGAGCTTCGCCATAAAACCCGCCCCATGTGGCGACGGTGATTTCAGGGGATTGCGCCTGTACTTTGGCGTACGTTATCAGCGGCAGGATGCCCGCGCACAGCCAAAGGATCAGAAATCGTCGAATTAAGCCGGTCATGTCACGGCATGATACGGCATCGGTCTGGAATTGGGGAATGCAAAACGGACATGTGCCCGTAAATGAAAACGCCCCCGGCGTTTTAAGCGCCGAGGGCGTTGAATATGATGCCGCTCATTTTCAGGACATCAGGTAGGAATAGTTGGCGAGAAAAGCGATACCCACCATGGCGCTGATCAGAATACTGTCGATTGCGCGTTCCATTGTTTTTACTCCGTTTGTTTCGACCGCCGTATATACGGTCAGGCAGAATGTAGGGCGGCGCTTTAATATACACAAACGATATATATTTGATATTATATTAAGTTTTGCTTAATTTAATTCCATGAATATCCAGCACCTCCGTACCCTGCTCGCGGTTCATGACCACGCCAGTTTTTCCGAAGCCGCGGAAGCGCTTTTCCTGACCCCGGCAGCGGTTTCACAGCAGATGCGCAATCTGGAGGAAGAACTGCAGGTAACGCTGTTCGACCGCACCACCCGACCGCCGCGGCTCAATGCTCACGGCGCCAATCTGGTCGAACAGGCGCGCGATGTGCTCGAACGCTTCAATGCCCTTGCCGAACGGGCGCGTTCACCTGGCGAGATTGCCGGCACACTCAGCATCGGATCGGCAACCGGGATCACGTCTTCGCTGATCCCGCGTGCACTGGCGGCGCTCAGGGAACGCCACCCACGCCTGCAGATCCGTATCGAGGAAGGCCTGACCGAGGACCTGATCAGCCGCGTCCGCCGTCGCGCCGTGGATGGCGCCCTGATCACGGAACCGCTGATCCCTGTTCCCGACATGCAGATCCTGCCGATCACCACCGAACCGCTGATCGTCGTGGCGCCGAAGTCGGTGACGGCCCGGGGCTGGAAAAACGTCCTTGCCGCACGACCGTTCCTGCGTCTTAACAGGAAGTCCGGCGTCGGGGCGCTGATAGACGTGACGCTCCGGACGTCGGGCGTAGCCGTCACCGAGGCGATGGAGCTGGACAGTTCCGAGTCCATCGTCGGCCTGGTCATGGCCGGCCTTGGCGTCGGCGTGGTCCCGAGCGGCCGGCTTCGCGGAGAAAACGCTTCGAGGCTCCGCACCCTTCCCTTCGGCACGCCGCCGGTTCGGCGCAATGTCGTGCTGATCGAACGAACCAATAACCAACGTTCCGACCTTGCGGCTATTCTGTATCAGGAATTGCTCTCGCTTACTCAGGCGGACTGAGCATTCATCGTGAAGGCCCGCGCGGCCGGTCCGCCATTTCTTGCTCAAGCTTGAAAATCACGATTACATGCAAGTTCGTCCCCGTTCGCTCACCGCAGGAGAATCACAAACCATGTCCGTCCAGCAACAACTCATCGAACGCGCTCGCAAGGTTCTGCCGGCCGGCGGGTTCGGTAATTTCGACGCCGACGTTATTCTTCAACGCGGCCAGGGCGCACATGTCTGGGACGTCGACGGCAACGAGTACATAGATTACCTGATCGGCTCTGGGCCGATGCTGCTGGGTCACGGGCATCCGGAAGTCCTGGAAACGGTGCATGAACAGCTTGGCAACGGCATGACTTTTTTCGCCAACAATGCGCTCGGCATCGAACTAGCCGAGGAAATTTGCAACGCCGTCGCCAGCGCCGAACAGGTGCGGTTCGTTTCCACCGGCGGGGAAGCCGACATGTACGCCCTGCGCCTTGCCCGAGCCTTTACCGGTCGCGACAAGATCATCAAATTCGAGGGCGGCTATCATGGCATGTCCGCCGAGGCGCAGATGAGCCTGGCCCCGGAAAAACCCGGCAACTTCCCCCAAGCGGTGCCGGATTCCGCCGGGATACCGGACGCCGTCGCCGAACAGATGCTGATCGCTCCCTATAACGACATCGACTTCGCGCGCTCGCTGATCGATGAATATGCCGGCGAGGTCGCCGCCATCATCGTCGAACCCTTACAGCGGATCATTCCGCCGGCCCCCGGGTTTCTGCAGGGGCTCCGCGATCTGTGCACGGAAAAGGGTGTGGTGCTGATCTTCGACGAAGTGGTGACCGGCTTCCGACTCGCCTATGGCGGAGCGCAGGAATTTTTCGGCGTTACCCCCGACGTGTGCACGCTGGGCAAGATCATCGGTGGCGGCTTCCCGCTTGCCGCCATCGCCGGCAAGGCCGACATCATGGCGCATTTCGATAAGAGCAAGGCCGGGCAGGACGGCTTTCTGATGCAGATCGGCACCCTCAGCGGCAACCCCGTTGCCGCGGCGGCCGGTTTGAAGACGATGGAAATCCTGCGCCGTCCGGGACAGTACGAAAAACTGTTCGCGATCGGCCAGACCCTGATCGATGCCATCGGCACGCATCTGAACGACGCCGGGCAGGCGCACGTCGTCGCCGGTTACCCGCCGATGTTCGACATCGTCTACACCGATAAACCGGTCAGGAATTACCGCGACGTCCTGAACAGCGATCAGAACAAGGTCGCACGATTCAACAAGGTACTGCGCGAGCGCCGGATACTTAAGTCGCCGGGCAAGACCTATATCTCGCTGGCGCTGAGCGATGACGATCTGGCGGAAACCGTGGATGCCATTTCGGCGGCTTCGAAGGCGCTCAACGGCTGAAACCGCTCAGTATCCTGCCGCGTCCGGATTCCTGCGCTCCCAAAACCCGGTCGGCGATTCCGCGCCGACCCACATGAAAAACAGTGCCGTCCAGGCCGTCAGCGACAACACGGCACCGCCTGTAACCCCCGCACCAACGGCACAACCGCCGGCCAGCATGCCGCCGAACCCCATTAACGCCGCACCGAACAGGTAGCGGGACATGCCGGTATCGGCATCGAACACCTGGATATGGAATTCCCCGCGCACGAGTGACGACAGGAAGGATCCTGCAAATACGCCGGGCACCAGTCCGATGCTGAAATCCAGTGGCAGCGACGGCGACGTGATCAGCGCCATCAGCGTATTGGCGGACGGCCCGGTGAATGTCACGCTGCCGACGGCGATCGGCGTGAACGAGACATGCGACAGCGCGGCGGTGAAATCCCAGCCGATGGCGACCGTCGCACCGACGCCGAGTGCAAGAAATGCCCGCTGCCATGCCAGCCGTTCGCGCATGGCAAGGATCACCGCCAACAGAAGGATCAGGGCGCCGAGCACAATGCCAAGGCGGTCCGGCAGATGCGCCATCAGATTTCGCGTGTTCGCATCCATCACCCACAACCCGGAAAGCATCGCCCGCAGGGGGGACAGCACGCCGCTCAGCGCCGCTTGGGCAATGACGGTAACAACCAGACCGGCAACCAGGGCACGAAGATTGCCGGTTGCCGAAAGCACCAGCAGCCGGCTGGCGCAGCCGCGCGCGAGAATCATCCCGATGCCGAACATCAGCCCGCCGATGACGGCGCCCGACATGGTGCCCGGCGTGGATATCTGCCGCACTTCCGCCGGCGCCAGCGCGCCTTCGGCGAACAGCACCTGTACCAAAAGCAACGCCGCGCCGAAGACGAACAGCCAGACCGAAACCTGCGGCCCCAGATGTCTAATCCAGAATTCGATGCAGGCGCTTCTGAGACAGAACCGGCTGGATTGCGCAAAGATGCCGAAAGCAATGCCGATTATCAGGCCGCCAAGGCAGGCCTTGGCGGGATCGGAGATCATTTCGCTTGCAAGCCAGGTTTCCATGCCGCTGTTCTCCGCTCCACCGATACGACCCGTGTGCGTCGGCTTAACAGCAATCTTTGCCCCCTTGGGTGCACAACAGATATGCTGGCTTAGTCAATTCATATTCCTATTTTATATATTATATTACCATAAAGTGTTTTGCAGCCCCTTTTACGGAGTTTCCCCATGCAGACCCTGACGGCGCCTGAACTGAAAACCCTGATGGATAGTGGAAAAGTCATCCTGTTCGACATTCGCGGAGAGGATGAGTTTGCGCAGGAACACATTCCGGGCGCGGTGCTGCTGCCTGCCGACCAGATCGACGCCAATGTCGGCAGCATCGCCGGAGACAGGGAAGCCGTCTTTTACTGTATGTCGGGCGTGCGTACCCGGACGGCGGCTAAGGCTATCGAAAATACCGGCATCAACAATCCCGGCATCCTGAGCGGCGGCCTCAATGCCTGGCGCGACAACGGGTTTCCGGTGATCACCCTGCAGGGCGGCAGCGGCAAGATCAGCATTGCCCGCCAGGTGCAACTGGCCGTCGGACTGGTCATCATTCTGCTTTCGGCGGCGATTCTGACCGGCCGGCCGCAAATTGCCTATGCGACCATGGCCGTTGGCGCCGGGTTGACGTTCGCCGGGCTGACCGGGTCCTGCACCCTGGCGCGGCTTCTGATGCTGATGCCGTGGAACCGCTCCGCCGGCTAAGCGTTTCTAGCTGTACCGTCGCTTCCGCCGGTAGCGTATCGACGCCTTGTGCAGCTCCTCGATGGCCAGCAGCGCCATTGCCACACCGAACAAACCGAGCCATTCACCGAGCGATACCGGACGCAGGTCCAGCACATCGCTGAGCCCGGGCGTGTAGGTGGCACCGATATGCACCAGTTGTGATAACGGCACCGCCGCAAGCAGGAACGGATTCGTTTTCAGCGGGGTGCGGAACAGCGAACGCCGCTCCGAGCGGCTCGACAGGGCATGGATATTTCCGAACAGCACCATCAGCATCAGCACCAGATTGCGGCTGTCGCCCTGGGTGTATCCGGCCTGCTGCAGCCAATACTGGGTCAGGAAAGCGAGCACACCCATGGCGCCGCCGATCACCAGTACATGCTCGATGATGTGCCACTCGAGGATCGGTTCCGACGGCCGGCGCGGCGGGAAGTCAAGTTCGTCGCCTTCGCCAGGCTCGAACGCCAAGGCCACATCCTGTACGCCGTTGGCGATCAGATTGAGCCATAGAAGCTGCACCGCCACCATCGGCATCGGCAACCCGGCCAGCACGGCCAGAAAGAACAACACAAGCGCCGAAAAACCCGTCGCCGACAGCAGCGCGATGACCTTGCGGATATTATTGTAGACGATCCGTCCCTGTTCGATCCCCTCGACGATCGAGGCGAAGCGGTCATCGGTAATGATCAGATCTGCAGCTTCCTTGGCAACGTCGGTGCCGCGTCGGCCCATCGCCACGCCGACATGGGCACGACGCATCGCCGGCGCATCGTTGACGCCGTCACCTGTCACAGCAACGAAGTGTCCGGCCCGGATCAGCGTGTCGACGATTTCCTGTTTCTGTAGCGGCTCGACCCGCGCGAAAACACGGGTGCCGAGTACCAACGCATCAAGAGCCTGTTGACCCTGCTTCTCGGCATCGCGCAATTGCTGGCCGGTAACGACCATATCCGAACTTTGTCCGATCCCGATTTCGCAGGCGATGGCGTGTGCCGTTGCCGGATGATCCCCGGTGATCATGGCAACCCCGATGCCGCCGCTCTGGCAGCGCTGCACGGCGGCACGGGCTTCAGGGCGGACCGGATCGATCATCCCGACCATCCCCAGAAAAGTCATTTCCGACATCAGCGCCTCGGCGCCGGCGACGGAGTCGCTTTCACGCCGTGCCAGCGCAATCACCCGATAGCCCTGCTTTGCCAACTCGGTGAACTCGGCCTGGACCGCTTCCCGGTCGATCGGCACCCGGCCATCACGGGTCAGCATGTGCGTCGACATGTCGACGATCTTTTCGGGGCTGCCCTTGACGTGCAGCAAGCATCCGTTGTCCGAGCGGGTCAGGCTGCCGGACATGGCACGTTCTGATTCGTAGGGCACGTTTTCGATTTCTTCCTCACCCTGACGTACCGCTTGTAGCGACAGACCCAGTTTTTTCGCCATCACCAGAAACGCGACGTCAACGATGTCGCCGGTCCCTGCCCAGTCGCCGCCGGCGTAATCAAGATGGCTCTCGTTGGCATAGATGCCGGTCCGGCACAGCTCGCGGAGCGGTTCGTCCTGCCCTTCGGTGATAATCTTGCCCGGGCCGACCCCTTCGCCGGTGATGTCGAAATGCGCGCCGCCGGGCAGAACGATCTTCTTCGCAGTAAGGTCGTTGACCGTCAAAGTGCCGGTTTTGTCAGAGCAGATGAACGTGCACGAGCCGAGCGCCTCGACGGCGACAAGGCTGCGGATGATGACGCTGGCCTTGGCCATGCGGTCCATGCCGATGGCCAGCGCAATCGTTACCGATGCGGGCAGGCCCTCGGGTATCACCGAAACCGCCAAACCGATCGACATCAGCACGATGGCTTTCGTCTCGTAGCCGCCGAGCGCGATCATCAGCGCAACCAATGCCGCGATAGCGACGGCAATACCGAAGGCGATCTGGTATGTGAACGATCGAATGCGCAGGATCAACGGGGCTTCGGACATCCGCTCGGCACCGAGGGTATCGGCAATCGAGCCCAGCGCAGTATGCGTGCCCGTGGTTTCGACGTTGCCGACACCACGCCCGTACGTGACCACCGTGCCGGCATAGCAGTGCGCCAGCCGGCCCGCCTCGTATGCGATCGTGTCCGGTGTTTCTCCGATGGTTTTCTCGACCGCGATGGATTCGCCGGTCAGCATGGATTCATCGACCGTCAGGCCGTTGATCTGTACCAGACGGATGTCAGCCGCGACCTTGTCGCCGGACGCCAGATGGATCTCGTCGCCGGGCACTACATCGGCCGCGTCGATGGTCCGGAGAATGCCGTCACGGCGGACCCGGGCCGACCCATGTACCAGACGCTTCAGAGCCGACGACGCTTTCTCGGCAGCGAATTCCTGAAACGTGCCGATCCCCGCGTTGATCAGCAGAACGATCAGAATGAACACACCGCTCGGAATCTGCGCCACCGCGAACGACACCGCCGCCGCCATCAGCAGCAGATAGATGAAGGGACTTTTGAACTGCCGTACGAACAGCACCAGCGCGCCGGCCGTCTTCGCATCTGGAAGCCGGTTCGGCCCGAACTGTTCAAGGCGTTTTGCGGCTTCCTCGGAGGAGAGCCCGTGGCTGAAGTGTGTGTCTGTTTGCATGACCGGCGTGAATGAAATCGTTACCCGGGCGCATCATTCAGGAAACGGGCGCCCAGCAAAAGCGCTAATCACATAGTCAACCTGTTAAACCTGCCGGTCTTTGGCGTCGGCATCCTGTTTTGCCGATCCTGCCTCACCCAGAACCTGGAACACGTAACAGGTCAGAACCGGGCCGACGATCTCGAAGAACACGACCGTCGCCACGGTCAGGGTCATTAGCTCCTCGGCCAGATGCGGAGCAGCGTGCCCGGCGGCGAGCGCCATGCCGAGCGCGACACCTGCCTGCGGCGTCAGGGCCATGCCGATCCACTTTGACTGCTGCGGCGACAGACCGCCGGCGCGACCGCCGATCCAGCCGCCGACAAACCTTCCTGCAAGCCGCAACACGATAAAGGCGATGCCGATCAGACCGGCGTCGAAGATCAATTCGAATTCGAGCGACGCCCCCGCGAGCACGAAAAACAGGATCAGGAACGGCGCACTGATGTGTTCGATTTCATGGAATGAATAATCATGATGACGCGCCAGATTGACAACCGTCGCTCCGGCGACCATGCCGCTCAACAGGAACGACACATCCGCTATCAGCGACAGCCCGGCACACAGCATGACGATACTGACCGCTTCCAGCAGCGTCGGCTCGCCTTCATGTATCCGTCCGCTGAGATACGCCGCCGGAGCGCCGATGCAGAGCCCGATACCCACCGCACTCAGCACGTCAAAGACACCGGCCAGCAGACCGTTGTCATGTCCCTGACCGCTGACGGCGACGAACCCAAGAATGACGCTGAAGGCGATCACTGCCCAGGCGTCGTCGACGGCGACGACGCCGAGCACGGTCTTCGTCACCGCGCCGTCGGCGGCGCTTTCCATCACCACATCGCGGGTTGCCGCCGGGTCCGTGGCCAGCCCGACGCCAGCCAGCAGGAATGCCATCGCCACAGGCACGCCCAGCAAAACGAGACCACCAGCGATGCAAAACAAGGACGCCATGACGACAAAGAACGATACCTTGATGATGCACTGACCATAGGCGCGCAATCCTTTCAGCGAGAACTCGCCGCCAAGCAGGAACGCGATCATCGTCAGGGCAAGGATCGAAATCCCCTCGCGCCAGGCATTGATGTGGTCGGGCAGCACGCCGAACCCCGACGGCCCGACAAGTACGCCGAGGATCACCAGCAGCGTAATCCTGGGCAGACGTGTCATCCGGCCGAGCTTGTCGACGGCCATGCCGGAGGCGAGCAATACCGCGATCGTGATGAACTGAGTACCGATTCCCAAGCGCGACCTCCTGGATTATGCACTCGTACCTGTATAGCACGAACCAGCCATCAGTCTGCATGCCGCAGCACGGCAAGAGACAACATAAGACTGTGAAATCGACGAGCCACAGCGGTTCTGAGAGCAGGTATTGATCCGAAAGTACAATTCAGGCGCCCAGTTCGCGAATGCCCGCACAGGATCACTAACTGTTGTTGGCTGCCTCTCCGTACTTCGTCTACTTATATATCGATACCTCTTTAAATTTTGGGAGCATTTTTTCGACAGCCCGTTAAAAACCGGACCGTTTCGGTCGTGATTGCGTCTAGCGATTTATTTTCGGTATCGAGCACCAAATCCGGATCATCAAGCGGAGGATAAGGCGTATTGTATCCGATAAGCGTGTCGATCTCGCCGCGACTAGCCCTTCCATACAGCCCCTTCGGATCACGTTCCATACACGTCTCAATGGAACAGGACACATAGCCTAATTGTAGGTTGTTCGTATGCTCTCGCACATATGTACGGGCGTCCGGATTTGCGGTCAAAGCCGAGACAATGACGGTTAATCCCGCGTCCATCGCCTTATTCGCCAGATGCACCAGGACCTTAACCACTCGCAAGCGATCTTCGGCGGCAAACCCATGACTGGTGCCGAAAAAATCACGCACTTCATCGCCGTCGAAGTGAATGGCCGGCACGCCTTTTTCTCGAAGTGCCGCGATGACCGCAACAGCAATTGTCGTCTTGCCGCCCGACGTGGGACCCATAAGCCAAAGTGTTTTTCTCGCAGGCATTATAAGCTCATCAATCTACAGGGGCGCTGACCCTTAAAACCTCCATGAGAAAACACCTCAACCTGTCCCAGCGTCGACGTTGTCCGTTATGTTCTTAGCATGGATATCGGCTAATCGACGTAGCGCGCGGTCGGTATATCGCCTCTGGTGGGTGTCCTTGACGCCAGTAGCCGTACGCGTTGGCGATGCATTATCTCTGTCTGCGTCGACAACAAGCATGCCGTAATCAAAGTCCGTTCCGACACCATGAAGGATGATATCATCGCGGCGAAGGTCGTCGTATTTTAGGACCATGTTGGTCCAAACATAGAACCAGTAGTTGAAGTGTATCGCGAGACCTTTCCGACGACGGCCCAGCCGCGCCAGTTCGAAACGGCCTAGCAGCGTTGTGATCAGAGCTTTCGGGTTGACGCATAAGTAGCCGATGCGACGCAGGAACATGCGCCGGTTTTCAGGATTCTGAAACTGCATGCGCAAATAAGCCATCGGCGACGCGTACCCTCCACCCTCGACGGCAATGAAGTTCGGGCTTTCTGCAATCACATTCAGATGACGGCGAAACCGCGCGAGCTGAAATTTAGGACTATTGTACTTGGATAGGAAGTACATGAACCCGCTGGCAAGGGTGTCTGGATCCTGAAGGTAACGGATATTGGTCGTGATCTTCATGCGGATTGTGGCTTTTGACTCGTCTTGGACCAAGCGCCCGGTACGACGCATGCGCTCGAAAAGAGGCGTGCCGGGAAGCGCCATCAGGAACGAGGGATCGCCGCCGATTGTTCCCGTGCGTTCCATGAAATCCAATGTGTCGTCGAACACCTCCGAGGTGTCGGAATCAAATCCAAAAATAAAACCGGGAGCGATCACAAAGCCGTAGGACTGGATCTCGGTGACGGCTTCTTCAAGACGCTCGCTGTTCTGCACCTTGGCCGTTTCCAGAAGGGAATTGCCGTTCACAGATTCAATGCCGATGAAGAGGATCGAGAAGCCGGCTTTGCGCATATCCCGCATCAAGTCGGGCAACTTGTAGAGATTGATGGTGAGCCATGTGAAGATGGAAATCTTAGCGCCTGTGCGCTCTTTCCATGCGTTGATTTCCTTAACACACTGCCGCGCCCATTGGATGTCGCCGATAAAGTTGTCACAGGCGAACTGGAATTGCGTTATGCCCATGCGGTAATAGGCATCCATTTCACGGACGATCAGTTCAGGATCCTTATTGTTGGCCCTGTTGTTGCCCGGTAACACGCGGATGTCGCAGAACTCACAGAGGAACGGACAGCCGCGCGAAACCTCGACCACGGCGCCGTAATACTTCTCGCGTTTGTGCTTGTACAAATCAAAACGGATACTGCGCGAACGCGCGAGGTCGAATCGCTCAGCCCTGATCAAACGATCGACGGGCTTATTTTGCGCAAAACTTTCCAGGAAGACCGGCAGCGTCTCTTCACCGTCAAGAATGAAGACATGGTCGAAATCATCCAGGAGATGCAGCTTGTTCTCCTGTTCAAACGACCAGGCGATCGGGCCCCCGACAATAAAAGTGGCTTCAGGGTACTTGCGCCACAAAAGCTCCCGTGCCTCTAAAATGGTGCCGAGGTCCTGGTTGATGCCTGAGAATGCAAATATATTTGATGAACCGACCGCTTCGATCGGGTCTGCATTTGTATCAATGATTTCCTGTTCCCAGTCGTCCGGCACGTGGGCAGCCAGCGTGAATGCCCACAACGGAGCGAACAGCGTTCCGTAGTTCTGATCGTACCGAACTAAAGGAGCATGAATAAAAGTTATTTTCTTTGCCATTACACGCCCAAATCTATGAATTTTCAGAGCCTGTTTCATTTTAGCTATAGGCATGGGGAATTAACAGGTTCAACTTGGCTCCACTGGCAAAGCCGCCGCTTGCCATCCCCATATTCGAGAACCCCTTGCCTTCCCAAAGCAACCCGCAGCTTAGGAAACGGCGCATCCACTGGACCGAAAATTTTACCTCGCGTGAACAAACGACCCAAGTTGGGAAAACACGTGTGATAGGCTTTATCGATCGGATAAAACTGGCAATAGATCATCTTGCCCCCCATGGTATTGACTGCACGCGCAACTTGGAGCCCTTCGCTCATCTCCAAATTCACAGATCCATGCATAAGAGATGCCGCTGGCCCACGTCATCGAAAACAAGGTCGAAGCGGCCTATCGACGAGGGGATCTCTTCCAGAAGCGGGCGAAGATGATGGAAGCCTGGGCGATCTATTTGTTTCCCCCCGATAGTTCCTCGAAGCTCGTCACCTTAACGCGACAGCGGCAGGGGTAGGTTGGGGCTGATATGGCTTTGGCCAATCTCAGGTTACTAAAACTGATCACGGGGACTGCCGTTCCACTGGTTTTGGTCGGCTCTGATCGCTAAAGCAGACGAGCGTCAGCATCGAATTTGATGACGGCTAATGACCCTAAGCGGACCAACGACTTACGGGTTGCGCGGAAACTCGGTACAGACCCTTAAACCGCCGAGCGGCGATTGCCCGATCGTGAATGTGCCGCCGGTGACCTCCACCAGATCGGCGACGATGGAAAGGCCGAGCCCCCAACCGGGCGCGATTTCATCGAAGCGCTTGCCGCGCCGGGATGCTTCTGCAGCCTGTTCCCCGGACATACCCGGACCGTCGTCCTCGATGAGGATCACCACATGATTCGCAGTCTGCTCGGCCGAAAGCCGGACGCGTGACGTTGCCCACTTGCAGGCGTTCTCCATCAGGTTGCCGAGAATCTCCTCAAGGTCCTCGCGGTGCCCCGGAAACACGACATCGTCCCCGACCGCGATATCGATCGTGAGATTCCGCTCGGCAAAGACCTTGCCGAGAACCCTGGCGACCTCGCGTGCCGTATCCGCCACCTGCGTCGAAACGCCGATACGTTCGCCGGCGCCGGCAACGGCCGACGCCCGCCCGAGATGATGTTCGATAAGCCGTCGCATCACCTGAACCTGTTTGCGCAGCACGCCCCGGTCCGGCTCTTGTTCCATCTCTGCCGAGATGACGGCGAGCGGCGTCTTCAAACCGTGCGCCAGATTGCCCACGTGGCGCCGCGCCCGTTCGAACAGTTCCACATCCTTGTCGAGAACGCCATTCATCGCGTTTGCCAGCGGCGCGATCTCTTTCGGGTATTCCTCGGCCAGCCGCGGATGCGTTCCACGCCTGACGCCATCAAGGTCCGCCGCCATGGTACGCAACGGGCGCAAGCCGAAGCGAACCTGGATCAGGATCGCCAGCACGAGCCCGATCCCGAGCAAGCCCAGCGCCGTCGCAAGCAAAAGATTGAACCGACGCACGCCCTCGCTGACTTCGCGCAGGTCGCCGGCGACCATGACATGAACGAGCCCATCGACGTCCGGGAACGTGATATCGTGCTCCGCCACCAGAAGCGGTTCGCCGTTCGGGCCGTCCGCCCGGCTCAGGTGCAATTTCGTGTCGCTGCCGGTGGGCCGGAGCGTGCTGTCCCATAATGAACGCGAGCGCAGCAATGTCCCGGACGGTTCCGTGATCTGCCAGTACCAACCGGAATAGACCTGCTCGAAGCGCGGGTCGCCCTGCGGATGTGTTAGCGTGACCTGCCCGTCGGGCGTTGCCGCCATCGAGGCGATCAAGCCGTTCAGCATCGCGTCCAGGCGCCGGCTGAATTCGTTCTCGACTGTATCTCGGAATGCCCATGTCAGCACGCCGCCGCCAAGCGCGAGGATCAGGATCAGCCACACCGCCGCGCCCAGGGTCAGTCGCGTCGAGAGCGCCGCTGCCGAACGCTTGCGGGTCCCCGGCACGGTCACGCCTCTGGCTCGGTTAACTTGTAGCCCTGGCCGCGGATCGTCTGGATGTACTCGGCACCGATCTTCTTGCGAATACGGCCGACCAGCACCTCGAGCGAGTTTGAATCGAGATCGAAATGACGGTCGTAGACGTGCTCGGCCAGTTCGGTCCGGCTGACGACCCTGTCAGCATGATGCATCAGGTAGGAAAGGATACGAAACTCTTGCGCCGTCAACTGCACGGGGACGCCGGCGACGCTGACGCGCCCGCCGTTGGTGTCGAGCCTGAGCACACCGCACGTCAGTTCCGGCTGCGCATGGCCCGACGCGCGCCGGATGATCGCCCGAAGCCGGTAGACGACTTCCTCCATCTCGAACGGCTTGACCAGATAGTCGTCGGCACCGGCGTTGAAGCCCGCCATCTTTTCCGACCATCGGCTACGCGCCGTCAGGATCAGGACCGGCATCGTGCGCCCGGCTTCGCGCCAGCGGTTCAGGACCGTAATGCCGTCGATGCGCGGCAGCCCCAGATCGAGAACAACTGCATCGTAGGGTGTTTGACGTCAGCGACCTTGGGACAGATTGAGGTCTTTGCATAAGGGAGGATT
>JAYNVG010000021.1:0-60729 GCA_038100295.1 Thalassospiraceae bacterium
AAAGCCTCCGTTAAATCAGGCGATCAACTGGCCCAAAGATTTTGATGACGGACAGGCGAGCTAGCCCACTTCATCTTTCGAAATCTCACATTCGTTGAACACATCGCATTCATGGGCCTCGAGCCAATGGGATATGCGCGGAAAAATCACGAGAATATCTGGATCGATCCACAAGACTTTGGAAACGAGCTGACCAACGCGGTCCATTTCCTCGCCAATCGGGGGATGAATGTATCTATCTTCAATCTTCCACTTTGCGTTCTACCTCAGTCTCTTTGGCCGTTCGCCGCCCAAAGCATCTCCGATTGGAAGAACGTCTACCTGCCGGAATGCGGGCAGTGTGTGATGAAGAACGAGTGTGGAGGGTTTTTTAAGTCGGTCTCTAAGAATTGGGTAGGCAGGCAATTTGGGTCAATCAATTCTCAAGGCGTCAAAAACGTGGGGGCAACATGATGGAAAGACAATGGTGGAAGCGAGTCGTAGAACTGGTCAAGTGGCCGGTCCTTGTCCTGGGTGCAACGGCAACATCGACTTCGGCCCAAGCTTCGAAAGTGGATCTGGGGGCTGGGTGGTCAAATGATACTGATTTTGGCGGAGCCCCCCTTCTTCCTAATACGCTGAACTCGACTGCCCAGGACCGTTACGCCGCTCATCGCAGCCACAGTTCACACAGAAGCCACAGCAGCCATAGGTCTAGCAGCGGAGGAGGGTATTCGACTACGCCCTCGTATAGCCCGCCACCGCCGCCGCCATCTTATCCATCGTCCCCTCCGCCCAGCTCATCTATTCCGTATTCTCCGCCGCCATCTCCGCCCGTTGTGACGACACCCGCCGCACCGGCCATCCCGAAGGCCTCTCCGCAGGACACCTCAATGATGACTGTCAGAGTTCAAGCCGCGCTGATGCGCCTTGGATTTTTCAATGGGGATATAGATGGCGTGCTTGGCCCGCAAACACGAGAAGCGCTCAAAGCATTTCAGTCCGCGAAAGGGCTCTCACAAACCGGTCGAATGGATATAGAGACCTTATCTCAATTAGGAATTTCGATTCCATAGGCCGTCCGCAGAGTTGAGCAACCTTTGACTACAGACCTTGCTGCCTATGGATTGGCAGTAAGTTGAAATTTGCCGATTGGCGAAGCTCCGACACATTTTCCTTTTTGATCAGCCTTCGACAATTTCACATTCCTCTTTATCTTCAGGTACATTCGATTAGTGTCTTATCCGGAGCCGCCACGCACGGCTCTGGGGCTTAGAAACCCCGGCAATAGCGGTCTGGTGGGACCGCAAAAACCACCCTTGACCACTGCGGTCGGGGATCCTGTGACGTATGTCCAGGACTCCGGTCTAAAGGTCACAGGGACCGACTATTGCCGGTTTTCTAAATCCCCGATCACCAGGTCAAAGACGTCATCTTACAGCGGGCGCGCTGTGAGCTCTGGCACTACCTATAGGGGACTATGCAATGAAGTTACGTATTATGGCTGGTTTGATAATACTTCTTTATGCCGCAAGTGCGCGAGCAGATATGATCGATGGTGTGAAGGGGGCCATCCTATCAATAGATAGAAGTATGACAATTGGTCAGGCCTTTGACGGTTGGGCTAATTGCGCTTCGACGGAATGGAAACATGTTCAAACAGATCGCGGCCAAAATATTGTGATCTCCATTTGCCACATGAGGGATGCGCAGGAATTTTTGTCACGGGTTGCGTCTTCGCCAGCTGTTAGCAAAACTGATAACACTGGCGCAATTCATTTGCATGGACTCAGAAAAGCCATGGTTGTGTTGCAATGGAATATTAATCTAGATGAAACATTTCAATTGGCATACGCAGAAGGTCAGTATGCTTGGAGTGATGGAAAATATATTCAAGTTCCACTCGACTCTGATGATACGATATCTCAAATTTACAACGATAATGTAACTTTTGATCTATCAGGTCTTGAGGCTTCAGATGACCTGAGCGCGTTAAAGACAGCGCAAGCATATGACCGCATATTTTACGCGATGTATCTGGACGCGACCCAGTCTCGATGAATTGTCCCCTCGCTAGTCGTTAGGTTGGAGAAGGCTGGAAATTATACACCGCGATTGCGCTCCATTCGTTGGTGAGCTGTGCATGCGCCATTATAGACTGTTTTGAATTTATCTATAAGCCAATTCCGGAATAGTAAATTCTTCTAGAATAAGAATTTCTATAACATTGAATCCTAATGAGGAGCAATTATGTTGCATTATTGCAACATAATTGCTGTCTTCGGTGCTTATTTCAACTTATCCACAGAATCAGGCCAAAAACCTCGGCGCTTAGAACGACCCAAAGCCTGTAGGCCTGAGTGAACGTGATTCCACAGCTCTGCCAAACTCAAATAGGCTTAGAGGTGCGAAAGTGCGCCACTTAATGTTAGCGGCATTACGGCAACCTCATTGCCAACTTGTCCATGTAACGGCGCTTTCGCCCTTTTTGGGCGTCGAACCCCTGTAAGGGGTGTCTGCGCAATTCCTGAAATGTGACTCGAAAGCGCAACCGTTAACGGGTGCCTCTTAACAAGAGGCATTCGGCGGCTGTTGGCCGCGCAGTCAGCAATATCGCTAAACCTTTTTTGAATGGAGAAATCGATGTCTACCATCGAATACGCACGCGTGCCGTTGGGGCAACTAGCTCCTTATGCCCATAATCCGAGAAAGCACTCGGACACGCAAATTGCTCAAGTCGCAAAAAGTATAAGTGAATTCGGATTCATCAATCCCATCGTTATTGATGCGAAGAATGTCATCGTCGCTGGCCATGGGCGTTATCTCGCAGCCGGCAGGTTGGGGCTTACAGACGTTCCCGTAATCAAAGTTGAGGATCTGAGCGAGGCGCAACTTCGCGCCTATCGGATTGCCGACAATAAACTCACTGATAACTCCACTTGGGATGAGGCCGCACTAAGGCTCGAGCTTGAATATCTCGACCAGTTGGACACGGAGCTGGATGTAACCGGTTTTGAGGTCCCGGAGATTGACCTCATTTTCGCGCATACCGATGCCGCAGCACGCGACGCAGTAGCCGTGCGAGAAATGTCGGTGCCCGCGGAAAGTGTGATTGTCACCGGCGATCTGTTTGCTCTCGGGCGGCACCGCGTGATCTGTGGTGATTGTCGAGACGATGACACCATGGCCAACCTTATGGAGGGACGTGAGGCTGATGTCGTCTGCGCAGATGCGCCGTACAACGTCAAAATTAACGGACATGTTCTCGTTAAGGAGGACGCACACGACGAGTTCGCGTTCGCGAGCGGCGAAATGTCGCAATCGGAGTTCACCGAATTCCTCCGACTTAGTTTCGCATCTTTCTATGCGCATAGCAAAGACGGATCCGTGCATTTCTTGTTCATGGACTGGCGTCATATGTCCGAAATGTTGGCGGCGGGAAACGAGGTCTATGACGATCTTTTGAACCTGTGCGTCTGGACGAAACATAATGCCGGAATGGGCTCCCTTTATCGGTCCCAGCACGAGCTGGTCTTTGTCTTCAAGAAAGGCGCTGCTTCGCACACCAACAACGTTCAGCTGGGAAAGTACGGCCGAAACCGAAGTAACGTCTGGAACTACAGTGGCATGAATAGCTTTGGGGCGGAGCGAGATGAACTCCTCGCCTTGCACCCAACGGTCAAGCCGTTGTCACTCGTTGCAGACGCAATTCTGGATGTTACGCCACGCGGCGGTCTGGTTCTCGACGGCTTCTTAGGTTCTGGCACAACCGTCATCGCTGCAGAGCAAACCGATCGAGTTGGCCTCGGCTGTGAAATCTCACCCCAGTACGTGGAAGTCACAATCAAACGCTTCCAGACAATCAGTGAGGAGCCAGTCATTCACCTGGCGACCGGGCTCCCATTCGAGGAACTCGTCCTCAAACGTCAACACAACGCTGAATAGGAGGCGACGATGTCGGAAGAAGAATATGAAATTGGTTACGGAAAACCACCGAAATCGGGTCAGTTCAAGAAGGGCAAGTCGGGCAACCCTAAAGGTCGACCAAAAGGCACCCAAAACCTTTCTACCGATCTCAAAGAAGAACTGGCGATGCGCATCGTCACTAAGGAGGGCGGCAGAGTCCAAAAACTGTCGAAACAAAGGGCTCTGGTCAAAACTCTGACCAACAAAGCGCTCAACGGAGACCAACGTGCCATCGCAACGTTGGTCAAGCTGATCGAGCGTCTGCTGAGCGACGTGGAGAAGGAAGTCGAAGACGTTCCTCTTTCCACGCCGGACCAAGAGATCATCGCAGAATTTTTGAAACGCAATTCTCAACAGAATTTAGAAGATAAGGATAAAGAAGATGACTAATTTTAGCCAAGATGAACTTGCCGCAATCCTCCGCCAAGATATTCGGTCGTTTGCCGTCAAGTGCCTGCAGACGACGAGTCCAAGCACCAGATATGTGAAAAATTGGCATCACGACGCGTTGGCGCATTTGCTCACGCGTTGCTTTCATGGTGATTGCACGCGTGCATTGATCACGATGCCGCCGCGTGAGCTGAAGACCCATTTCGTATCGGTCAGTTTTTCCGCCTATGTCCTTGGTCATCGGCCTTCCGCGGAAATCATCGTTGCCAGTTACAATCGTGAACTGGCGCAGGAATTTCTTGATGGAGTGAAACAGATTCTTGAAGCCGATTGGTATCGAGAGCTGTTTCCGAAAACAAAGCTCCGGACGAACAGAGGTACTGAGGTGAAAACCACCAAAAATGGATCGGTGTTTGCGACATCAGTCAGTTCAACATTAACCGGGAAAGGGGGTGACTTCATTATCGTCGACGACCCCCACAGTGTCCGAGAGGCGTACTCGGACGACATTCGTAAAGGAACGATCGATTGGTTTCGGAGCAGTTTAACGTCGCGTACCAATGATCCGGCAAAGGCCTGCTTCATCGTCGTTCAGCAACGCGTACATACAGATGACTTGGCTGGCTACCTGATTGATCAAGCGGGGTGGGAGCACCTGAACCTGCCCGCCATCGCCGACCGAGACCGGGCAATTCATATTGGCAATAACAAGGTTCACATCTTCAAGAAAGGAGATCTCCTGAATCCGTCACGTCTCACAGAGAAAATTCTCGACCAAAAAATGCAGGAAATGGGGAAGCTGGATTTTTCGAGCCAGTTTCTTCAAGCGCCAATTGCGGCTGAGGGAAATCTTATTCCTGTGAACAAGTTTCGAACGTTTGATCCGCAGAATTTCTCGCCAAAAGCAGGTGAGGTGTTTCAGGCGTGGGATCTCGCAATTAGTGAGGAGTCTCTCGGCGACTTTACCGTAGGTACGACTTGGTTTGTCGCGAACCGTGCCTATTACCTGCTCGATGTGTATCGCGAAAAACATGATTTCGAGCATACCAAGCAGGCGATTGTAGCGTTGGCTGGGACCTATCCAGTGGCTCAAATTCTGGTGGAGAGCAATGGTATCGGTCAGGCAATGGTTTCCGAACTGAGAAACGCCAACCTCCCCGTGAAAGGAATCCTCTCAAAGTTAAGCAAGGCGAGCCGTGCTCAACCATGCACCGGCCAAATTGAGAGAGGGCAAGTTTACCTGCCTATGAATGCGCCATGGAGAGAGGCGTTTATCGACGAGTGTCGAGCGTTCCCGAAAGGAAAACATGACGATCAAGTCGATAGTCTGACACTTCTATTAAACGCTGTTCGTGAATACGAAGCGAGTGAACAACGAGTGAGAGATCACATCGCGGGACTCGATAGGTATTCAGAAATGCAAATCGCCGAGCAGCAACTTGAGCAAACGCGCTACCGAGATGGAAGGAATGACAATTGGTTAATGCGCGTCTTAGACCAGAGAAAACCTGGGTGGAGTGATTGAGCAACAATGAATTCCATACATAGAAAAAAGGATTAACAAAATGGGTAAGAATATAAAGACATCGGTAACATTGGCAGACCAACTCGTTTTAAAAATCAAATTGGCCAAAGGTTTGATTTCGAGGAAAACCAGTCCAGAAAAACTAAGGCGAATAAATAAGGAATTGAAGCGCAGCGCCGTAAAGACGGGTGTCGACATCGAAATTCTCGAGGAGTAGTACACCAAATGATCATGACGAACTTCGTAAACTGAAGTTCAATTCAAGCCCGGGGGGACTAAACCCCCCCTGGCTTGATGGTTTGGTGGACTGGCTGTGCCGAAACGGCTGTGGGGATTAATGTCGTCCCGACCAACTGAAATATTGTGAGAGAGAAAAACACCAATACCGACTGGACTTCCGCTGCAAACAGAGCGGTACTGGTCATGGTGGAACGGACTCTGATCTCAGCCTCCAACCACGCCTGCCCGGCAAGGCGCCCCGCCTCGCCGGGTCGGGGTGGTGCAAGCGCCCGCATCCCGCAGGCGCCATCGAAGGAGGCAGACATGACCGCCACTATCACAAAGACGAAACCGGGCTCGACCAAGCTCGACACTATCCTCAAGCACCTGGGCCACAAGAACGGTGCGACACTTCCGGCCCTTGAGAAGGCGACCGGTTGGCAACCGCACAGCGCCCGCTCCGCCCTCGCCGGGTTGCGCAAGAGGGGTCACAACATCGAACGCGCGAAAGACGGCAAGGGTGTCACGGTTTACCGGGTGGTTGAGGCGACCGGTAAATGATCCGGCTGGAGGATCTCGACTGTATGGATACGAATTGGTTACGGACTGCCTGGGAAGAAGACCTGGGTCGTCCGCCTCCGACCCGGGCCAGCGATGCATACATGCGCTCGGTGTTGGCCTATCGCATGCAGGAACGTTCCGGACCGAAACTGTCCACTGCGACCGTCCGACACCTGGAGCGTCTTGCAGCGCCGAACGCACGGATCGAGGCGATGCCGATGCAAGCGCGCAAGCTGAGTGCCGGCGCATCGCTGCTTCGCGAATGGAACGGTGAAACCCACGAGGTTCGAGTGCTGGAGAAGGGTTTCGAATACCGAGGCCAGCGGTACCGGAGCTTGTCTGCTATCGCACGGGAGATCACCGGCACCCGCTGGTCCGGACCGGCGTTCTTCGGATTAAAAGACCGGGAGCGTAACGATGCTGCCTGACCGCAAGCATGTCCGATGTGCCATCTACACACGTAAATCCTCGGAGGAGGGGCTGGAGCAGGAGTTCAATTCCCTCCATGCGCAACGGGAGGCTTGCGAAGCGTTCGTCGCGAGCCAACGGCACGAAGGCTGGAAGGCGCTCTCGGACCTGTACGACGACGGCGGGTTCTCCGGCGGCACCATGGAGCGGCCCGGCCTGCGCCAGCTTCTCGCCGATATCGATGCGGGCAAGGTCCACGTCGTTGTCGTCTATAAGGTGGACCGGCTGACACGGTCGCTGGCCGACTTTGCCAAGATTGTAGAAACGTTCGATGCGAAGGGAGTCTCTTTCGTTTCCGTCACGCAGCAGTTTAATACGACGACGTCGATGGGGCGGCTGACCCTGAACGTGCTGTTGTCGTTTGCACAGTTCGAGCGCGAGGTCACGGGTGAGCGCATCCGGGATAAGATTGCCGCTTCCAAGAAAAAAGGTATGTGGATGGGCGGCAATCTGCCGCTCGGCTACGACACCCGGGATCGGAAGCTAGTCGTGAATCCGGCAGAAGCCGTAACCGTTCGGCATATTTTCAGCCGGTATCTGGAACTCGGATCGGTGCGGTTTCTTAAAGCCGAATTGGATGCGGCCGGGATCTGCAGCAAGGCCCGTACCAGCAAGACTGGCACCGTATCCGGCGGGAATTCGTTCTCGCGGGGTGCGCTCTACAAGATGCTGTTGAACCGCATCTACATCGGCGAGATCGTTCACAAAGACAACTCGTCTCCGGGTGAGCATGCCGCCATCGTCGATCCCGAGCTTTGGGAACGTGTGCAGACGCTTCTGAACGATAACGCGGTCGACAGACGCGCCGGAACCAATGCGAAGGACCCGAGCCTGCTGACCGGTCTCTTATTCGACGATGCCGGAAATCCGCTCACCCCGAGTCACGCAAACAAACAAGGTGTGCGATACCGCTACTATGTTAGAGGCCGCGTAGATTGTGCTCCTGCGATCCGGTTGCCGGGGCGCGAGATCGAGGACCTCGTGGTCGGTCAGGTCACAAGCCTTCTGAGAGATCCCACGCGTTTGTTCGATGCGCTTCCGGAGGGCGATGGGGATGTTGCGGAACGCCGCGCGCTTTTGGAGCGGGCGAAGGAGGTCGCAACGAGCCTCGCGACAGATGACCATGCCACGCGAAAGGAGGTCGTGCATACCATCGTCTCCCGCATAGAGGTCGGGAGAGAGACCATCGATCTTTCTATGGATAAACATGGTCTTGCGAATTTGTTGTCGCTCGATGCGTATTGGGAGGCGCCGATAGGTGAGGACCGCATCTTCGCAATTTCCTGTCCATATCGGATTAAAAGACGCGGCGTAGAAACGAGGCTTATCTTGTCGAACGAAGCGACTGAGCGTCAATCACGACCGGACCCGGCATTGATACGCGCCGTCGCCAAGGCATACTCGTGGAATAAGCAACTGGTATTTGGCGAAGTCGTTTCAGGCCGGTCAATTGGGCGTTCGGAAAATGTCACGCCGCGTTACATATATAAGCTGCTTCCTCTCGCACATCTTGCGCCTGATATCATCACTGCGATCTGTGAAGGCCGGCAACCGCAGGACTTGACGCTAGACACCTTAGTCTATTCGGACATGCCAGCTCGCTGGGAAGATCAGCGGCGAAAGTTTGGATTTCCTGCGATTTGAAGGTCGCGGAATTGCGCTGAAAAGCCCGCATGGTGACCTCGCAAAACCCAAACAGAGAAAACCCTCATAGATCGCCCCAAAACGGGCGATTTTGTCTCTCTCCATGCCCAAGAACGCTCGGACATATCCGCTAAGCCATTAATATTTCGGGAGAAGTTCTGAGCCCCTATGCGGACCGGCGGTTCGCAGCAGGGATAATGGCGGTGGGGGTGGGATTCGAACCCACGGTACGCTCTCACGCACAACGGTTTTCAAGACCGCCGCATTCGACCACTCTGCCACCCCACCAGGTGCCGGTCAGGACCGCGGACCGCGCCGCGCCCAAGGCGGCGGACTTTAACGTCCGATGATACAGTGCGGCAAGGGCGAAGCAGCGCCGTCGCTTATTGAAGCGCAGCCCCGGTCATGTGCCCGCTCACCGTACCCTGGGTGCATTGGCCGGATGCCGGTTTTTTCTGCGCGCCGCAGCGGTTTGTGATAGATTCTGCGCCAATAATACCAACGATTCGCTGTCACCGGCACGGGACGGCAAGTCATCAAACGGGTGGGTGTGGGTGACATGGCTCATAAAGATATGAAAATACGGGGTTATTTGCTTTCGGGCGCGGCGGCGCTGACGCTGGCCGGGGTGCTGTGCACGGGGGCGGCCATTGCCGATGAAACCAGGGCACAAAGCGGATCTGCGGCACAGGATGGTGTGCAGGCCAAGAATGACCCGCTGGAAAGCGTCAACCGCGTCACCTCCGAATTCAACCGGGTCGTACGCGGTGCGGTCATCGATCCGCTGATCGACGGCTATCAGGCGGTGACGCCGGAACCGGTACAGAATTCGATCAGCAACATCTTCTCGAACCTGTCCGAACCGGTGACCGCGGTCAGTTCCCTGATCCAGGGCGACAGCGAGAATGCCAAGAACGCCACCAACCGTTTTCTGATCAATACCACCGTGGGGCTGGGCGGAATCAATGACCGCGCCAGTGAAATGGGCATCGAACAGCGCCGTGAAGACCTGGGGCAGGCGATGGCCACGCGGGGGGTCGCGCCGGGGCCGCACCTGGTGCTGCCGATCCTCGGGCCGAGCAATTTCCGCGATGCCACCGGCGATATCCTGACCGGTCTGGCCAGCCCGCTGCCATTGGCCGTGCATGCCGCCGACAGCGGCGTCACCTATTCACGCTATCAGGACGACATCAATGCCATCGGCAAGACCTCCGTGGATCCGTATGTCGCCGAACGCGAAGCCTATGAGCAGCAACGCGACTATCTGGTCAACAACGGGCTGAGCGGCGGCGACAACAACTTCCCGACCCTGGCGGACGAGCAGGGGCCGGATCTGGCGACGACGCCGCGCTGAACCGAAGTTCCATCTTTCGAATCGATATCGCGCATCAGGGGCGCATGGTTGCGCTTGCAATCGGCGCCGGTGGTGCATCCGTGCCATAGAACCGCGCCGGGAAATAATCTTCTTGATCAATAGTTATTATTATCAATTGGTTATGGGATTGAAGCCGTCAATATCGGCTGATCCTGAATGACCGCGACGACCGACGCCATTGCCGCCACTTCCGGCGCGGGTTAAGCAACACCAAGGGAAGTGGCGATGTTCTTTTATCTATCCAAGATATTCTGGTTTTTTGCCAGCCCAGGAAATGCGTTCCTGCTTGTGCTGTTGCTGGGCCTGTTCCTGTCGAAAACCCGTTTCTCCAGAACCGGGAGGGTCCTTGTCGCCACGATGTTGATCTTCGCGCTGACGATCACTTTCGTGCCTGTCGGGCCGTATATGCTGAAGACCCTGGAAGACCGTTTTCCCATCCCGAAAACCCTGCCTGAGAAGATCGACGGGATCGTCGTGCTGGGCGGTGTCATCGACCCGGCCATGTCGAAGGCCAGAAACCGCACCGTCATCGGCGGCGCGGTCGAGCGGATCACCGTTTCCGCCGCATTGGCGAAAAGCCATCCGAACGCACGGCTGATCTACAGCGGCGGCTCCGGTACGCTGACAGACACTGAAATACGTGAAGCGGATTTCGTCCCCGGGCTGTATACGGCTTTGGGGGTGCCCATGGGCAGGTTGATACTTGAACGCGAAGCCCGGAACACCTGGGAAAATGCCAAATACACCATGGAACTGGCGACGCCCAAACCCGGTGAGAACTGGATTCTCATCACCTCGGCTTTCCATATGCCGCGTGCCGTCGGCGCCTTCCGCCGTGTCGGCTGGGAAACCATCCCATACCCGGTCGATTTCAATTCCAGGTTTGAACTGGAGTTTCCGTCTCCGCTGGATTTCGCGGTCGGCCTTGGAAACCTGTCATATGCCGGCCACGAATGGGTTGGGCTGATTGCCTACTGGTTGACCGGCAAGAACAGCGCGGCCTTTCCCAAACCCAGAGCATCGGAGGCTCAATGACGTTCCTGCGCTTGATTCCTGCTGTCGTAATCGCTCTGCTGACGGCGTCCGTCCCTGCCAGGGCGGAAACATCGCAGCCCTTTGAAGAATGGCTCAAGGGGTTCCGCGTCGAAGCCGCCAAAGCCGGTATTGCCGACGGCGTGCTGGAACAGGCCCTGGGAACGGTCACGCCGATCCCGCGGGTCCTGGAACTGGACCGCCGCCAGCCCGAGTTCATGCTGACGCTGTGGCGCTACATGGAGATCTACGTCCCCGACAGGCGTGTCGAGGAAGGCAAGGCGCTGTTGAAGAAGCACGCCAGGCTGTTGGCGGAGGTGGAAAAGAAGTACGGCGTGCCGCCGCGGTTTCTGGTGGCGTTCTGGGGCGTGGAGACGGATTTCGGCAAGAACTTCGGCGCCTTTCACATGCTGAGCGCGGTCGCCACGCTGGCGCATGACGCGCGCCGCGCCGATTTCTTCAAGACCCAGCTTCTGTCGGCGATCCGGCTGGTGGGACTGGGCGATGTGCCGGTCGGCGTCAAATCGTCCTGGGCCGGCGCCATGGGCAACATGCAGTTCATCCCGACGACCTTCGAGGCCTACGCCGTCGATTTCGACGGCGACGGTCACCGCGATCTGTGGAACAGCCTGCCCGATGCCTTCGCATCGGCAGCCAATTACCTGAGCCGGGTCGGCTGGAACTCGGATTACACCTGGGGCAGGGAAGTCCGCCTGCCGAAGGATTTCGATCTGTCCCTGGCCGGGCTGCAGGAACGCAAGAAACTCGCCGACTGGCAGAAACTGGGCGTGCGCAAGATCGGCGGCGGCAATCTGCCGGCGCAGGATATCGAGGCGTCGCTGCTTCTGCCGGCCGGTGCCGAGGGTCCGGTGTTTCTTGTCTATGGAAACTTCCGCACCATCATGCGCTGGAACACCTCGCAGCTTTACGCCGTCGCCGTCGGCCATCTGGCCGACCGCTTCATCGGTCTGCCGCGCCTCAGCGTCAAGAAACCGGCAAACGCGCAGATGCTGCGCTTCGCCGATATTTCCGAAATGCAGCGGCTGCTGACGAAGATCGGCTTCGACACCGGCGGTGTCGACGGTCGCGCCGGGCCGATGACGCGCAAGGCGATCCGCGACTTCCAGAAAAGCATCAATCTGCCGGCGGATGCGCATCCGACCTTCGGGTTGCTGGAACGGCTGCGCGCGGCGGCGAACTGAGGAAACACGGCGTTGAGGTTCGTGGCGTTTTGTGACACAAGATAATGTGAATTTGATGCCGGATATGGCAATATACAGTGGTTTATCCGTAGAACGGCAGTCGATAGAAAAGATGGGGCAGGCTCTGAGATGATGGCATCGCGTTTGAGAATTTGCGCCTCATTGGGTGCGCTTATGTTGCTGCTGTCAGGGTGTGCCGAAACCCAGTTTCTGATCCACACCGCGAAGCGCGTTTCCCGGGCCGAAACGCCGCCGCCGGGCGAAGGCGTCTACAAGGTCGGCAATCCGTATCAGATCGACGGTATCTGGTATCACCCGGAAGAGAATTACGAGTACGACGAGACCGGCATCGCATCCTGGTACGGCGCGGCGTTCCACGGCAAGCAGACGGCAAACGGCGAAGCATATGACATGAATGCGCTGACGGCGGCGCACCGGACCCTGCCGATGCCCAGCTTCGTACGCGTCACCAACCTTGAAAACGGCCGCTCGCTGGTACTCAAGGTCAATGACCGCGGGCCGTTCGCCAAGGGCCGGATCATCGATATATCGCGCCGCGGTGCGCAGCTTCTCGGCTTCCAGAATCAGGGTACGGCGCGGGTCCGCGTGCAAATCCTCGCCGATCAGTCCCGCGCCGTCGCCGCCCGCCTGCAGAACCGCGAGGATCTGGCCCGGGTCGGCTCGCCGATCACCATCGACAAGATGCCCAAGGCCAGCGTCAGCGCGGAAGCCCTGCCGGCACCGGGCGGCTCTGAATCCTCGCCGCAGGTGACGGCGCAGCCATCCGTCCGGCAGGTCGAGAGAACGCCCGATCCGCTGACGCCGGTCGGCACCATTCCGAACACCACCGCGCCGTCGGAAACCGTGGCGCTGAACACCAGCCCGGAAGCCGCCGTGGAGCAGCAACCGGTCAAGCCGACGTCGATTTACGTGCAGGCCGGGGCGTTCGGGCTGTTCGACAACGCCAACAAGGTGCGCGCACGGCTCAGCCCCCTCGGCAGCGTCTTTCTGGATCAGGTGCTGGTCAACGGCCAGGACCTTTACCGGGTACGGATCGGACCGCTGAAGGACGTTCAGCAGGCCGATGCGACCTTGGCGCAGGTCATCGGGACGGGTTACCCTGACGCGCGTATCATCGTCGACTAGGTTCGTCACGAAATCGACAATATCCGCTGCTTAAGATGGAGACATGCAGATTTTAAATACCAAAACCAGGAAGGCGGCCGCGGCGTTTGCGCTGATGGCCGCGATCGTTTCACTCCCCGGTGGGCTTTCCGCGCAAGGCATCGAAACCAAGGCCCGCGAAGCCATCGTCCTCGACCCGCAGACCAATACGGTCCTTCTTTCCAAGGACGGCAACGTCAGCATGCCGCCGGCATCGATGAGCAAGATGATGACGATCTATCTGCTTTTCGAAAGCCTGAAGGACGGCCGGGTGTCGCTGGATGACAAGTTCCGCGTTTCCGAAAACGCCTGGCGCAAGGGCGGGGCAAAAAGCGGCAGCTCGACCATGTTCCTGCTGCCGAATTCAGAAGTCCGTGTCGAAGATCTGATCCGGGGCATTATCGTGCAGTCGGGCGGGGATGCCTGTATCGTGGTGGCGGAAAACCTTGCCGGCTCCGAAGAAGCCTTTGCCCGCCGCATGACCGAAAAAGCCCACGAAATTGGCATGCAGAACAGTACATTCGCCAACGCCACCGGCTGGCCGGACCCGGAACATCGCACCACGGCGTACGACCTGGCGATTCTGGCGGCGCGCACCATCAACGATTTCCCCGAATACTTTCATTATTATTCCGAGCGGGAATTTACCTACAACGACATCCGTCAGGCCAACCGCAACCCGCTGCTGTACGGTTATGCCGGCGCCGACGGCATGAAGACCGGGCACACGTCGGAGGCGGGCTACGGCCTGACCGGCACCGCGAAACAGGGCGACCGGCGGCTGATCGCAGTCGTCAACGGGCTTGAGAGTAACCGCGAGCGTTCGACCGAAACAGCCAAGCTGCTGGACTGGGGATTCCGTGAGTTCGGCAACTATGCCCTGTTCAGGAGCGGCGATACGGTCGAGATCGCGCCGGTCTGGCTGGGCACGCTGCCGACCGTGGAAATGAAGATCGGCCGAGATATTCACCTGACCATGACCAAGAAGGCACGCCGCGCCATGAAGGTCACGGTGCGTTACCAGTCGCCGATCCCGGCGCCGATCGCGGCGGGCCAGCAGATCGGCTCGCTGACCGTCGAGGCGCCCGATTTCGAAACCATCGAGGTACCGCTGACCGCCGGCCAGGACGTCGGCCAACTGGGCATGATCGGCCGGCTAGGTGCGGCGCTGGAATTCCTGCTTTGGGGCGAGTCCGGGAGCTGATGCACAGGTGCCGTCCGAATGAGCGGTAAATTCATCACCTTCGAAGGCGGCGAAGGCGGGGGCAAGTCGACCCAGGTGAAGGTGCTGGCCGACGCGCTTAGGGTCGCTGGAAAAACCGTGATTACGACCCGCGAGCCGGGCGGTGCGCCGGCGGCCGAGGATATCCGCGATCTGCTGGTGTCAGGCGCCGTCGAGCGCTGGACACCGATGGCGGAGGTGCTTTTGAACTACGCGGCGCGTGAAATGCATGTGGCGCAGACCATCCGCCCGGCGCTGGATCGCGGCGACTGGGTCATTTCCGACCGCTTTTCCGATTCCACCATGGCGTATCAGGGGTATGGCGGCGGCGTCGATCCGGCGCGTATCGCCGCCATCCATGAAGCGACGCTGGGCGGCTTCAAACCTGATCTGACGCTGGTTCTCGACCTGCCGACCGATGAGGGGCTTCAGCGCGCCGGCAAGCGTCTGATCGAGCACCGAAGCGCCGAGGACCGCTACGAGCGCATGGAGCGGGATTTTCACCACCGTCTCCGCGAGGGATTTCTCGAGATCGCCAAGGCCGAGCCTGCCCGCTGCCGCGTCATCGATGCGACGGGCGATATCGATGCCGTCGCTGCCGCCGTTCGTGCTATCGTTACCGAGACTTTGGGAGTGCCGCTCGCATGAACGCACAAACCTCGCCGGTTCCGGACGATGAGCTTGAAGACGATCCGCGCCATACCGCCGATCTGATCGGTCATGAAGACGCCGAACAGGCGCTGCTGAACGCAGCCGCCGGCGGGCGCATGCCGCACGCGTGGCTGTTCACCGGGCCCAAGGGCATCGGCAAGGCGACGCTGGCGTTCCGTTTCGCGCGCTATCTGTTCACCCACAAGCCCGACGCCGCTTCCGCCGCCGGCGGGCTGTTCGCCGACGACGACATTCCCCCCGAACTGCCGCAAAGCCTGTACGTCGATCCTGAAAGACCGGTGTTCCACCGCGTCGCATCGGGCGGGCACGGCGATCTGATGACCGTCGAGCGCAAGCTCAACGACCGTGGCAAGCTGTCGACGCAGATCCGGGTCGAGGATGTCCGCGCCGCCATCGACTTTGCGCACCTGACGGCGAGCGAGGGCGGCTACAAGGTGATCATCGTCGACGGCGCGGAACTGATGAACCGTTCGTCGGAAAACGCCTTCCTGAAAATCCTCGAGGAACCGCCGGCGCACTGTGTCATCATCATGATCAGCCACAATCCGGGCAGGCTGTTGCCGACGACGCGGTCCCGCTGCCGCACGCTGGCGATGAAACCGCTGACGGCGCAGCAGGTCGGCGAGCTGATGACGCGCCACATGCCGGAGGTTTCTGCGGCGGACGCGCACGAACTGGCGCGGCTCGCGGAAGGCAGCATCGGTCGCGCCATGTCGCTGGCGGCGGGCGGCGGACTGGAAATTTACCGGGATGTGGTTAATATCTTTGCATCCCTGCCAAATCTGGACGGTGCCGCCGTGCAGGCGCTGGCGACCCGGCTGTCGAAAACCGGCGACGACGATGCCTATTATTCCGGGATCGAGCTGTTCCGCTGGTGGCTGTCCCGGGTCGTGCTGGCGTCGTCTCGCGGGGCCGCGGGCGACGACAGCCTGAGCGCCGAAGAGCAGGGGATTGCCGAGCGTGCCGCGGCGACGTCGATCCTGCCGATCTGGCTGGCGCGCTTGGATCAGGCGGAAAGCATGATCCGCAGCGCCGATCCGCTCAACCTCGACCGCAAGCAGGTCATCCTGTCGCTGTTCCTTTCCTTGGCATAGTACCAATCCATATCGCCGTCATTCCGGCGCATGCCGGAATCCAGAGCGTAAGTCAGAGATTACAGGGTAGCATTATGTCTGCTGCCCTGGGCCCCGGCCTGCGCCGGGGTGACGAGGGGCGAGTGAAAGCGCGTATTCCTTGACCCTGACGGCCCCGCGCCGTACCTAAGGGCCTGCATTTCCCGAAGGAACGATGATGTCCGAGAAGCCGACCTATTACGTCACCACGCCGATCTATTACGTCAACGACGCGCCGCACATCGGCCACGCGTACACGACGCTGGCGTGCGACGTGCTGGCGCGTTTCAAGCGCCTGGACGGCTTTGACGTGCGGTTCCTGACCGGCACCGACGAACACGGCCAGAAGGTCGAGAAATCGGCGCAGGCGGCGGGCATGGACCCGCAGGCGTTCACCGAAAAGGTGTCGCAGAATTTCCGCAATCTGGCGGATTTCATGAACTTCAGCCACGACGACTTCATCCGCACCACCGAGGACCGGCACATCCGTTCCTGTCAGGCGATCTGGCAGAAGCTGAAGGAAGCGGGGGATATCTACCTCGACAATTACGGCGGCTGGTACGCGGTTCGCGACGAGGCGTTCTACGCCGAGGACGAACTGACCAAGACCGCGGACGGCAAGCGTATCGCGCCCAGCGGCGCCGAAGTCGAATGGGTCGAGGAACCGAGCTATTTCTTCAAGCTGTCGGAGTGGGGCGACAAGCTGCTGGCGCATTACGACGCCAATCCCGACTTCATCCTGCCGGAAAGCCGCCGCAACGAGGTGATCAGCTTCGTCAAGGGCGGGCTGAACGACCTGTCGGTGTCCAGGACCACCTTCAACTGGGGGGTGCCGGTGCCGGGCGACGACGATCACATCATGTATGTGTGGCTTGATGCGCTGACCAACTATATCACCGCCGTCGGCTATCCCGATACCGAGAGCGATCTGTACAAGACTTACTGGCCCGCCGATCTGCATATGGTCGGCAAGGATATCCTGCGCTTTCACGCCGTCTATTGGCCGGCGTTCCTGATGGCGGCCGGTCTCGAGCCGCCGAAGCGGGTGTTCGCGCACGGCTGGTGGACCAACGAGGGCCAGAAGATCTCCAAGTCGCTCGGCAACGTCATCGATCCGATCGATCTTGCGAACAAGTACGGCCTCGATCAGGTGCGCTATTTCCTGCTTCGCGAAGTGCCGTTCGGCAACGACGGCGATTTCTCGCACCAGGCCATGGTCAACCGCATGAACGGCGAGCTGGCCAACGATTTCGGCAACCTGGCGCAGCGTGTACTGTCGATGGTCGCAAAGAACTGCGACGGCAAAGTGCCGGAACCCGGTGCCTTCGACGCCGACGATATGGAACTGCTGGGCGCTGCGCGCGGCCTGCTCGACGTGGTGCGCGGCCACATGGACCGCCAGGGCTTCAACCACGCGCTGGAAGCGATCTGGGTCGTTATCCGTGCCGCCAACGGCTATGTCGACCGCCAGGCGCCGTGGAAGCTGCGCAAGGAAGATCCGGCGCGCATGGCCACCGTGCTGTACGTGCTGGCGGAAACGATCCGCCACCTGGCGATCCTGTGTCAGCCGGTGATGCCCGATACCATGGCGAAAATGCTCGATCAGCTGGGCGTCGCCACCGACGCGCGCACCTTTGCCGCGCTGGGCGAGGGCGGGGCGCTGAGCGCCGGTGCCACGCTGCCGAAGCCGGAAGGGGTTTTCCCCCGCTTCGTCGAGGACGAGTAGGGGGCTTTTAACCACAGAGGCACAGAGACACAGAGGCCAGATGTGGTTTAAATCCAACCCCGTCATCCCCGCGTAAGCGGGGAACCAGTCCAAACAAAAGAGCCGCTGAGGCCCCGCTTTCGCAGGGATGACGAAAGAGTTGCAGCATGGCTCAAACCCTCTGTGTCTCTGTGCCTCTGTGGTTCAATCGTAGCCTGAAACGTTGACTCTCCGTGGTTGATCGACAACATGTCCGCCATGAACGATAAGCAACCGCCGGTATTCGACACGCCGCTGATCGACAGCCACTGCCATCTGGATTTCCCGGATTTCGGTGACGAGTTAGACGAGGTCGTGGCCCGTGCCGGGCGCGCCGGTATATCGCACATGGTGACGATTTCCACGCACCTGAGCCGTTTCGGGCGCGTCCTGGCGGTCGCCGAGCGGTTCGAGAACGTGTTTTGCTCCGTCGGCATTCATCCGCACGAGGCCGGGACCGAGGCCGAGGTTGCGGCCGACGAGCTGGTTCGGCTGGCGCAGCACCCGAAAGTCGTCGGCATCGGCGAGACCGGGCTGGATTTCTATTACGAGCACAGCCCCAGAGACGTCCAGGAACGACAGTTCCGCACGCATATCGCCGCTGCCAGGGAAACCGGCCTGCCGCTGATCGTGCATACCCGCGACGCCGATACGGACACCATCCACATCCTCGAGGAAGAGCACGGGAAGGGCGCTTTTCCGGGCCTGATCCACTGTTTCAGCGCCAGCCGGGAACTGGCTGAGCGCATGATCGCCATCGGGCTCTATATCTCGTTTTCCGGCATCGTCACCTTCAAGAAAGCCGAGGACCTGCGCGAGGTGGCGAAAATCCTGCCCGCGGAGCGCATCCTGGTCGAAACAGACAGCCCCTATCTGGCGCCGGTGCCCAGGCGCGGCAAGCGTAACGAACCGGCGTTCATGGCCTTCACGGCAGCGATGATCGCCGAAATCCGGGATGTTTCCGACGCCGAGATCGCCCGGACCACGACCGCCAACTTCAAGCGTCTGTTCGCCAAGGCCGGCGTCGCCATCGACGCGGAAGCCGCATGAGCGGGGGGTCTTCAACGAAAATCACCTTTCTCGGCTGCGGTTCTTCCAGCGGCGTGCCCGGTGTCGGCATCGGCTGGGGGCGCTGCAATCCGGATAATCCGAAGAACAACAGGCTGCGGCAGTCGATCCTGGTGGAAACCGGCGGTAAACGGATCCTGATCGACACGTCGCCGGATCTGCGCCAGCAACTACTGCGGGCCGACACGGCGGATATCGACGCCGTGCTGTACACGCATGCCCATGCGGATCATTTGAACGGCATCGATGATCTGCGCGGCGTCAACAAGCACATCAAACGGCCGTTGCCGGTGTACGCCAATGCGGAGACACATGAGCACATCAAACAGTGCTTTTCATACACGCTGAAACCGCTGCCGGATGATTTCAACGGGGTCTTTGTCCGTCCGGTGCTCGAGATGACGGAATTCGTGCCGGGCGACGATCTTGACGTGCTCGGGTTGCCCGTCGGGACGTTTTTGCAGGATCATGGGTATTCGAGGACGGTCGGTTTCACGATCGACAAATGCGTCTATTCGACCGATGTCGTGGTGCTGACGGACGACGTTCTGGATCGTCTCGAGGCGATGAATTTGGACGTCTGGATCATCGGCACGTTCCGATGGGAAAAACACTGGACGCATGCCCATATCGATCTGGCGCTGGAATGGATCGATCGCGTGAAACCGAAAAGGGCGATCCTGACGCACCTGTCGCCGGACATCGATTACGATGAATTGACGCGATATCTTCCGGCGCATGTCCGTGCCGCATTCGACGGCATGACGATCGAAACCGATGCCGCGGGGGGAGAGGTTTCGATTTCCGACTGAGGCGTCTCAGCGGCCGCTTTTTATTTTTGCCCAGGCTTTATCGTATTATATCTATATCGACAAAATCATTGATATTATTATATATAATAAGATTTTCCATAATATATATTATGCGATATTTATGGATGCGAATGGGGAGGCCCGCCCGGTATTGGCAGCGGATTCACACCCTCCCTGCAATATGTTGACGACTTGGTAATGGAGAGAAGATGACCATGAGAACGCTAATCGACGGTGCGACCGTGATCACGATGAACGGTGACGCAAGCGTCATTACCGATGGTTCGGTGCTGATCGAGGATGACCGGATCGCCGACGTCGGCGACAGCGCGTCGGTCCATGCGCGCGTGGTCGGAACGGATATCGATCGGACGATTGATGCGCGTGGCAAGGTCGTGCTGCCGGGGTTCGTCAGCGTACATAATCATCTCGGTTATTCCGTCTTTCGTGGCCGCGCCGAGGATATCGGCCATACCGCCGTGCAGTCGCTTTACGTGCCGATGAGCACGATACTGGCACGCGAGGAACGTGGTGCGCTGGCCGCCCTTTCCACCGCCGAACTGCTCCGCGGTGGTGTGACGACCGTTCTGCAGATGGAGGAAGATGCCGACGTCACGGCATCGTTCGTTGAGCAATCGGGCATCCGTGCCCTGCTCGGCATCATGGCGCATGACATCAACGTCGACGCTCTCAACAGCGGCAGAACAGTTTTCGACGAACGTGTCCGCGCTGAACAACTTGAACAGGCGATAACCTTCGCCGAACACATTAATGGTCGCGCCGACGGCCGGCTCGGCGCCGTGATGGCGATCAACACCCTTTCCACCTCGTCAACCGACCTGATGCGTGACCTCCGTGATACGGCGGACCGGCTTGATATCCCCGTCTCGCTGCACCTCGGCATCGGCGAACAGGACGAGGTCCGAAAGGTGCATAATGGTGCCGACGCGTTTCAGCTTGCCCGTGATAGCGGTTTTCTGGACAGGCGCACGGTCGCCGTGCACTGCTACATGGTCGACGACGACGATATCGCCCTGATGGCGCGTGCGGGCGCGGCACTTGCGCACTGTCCGCTGATGAACCAGTTCCGCGGCTGCATCGCGCCGGCGGAGGCCATGCGCGCCGCCGGGATCGACATTGGGCTCGGCATCGACAACTACTTTTCCGACCATTTCGAGGTGTTGCGGGCGTGCATCGCCGTTGCCCGCATCCGCGCCAATGACCCGTCCGTGGCGCAGTCAGCCGACATCCTTGCGCGTGCGACCATCGGTTCGGCCCGGGTGCTGGGCCTTGATGCGGAGATCGGCTCGCTGGAAACCGGCAAGAAAGCGGACCTACAGATCGTCGATGCCCGGCGTTATGGCCTCACGCCGCTAAACGACCCGGTCCGTACTCTCGTCTATCACGCCCACGCCAAGGACATCGATCTGGTGATGGTCGATGGCCGCATCGTCGTAGAGGATGGCCGCGTCACCGGCGTCGACGAGGACGACCTGATCCGCTGTGCCGAGGAAGCCGGCCGCAACGCCTGGGAGCGCTTTGCGGACCAGCACGGCGGCTATGCTGTGCCGCACTGACGGCAGCGTACGCCGCGCCTTCACCCTGCCCGTATCGCCCTTTTGTTATCTACTAGTAGATAACGGGGTTTGCGGAGAGTTGCAGCGTCCCCACATGGTGGCCCGATTTTATGTCAATTTAAACCGTCTCCGGATGCTCAGAATGGATATGAAGATCATAATGTCGGTGAAGATGCCTTGCAGCACCAGTGCTCCCGAGGTCCAAATGTAGTTGGCAACCACGAGTTTATTAGCACTAAAGAATACGATTGGACCGCCAATCGACTGGAACGGAAGAAAAGCTGATCGAGCCAATCGTTCTAAACAAATTTCGGGGCCATACTGGGTATCGACAAATAATGTGCATTGCCCCAGTAGACCCGATAGGTACCCCTTGTACCGGTCGGGAGAAAGTCCCGTTGAACCGTCATCCCAAATGAAAATTGCTACTACCATCGCTGCGTATATTGCTACAGCTATTGCAAGTGGCTTTCCTGGGCTTAGCCCATAGTTTGCAGATATCCCATAGAGACGATTTGCAATACGATTTAGACCACGGTCATTTTGCAATTCAGCTTTGAGTTCAAGCGCGCGAAATAACGCCGCCATCGGGGCGTTTTCTAGGGTCTCCAAATGCGATCTGAACGAAGTATAACATTGCGCCCCTCTGAACATCCGATCATCAGATTTATAAGTCGAAAAGTGCGATTCATGGTCGATCTCTACAGAGCCGGATACCGGGTTTACGTCATCCGGCGGCGGTACTTTCATATCTAAAATAAGGCAGTTTTTAATCGACATGTCGCGTACAGACCCGGATTCCACCGTAAGTCGACCAATCTTGCAATTTACTAAGGTTAAACTCGTACGTGCTTTAACTCCCACAGAGAGATTAACGATATTTGCATCCTTTATCGATACTGACCTTGGGTGCTCTTGATTGATGATGCAATGTAATGCTTCGAAGTTTTCTATGCTGAGTGTATCAATTGCCTGCCCCATATTAATTTGATGAAACTGATTTCCGTGCAAATGCAATGGGACTTTTCCACTTATCCGCTTAGGCGCAGCTAGCGATAAATTGCGAATCTCAGGGGGAAGATTCGCTAACGAACCTTGTATGTTCTCAATGGCTTTTGTCAGGTCATTGTTTGCATTACTGAATATAGAGCCGAAATCCAAAGTTTTTCCGTTAGGAATTTCTTTTTCCTTCATCCTCGGCCCACCGCTCGAAATTCGGATCATATTCCATCAGACAATTCCTCAAAGTAAGAAAGCAAGTCGCGCTTCTACCCCGTGAACATAGCGCATTTTTGATGTATGCAGGAACAACACACGACGGGAGCCCTCATGGACGACACCAAACAGACCCCGAATGCCACCTGGCCGACCGAAACCACCGACGACCTGCTGCGCATCATGGCCAGGCTGCGCGACCCCGACGGCGGCTGCCCGTGGGACGTGGAACAGGATTTTTCGTCCATCGCGCCGTACACCATCGAGGAAGCCTACGAGGTTGCCGACGCCATCGAGCAAGGCGACATGAACGCCCTCAAGGGCGAACTCGGCGACCTGCTTCTGCAGGTCGTGTTTCATGCGCAGATGGCATCCGAGGCCGGACATTTCGATTACGCCGACGTCGTCCATGCGGTGTCTGAAAAGATGGTCGTGCGCCACCCGCACGTGTTCGCCGGTGCCTCCGTCGAGGATGCGGACGCGCAGACCCGCGCCTGGGAGGATCAGAAAGCCACCGAACGTGCCCGCAAGGCCGAGGCCGAGGGACGCACGCCTTCGGTGCTCGACGACGTGGCACGCGGCCTCCCTGCTCTGATGCGCGCCGAGAAATTACAGAAGCGCGCGGCCCGTGTCGGCTTCGATTGGCCGACGCCGGCGCCGGTGTTCGACAAGGTGCGCGAAGAACTGGACGAGGTCGCGGCCGTCATCGACGAAGGCTCGGACCCGGCCCGGCTCGAGGATGAACTGGGCGATCTGCTGTTCACCTGCGTCAACCTGGCGCGCAAGCTGGGGGCGGATCCGGAAACCGCGCTGCGCCGGACCATGAGCAAGTTCGAGCGCCGGTTTCGCGTTGTCGAAGCCACCGCCGCCAGGAACGGGCAATCCCTCAAGGACATGGATATCGACCAACTGGAAGAGATGTGGGTCGCCGCCAAGGCCACCGACCCTGCCCCGAAATAACTGCCCTGTTGTCTACTAGTAGATAGCAGCATTCGTAACATCGAGGAACGCAAATGATAGATAAATCCGCGCAGCCCGACATTCGCCCATGGCAGAACAAGTTCGAGGTCGCCAAAGTCGATGTGGTGGCGGAAACGAATGAACTCAGGGTCATCGAGCTGACGCTCGCGCCCGGCGAGTGCGTGCCGTGGCACGCGCACCCGGTGAACGCCGATATCTTCTATCCCGTCCAGGGCACCATCGATATCCACGAGAAGATGCCGGAAACCGTCACGCGGATCGGTGTCGGCGAGACCCACACCGTCCCGGCCCGCCGTGCGCATCTGGTGCACAATCCGACGGCGGAGACGATCCGTTTTCTGAATATCCAGGGACCGGGTGCATACGATTACCTGCCCATCGGCGATCAGGCGTCCCCCGCCTTCACGCCGAAACCGATGGATTGAGAAGTCTACTAGTAGATAACAGGGTGATTTGAATGGAACACGATTTCTGGCGCGACCGCTGGGCCAACGATCAGATCGGTTTTCACGAAAAGGACGGCAACAAGCTGCTGGCGCGGCATTTCGACGCCATCGAGCTGCCCGAGGGATCGCGCTATTTCCTGCCGCTGTGCGGGAAGACCGGCGATATCGCGCGGCTTTTGGTCAAGGGCTACCGGGTCGTCGGCGTCGAGCTGGTGGAAAAGGCCATCGTTCAGCTGTTCGAGGAACTGGGCGTCGCCCCAGAGATCGCCGATGTCGGCCCCTTCAAGCGCTACACCGCCCCGGATGTGGACGTGTTCGTCGGCGATTTCTTCGCCCTGACGGCGGAGATCCTCGGCCCCGTCGATGCCGTTTACGACCGTGCCGCGCTGGTCGCCTTCCCGGCCGAGATGCGTGTGCGCTACACGGCGCACCTTGCGGCCATCACCAAACACGCGCGGCAGATGCTGATCACCTTCGAGTACGACCAGTCGGACATGGACGGCCCGCCCTTCAACGTGCACGAGGACGAGGTCCGCCGGCACTACGCCGACGCCTACGAGATCGAACTGGTGCGCCGCAAGGTCATCCCCCAGGGCCTCAAGGGCGAGGTCGCGGCCAACGAAACGGTGTGGCTGTTGCGGGGGAAATAACCCCTCTCCCTCCCATTCGCTGTCGCTCATGGGCCCCTCCCTCTCCCAGGGGAGAGGGTAGTAAGTGACCGGCCCGGCCCTCTCCCCTTGGAGAGGGTGGCGCGCAGCGCCGGGAGAGGGGCTTACCCCTACTCCGCCGCCGATTTCTTGGCGATCTCGCCGTCCAGCAGGAAGTCCGGCACCCGGCAGCCGATGGTGCAGCAGCGCCCGGGCTGGCGGTCGGGGCCTTTGCCGTCGCTGCGTTCCAGCATGTCGCGGTCCATCAGTTGCTGGACGATTTCCTTCTTCTCGCCGAGCGGATAGTTGCGCCAGATTTCGCGTTTCATGGCCTCCGGCGAGCCGCCGCCATGCAGCGAGATCACCGAATACCAGCCACCCTGGTGCGTTGCCGTCAGATCCTCGATCAGGCGCGCGGTCTGCAGCCGCTGGCTGGCCGGAATGTTCGGATTGGCCTGCAGGACTTCCGAAAGCGTACCGGCGGTTTCCGGGTTGTGGTCCTCGTCCGGGCCCGGCAGCGCCACGATCAGCCCGCCCGACACCGTGTGCGCGAGGCGGTGCATGTCGTAGATCTGCGTCGCCATCAGAAGCTTGCCGATGTTGGAGAACACCGGTTCCGGCATGATGTTCCCCGACCCGTCCTTCTGGCCGTAGATCGACGCCGCGACACCGGTGGCGAAGAAGCCCTCGACGATCTTGATCAGCTCCACCATGTCGTTGCGCAGATGGCTGTGACGTTCTGGATCCAGGCCGTTGGCCTCGATCATCAAGGCCCCTGCGCCGATCAGCAGATCGCCGAACCCGGCCCGCGCCGCGATGCACGACTGGCGGTGGTGCGTGGCGTAATTCTTGGTGATGTCCTCGGAATGCGCGGTCTCGCCGTTCAGGAACACCCGTTCATGCGGAATGAAGACGTTATCGAAGATGACGACGCCGGTGGTCTGCCCGTAGCGCTTGGAAAACACGGCAGCCGCTTCGCCGGGGCGGCCGGACGGGCGGCAGACGATGGTCACGCCCTCGGCATCGACCGGGACCACGCCGCAGACGGCGAATGCCTTGTCGTCCGGTGTCATGGCGCGGCAAGGCATGACCAGGAAGCCGTGCACGTAGGGTGCCGAGGTGACGATGGCCTTGGTGCCGGAAATGACGATGCCGTCCGCACGTTCCTCGACGACATGCACGTAGGTATCCGCGTTCGCCTGCTGATGCGGTTTTTTCGAGCGATCGCCCTTCGCATCGGTCATGGCGATGGCGTAGTTGTAGCCGTTTTCCTGGGTTTCGATCATGAAGTCGCGGAAGCGCTCGAAATAATTCGTCCCCTGCTCCG
This sequence comes from Thalassospiraceae bacterium, assembly GCA_038100295.1. Taxonomy (GTDB): domain Bacteria; phylum Pseudomonadota; class Alphaproteobacteria; order Rhodospirillales; family Casp-alpha2; genus UBA4479. The sequence continues at coordinate 26,349 of JAYNVG010000021.1, forward strand.
CGTCGCATTTCCTGGTCGCCTGATACAGGCCGTTGAAGGCGTCGTGCACAAGGTAACGCTGCGAACAGCCGCTTTCCCGGCACATCATGCGCACCGCTTCCAGCTTTTTCAGCAGGTCGTCCGGTGTGCGGTCGATCTGCGTCATGCGGTCGACGGTCTTGCCGGTTTCCTGCTCGACGGCCTTCATCAACGGCGCCAGTTCCGGGTCCGACGCCATGTCATAGGTCACGCCGATGGCGTTGATGCCGGGCTGCAGAAGCGGCTCGTCGGCGACGCTTTCGACCCGCCGCCCATCCAGGAACACGCGCGGCTTGAACGGGCGCAGGCTGTCACGGTATTCGGCGAGCGAGCTGATCATGGTATTTCCCCTCAGATTTTTCCGAGTTTACGCAGCGTGTTGGCCAGATCGACGGTACGCTGCGCCTTTTCGACAATGGGATAATCGACGAAATAGCCGTCGACCTGGATCGAGGCGACGCCGGCCTTTTCGGCTTCGGCAAACGCGGCGACGATCTTTTCCGACCACTGGATGCTTTCGGCGGTCGGTGCGAAGGCTGTGTTGGCCGGGCCGATCTGGTCCGGATGGATGCACATCTTGCCCTGAAAGCCGAGCGCGCGGACGGTTTCGCAGGACCTGGCGAACAGGTCGTGTTCCTTGATGTGGATGTAGACGGTATCGATCGGCGGTTCCAGCCCGCCGAGCCGCGATGCCAGCACCATTTCCGAGCGGATCGGCAGCAGTTCTTCCTCGGTCTTCGTCCAGTCCATGCCGAGATCGCGGGTATAGTCCCCGGCCCCGAAAGCGAAGCGTTTGACCCGCGATCCCGCCAGCACCATGTCGCGCAGGTTGGCCGCGCCCCTGGCGGTTTCGATGATCGGCAGCAGGTCGATGCTGCCGATGTCCATGCCCTGATCGCGTTCCAGGTTTTCGATCAGCCATTCGACGGATTTGAGGTCTTCGACGCTTTCCAGCTTGGGCAGCATGATGCCGTCCAGTTCCGGGCAGACGACGGCGCAGATATCGCCGTAACAGAATGTGGTGTCATAGGCGTTGACGCGGACGAAGGCGGCGACGTCGCGGGGCTGCGCCAGGGTTTCGCGGACGATGGCGCGGGTTTTCACCTTCTCGGCGACGGCGACGGCGTCCTCGAGATCGAGGATCACCGCGTCGGTATCGAGCGAGAGCGCCTTCTCGACGCGCCTCGGATGGTTGCCGGGGGTGAACAGATAGGTGCGGTGCGCGTGCGCTCTCATATGACGCCGTCCTTTGTCAGTTGTGCGATTTCGACGTCGCTGAGGCCCAGCCATTCACCGTAGACCATGTCGTTGGCCTCGCCCAGCGTGGGGCCGAGGGTGGCCACCTCGCCTGGCGTTTCCGACAGCCTTGGCAGTGCCGCCGGGACCACGACCGGGCCGATCCCCGGCACGTCGATGCTGGTCAGCGTGCCGCGTTCCTTGAAATGCGGATCGGCGAAGATATCGGCGATGGAATTGATGGCACCGGCGGGCACGTCGTTTTCCGTACAGACGCGAATGACCTCGTCGCGGGGCATGGATCTGGTCCACGCCTCGACTTCGGCCAGAACGATCTTCCGGTCCGCCAGACGGTTCGCCTGATCGCCGAATCTTTCAAATAAATCAGGGCGTTGCATGGCGATCGTGAGACGCTCGAACATCTTGCTGGTGGTGCACGCGATAGCCAGGAACTTGCCGTCGCCGGCCGGGAAATGGCCGTGCGGACAGGCATTCACGGTGCCGGTGCCTTCGGCTTCGCGCACGAAGCCGTCGACGGCGTAACGCGGTGCGATTTCATCCAGCGCACGGAAGATGCTTTCATAGAGCGCGCAGTCGACCACTTGCCCCTGCCCCGTGGCGTCGCGGTGCCTGAGCGCCATCATGATGCCGATGCAGCCATACATGCCGGTCATGTAATCGCCGAGCGACGTCGAGCCGGGCGTGACCGGGGTTTCGCCCGGTAAGCCCGACAGGTACGTCAGCCCGCCATAGGCGTGCGCGATGCGGGCGAACCCGGGGCGGTCCCTGTAGGGGCCGGTCTGGCCGTAGCCGGACACCCGCAACAGGACGAGGCCCGGGTTGATCTGTTTCAGCACGTCCCAGCCCAGTCCCCACTTTTCCAGGGTACCGGGGCGGAAATTCTCGCAGACCACGTCGGCGTCCTTCACAAGCTGCTTGAACAGCTCGGCGCCCCGCGCCTCGCGCAGGTTCAGCGTTATCGAGCGCTTGTTGCGGGCTTCGGTCAGCCACGCCAGCGTGCAGTCGTCGAGCGCGGTTTTCGTGCCGTAGCGGCGCCACGGATCGCCTTGACCGGGCTGTTCGATCTTGATTACCTCGGCACCGAATTCGCTCATGATGGTGGCGGCAAAGGGCGCGGCGATAAAGCTGGCGATATCCAGCACGCGCACGCCGCCGAGCGGCTTGTCGTTTTGCGGCATTGAACGTTTTTCCTCCCACCGTCATTTGTGCGGATATTCTTGGCGCATTCAAGGCCGCTTGACCAATTCCGATGCTTCCAGCTTACTCGTCGGCATGCATATCCATCTCGTCCATGCGCATCCCGAGCCGAAATCCTTCACCGCCGCCATGCGCGACACCATCATCGAGACCGCCGGCGCCGCCGGCCACACGGTCACGCTTTCCGATCTCTATGCGATGAACTTCAATCCGGTGGTCTCAGCCGACGACTTCGGCGAGCGGCGCGATCCCGATCACCTGACCTATGCGCTGGAACAGCGCCACAACTGGCAGCAAGGCACCCTCCCCCCGGACATCGCCGCCGAGATCGACAAGGTGCTGGCCGCCGATATGCTCGGCTTCACGTTTCCGCTGCACTGGTTCGGCACGCCGGCGATCCTCAAGGGATATTTCGAGCGGGTCTATATTTCCGGGCCGTTTTACGGCGGCAAGCGCGTTTACAGCGCCGGCGGGCTGGCCGGCAAACGTGCATTCACGGCGTTTGCGCTGGGTGGACGTCCGCATATGTTCGGTGAAGGTGCCATCCACGGTCCGCTCGTCGACCGCATGATGAAGCATTTCTTTCAGGGCACGCTGGGCTATGTCGGGCTCGGCGTGCTGGCGCCGTTCATCGCCTGGCACGTGCCGTACGTCAGCGACGACGACCGCAAACGGATGCTGGATGATCTGGCGGGCTATATCCGCACGCTGGATGACCAGCCGCTGCTTCCGATGCCGGATCTGGATGATTTCGACGACCGCTTCCGGCCAAAGTAGAATACCTCCGAAAAGGTGGCGGGAAAGCTTGACCTTCCGGTTAGTGGAACCCTCATTCTGTGCATCGACCCAACGGATGGTTTGAAGATGCTGAGACGCGAATTCCTTGCCCTGACGGGTGCTGCCGTCGCCGTTCCCCTGCTCCCGGCCGGACTTCGGGCCGAGGCTGCGCCCGATCACGTGCTGCGTGCCGCCGACGCCAAGGCAATGCTGATGGGGGCCGACAAGCCGGCGACCCCGGTCTGGGCCTATGGCGGGCAATCTCCGGGACCGCTGCTCCGCATCCCCAGAAACAAGCCGGTCCACGTTCGGCTGGAAAACGGCCTTGCCGAGCCGACTTCCGTACACTGGCACGGTATCCGCATCGAAAACGCCATGGACGGGGTCTCAGGCTTCACCCAGCCGCCGGTGGCGCCGGGCCAAAGCTTCGATTACCGCTTCACTGCGCCGGACGCCGGGACGTATTGGTATCATTCGCATCACCGGTCGTGGGAACAGGTCGGCCGCGGGCTTTACGGCGCGCTGATCGTCGAGGAAGACGAACCGCTGGCCGTCGATCACGATCTGGTTTTCCTCGCCGACGATTGGCGGCTGGAACAGGACGGCACGCTCGAAAACAGTTTCGGCAGCCTGCACGACGCCGCGCACGGCGGCCGTTTCGGAAACTGGCTGACGGTCAACGGCGATACCAAGCCGACGTTCAGCGTCCGCCCAGGCGCGCGCGTGCGGCTCCGCTGCATCTCCGCCGCCAATGCACGCATCATGGCGTTCGCTTTTCCGGGGTTGTCCCCTGTCGTCGTCGCCATCGACGGCCAGCCGCTGGCATCGCCGCAGCCGCTGGGACAGGCGCTGGAACTGGCGCCGGGGCAACGTGGCGACCTGATCATCGATATCCCGGCAAACCCCGGGGCCAGCCTGGACATCCAGGAAGTCTCCGTCGGGGAGCCGATCGCTGCCGCCGTATTCGCCGTCGACGGTGCGCCGGTGCGGGAAAAATCGCTGGATGCGCCCGCTGCCCTGCCCGCCAACCCCCTGTCCGCGATGATGCCGGATATCGCCGGCGCGCAGCATGTGGATCTGGTGATGGAAGGCGGCGCCATGGGCGCCATGCGGGGCGCGATGCACGCCGGACGGATGTTCGACATGCGCGCGCTGGTTACCGAAACCGGGCAGGTCTGGGCGCTCAACGGGACCGCGGGGCGCACGGATACGCCGCTGGCGACGGTGCCGCGCGGTCAAACCCTGACAGTCAATATGATCAACGACACCCGCTGGCCGCACGCGATGCACATCCACGGCCATCATTTCAGGGTCATCGAACGCAACGGCCAGCCGGTCACGGACGCACCTTGGCGCGATACCGAACTGGTCGACGTCGGCGAAAAGGTGCGCATCGCCCTTGTCGCCGACAATCCCGGCAAGTGGCTGTTCCACTGCCACATGCTGGAACACCACATGGCCGGCATGGGAACGTGGATATCCGTTGTCTGAACAGCCGCTTGGCCCGGCGCAATAGTCCGACTATCATCCGCGCATGATCATAATATTCCAGACACGCCCGATCAAGGGCCTCTTCGCCGCCGCGCTGGTGCTGATACTCAGCGGCTGTTACATGCCGATCCGCTTCGATTCCGAAATCGATATCAGCCGCACCGGTTATTACGATTTCATCTTCGACGGCTATCTGGCCAAGGTCGAGCTGTACCAGGACCTTAAGGACAAGAAGATCAGCCGCGACGAGGAGCTGATCCAGGTTTCGCAGATCAAGGACGATTTCGTGCGGGATTCCGCAGCTTCGGAATTCAAGTACTACGAAAAGGGCCACTTCCACATCAAGTATGCCCGCTCGGGCGATCTGCTGCAGGCGAAGACGATGACGTTCTTCCGCCGCAACGAATACATCCTGGGGCTGAGCTACAACAAGAACACCGGGCAGATCGCCATGCTCGGCAAGTCCTTGAAGCGCGACATCAAGGACCGGCTGCGAGCCGCAGGTCTCGACAGCTCGGGCGAGCTTCGTGTGTTCACGGATGCCCGTGTCGTCAGCCACAACGCAACCACTGTGAAGCCGTTCGACTCCAAGGGGCCGAACTACAAGCTCTATACCTGGAAAATCCCCAACCTGCTGGCACCGACGCCGGTGCTGAAAATCCAGATCCACCCGCCGCAGTCATAGGCTGCGGATAAAGGAAAACGGCCTCCCCCACACGGGGAGAGGCCGCTTCGATCTTGGCTTAACCGCTGATTGGCAGCTTACTGGCGCGTCAGGCGGCGCAGCAGGCTCGACGTGTCCCAACGTTTGCCGCCCATGGCGATAACCTCGCCATAGAACTGATCGACGAGCGCGGTGACCGGCAACGAGGCACCATTGCTCTTGGATTCCTGAAGCGCGATGCCCAGATCCTTGCGCATCCATTCGACGGCGAAGCCGAAATCGAACTTGTCGTCGGCCATGGTGTAACCGCGATTGGCCATCTGCCACGACCCGGCGGCACCCTTGGAGATGCAGTCCACGACCAGTTTTGGATCGAGACCCGATTTCTGCGCGAAGGCGATGCCTTCGGACAGACCCTGCAACAGACCGGCAATGGTGATCTGGTTGACCATCTTGGTCAGCTGACCGGCGCCTGCCTTGCCCATCAGGGTGACGGCGACGGCGTAGCTGTCGATCACCGGCTTGGCGGCGTTGAAGACTTTTTTCTGGCCGCCGACCATGACCGTCAGCTTGCCGTTTTCGGCGCCCGCCTGACCGCCCGACACGGGACCGTCGAGAAAGCCGATGCCGAGCTTCTTGCAGGCGGCGTCGATCTCACGCGCGACGATGGCCGATGCGGTGGTGTGATCGCAGTAAACGGCGCCCTTCTTCATGCCGGCGAGGATGCCCTTGTCGCCATAAACGACGGAGCGCAGGTCGTCGTCGTTGCCGACGCATGAAAAGACGAAGTCCGCGCCCTTGGCGGCCTGCGCCGGGGTCGCGGCGTGCTTGCCGCCGTATTCCTTGGCCCACTTCTTGGCCTTGGCCGAGGTGCGGTTGTAGACCGTGACCTCGTGGCCGTTTTTCTGCAGGTGGCCGGCCATCGGATAGCCCATGACGCCAAGACCGATGAATGCTGCTTTTGCCATTTTTTAAATCCCCCCGGGAATGTGTGTGAAAGAATGATTGGTTAGGGGGGATATAGGGATTGCCCCCTTGCCCTGCCAACCCCCTGTCCTTGCTGGGTGCAGGGTCTTATGCGCTAGAAATGATCGTGACGAAGTTTGCCGTCCAGACGGGGGGCGGGTCGGTGAGCAGACGGTTGAGTGTCCCCTCGACCAGTTTCGTGGTCAGCCGCCTGGACCAGCTACCGCGCGTGTAAGACAGGCAGGCTTCGGCTTTCATGCCCGCCGCGAGCGCCACGTGGCCGATATTACCGGGCGCGTAGTTGGCCTTGTGGGTGAGGTCGTTGTACTGGAACTGGAGACCCCACGGCGAGGCGCAGTTTGGCGTCCTGAGTACAAGCTTGCCGTCCGGCGCGAGGAGCGGTTTCAGGTCTTCGAGCAGCTTCACGCCTTCGACGTAGGAAAAATGCTCGAACACGTCGAGAAGGACGATCCGGTCGAACGGCTTGCCGTCGTGGCCGTCGAGAAACGTCGCGATATCGGTGGTCAGGACTCGTTCGGCGACGTGCGCAGGCATGAAATCCCTGGTCTTGGGATCCATTTCGACACCCATGAAATCGGTTACGCCCATTTTCGCGAGATAAGCCAGGAACAGACCGACGCCGCAGCCGAATTCGACAACCCGGTGCGAGGTCTGGAAGCCCGCAGGAGTCCAGATATTCCGAGTGAACTCGGCGACGTGCTTCTTGCGGACATCCGCCCGCACGTAGGTACGGTGCTGGTCGTAGACGGCGTAGAAATCCTCTGGCTTTTCGAATGTCATTTGGCGGGTTTCATGATTGTTGAGCCGGGGTGCCGTCGGGGACCAGGATGGCATAGAAATTTCCCTCCCAGATTTCCGGTGGTGTAGCAAGGAGTTTGTTGAGCACCGCCTGCATGATTCTGTCGGTAAAACGGCGGCGCGGGCTTCCCAGAAGATGCGGATAGCAGGACGTGCAGGTCATCCCGGCGGCCACTGCCATCTGGCGGATGCTGTCCGGTGTATAGGCCGCGAGATGCGTCAGGTCGCCGTGCTGGAACTGTATGCCCCACGGCGAAGCTGCGTTCGGCATCTTGAGGACGATCATGCCGTCCGGTTTGAGAATGGCCGAGATGCTATTCAGGAGTTTCAGGCCGTCTTCCGGCTTGAAGTGCTCGAAAACGTCGAACATGAAAATCCGGTCATAGGGAGGCTGGCTCTTGGCTTTCTCCATAAAGGCCCGGACATCGCAGGCTTCGAAATTACCGCGCACCGCCTCGGGAATGACATCGGCCAGCGAGGCATCGAGATCGATGGCCTTGAGATCGCTGATCCCCTTGTGCAGCAGGTAGCTCAGGAAATGCCCTGTGCCGCAGCCGATTTCCAGGCATCGCATATCCTGTTCAAGCCTTGCGGGCCGCCAGATTTCAGCATCGAACCGGGCTATGTGTTTCCGGTTGAGCTGAGGCGTCGAATAGTCTTTCGACGTCCCATACGATTCGTAAAAAACCGACATTTGCGGACCCTGATTGCGCCCGAAGTTCCGGGCATTCAAAGATGTTTGCACCTTACACGCCCTGAATTGAGCGGAAAACAGCAAAGCCCATGTTGAATTCCGCGCTGGTAAGGCTTGATTGACCCCAGCCTATGGTGGACAAAGGTTCATGACTGCCGAAACCCCCACCCCGCCGCAATCGGCGCACGATGCACGTGCTCCGTCATTGATCGTCCGTCCGGCGAATTTCAATGCACGCCACCGGCAGGATGGTTTCGCAACCCTTATGTTCCCGTGAATCTAAATGCAACGCGATATTCTGATTAATCGGGTTCTTTTTTCAATAATGCTGGCGGCAGTAATTTATCTGCTCGTGATGCTTTGCAGTTATGCCCTTTATGAAGGGTATCTCGATCATGGAGAGCCCATCGTCGCCGTCGCAGCTTTTAAAATGCTGGACGGGGCGCTGGTTTATCCGCCTTTTGACGGGCCAAACTTTACCAGCAACGTCTATGGTCCTTATCTGTATCTGTTGAACGGGCTTTTTCTCTGGATCTTGGGGGGGAGCACGTTTAGCGGCAAGATTTCGGGCCTTGCCGCCATTCTGTTATCTGTCGTTTTCGTCTGGCGCACCTATCGGCATTCGCCGCAAAGAATGATGTTCCTTGCGGTCATCCAGATGGTCGCCTTTAGCCTTCTTTTCGTTCCCTACTCGATCTGGAACCGGCCCGATCCGTTTCTTGTCATGCTGGTAGCGGCTTCGGTATTGGTTGCAAACAAGTCCGTTTCCGCGCCGCGGTGGGTGCAGTGGACCATACTCGGGGTTCTGGGCGGCGTTGCGTTGGGCCTGAAAGTCTACGGGCCGTTGTTTTTCATCCCAATCGGTATCTACGTCGCGCTTCGTGACAGGAGTTTGATTTCGTTACTGGTCATGTCGGCCGCGGGAATCGCCACGGCATTTCTGCCGTTTGCGATGGCAGAGTTTCAACTCGCCAATCTAGTGGCCTGGTTCTCGTTGCTCGCAGCGAAACCCAATAGCGGTGAATTGATATTCAAAGCGCTGCGCTATGGCGTGTTCTTTCTTTTACCGATGGCTGTTCTGCTCGGCCAGCGCATGGTGATGCTGAAAAGACCGGGCGAATATGTACGCGACCCGGAAACGGTCTATGCGTTTTTGACGTTAATCGGTGCCGGGCTTTGCGTCATGTTGGCGGCGAAGCCGGGTGCGGGGATGTATTACCTGCTGCCATTCGCGCCGCTGGCGATAGATATGACGATGCGCATCATAGCCAATGTCCGTGCCGAAAATCGATCCGGTATCATGATTGCCGGCGGGGTTCTGGTGCTCGCCTTGCTGATGACGGCCGTGCCTGTGCAAAAGCGCTATTTCCGGGCACTGGACTGGGATCGTGTGGCGAACATCAAGGAAGATTTACGCGGCATTTTGGGCAAATATCCCGGCAAGACCATCCAGATGGCGGTCGGCAGCACGTTCGGCGGTTATCACAACACATTGCAGAAATCCGAGCTGATCTATGCCGGAAACCCCTACACCGTCGATTTCGGCATAATGATTGAAACAAGCTATTTGGGTATTCCCCTGCCTGATGCCGTGATTGACGCTCTGGCAAAGTGCGAGACCGAAATTTGGCTGGTCCCGCGTGGCGAGAAACCTTTGACGATGGTCGGTTACTACGGAACCAAAGTGGTATCAGATTTATTCAGGGATACATTTCACCTCCATTACGCACATACCGAAACCTCGGCATTCTTCGATATCTGGCGGTGCAAGGCGGGCAGCAACTGATTGTGCCGGGGCTTTCCCGAAACGGGTACGAATAACCCGGGATGCTTGTCTTTCCGGAAGATGGTGATCATAAGACATAACTTGGGCCGCACGTGCATTTGACATTTTAACACGATGGCCCGCTCAGCTTCTCAGCGGTTTGGGATTTGGATTATGGCAGCAGAATACAAGCTTTACCGGCTGAAAAGCCTGATTATGAAGAAAATTTCGAACATCAGGATTCTTTCATTTCTGGATAACGTTTACAGAATTGTCAGTCTGCCTTTTGCTTTCTTTGCGTATGTCATCACGACACGCGTGCTCAGGCGTCCTTATTTCGGCGTCTGGATGGGATCCGGTCAGGGAAATCCCTTGCGTTACCCGATGATGCGTCGTGCGGTAACCAAGTCCGCCACAGACAGTAATGCCCGTTCCGAAAACGCTATTTTCCGAGTGATGGAGATCGGGGCCTATGCGGGTGGCAGTGCCATTGAATTTGCCAGTGCCCTGAAACAGGCCGATATCGGACAGTTTCTCGTATTTTCCGTTGATCCGTGGAATTCATATCTGGACGTCAGCCGAAACAAGGCAATCCAGTACAGGATCATGAATTACAACCTGGGCAACGGCAATGCGCTCCGCCTTTTCATCCGTAATGTCCGCGCCGCGGGGATTTCGGAAGTCTGCCGTCAGTTACGCGGCAAGGCAGAGGAAATTCTGCCGATGCTGAAGGAACATCAGTTCGGTTTCATCTACATTGACGGAGATCATGCACCGGAAGCAGTGTTGAAAGACCTGCAGGAATCGGCGCGCCTTTTAGCGCCGGGCGGGTATTTGTCCGGTGACGACCTGGAGGTTCAGATGGCTGATGCCGACGGCGATTTCGTCCGGGATCACGCCGACCGTGACATTGCAATGGATGAAGCCAGCGGGAAGATTTTTCATCCGGGTGTGACGCTCGCCGTGGGTGAGTTTTTTGGCCGAAAGATCTCCTGTTATGACGGTTTTTGGGTGGTGCGTTGGAATGGTGAATCGTTCGAGGACGTTGACCTGACGGAATGAGCCAGCGCATTGCATCTGAAGGTGAATAGCTGATTCAGGGGGGGCGTTTGAACCCCGGCCACCGCGCAAAACGCAGAAAGATTTCACCTCCTAGCCCGATCACTTTGACCTGGCCGGCTGTTTTGATATTGCTGAACATATGGATGACGATATCGGTGTCAAAGAGCGGTTCCGCCTTCCTTTCAATGTCGGCGGCGGCGATATGATGACATGTGCCTTTACCGTGTGTTTCCGCGACTTAGAAGGCGATTAGACCTTGGCCCGAAGGGGTGAATGTTGTAATACGCCCCGGCAATCCTGAAGGTTCATTTCCGCCTGTGTATGGCGTTCGGGGAACAGCCGTGGCGCAGGCGAATTCCAAGTGTGGGGACGAAGGTTTATGAAGCTAGCTGACTACGTCATCGATTTTCTGGGCGACCGTGGAATCGACAAGGTTTTTGTGCTCTACGGTTCCGCCAACGGGCACCTGATCGACGCCTTTACCCGCGCTAAAAAGACCGAATATGTGGCGACCATGCACGAACAGGGCGCTGGTTTCGCTGCCGAGTGCTATGGCCGCGTCAAGGGCATTCCGGGCGCTGCCATCGCGACCAGCGGTCCGGGCGCGCTCAACCTGATCAACCCCATCGCCAACTGTTTTTACGAATCGGTGCCGTGTATCTTCATCACCGGCAACATCAATTCGCAGTTCATGCGCCCCGATCCGTCGGTGCGTCAGGTCGGTTTCCAGGAAACCGACGTGGTGTCGATCGTCGAGACGATCACCAAGCACGCGGTGATGATCACCGACCCCAAGGACATCCGCTTCGAGATGGAGAAAGCCTTCTTCATGGCCGAGGAAGGCCGCCCCGGGCCGTGCGTGATCGATATTCCGATCGATATCCAGAAAGCCGACATCAATCCGGACGAGCTGTTCAGTTTCGATGCCGACGCGGCGCGGGTGCATTATTCGACAGACGTCGTCGACCAGCAGGTCGAGCAGTATATCGAGGACCTGAAAAAGGCCGAACGGCCGGTATTCATGGTCGGCGGCGGCGCGCGCATCGGCAAGGCGGTCGATCTGGTGCGTGAAATCGCCGAAGTGGCGATGGTGCCCTCCTATCCGACCTGGAACGCGCTGGATATCATCACGTCCGATTTCGAATACTACGGTGGTCGGATCGGCACCTACGGCGGTGCCGGGCGTAACTTCGGTATTCAGAACTCCGATCTGCTGATGGGCATAGGATCGCGGATTTCCGGCCGTATCACCGGCGGCAACATCCACACCTTTGCCCGGGAAGCCAAGAAATACGTCGTCGATCTGGACAAGGCGCTCTTGCAGCCGCGCCTGCAGCAGGTGCCGTTCGACGTCAACATCCTCTGCGACGTGCGCGATTTCTGTCAGCGGCTTTTGAAGCGGCTCAAGGAAGAGCGTGCCGCCGGCAATCTGCCGACCCACGAGAAATGGAACGCGCAGTGCCGCGAATGGCGCATCAAGTACGATCCGGTCCGCCCGGAAATGTTCAAGGACGGCGCCTACAAGTTCGAAGGTCAGGAATACGTGCATCCGTATGCCTTCACGCGTCGCCTGTCCGAGAAAATGGGCGGTAACGACATCCTGGTCTGCGATCTCGGCGGCACTTCGGTCGTTGTGGCCCATGCCTTCGAAACCAAGTTCGGCGAGCAGTACCTGACCAATAACGGCAATGCGCCGATGGGCTTTTCCATGTGCGCCGCCATGGGCGCGTGGATGGCCGATCCCAGCCGCAATGTCGTCGCCATCATCGGCGACGGCGGCATGATCCTGAACATTCAGGAACTGCAGACCATGAAGAACTACGGGATGAAGGTGAAGACGTTCATCCTCAACAACCATATCTACGGAATCACCAAGGCGTTCCAGGAAACCAACTTCCAGGGTCGCTGCGAGGCGTGCGGTCCGGTCGGGTACAACCCGCCGAATTTCGTGAATGTCACCAAGGGCTTCGACGTTCAGACCTTCGAAATCACCAAGAATGCCGAAATCGACACCATGATCGACACGGTGATGGCGTTCGACGGTCCGGCTGTCTGCGACGTCAACATGCACGAATACCACACCTACGAGCCGCGTATCTTCGGCTGGTCGACGCCGGTCGAGGACATGTACCCGTACCTGCCGCGCGACGAATTCCGTAAAAACATGTATATCGAGCCGATCGAAGGCTGGGAAAATCCGGCGATGCCGGACATCGTCAATCCGAACTCCGCGACACCGGGTACCGAAGGTACCCGCACCATGGAGTAAGCGCGTCGATGTTCTATCCCCTCGCGGCGTCCAGTTGGGACGACAAGGAAATCGCCGCCATCCAGCGCATCATCGACGGCGACATGTACACCATGGGGCCACAGGTAGCCGCGTTCGAGGAAGAATTCGCCGCCTATCACGGCAAGAAATACGGCGTCATGGTGAACTCGGGTTCAAGCGCGAACCTGATTGCCGTGGCTGCGCAATTCTTCAAGAAAAACAACCCGTTGAAGCGCGGAGATGAAGTAATCGTTCCGGCCGTTTCGTGGGCCACGACGTACCATCCGCTGCAGCAATACGGCCTCAAGCTCAGGATCGTCGACATCGAACTCGACACCCTGAACATGGACGTCTCGCAGCTTGAAGACGCGCTGACGCCGAACACGAAAATGCTGGTCGCGGTGTCGATCCTCGGCAATCCCTGCGATCTGGACGTCATGCGCGCGTTTTGCGACAAGCATGGCCTGGTCTTCATGGAAGACAACTGCGAAAGCCTGGATGCGGAACTGAACGGCAAGAAAGCCGGATCGTTCGGGGATGTGAACACGTCCAGCTTCTTCTTCTCGCACCATATCGCGACCATGGAAGGCGGCATGATCGTCACCGACGATCTGGAACTGTGCCATATCATGCGGGCCTTGCGCGCGCACGGCTGGACCCGCGATCTGCCCAAGGACTCGCCGATCTTCGAGAACAAGAGCGACGATTTCTTCGAGGCCTACCGCTTCATCCTACCCGGCTACAACGTGCGCCCGACCGAGATGGCCGGCGCCATCGGCCGCGAGCAGTTGAAGAAGCTGCCGGGCTTCACGGCGCAGCGCCGCAAGAACCTGGCGATTTTGACGGAACTGCTGGGCTCGGACGAGCGTTTCATCATCCAGCGCGAAAACGGCGTCCATTCCAGCTTCTGCTTCCCGATCATCCTCAACCCGGCGATGAACATCGACCGCGAGCGTGTGTTCAATGCCCTCAAGGACGCGGATATCGGCTATCGCATCATCACCGGCGGCTGCATCCTGCGCCATGACGTGATGCAGTTCTACGATTTCGAAACCGTCGGCGAGATCGCCAACGCCAACATCGCGCACGACAACGGCTTTTTCTGCGGCAACCATCCGCATGACCTGGAACCGCAGATACGCAAGCTTTACGAGGTGCTGGACGAGGCAGCGCAGCCGGCGTAGACGCCTTAAACGCAACCGTCACCCTGAACTTGATTCAGGGTCCATAATGATCGAAGTCTGTCGGCAAATGACTCATGGATCCTGAATTGCGGCCAAGCGGGCCTTGTTCTGAATGACGAACAGGAAAGACGAAGACATGAGCGAAAAACTCAACATTCTGGTCACCGGCGGCGCCGGCTATCTGGGCTCCATCATGGTGCCGGCGTTTCTGGACGCGGGCCATAAAGTGACCGTGCTCGACAATTTCATGTTCAAGCAGAACCCCCTCGCCCATGTCTGCGCCAATCCGGATTTCGACGTGGTGCGCGGCGACGCGCGCGACGAAGGACTGATCAAGGGCCTGGTCAAAGACGCCGATGTGGTGATCCCGCTGGCGGCGCTGGTCGGCGCCCCGCTCTGCAAAAATGACAAGATCGGTACCAAGACCATCAACCGTGACGCCGTGATCATGATGTTGAAGCTGCTGTCAAAAGATCAGCGCATCCTGATGCCGATCACCAATTCCGGCTACGGCATTGGTGAAAAAGGAAAATTCTGCACCGAGGAAACGCCGCTCCGGCCGATTTCGCTGTACGGCACGACCAAGGTCGAAGCCGAGGCGGCGGCGCTCGAGCGCGGCAATGCGATCAGCTTCCGCCTTGCCACCGTGTTCGGCATGGCGCCGCGGTTCCGCCTCGACCTGCTGGTCAACGATTTCGTCTACCGCGCCGTTCACGACCGCGCCGTGGTGCTGTTCGAAGCCGACTTCAAGCGCAACTACATCCACATTCGCGATGTCGCGCGCGCCTTCCTGCACGGGCTCGACAATTTCGAGGCGATGAAGAACGAGCCGTATAACGTCGGTCTGTCGGACGCCAACCTGTCGAAGCGCGAACTGTGCGAGAAAATCCGCGAACACGTGCCCAGCTTCGTTTTCATGGAAGCGCCCATCGGCGAGGACCCGGACAAACGCGATTACATCGTATCGAACGAGAAAATCGAGAAGACCAGCTTCAAGCCCGCCTATTCGCTGGACGACGGAATCCGTGAACTTATCAAGGGTTACCGCATGATCCGCAACAGCCAGTACGGGAACGTCTGATTTTTCGCCTTACCGACGTCATTCCGGCGAAAGCCGGAATCCAGTGCGGCGGACGCGGTTTGAAATAATGGACCCCGGCCTGCGCCGGGGTGACGAAAGCACGGAATAACGGTATAACTTCCTAGAATCACTGCATTTACGGAGCCCGCATGACAACGACCCGACCCGATCTGGTGCTCGTCAATCCTGGTGGGCGCGAACGCATCTACCAGCAGCTCGGCAACGAGTTGACGGCCATCGAGCCGCCGCTGTGGTGCCGCCTGATCGGCGGCTACGTGCGCGATCACGGGCGCGAAATCGTCATTCTGGATTCCGAAGCTGAAAGCATGGGCACCGAAAGCGTTGCCCGGCGTATCGCCGAGCTGAACCCGAAACTGGTGGCCATGGTCGTATTCGGCCATCAGCCCTCGGCCTCGACGCAGCAGATGGTGGCCGCCGGCGAGACGACCCGTGCCATCAAGGACGCAGCGCCGGAGATCCCGGTGATCTTCGTAGGTGGGCACGTTTCCGCGCTCCCGGAGCAGACACTCAACGAAGAAGCCGCGGAATACGCCTGCAAGGGCGAAGGCCCGGAAACCGTGACCGGGCTGCTCGACGCCATCGACGCAGGATCGACGACGGAGGCGCTTTCCGAGGTGCCCGGCCTGGTGTGGATGAAGGACGGTACCTTCACGATCAATCCGGCGGCGCCGCTGATCAAGGATCTGGACGCCGAACTGCACGGCGACGTCTGGGATCTGCTGCCGATGGAGAAATACCGCGCCCACAACTGGCAGTGCTTCGGCGAGCTTGAAAACCGCATGCCCTATGCGTCGATCTATACCTCGCTCGGCTGCCCGTTCAAATGCGTGTTCTGCTGCATCAACGCCCCCTTCGACATCAACCGCTACCGCATGCGCAAGCCCGAAAAGGTGGTCGCGGAAATCGCCATGCTGCGCGAGAAATACGGCGTGAAAACCTTCAAGATCATCGACGAGATGTTCGTGCTCAACGAACGTCACGTGATGGCGGTCTGCGACGGCATTATCGAGCGCGGCATCGACGATCTGAACATCTGGGCCTATGCCCGTGTCGACACGGTCAAGCCGCAGATGCTCGAAAAGCTGCGCAAGGCCGGTTTCCAATGGCTGGCGCTGGGCATCGAATCCGGCTCCGAAATGGTACGCGACGGCGCCGACAAGGCCTTCGATCAGGACGAGATCAAGGGCATTGTGCGGATGATTCAGAGTGCCGGCATCAAGGTTGCGGGCAATTTCATCTTCGGCCTGCCCGATGACGACATGGAAAGCATGCAGGCGACGCTGGATCTGGCGCTGGAGCTGAACTGCGAATACGCCAATTTCTATTCGGCGATGGCCTATCCCGGCTCGCCGCTCTATGCCATGGCGGTGACCAACGGCTGGCCGCTGCCGGAAAGTTGGGCCGGGTATTCGCAGCACAGCTACGATTGCCGTCCGCTGCCGACGGAAAAGGTCTCGGCGGCCGAGGTGCTGCGCTTCCGCGACCGTGCATTCCACGATTATTTCGAGGGCAAGCGCTATCTCGACATGGTGACGCAGCAGTTCGGCTGGGATACCCGCAAGCACATCGAGGAAATGGCCGAACACCGGCTGAAACGCCGCCTGGTCGAGGAACTTGAGGCGGCGGAGTGACGGTGCGGTCTGATGGCTGAGAATGCCCTCGCCGATACCGACATCGTTGTCCTCGCCGGCGGGCTGGGCACACGCATCCGACCGGTGCTGGGCGATGTGCCGAAGCTTCTGGCGCCGATCGGCAAGCGCACATATCTCGATTACCTGCTGGACTGGCTGCAGGGGTTCGGTGCTGGTCGGGTGATCCTTTCGCTCGGCCATCAGGCGCAGCAGATCATCGATTATACCGCTAGCCATCCGCGTTCCGGGTTGTCGGTCGAAGCGGTGGTCGAGCCGCAGCCGCTGGGCACCGCCGGCGCGCTCCGGCTGGTGCGGCCGCATGTAAAAACCGAAACCGTGCTGGTGATGAACGGCGACAGTTGGACTGGCGCCGATCTGGGGGCGCTCAAAGCCGTGCACGAAACGGCCGGCGTACCGGCCACGCTGCTTTGCGTGCACGTCGAAAATGCCGGGCGGTACGGGCGGATCGAGGTCGATGCGGCGGGAAGGATTCGCGCATTTCAGGAGAAGAATCCCGATGCCGGTCCGGGACTGATCAATGCCGGTGTCTATGCATTCGCTGCCGAGGCCTGGAAAATCCTAGAGGATACGGCGGGTCCATCGCTGGAACGCGACGTGTTTCAGGCGCTGCCCCCCTCCACCCTTGCCGCTTACGACGCCGGTAACGTACCTTTCATCGATATCGGCACCCCCGAAAGCCTGGCCCAGGCGGCCGCGGTGATCGGGGAAGATGCCGGACGCAAGGGGGACGCATGATCATCAGCCGCACGCCATTCCGTGTCTCGCTCTTCGGCGGCGGCACAGACTATCCGAAATGGTATGAACAGCATGGCGGCGCGGTGCTCGGCTTCGCCATCGACAAGTATTGCTACATCTCGGTCAGGCGCCTGCCGCCGTTTTTCGAGCACAAGCACCGCATCGTTTATTCGGTGGTCGAGAACGTGAAGACCATCGACGAGATCAAGCATCCGGCCGTCAAGGGTGTGCTGAGGGAACACCAACCCCGCGAAGGCGTTGAAATCCATCATGACGGCGACCTGCCGGCACGTTCCGGTCTGGGGTCCAGTTCCTCGTTCACCGTCGGCCTGACGAATGCCCTCGCCGCATTCGACGGCAAGATGATCTCGAAGCGCGACCTGGCACGTGAAGCAATTCGTATCGAACACGAAGTGATCAATGAAAAGGTCGGCTGCCAGGACCAGATTTGGGCCGCGTACGGCGGCCTGAACCGCATCGATTTCCTGAAAACCGGCGAATTCGACGTGCAGCCGGCAATGGCCAGCCGGGAACGGCGCGATGAATTGCAAGATCACCTGTTCCTGGTTTTCACCGGTCTTTCCAGACTGGCCCCGGTGATGGCGGAAAAGCAGATCGATAATATCGAGGCGCGGGAAAAGCAGCTAAAGGCGATGTTCGACATGGTCGCCGAAGCACAAGGCCTCCTGCAGGATGATTCCCGCCCGATCCGCGACCTTGGCACCCTGCTGCACCAGTCGTGGCAGTTGAAGCGCGAACTTGCGGACGGTGTTTCGACACCGCTGGTCGACGAGATTTACGATGCCGCGATGAGCGCCGGTGCGTCGGGCGGCAAGCTGCTGGGGGCCGGCGGCGGCGGCTTCATGCTGTTCATTGTCGAACCCGATAAGCAGACCCGGGTGCGCGAGGCACTGAAGGATCTGGTTTCCGTGAAAATCGCCATCGACAATGTCGGCTCGAAGATCGTCGTCTATGAGCCGGACGGCCTGGAATTCGCCTGATTAACCGTTATCGGCAATCCTTGACACAATTGCACCGGTGCGGATATTGACCCCGAATTAATTCCCTGGGGGAACCATGGCCAGCGACGCACGTACCAAGAAAAGCAAGATCAGTATCGTTTTCTCGTTTCGTAACGAGGAAGGGGTACTTGATGAACTGATCGACCGTGTGACGGCGATGTTCAAGGGCGAAGGCTGTCCGTACGAGCTGATTTTCGTCAACGACAACTCGACCGATTCCTCACTTGAAATTCTCACCGGCAGGGCGAAATCCGACAAGGCCATCAAAATCATCAACATGTCGCGCAATTTCGGCGTCGGCGAATGCGTGCTGGCAGGCATGAAACATGCCACCGGCGACGCGGTGATCTACATGGACACCGATCTGCAGGACCCGCCTGAGGTGATCCCCGAACTGCTGGAAAAATGGCGCGAAGGCGCCGATCTGGTCTATACCCGGCGCACCAGCCGCGACGGCGAGACCGCGTTTCGCCTATGGGCCACGGGTGTCGCCTACAAGATCATCAATGCGGTTTCCGAGATCGATATGCCGGTCGAGGCCGGTGACTTCCGCCTTTTGTCGCGCCGTGCTGTCGACGAACTGCTGAAATTGCCCGAAGCGCAGCCGTACCTGCGCGGCATGACCCAGTGGATCGGCTTTACCCGGGCCGAGGTTCGTTACCGCCGTGCGCCGCGCTCTGCCGGTGAAACCCACTTCCCGGGCGTGTTTTCGAAGGGACCGGTAAAGACCTTCGTCGACGGCTTGACGTCGTTTTCGATGTTCCCGCTTTATCTGCTGATGTACGCCGGTCTGGCCGGGGCCGCACTGGGGTTGGGCGGGCTGGTGCTGACGGCGCTGGCGGCGTTGGTCGGCTGGGGCTGTGCGACGGCAGCTTGGGTGTTCTTCGCGCTGTCGCTCTGGGGCGGGCTGATGATCGGCCTCGGCATCGTCGGGCTGTATATCGCGCGTATCTATCGCGACGTTCGCGGGCGGCCGCTTTACATCATCAAGGACAAGATCAACCTGGATTAACCGCCGGCGAGCTCGTCTGCGCGTCGGACGAGATCGCGGAAGGTCTGCCAGTGCCGGGCGTCGCCGACGACGCCGATCGACAGCGTGCCGAGTGCGTTGGAGACCCTGTACGGATCGCCGTTGACGATGCCGTCGGCCTGCCCGCCCGCTTCACGCACGATCAACGCCCCGGCGGCATGATCCCAAGGTTTCAGTATTCCGCCGTAGCGCGTGAAGTGTATCCGGCCATCGGCGATGTCCATGTATTCGCGTCCGGCGCAGCGGTAACGATCGATAAGCCGCGGCAGCGGCGTGCCGAGTTCCGACGCCGCACGTTCGAGGCGGCGCCTCAATTTGGGGCCACTGGTCATGGTGCCGGTTTCGAATGTCTCGAGGGACATTCCCGCCGCCGAAACCTTGCCCGCCGCATCCTGTCGCCACGCGCCGCCGCCGTGGCGTGCCCAGACGGCATCGCCGGCCACCGGGTCGATCATCCAACCGCCCAGGGTTTCGCCGCCGTCGGCCAGGGCGACGATCACCGTGAACGGGGATTTCCCGTGCGCGAAGTTATGCGTGCCGTCGACGGGATCGACGATCCACACCGGCCCCGGCTCGCCCAGCATCCGCAGCGTCTCGGGATTAGCCTCGTATCCCTCCTCGCCTATGACACGGCTTTCCGGCAGAAGGTCCTGCAGGTGCTTCGTCAGCGCGCGTTCGGATTCCTTGTCGGCGACGGTCACCAGGTCACCGGGTTTCTTCTCGGAAATCTCGTGCGCCTCGAGGGTCTTGAAGCGCGGCATGATTTCCGCCTCGGCAACGCCTCGCATGATGTCGAGGACCTTTTCCGGATGATCGAGTACGCGGTCCATCAGTTGATATACAGATCCCGGTCGCGGTGATAGGCCGCCGCCGCATCTTCGAGGATTTTCTTCGCCTCGGCGGAAAATTCGGCACGCTGCATCAGAAGATGCGTGACGAACGTCGAAAAGGTCACCGCCTCGCCCTTGCCGCGCAGGCTGAATTCGGACGCGAATTCGTCGAGGCTGCGGTGGATATGCTCGCGCGCCATGACGTTCAATTGCCGTTTGACGTAACGGTTGGTCAGACGCCATTTGTGCTGGGCTTCACGTGTCGCCATCGGCCCTTCCTCTACTAGTAGATAAGCCTGTGTAGCCGTTCGATAGCGAGGGGTCACGGGAAAAGTTATGAAATTCATGAGACGGACGTATGTGAAGCCGGCAGCAGCGGCGTTGCGAACTTCTGTTCGAATCTGGCGGCGATGTCGGGCGCGATGCGCAGGTCGAGGTGCACGCCCTGCTCGCCGTCCTCTCGCGACAGCACTTCAGCCCGTTCATAGAGCCATGCCAGCGCAGCGCCGTTCTCGAACTGCAGGTCGATGGTGCGGTTGAGGTAGTGGCTGGTCAGGATACCGTCGACGAGGTCCAGCAGTTCCGTGCACCCTGCCCCGGTCATGGCGGATATGGGCACGGCCGCCTGGTTGCCGAAACGGGCCCGGTTGGTGACGTATTCGCGCTGTTCTTCATCCAGCAGATCGATCTTGTTGAGCGCTTCCAGCACCGGCTTGGTGTGGGCGGCATCGTCGTTCGCGGCGGGACCGGCCGGCACCACGTGCAGTTCCGCCATGACCTTGAGGACATCGGCCTTCTGCGCCTCGCTGTCGGGGTGCGCGACGTCGCGGACATGAATGATGATATCGGCCTCGATCACCTCTTCCAGGGTGGCATGGAAGGCCTGTACCAGCTCGTGCGGCAGGTTGGAAACGAACCCCACGGTATCGGAAATGATGGCATCGCGGCCGCTCGGCAGTTCCAACCCGCGCATCGTCGGGTCGAGGGTCGCGAACAACTGGTCCTTGGCTTCCACATGGGCCGCGGTCAGACGGTTGAACAACGTCGATTTGCCGGCGTTGGTGTAGCCGACCAGCGCGATCACCGGGTGCGGCACGCGGCGCCGCGCCGAGCGGTGCAACTCGCGGGTTCTGGAGACGTCGGCCAGCTCCTTTTTCAGCTTGTCGATGCGCTGGCGGATCAGGCGCCGGTCGGTTTCGATCTGGGTTTCGCCGGGGCCGCCCATGAAGCCGACACCGCCGCGCTGACGTTCGAGGTGGGTCCATGACCGGACCAGGCGGCCAAGCTGGTAGGTCAACTGCGCAAGGTCGACCTGCAGCCGCCCTTCGCGGGTTCTGGCGCGGGCGCCGAAAATCTCCAGGATGAGACCGGTGCGGTCCAGCACCTTGGCGGTCCAGGCGCGTTCCAGGTTACGTTGCTGCACCGGCGTCAGCTGCGCATCGACGATGATGACCGGCTTGGGCGCTTCCTCGTCGGCGTGATGGAGGTTTTCCAGCACGTCGGCGATGCGTTCGACCACGCCGCCGCCGATCAGTGTTGCCGGCTTCGGCTTCTTGATGGTGAAGGCTTCGGCGTGTGCGATATCCAGATCGATAGCCAAGGCAAGCCCGACGGCTTCTTCGAGCCGGGCTTCACGTTCGCGGGAATCCGGAGAATAGGACGCTGCATCCGGGGCGATTTCCGGATGCACGACGATGCAGCGTTCGCGTTGCGGACGCCGATCTATGCCGCCGCCAGCGCCCTGCTTAC
The DNA here is from genome assembly GCA_038100295.1 of Thalassospiraceae bacterium. Classification (GTDB taxonomy): domain Bacteria; phylum Pseudomonadota; class Alphaproteobacteria; order Rhodospirillales; family Casp-alpha2; genus UBA4479. The sequence continues at coordinate 48,632 of JAYNVG010000021.1, forward strand.
TCACGCATCCTCGGCTGCGTCGTCCTTTTCTGGCTCGAACAACTGGACCGGCGTCGACGGCATGATCGTCGAGATCGCATGCTTATAGACAAGCTGCGTATGCCCATCGCGCCGCAGCAGCACCGAGAAGTTGTCGAACCACGTCACGATGCCCTGAAGCTTGACGCCGTTGACCAGAAACACGGTGACGGGCGTCTTGTTCTTGCGAATGTAGTTGAGAAAAACGTCCTGCACATTTTGGGGTTTATCCGCGGACATTCTTTTATTCCCCCTGTTATTGCCGCTCAAAACGACGGATTTATGGGTTTTTTCGGCCTTGCGGCGCGAACTTTTTCTGACAAGCGAAGGAGCTTACATCGTCTGCAGAAAATTGCAAAGCTGTTGGCAACTCGCGAAATAATGGACCGGCGGATGAATTCCGAATTCGTTTTCGCCCGGCGCCTGTTCGCGGACCAGCACCGGAACGCAGCCTGTGTTGACGGCGCAGGTCAGGTCGATATCGGCGTCGCCTACAAACCAGACGTGCGGACCGGGTTTATGATCGCCCTTCTCCAGCGCCATGTGGACCGGTGCCGGGTCGGGTTTGTCCTTTTCCGCGTCAAAAGCGCCGACGAGGGCCGAAAACAGCTTGTGCCAGCCCATCTGCCGGGCCTCGGCACGCAGGTAGTCACCGCGCTTGTTGGACACCACGCAGAGGTACATGCCGCTTTTGTGCAGCGTTTCCAGCATTTCCCCGGCGCCTTCCAGGGGCTTGATCGCCTCGGCATGGATTTCGTTGTAGCGCTTGTAGAACACGTCCATCGCCGCTTCCCAGTCGTCGCCGAAAATCTTCGGGAAGCGGTCGCGCACCGATTCCCGGACGTTGGCGCGGGTCTCGTCGAGCGTCCATTCCCTGTGCCCGAAGGCGCGGTACGTGGCGTTCAACGCTTCGTGGATCACCGGCCAACTGTCGACCAGCGTGTTGTCCCAGTCGAAGATCAGGGCTTTGGGGCTGGTATTTTCGGACATTGGTACTTATTGCGGGGATTCAGGTGGTAAATCAAGGCGATATAAGGTCGATGTGCGCCCTCGTGCTTCGAGACGCTCACGTTGTTCACTCCTCAGCATGAGGGCTGTATCTTTTCCTCATCCTGAGGAGCGCGAAGCGCGTCTCGAAGGATGCGGTTTCAGTTCGCAATTCTCAGAAATACTCGAGCTGCACCGAGAACATTTTCTCGACTTTGCGGATGACGTCGGCGGCGGCGAACAGGACGACCCGGTCGCCGGCCTCGATGATGGTGCCGCCGCTCGGATAAATCGTTGCGCCGTCGCGGACGATGGCGCCGATCAGCACGCCCTGCGGCAATTTCGCTTCCCTGAGCGGGGTGCCGACCAGTTCCGAGGTTTGCAGCGCTTCCGCCTCGATCAGTTCGCCGAAGTCCTCGCGCAGCGTATGCACGGAATGGATGCGGCCGCGCCGGACGTGCTGCAGGATCTTCGACACGGTGATGTTGCGCGGGCTGACCGTCACGTCGATGCCGATCGATCCGACCAGATTCTCGTAGCTGGAATTATTGACCAGCGTCACCACACGTCGGCAACCGAACTTCTTGGCCAGCAGGCTGGACAGGATGTTGGTTTCGTCGTCGTTGGTCACGGCGACCACGGTTTCGGTGCCGGCGACGTTGGCTTCCTCGAGGATTTCCTGATCGATGACACTGCCATGGATGACGATGGTTTTTTCCAGCTCGCCGGCAATCGCTTCGGCGCGCTCCTTGTTGAATTCGATGATCTTGGCGCGCACCCAGTCGTGGTTCTGTTCAAGCTCCTTGGCCAGGAACATGCCGATGTTGCCGCCGCCGAAAATCAGCAGCGAGCGGGCTTCGCGCTCTTCATGGCCGAAGGCCACCATGGCGCGGTCGATCTGGTCGCTGTCGACGACGAAATACACCTCGTCGCCGGCATGCATCTGATCCTCGCCCCGGGGGACGATCAGCTTGCCGTCGCGGATCAGGCCGACGATGACGATGTTGAGGTCGGGGAACAACTGCGACAACTGCCGCAGCGGCGTGTTGACCAGCGGGCAGTCTTCCTTGCAGCGCACGCCGAGCAGTTTCACCTTGTTGTCGACCAGCGGAATCATTTCAAACGCGCCGGGCACTTCCAGGCGCCGCGTCACTGCGCGGGCGACCTCGATTTCCGGCGAGATGATGACGTCGATCGGCATATGATCGCGCGAGAACATGTTTGCCCACATCGGCTGCAGATAGCTCTGATGGCGGATGCGCGCGATCTTGGTCGGTACGCCGAACAGCGAATGCGCGACCTGACAGGCGACCATGTTGGTTTCGTCAGCCAGCGTCACGGCGATGATCAGGTCGGCGTCGGCGATGCCGGCGCGTTCCAGCACGTCGGGGTGCGAGCCATGTCCGACGACGCCGTTGACGTCGTGCGCGTCGGAAATCTGGCGGACCAGGTTTTCCGACTGATCGACGATGGTCACGTCGTGGTTTTCCAGCGCCAGATGCCGGGCGATGTTGGAGCCGACCTTGCCTGCGCCGCATACGATGATTTTCATGGCCGAACCTGAGCCTGCGATGAGAATGTGAAATACGTCATAGTTTCAAGCTTACTGCTTATCCTGGCCGCGGACACCGAGAGATTTCAGTTTCCGGTGCAGGGCCGAACGCTCCATGCCGACGAAGTGCGCGGTCTGCGAGATGTTACCCCCAAACCGTTCCACCTGGGCAAGCAGATACTCGCGTTCGAACATTTCCCGCGCATCGCGCAACGGCAGCGACATGATTTCCCCATTGCGCTCGACGTCGACCGACGGGGCGTTGCCCATGATTTCCGGCGGCAGCATGGCGCTGGTGATCGGCTGCGAGGAATCGCCGGGCGCCATGATCAGCAAGCGTTCGATGACGTTCCTGAGTTCGCGCACGTTGCCCGGCCAGCCGTATGTCTGCAGGGCGGCCAGGGCGTCATCGGTAAAGTCGCGCTGCGGCTGTCCCGTCGCATTGGCGGCATTGCTCATGAAATGGCGGGCCAGGATCGGAATGTCGTCACGCCGCTCGATCAGCGCCGGAATATGGATCGGCACGACGTTGAGGCGGTAGTACAGATCTTCGCGCAGATTGCCGGCATTGATCTCAGCCGTCAGGTCCTTGGTCGTCGACGCGATCACACGGACGTCGACCTGCACCTGGGAATTGCCGCCGACGCGTTCGAAGATCTGTTCCTGCAGCACGCGCACGATCTTGCCCTGTGTTTCGAGCGGCATGTCGCCGATTTCATCCAGCAACAGCGTCCCCTGATGCGCACGTTCGAACATGCCGACCCTGCGTCCGCCGCTGCTTTCCCCTTCGGTGCCGAAAAGTTCGATTTCCATGCGATCGGGATGCATCGCGGCGCAGTTGACGACACAGAACGGTCCTTCGGCGCGTCTTGAGTGCGCATGCACCATGCGGGCAATGACTTCCTTGCCGGCGCCGGGCGGCCCCGAAATGATGATGCGCGAATTGGTCGGCGCGGCGCGGTCGACGGCCTGGCGGACATCCTTGATGGCACCTGAATTCCCGAGCAGGTCGAGCGACGTGCCCGCCCGCACCCGAAGCTCGGCATTCTCGCGGCGCAACTGCGCCGCTTCGGTGGCGCGCTCTATCAGCAGAAGCAGGCGGTCCGCGGTGAACGGTTTTTCGATGAAATCATAGGCGCCGTATTTGATCGCCTGCACCGCCGTTTCCACCGTGCCGTGGCCGCTCATCATCAGCACCGGCACGTCGGGATGCTCTTTCTTGATTTCCTTCAGGATACCGATCCCGTCGAGCTTGCTGCCCTGCAGCCAGATGTCGAGCAGCACAAGACCCGGTTCACGGCTTTGCACAGCCTCCAGCGCGGTGGTCGAATCCTTGGCTTCGCGCGTTTCGAACCCTTCGTCCTTCAGGATTTCGGACGTCAGAGTGCGGATATCGCGCTCGTCATCGACGATAAGTATTTCTTTAGCCATCGGACTATGTTGCCTGCCGGTCCTGTCTTGTTTCAATGAGCCGTTTCGGATGCGGCGCTGGCCGTTGAACTGCTTTCGCTGTTGCCCGAGGATTCCTGAGTCGGGAACCTAAGTATTACGTTGGCGCCACGCGGTGAGCGGTCCGTCAGGCTCAACGAGCCGCCATGTTCTTCCATGATTTTTTTCACGATGGCGAGGCCAAGTCCAGTCCCCTTCGCCCGGGTCGTGACATAAGGCTCGGTCAGCCGGTCCCTATGTTCCAGCGGAAGTCCGCGTCCATCATCGCTGATGATGATGGAAACGGTCTCGCCGTCCGGGGGTGTTTCGAGTTTGAGCGTTACCCTGCCATCGACACCTTCGAGACCGTCTTCGCGTGCGCCTTGAATAGATTCGGCGCTGTTCTTGAGGACATTGGTCAGCACTCTAGCGACCTGCCGGGAATCGCAGGGAACATAAACATCTTCATCGCCCAACTGCACATCGAATGTGATGCTGTTGTCGCGGTTTCGCTCGAGAAAGGCTGCCTGTCGGCAAAGCTCCGACAGGTTTTCAATCTTGATTTCCGGCTGCGGCATACGCGCAAAGGACGAGAATTCGTCGACCATCCTGCCGATGTCCGAAACCTGACGGATTATGGTTTCGGTGCAGTTCTTGAAGGTTTCCTTGTCGCTGGTGATTTCCTTCAGGTACTTGCGGTTCAGGCGTTCGGCCGAAAGCTGGATCGGGGTCAGCGGGTTCTTGATCTCATGGGCGATACGCCTGGCCACATCGGCCCATGCCGCCTTGCGCTGCGCCGACAACAGTTCCGTCACATCATCGAAGGTCACGACGAAGCCGACGACGCTGTCCTCCACCTGCTCGGCGGCGACGCGGGCCAGAAAGGTCTTGTGCCCCTTCCCGCTCCTGATGGTGATTTCGGCCTGTTGCAGGCGGTCGAGCCTGGCTTGCGACAGCATCACAAGGCCGTTCAGCTCTGGAATCACGTCGGCAATTTTTTCGCCGATGTGATCTTCCAGATTCATGCCGAGCAGATTTGAGGCGGAGCGGTTCGGCAGGTTGATCCGGGTTTCGGAATCGAGACCGACGACACCGGCAGACACACCGGCGAGAACGGTTTCCGTGAAGTGGCGGCGTTCATCCAACTCGATGTTGGCGGCGATCAGACCCTGCTGCTGGGAATCGATGCGTTCCGTCATGTTGTTGAAGGCATGGCTGAGCGTGGCGATCTCATCCTTCGCATCGGTGGCGTTGACACGCGCCGAAAGATCGCCCTTCGAGACTTTGTCCGCGGCATCGATGAGGTTACTGATCGGCTCGGCGAGCTGGGCCGAGACCGTCATTCCGGTCCAGATCGCCGCCAGGATCAGGATGAATACGGCGATCGTGTATATCAGAACGAAGCTGATCTGCACGCCGCTGCGTGTCGCTTCGAGTTGTTTGTATTCCTCGAACGCCTGGCGGATTGCGTTGATGTGCTGCAAGACACGCGGATCGACAAACCGTTCAACCAGCAGATAGGCATCGACAAAACGGTTGAGCCGGATCAGGGCACGGACCTTGTCGACTTTCTCGGATCCCAGCAGCGTTACTTCACCCTGGTCGGATTTTTCGAAAGCCGACGCGGGGATTTCCTCGATGGTCGTCGATATGACGAAATCGGAACGCGCCAATATGTTCCCCAGCCGGTCGATAACCACGGCTTCCGGCAGTTCGCGAAGCGAGGCGTTGGCCGTCAGGATTCGGTTGAATTCCCACGGATTGCGAACCAGCATTGGGGCATTCTGGTTGAGGACATAGGCGACGCTGTAGGCCTGGTTGGCGATGTTTTCGCGGTGTTCCTTCAGATACGCATCGGTGACACCGACGGATTCACGCAGTGCGCTCGACACCCGGTCGTTGAACCAGGATTCCAGACCGAAGCTGAGAAACAGGTAGGAGAAAACCGCAACCAGCAAGGCCGGCATCACCGCGATCATGGCGAACAGCATGACCAGACGGCCCTGCAGTCCCGCCCCGGCATGGCCCCGGTGGCGCGCCATCCACAACGATATCACGCGTTTGCCGACGACGATGCTCAGAAGCAGAAGCAGCACGCCGTCGATGGTCAGGAGCCAGCGCAGTTCGTCGGCGCGTTCGCGCACGGCGGCTGTATCCGTCATCAGCGCGACCGTTGCAATGCCGGAGGCGACGGCGGCAATGGCGAGTAGAAAGGCGAACCGGCGCTGCAGGCTGCTGTTCGAAAGCCAGCTGCGGAGGGTGCTGGTTGCCGTCACGTTCATTCCGACCCCTTGATGATCGGAATACCGAGTTCGCGGATTTTCTTGCGCAGCGTGTTTCTGTTCAGCCCCAGCACTTCGGATGCCTTGACCTGATTGCCGCGCGTGACCTGCAGGGTCTGTATGATCAGCGGGCGCTCGACCTCGCGGAGCACACGGCCATACAGCCCGGCGGCCGGCAGCGCACCGTCGTGGGCACTGAAGTAGTTTTTCATGTGGGCATCGACGGCGTCCGACAGCCCACCGCCTTGTGACACGGCCTGTTCCATCTGGCCGCGGCCATCGTTCAGCTCGGTGGCGATGATGTCGGCATCGATGACTTCTTCCGAGTACAGCGCGGCGAGCCGCTGCATCATGTTTTCCAGTTCGCGGACGTTGCCGGGCCAGGAATGCTGCTGCAGCAGCTCGATCGCGTCGGGTTCGATGATTTTCCAGGGCAGTCCTTCGTTGGCGGCACGGCCAAGGAAGTGGCGGACCAGTTCGGGAATGTCCTCGGTCCGCTCGCGCAGCGGTGGCAGTCGGATCGGCACGACATTCAGCCGGAAATACAGATCCTCGCGGAACAGCCCGCGGCGGATCAACCGTTTCAGATCATGGTGCGTGGCGGCAATGACACGGACATTCGACTGGATCGCTGTGCGCCCGCCGACGGTGGTGTACTCGCCTTCCTGCAGCACGCGCAGCAGCCGGGTTTGCGCCTCCATCGGCATGTCGCCGATTTCATCGAGGAACAATGTCCCGCCGTTGGCCTGTTCGAAGCGCCCGGAGGTGCGGCTTACGGCACCGGTGAAGGAGCCTTTTTCGTGTCCGAAAAGTTCGCTCTCGATCAACTCGCGCGGGATCGCGGCGACGTTGACGGCGACGAAGGGCTTGCCCTTCCGTTTGCCGTAATCGTGCAGTGCGCGGGCGACCAGTTCCTTGCCGGTACCCGACTCGCCGGTGATCATCACCGTCAGGTCGGTGGCCATCAGGCGGGCCAGGGTGCGGTAGATTTCCTGCATTGCCGGCGAACGGCCGATCAGCGGCAGGGCTTCCTCGACCTGTTCCTTGGTGGTACGGCTGCCGCTCAGGCTCATGTCCTTGGAACGGGCATCCAGTCCGCGCCGGACCACGGAAACCAGTTCCTTCAGGTCGAACGGTTTGGGCAGGTATTCGAAGGCGCCGCGTTCGGTGGCCTTGACGGCGGTCAGCAATGTGTTCTGGGCGCTCATCACGACGATGCGCAGATTGGGCCGGATGCGACGGATTTTCGGCACCAGGTCGAGGCCGTTTTCGTCCGGCATGACGACGTCGGTAATGACCAGATCGCCGTCGCCGTTTTCGACCCATTGCCACAGCGTCGAAGCGTTACCCGTCGAACGCACCTCGTAACCGGCACGCGACAGCGCCTGTGTCACCACGGTGCGAATGCTGTCGTCGTCATCGGCGACAAGGATCGTTGCTGTTTCAGCCATCTTGTTCCCCTGCTTTGACCATGGGCAGCATGACCCTGAAGACCGTGCGCCCCGGTATGCTGTCGAATTCGATGACTCCGCCGTGATCACCGATGATCTTGGCGACCAGCGCCAGACCCAGGCCGCTGCCTTTCGGCTTGGTGGTGACGAAGGCATCGAACATATAGCGTTTCATGTCGTCCGGAATGCCGGGGCCGTTATCGCGGACCCAGACGGTCAGCGGCAGATGCACCCGGTTATCCAGGCCCGGCAGCGCGAACCGCACGCCCTGGCTGTAAGCCGAGCCGAGTGTGATCTCGCCGCCGACACTGCCGACCGCCTCGGCGGCGTTCTTGACCAGGTTCAGGAACACCTGAACCAACTGGTCATGGTTGCCCCATAGCGGCGGCAGCGACGGGTCGAACTGGTTGTGGAAGCGGACATGCGCACCGAAACCGGTTTCCGAGAGGCGCTGCACGCGGTCCAGCACCTTGTGAATGTTGACGGCCTCGCGCTGCAAAGGCACGCGGTCGGAGAACACTTCCATACGGTCGACAAGCCCGACGATCCGGTCGGCTTCGTCGCAGATCAGCGTCGTCAGTTTCTTGTCTTCCTCGCTGGCGCCCTGTTCCAGCAACTGCGCTGCGCCGCGGATGCCGCTCAGCGGGTTCTTGACCTCGTGGGCCAGCATCGCCGCCATGGCGGTGACCGAGCGCGCCGCGCCCATGTGATTGAGCTGGTGGTTGATCTTTTCGGCGATGGAGCGGAGCTGGATGACGATGGCAACGGCGCCCGGATCTTCGGGGATGCACGACACCTGGACGTCAACGGCATGAGAGCCGATCCGCGGGCTTTCCAGGGTGACGTCGTATTCGGCGACGACGCTGCGGAAGCGCCGGGCCTGATTGACAAGGGCCAGGATCGGACTGTCGGCGGGCATTAGGTGATCGAGGGACTGACCCTGCAAATATGACGCGCTGCCCCGGAACAACTGCTCAGCCGCCTGATTGACGCGGCAGATACTGTTTTCGGCATCGACGACGAGGACGGTGCTTGCCAGCGAGTTCAGGACCGCATCGCCATCGATGTTGCTGCGTGCGGACTTGTCGGCGAGAACGGCGCTATGATCGGCCATGTTAAGCCGCAAGCTGTTCGAGATTTGAACTGTAGAAGTCGCGGATACGGGTCTTGACGGCGTCCGGATCATCCATCTGATTGATCTCAGAGCGGAAATCAGCCGAGTCGCGTAAGCCTTTGGAATACCAGCCGATATGTTTGCGTGCGATGCGGATGCCGGCATGGGTGCCGTAATGCGTCAGGATGTCGTCGTAGTGGGTCAGCACGGTTTCCATCTGATCGTCCAGCGCCGGGTCGGCGAGACGCCCTGCCCCGTCGAGATAATGCTGCACCTGTGCCGGGAACCACGGCCGGCCATAGGTCCCCCGCCCTATCAGGACCCCGTTGGCGCCCGATTGCCGCAGCGCTTCCTCGGCATCTTCGATGGTGTTGATATCGCCGTTGCAGAATACCGGGATCGAAACGGCTTCCTTAACCTCGCGGATGAAGCTCCAGTCGGCGTGCCCCTTGTAGAACTGGCAGCGCGTGCGGCCATGTACGGCGAGAGCCTGAATACCGCAGTCCTCGGCGATACGGGCCAGTTCCGGCGCGTTGCGCGAGGTGTCGTCCCAGCCGGTGCGCATTTTCAGCGTCACCGGAATGCTGACGGCCTTGACGGTGGCCTCGAGCAGCTTGCCGGCGTGCACCAGATCGCGCATCAGCGCCGAGCCGGCATCGCCGTTGGTGACTTTTTTCACCGGGCAGCCCATGTTGATGTCGATCAGGGACGCACCGCGGGCTTCGTTCAGCCGGGCCGCCTCGGCCATGACGTCGGGTTCGCAGCCGGCGAGCTGCACCGACATAGGATGCTCGTCGGCGCAGTGGGTGGCCATCTTCATGGTTTTCTTGGCGGCATAGATCATCGCCTTGGAAGCGATCATCTCGGATACCACCAAACCGACGCCCCAGCGCTTGACGAGACGCCGGAACGGCATGTCGGTAACACCGGACATCGGTGCCAGAACCACCTGCCCGTCCAGTTGAACCGGACCGATTTTGATCGGCTGCAATTGAGTCACAAGGCACCCCTCCAAAGTTGCACACAAATTAGGCAAAATCACTGAAGATGCAATGTTTTTTAAGTGTTTATGTCAGCCGAGAAGCACATCGGTGACGAATTTGACGCCGGGGTAGCCGAGGGTCAGCATCAGATAGGCCAAAAGCACGATCCGCGCCGCCTTTCGGCCGCGCAAACCGTGTCTGGCCTGGGCAAACAGCAAAACACCGATGATGCCGAATGCTGCCAGGGTAAACACGGTTTTGTGGTCGAAGCTGAGCAATGCACGGTCATGCAGTGCATTGAGGACGATACCGCTGGCAAGCCCCAGTCCCAGCACCGCCTCACCCACGCCGAGGAAGCGGATCACCAGCCGGTCACAGTCGGTGATCGACGGCAGTACGCCGTCCAGCGGCGCGCGGTCCTTGCGTTTCAGGGCACGTTCCTGCAGGAACGCCGCCCATGCGGCCACAGCGGCCAGCGTGGCGAGGCCGTATGTCGTCACCGCAAACGCGATGTGCAGGATCAAAAGGCCGCTGTTATCGGCACCGGCCATGGGGCCGGTCGGGCTGTGCTGCCAGGCGAACCCGAGCACGGCCAGAACCAGCATGTAACCGCTGAGCAGCGGCGCCAGCCGCCAGACGCTTCTGACCAGGGCCGAAAAGATCAGAAACAACGCCATCGTGGCGGCAATGGTGACCCAGATCGAGGTCGAGAAATCCGCCTGCCAGGCATCGTGCGAGCGGGCGACGACGGCACTCGCCGGACCGATGCAGGCCAGCGCTATGACCGCCCAGAACGCGGCGTTGCGGGCGTACTGCGTGCGCCACGTCAGCGCCGTGGCAGGCACCAGCGCGGCAATCGCGGTCAGTCCGAAGAGGATCCCTGTCTGCATGCTGCACCATCGCGCCGGACCCCGCATTTGGCAAGGGGGAGCTTCAACAGCGCGCTTGGCAATACAGGCCCCGGCAGGTAAAGCTCTGTTCCCAGAAACGGCGGGAATTGACGGGAGACGCCGCATGCCGGGAACGGCAGTTATCATCGTTGCAGCCGGTCGCGGCCACAGGTTCGGTAGCGAGATGCCGAAACAGTTCCAGTGCGTGCTGGGCCTGCCGCTGATCCGCCATGCGGTTGAGGCGTTTGCCCGGCATCCGGCGGTCGATGCCGTGCTGCCGGTAATTCACCCCGACGATGCCGAAATCGTCGATCAGGCGCTGCAGGGTCTGCAATACCTGGTGCCTGTCGCCGGTGGCCGGGCACGTCAGGATTCGGTGCGTAATGGGCTCGAAGCGCTGGCAACGTTCAACCCCGACAAGGTTCTGGTGCACGACGCGGCACGCCCGATGGTGACGCCGGCGCTGATCGACCGCGTGCTGGCGGCGCTTGATGAGCACGCCGGCGTGGTACCCGCCCTGCAGGTCGTCGATACCCTGAAACGCGCCGGTGCCGACGGGATCATCACGGACACGGTTTCGCGTGACGGTCTGTGGCGGGCGCAGACGCCGCAGGGATTCAGATACGATCTGCTGGCGGCGGCACACCGGGCCGTGGCCGGAAAGGAACTGACCGACGATGCCGCGGTCATGGAAGCGGCCGGGCACGCGGTGGCGGTGGTTGCCGGCGATGACGGCAATCTCAAGGTCACCACGCCGGCGGATCTCGAAAGGATGAAGCAAATCATGACGGCGGATGATGTTTCGGGCGGGAAATCCCCTGCCCGCGCGGCCTTCAGGATCGGCAACGGTTACGACGTGCACCGGCTCGGGCCGGGCGATCACGTGACGCTGTGCGGCGTCGAAATCGCGCATGATCAATCGCTGATCGGACATTCCGATGCAGACGTGGCGTTGCATGCGCTGTGCGATGCAATCTTTGGTGCATTAGGTGACGGCGATATCGGCAGCCATTTTCCGCCCAGCGATAACGAATGGCGGGGCGCGGCTTCGGACCGTTTCCTGTCGTATGCCTGCGAACGCATGCGTGAACGCGGTTTCGAGCTTGAAAATATCGATCTGACGATCATCTGCGAACGCCCGAAAATCGGCCCGAACCGCGATGTTATGCGGAAACGGGTCGCGGAAATCGCCGCGATCGACCCGGCACGGGTCTCGGTCAAGGCGACGACAACTGAAAAACTCGGCTTTACGGGACGCGGTGAAGGTATCGCCGCGGAAGCGTCCGTACTGCTGATAAAGGAAAATTGATACCTTTGCTGCGTTGACCCTATCGCCGGAGATAGTGTCCCATCCCGTAGTGTATGAGGCGGCCTAACGCCTGTCTCCGACGGT
>JAYNVG010000056.1:0-14119 GCA_038100295.1 Thalassospiraceae bacterium
CCAAGGAAGGCACCATCGCCGGCCCCCGCGTGCTCGAGCACATGGTCGACACGGTTCTGCACTTCGAAGGCGAGCGCTCGCACCAGTTCCGCATTCTGCGCGCCGTCAAGAACCGCTTCGGACCGGCCGACGAGATCGGCGTCTTCGAGATGTCCGACGCCGGCCTGGTCGAGGTCGAAAACCCGTCCGAACTGTTCCTGGGCGAGCGCGAGGGCGACGTTTCCGGCGCCGCCGTGTTCGCCGGGATCGAGGGCACACGGCCGGTCCTCGTGGAAATACAGGCCCTTGTCGCCGCCAGTGCGCTGGCGACGCCGCGACGTGCCGTGATCGGCTGGGACAGCGGTCGGCTGGCCATGGTGATGGCGGTGCTGGACGCGCGTTGCGGGCTTGCATTGGGGCCGCTGGATGTGTACCTGAACGTCGCCGGCGGCCTGAAGATAAACGAGCCGGCAGCCGACCTTGCCGTCGCGGCGGCGCTGCTTTCGTCGGAAAGCGGCGAAGCCATCCCGGGTCCGACGGTAATCTTCGGCGAGATTGGTCTTTCCGGTGAAATCCGGCCCGTTTCCCGGATTGACGCGCGTCTGAAGGAGGCCGCCAAGTTGGGATTTACCCGTGCCATCATACCGCGCATCCGTTCGTCGAAGCGTGCCAAAAGCACCGATCACAGCATCGAAATGACGGAAATATCGCATCTCCGCGAGCTCGCCGACGCGCTTATGCCGACGCAAGGCTCCAAGCGGGCCCTGGGTTGATAGCCGGGGCTGAGGACAGGGGCTGAGGATCAAGCATGGACGCCATCAACGATCTGCCGATCAATGTCGTCGATATAGGCGTTCTGCTCATTCTTCTGGTTTCCGCCGTGCTCGCATACGCGCGGGGCTTCGTGCAAGAAGTGCTGTCCGTCGGCGGCTGGATCGGCGCCATCTTCGCCACCTTCTACGGTTTCCCCTACGTCAGACCGATCGCGCGCAAGTACATCTCGCTCGACCTCGCCGCCGATCTTGCCGCCGGCACGATCATCTTCATCGTCACCCTGGTCTTCCTGTCGTTGATCACACGCGCCATCGCCAAGAAAGTACAGGCCAGCGCGCTCAACGTGCTGGACCGCTCGCTCGGTTTTCTATTCGGCCTGGCCCGGGGCGCGGTGCTGGTCTGTGTCGCCTACATCGGTCTGGAACTGATCATGCCCGAAGAGGATCACCCGGCGATCATCAAGGAAGCGCGCACCATGCAGTTGATAAAACCCGGCGCGGAACTACTTAAAACCCTGGTGCCGGACCATATATCCGGTAAGTCCGTGACCGGCAGCAAGACCAACATCGACGTCAAGGGACTGCTGTCGCCGACCCCGAAACAGCCCGATGCTCCGCCGAAGCAGGGCTATAACGCCGATCAGCGCAAGAATCTCGAACGTTTGATCGATGGCACAGGTTCCAATCAGTGAACGAACGCGCTAGGATGCCCGCCATGATGAATTCCACCACGCCACATCTCGATGACGACCATCCGCACGAGGAATGTGGCCTGTTCGGCACCTTCGGACACATCGACGCCGCCGCGCACACCGCGCTGGGCCTGCACGCCCTGCAGCACCGCGGCCAGGAAGCGGTCGGTATCGTCTCCTATGACGGCGAACAGTTCCACAGCCACCGCGCGCTCGGCCTCGTCGGCGACAACTTCTCGTCGGAAGAAGTCATCAAGCAACTGCCGGGCAACGTCGCCATCGGCCACGTCCGCTATTCGACGACCGGCGACACCGTCATCCGCAACGTGCAGCCGCTGTTCGCCGAGTTCAAATTCGGCGGCCTCGCCGTCGCGCACAACGGCAACCTGACCAATTCCTATGTCGTACGCCGCGCCCTGATCGAACGCGGCAGCATCTTCCAGTCGACCAGCGACACCGAAACCATCATTCACCTGATCGCGCGCAGCGAATACGGCCGCGTCGTCGACCGCCTGACCGACGCCATCAGCCAGCTCGAAGGCGCCTATTCGCTGGTCGCCATGACCGGCAAGAAGCTGATCGGCGTACGCGATCCCTATGGCGTGCGCCCGCTGGTGATCGGCCGCCTCGGCGAGGCCTATATCATCACGTCGGAAACCTGCGCGCTGGACATCCTCGGCGCCAAGTTCGTCCGCGACATCGATCCCGGCGAGATCGTCATCGTCGATGAAAACGGCCTGCATTCGCTGAAGCCTTTCACCAAGAAGCCGCGCCGTTTCTGCATTTTCGAGTACATTTATTTCGCCCGTCCCGACAGCATGATCGAAGGCCGCCACGTCTATGCCGTGCGCAAGAACATCGGCAAGGAACTGGCCCGCGAAAGCCATGTCGACGCCGACGTCATCGTGCCGGTGCCCGACAGCGGCGTGCCGTCGGCAATCGGCTATGCGCAGGAATCGAACATCCCGTTCGAACTCGGCATCATTCGCAACCATTACGTCGGTCGCACCTTCATCGAGCCGACGGCGCAGATTCGTCACCTCGGCGTGCGTCTCAAGCACAACGCCAACCTGGGCTCGATCAAGGGCAAGCGGGTCATCCTGGTGGACGACTCCATCGTCCGCGGCACAACGTCCACGAAGATCGTCGAGATGGTCCGCGCCGCCGGCGCCACCGAGGTCCACATGCGGATTTCCTCGCCGCCGACGACGCATTCGTGCTTCTACGGCATCGACACGCCGGAACGTGAGCAGCTTATGGCCTCGCAGCACAACGTGCAGCAGATGGCCGACATCATCGGCGTCGACAGCCTCGCCTTCATTTCCATCGATGGCCTGTACCGTGCCGTCGGCGAAGCCGGACGCGACGCCGAGCAGCCGCAGTACTGCGATGCCTGTTTCACCGGCGAATATCCGATCCCCCTTGTCGACCGCGAAGGCGGCGGCCTTCCGAAACAGCTATCCCTCCTCGCCGAACGGGACTAGACGGGAATTTCACTGATGACAAAACGACTGGACGGACGTATCGCCCTGATCACGGGTGCATCGCGCGGCATCGGCCGCGCCGTCGCCAAAAGATTTGCAGCCGAAGGCGCGCACCCGATCCTGGTCGCCCGCACGCAGGGCGCGCTGGAGGAACTGGACGACGAGATCCGCGCGGAAACCGGTGTCGAATCGACGCTGGTGCCGCTCGACCTTCGCGATTTCGATGCCATCGACAAGGTCGGCGCCGCCATGTACGAGCGTTTTGGGCGTCTCGACGTGCTGGTCGCCAATGCCGGGCTGCTGGGGGTGCTGACGCCGATGCACCAACTCGACCCGAAAGTGTGGAACGACGTCATGAGCGTCAACCTGACGGCCTGCTGGCGGCTGCTGCGTTCGATGGACCCGCTGCTCCGCGCCTCGGACAGCGGCCGTGCGATCTACGTGACGTCGACCGTCGGCCAGGAGCCGCGCGCGTTCTGGAGCGCCTATGCGGTGTCCAAGGCGGCGTTGGACATGATGGTTCGCGTCTATGCTCAGGAAACCCTAAAGAGCAATATCCGCGTCAATCTGGTCAATCCGGGGCCGACCCGCACCGGCATGCGCGCCGCCGCCATGCCCGGCGAGGACCCGGAAACCCTGAAGACACCGGAGAGCATCGCCCACGAGTTCGTCCGCCTGGCCGAAGCCGGCTGCGAGCTGCACGGCGAGATCATCGTCGCCGAGGCCGAAAAATAATCATTGCCGATTTACAGGCGGGCCACCTTAATCCTTCGAGACGGCCTTTCGGCCTCCTCAGGATGAGGAAAGACACGTCACATACATAATCACGGGCATCGCGGACATCTCTATGCATGACGCCGGTTAGGCTTCCGCGGCCACCACGACTTCCGCAGAAAGTCTGGCCAGACCCCGCTTCATCTCGTCACCGAGCGCGAGGTCGGTGATGATGATGTCGACGTTTTCCAGACCGTTGATCTTGACCGGCGCGGTGCGCCCGAACTTTGTGTGGTCGGCCAGCAGCACCGTGGTCCGCGCCTGCGACAGCATCTGTGTGCGCAGTTCCGCCGCCTCGCGCGTGTAATCCATGAGCCACGGTTGCGTCGCCAGCGCCGTCGCCCCGACGAATGCGAAATCCGGATAATAGTTGGCCAGCATCGCCGTCGCATCGCGGCCGATCAGCGCGCCTTCGCTGGCCAGCAGTTCACCGCCGCTCAGCAAAACCTTGTTGTCGTTCCGCCCGGCCAGCCGCTGCGCGATGTGGATATCGTTGGTAAAGACGGTGAGCCGCCGGCGTTCCACGAGACATTCCGCCAGGCACAGCGTCGTGGTGCCGGAATCGATTAGCAGCGAACAGTCGTCTGTCACCATTTCCGCGGCGATCCGTCCGATCGCCCGCTTGCCGTCGATGTTGACGCTCATCCGCACATCGAACACCGGCTCGTCGTGATCGAGCGCCAGCGCGCCGCCGTGCGTCTTGCGCAGACGACCTTCCGACGCCAGCTTGGTGATGTCGCGGCGTACGGTTTCCTGGGAAACCTTGAGACGGCGATGCAGATCGTTGACCGCGACCGAACCGCGTTCGGTGACAATCTCGAGGATGATGCTGCGTCGTTCCGCTGCCAGCATGCCTGTCGCCCCCCTCATTCGCCTGCCAGAAAGTGACCCCGGTCCGGTGCGGTGTCAACCCGCTGCCGTAGCGGCGTCGAACGGCGCATTCGACGGCGCCAGGGGATCGCGCCCAAGGATCGCATCGGCGGCCTTTTCGCCGATCATGATGGTCGGCGCATTGAGGTTCCCGTTGGTCACCGTCGGCATGATCGAGGAGTCGACGACGCGCAGCGCATCCAACCCGTGTACACGGCACGCGGGATCGACCACCGTCATCGGATCGGCATCGAACGACCCCATCCGGCAGGTGCCGCTTGGGTGATAGGCGGTCTCCGCCGTCGCGGCGACCCAGGCGTCGATCTCGTCGTCGCTCCGGACATCCGGACCGGGACTTATTTCTGCTCCCCGGTAGGGATCGAGCGGCGCCTGCGCGAAGATTTCGCGGCTCAGCCGCACACAGGCACGAAAACCAGCGCGGTCATCCTCGTGCGCAAGGTAATTGAACAGCAGGCTCGGCTTTTCCGCCGGATCGGCGGAGCGCAGCCTGAGCCGGCCCCGGCTTTTCGGCTTGTTGTGCCCGACGTGAACCTGAAAGCCGTGCCCCTTGACCGCGGATGTGCCGTCGTAGCTCATCGCGGCAGGCAGGAAATGATACTGGATATCGGGGAAAGGCGCGTCGGGGCGGCTGCGGATGAAGCCGCAGGATTCGAAATGGTTGGTGGCGCCGAGGCCGTCCCTGAACAGCAGCCAGCGCAGTCCGATCAGCGCCTTGGAAATCGGGTTCAGCTTGCCGGCCAGGGTCACCGGCTGCGAACAGGCCTGCTGCACCCAGACTTCCAGATGGTCCTGCAGGTTCTCGCCGACGCCTTTCAGATCATGCACGACATCGATGCCCATCTCGGCCAGATGCGCCGCCGGGCCGACACCCGAGAGCATCAGCAGTTGCGGCGAGCCGAAAGCCCCCGCCGACAGGATGACCTCGCGCCGGGCGCGGGCGATGATCGGCGTATTCCCCTTGCGATACGCCACACCGGTGGCGCGCTTGCCCTCGAACAGTACACGCTCGCTCCGGGCATGGGTTTCCACGCTCAGGTTGGCACGGCGCATCGCCGGCTTCAGGTAGGCATTTGCCGCCGAGCAGCGGACCCCGTTCTGCACGGTCATATCCATGCGGCCGAAGCCTTCCTGGTGGCGGCCGTTGTAATCGTCGGTCAGCGGATGGCCGGCGGCGTGACCGGCGTCGATGAACGCTTTGTAGAGCGGGTTCTCCATGCCGTTGCCGTTGCAGGTGCCGAGCGGACCGTCTGCGCCGCGATAGGTATCCTCGCCATAGACGCAGTTCTCGGCGCGCCGGAAATACGGCAGCACGTGGCTGTAACCCCAACCGTCGGCGCCGAGCCTTTCCCATTCCTCGAAATCGCCGGGATGGCCGCGCACATAGACCATGCCGTTGATCGACGACGACCCGCCGAGCACCTTACCGCGCGCCTGATGGATACGCCGACCGTTCAGTCCCGGCTCAGGCTCGGTCCAGTAACCCCAGTCGTATTTCGGGTTGTTCATGGGGATCGACAGCGCGCTCGGCATCTGGATGAAGACGCTGTTGTCCCTGCCGCCGTATTCGAGCACCAGAACGGTGCGGGTGCCGTCCGCGCTCAGCCTGTCGGCCAGCACGCAGCCCGCCGAACCGGCACCGACGATCACGTAATCGAATTCCCGTACGTCCGCCATTGCGGAATCCGTCTCCCTGCTGCGTGGTCACTTGCCAACAGCGCCTTTATCGATCATGCCTTCTTGCCTGACAAGAATCCTCTCTCGGAACCGGATACCATGCGCCACATCAAGGCCCTTCTGTTCGACAAGGACGGCACGCTGGTCGACTTCGAGGCGACCTGGGGGCCGACTTACCAGACCGCGGCGCGGGCCATGTTCGGCGATGATCCGGCTCTGATCGGGCGTATCCTCACAAAGGGTGGACTGACCCGGAACGGCCGCTTCGCCGCCAATTCGCTGCTGGCTGCAGGCAGCTACCGCGATATCGCCGAGGACTGGAAAGCGTATACCGACGGGCACACGACGGAATCCGCACTTGCACTGCTGACGCCGCATTTCGAGAACGGCGCGGTCAACAACGCCGCGCCGATCACCGATCTCGCGGCACTTTTCAAGCGTCTCAAATCGCTCGGCTACACACTCGGCATCGCCACCAACGACACCGAAGCCAGTGCGCGCCGCACCGCCGGGCGTCTGATCGATGCCGGCAACATCGACTTCATCGTCGGCTGCGACAGCGGCTACGGCGGCAAACCGGAACCCGGCATGTTCAAAGCCTTCGCCGGGGCGGTCGGCATGGCGCCGGAGAATATCGCCATGATCGGCGACAACATGCACGATCTGGAAATGGGCCGGCGCGGCAATGCCGGCGCGCTGATCGGCGTGCTCAGCGGCGCGTCGACGCGCGAACAACTGCAGCCCCCGGCCGATCATGTGATCGACAGCGTCGCCGCCCTGCCCGACCTGCTGGTGCAGCACCGCTGAGACCCCGAAGCCGTCTTTATCTTTTATCGCCGATACGCTAATCTTGGGTCCTCGTTCACCTGTCAGGATCCGGCTCGCGGACCGGTACGGTGGACTTTCCACTGACAAAGGTTGCCGCCAGATGCGATCGCCCCCCGCGCCCGCCCTTGCCTCGGCCGACCTGCTGGAACAGGGCGCCATCGTCCGGGTCCGCTGGGACGACGGGCACGCGGCCCGTTTCCATGCCTTCTGGCTGATCGACAACAGCCTGGAGCCCGACACCCGTCACGCCGGCAACGGCCAGCGTCTGATCACCATCGATCAGGTACCGCTGGACGCCGTCATCCGCGACGCCGCCGTCAGCGGCGACAAACTTATCCTGACGACAGATGCCCGCGAAGCGCCCCTGCTTTTTACCGCAGACTGGCTGCGCCGGCGCATCTATGACGCGGAACCCCATACGGCCCCTGCGGCGGTGATGCCCGGACTGGAAACCTGGGGACAGGCGTTTGGCGCGCACCTCGGCGTCCATGCCCATGACGACGTTACCCGCGAACGCCGTGCCAAGGCGGCGTGGCTCGCCGACATCAGACGCTTTGGCGTGTCGCGGCTGTCGGGCGCCCCCGTGCATCCCGGCGCCGTCGCCGAGATCGCGCGGCTGTTCGGTTACGTGCGCGAGACCAATTACGGCGAGGTGTTTCAGGTCCGCGCCGAGGTATCGCCCAGCAACCTCGCCTACACCAACGCCGGTCTGCAGGCGCATACCGACAATCCGTACCGCGATCCGGTGCCGACGCTGCAGCTTCTGGCGTGTCTGGAAAATTCGGTCGACGGCGGCGAATCGGTGGTCGTCGACGGCTTTCACGCGGCGCAGGTGCTGCACCGGGAATCCCCTGCGGATTTCGACATCCTGACCCGCTATCCCGCCCGCTTCGAATACGCGGGCCAGGCCGACGTGCACCTGAGTGCCTGTCAACCGATGATCGAACTGTCGCCGGACGGGCTGCTGAAAGCCGTTCGTTTCAACAGCCGCTCCGTGGCGCCGTTGGTCGACATCCCCTTCGCGCGCATGCCCGATTACTACCGTGCGTACCGTCATTTCAGCGACATCATCGACCGCGCCGACATGCATGTCCGCTTCCGCCTCGCACCCGGTGATGTCTTCATCGTCGACAACCGCCGCGTGCTGCATGCCCGGACTGCCTTCAGCGGCACCGGCAAGCGTTTGCTGGAAGGCTGCTATGCCGATATCGACGGCCTGCTGTCGACGCTGACGGCGCTTGAACGCGAGATCGGAGACGCCGCCGCATGAGTACGCAAACAACGGCCCTGAACGCCGATACCATTGTCGACTTCATCGCCGGGCTGTTGCTGAACCGAGGCAACGATTCCTATCTCGGCGAGGATGTGACGATGCTCGAGCACATGCTGCAGGCGGCGACCCTGGCCGAGAACGAAGGTGCCGACGACGAACTGATCGCCGCCGCGCTGCTGCACGACATCGGCCATTACGCCGGCGCATTCGCGGATCATCAGGTGTTCGAAGTCAATACCCACCACGACGAAAGCGGTGCCGCGGTGTTGGCGCCGTTCTTTTCCCGGCGCATCGTCGATTGCGTCGGCCAGCACGTGGCTGCGAAGCGCTATCTGTGTGCGGTCGACCCGGGTTATTTCGACCGCCTCACCCCGGCCTCGGTCCGCACGCTCGAGCTGCAGGGAGGTCCGATGAACGCGGACGAGGTGGCGGCCTTCGAAAAAATCCCCGATTTCGCCGACTGCGTGCGGGTCCGGCAATGGGACGAAGGGGCCAAGGTAAAGGGCTGCAAGACGCCGGATTTCAAACACTTCGAGCCGCTGCTGCGGCGCCTCGCCGGCTTTGGAGTGGTAAAAGTTATGACACCGCTCTAGACGGGATCGGGAATCTCAATCAAGATGCCGCAAATCAGACTGTCATAAAACTGAAATAAAAATGTTTCCTTTATTATGTTAACCACCGCTGAGCGGTAAATTCGAGCAGGAGAGGATGAATATGATCAAGCTCAAAAACAAACAGCTGGCGATGACCATGGTCGCGGCTGTGGCGCTTTTCTCGGCGTCGACGGCAAGCGTCCAGGCGAAGACGGAACTCACCGTCTACACCGCGGTCGAAGCCGAAGATCTCAAGAAATATGCCGAAACCTTCAACAAGGCCCACCCCGATATCGAAATCAAATGGGTCCGCGATTCCACCGGCATCGTGACGGCGAAGCTTCTCGCCGAAAAGAACAACCCGCAGGCTGACGTGGTCTGGGGCCTTGCCGCGACCTCGCTGCTGCTGCTGAAGAGCGAAGGCATGCTTGAAGGCTATGCGCCGAAAGGCGTCGAGAAGCTCGACAAGAAATTCGTCGACAGCTCGAACCCGCCGACCTGGGTCGGGATGGATGCGTGGGTTGCGTCCGTTTGCTTCAATACCGTCGAAGCGAAGAAGCACAACCTGCCTGCACCGACGTCCTGGGCCGATCTGACCAAGCCGGTCTACAAGGGCCATGTCATCATGCCGAACCCGAATTCGTCCGGGACCGGCTTCCTTGACGTTTCAAGCTGGCTGCAGCTGATGGGCGAAAAAGGCGGCTGGGAATACATGGACGCGCTGCACCAGAACATCGCGCGTTACACCCACTCCGGCTCCAAGCCCTGCAAGATGGCCGCTGCCGGCGAAATTCCGATCGGTATTTCGTTCGCCTTCCGCGGCGCCAAGTCGAAAGCCGCCGGTGCGCCGCTGGACATCATCGTTCCGTCCGAAGGCGTGGGCTGGGATATGGAAGCCACCGCCATCATCAAGGGCACGTCGAAAATGGACGCCGCCAAGACGCTGGTAGACTGGTCCATCACCAAGGAAGCCAACCAGATGTACAACGGCGGTTACGCGGTCGTCGCGATGCCGGGCGTTGCCAAGCCGGTTGAACACTTCCCGGCCAACCTGGTCGACAAGATGATCAAGAACGACTTCGAATTCGCCGCCAACAACCGCAAGCGGATTCTCGAAGAGTGGCAGAAGCGCTACGACTCGAAGTCGGAGCCGAAGGGCTGATCGCCTGAGGTTCGACGTTTTGTAAAAATGCCTGCCGGCGGTGAATGATCTTCACCGTCGGCATGCTTCTTCCGGCACGGTATCCGGACCTTGATCCGGGTTCCCGGTGTCATCCCCAAACGGCATTGGTCACATGACACAAGCAGAAGACAAACCGCCCTATCTCGTCATCCGTAATCTGGTCAAGAAGTTCGGCCAGTTCACGGCACTCAAGGATGTTTCCTTCGACATCGCGGAAAGCGAATTCGTCTGTTTTCTGGGCCCGTCGGGCTGCGGCAAGACGACCCTGCTGCGCGCCATCGCCGGTCTCGATATCCAGACCTCGGGCAGCATCCAGCAGGCCGGCCGTGATATCTCGCCGCTGCCGCCGTCGGAACGCGATTTCGGGATCGTGTTCCAGTCCTATGCCCTGTTCCCGAACCTGACGATCAACAAGAATATCGCCTACGGCCTCGAGAATGTCGGCCGCTCGGCCAGCGAAATCCGCAGCCGGGTCGCCGAACTGCTCGAACTGGTCAGCCTCGCCGACCAGGGCGACAAGTATCCGGCCCAGCTTTCCGGCGGCCAGCAGCAGCGCGTTGCCCTGGCCCGCGCGCTGGCGACGTCGCCCGGCCTTTTGCTGCTCGACGAGCCGCTTTCGGCGCTCGACGCCAAGGTTCGCGTGCACCTGCGCCACGAAATCAAGGCCCTGCAGGAACGCCTCGGCGTCACCACCATCATGGTCACCCACGACCAGGAAGAAGCGCTGGCCGTCGCCGACCGGCTGGTGGTGATGAACCAGGGCATCATCGAACAGGTCGGCACGCCCGAGGAAATCTACCGCGAGCCGGCATCGCTGTTCGTCGCCGACTTTATCGGTGAGACCAACAAATTCTCCGGCAAGGCTATTGCCGCTGGCAAATTCACCGTCAACAGCGCCGAGTTGAGCTGCCCGGCGAGCACGCTAGCCGCCGACGAGAACGGCACCCTGATCGTCCGTCCCGAGGATCTGGTGCTTTCCACAACCGAGGACGACACAACCGGCCCCAACCATTTTTCGGCACGCATCACGGAACTGGAATTTCTCGGCAACGTCTGGCGCGTGCACATCGACTGCCCGGCGCTGGGCGTGGACGAACTGATCGCCAATATCTCCATCAACCGTGCGCGGCTGTTCAATTTCACGGAAGGCATGGACATCTCGATCCAGCTGGTGCCGGAACGCCTTCGCGCCTTCGCCGCCGGCGAGGCCTGAGCCATGTCAGCCACGGCAGCCACCACCGCACAGCCCGCCATCGTCAAGCCCCGCGTCGGCCGCGACGGTTGGTCGATGCGCCTGTTCATGGGCGTCATCGCGATCTACCTGCTGGCGACGCTGGTACTGCCGCTCGGCACCATGCTCCTGAAGTCGCTGTCGACCTATCACATCGATCTCGGGCAGTTCGAACTGCAGGTCGACACCGGCAGCGGCTGGGGCCCCGTCACCACGGCGGCCGAGCTGAACGCCAAGATCGACGCTTTCAGCGCTGCCGATCTCGATGCCAGCAACGACACCCGGCTGGCCATCACCGCCCTGTTCCCGGATTTCAGTTTTCTGGCACCGACCAAGTACCGGATACGCGGCACCTCGAAGGAGGCGGTATTCCTGTTCGGCAGCGAGCGCGTCAATGATACGGACTGGCACGAGTATTCCAGCAACGATTTCCGCCGCATCACGCTGCGCCCGGTAACCGGCAAGGGTTTCAGCAACTATCAGCGTTATTTCTCGACGCCGTCGCTGTTCTATTCGATTCACAATTCGCTTTATATCGCGACCATCAGCACGATCATCACCGTGTTCATCGCTTTCGGAGTGGCCTATACGCTGACCCGAAGCTGCATGCCTATGAAGGGCCTGATCCGGCTGATCGTGATGATCCCGATCCTGGTGCCGTCCCTGCTGCCGGGGATCGCGCTGGTGTATCTTTTCGGCAATCAGGGCGTCATCAAGGACGTCCTGATGGGGCAGTCCATCTATGGGCCGATCGGGATCGTCATCGGCTCGGTGTTCTTCACCCTGCCGCATGCCTTCATCATCATCCAGACGGCGCTGTATATCGCCGATGCCCGGCTGTATGAAGCCGCCGCCTCGCTGCGCGCCAGCAAATGGAAGACCTTTTATACCGTGACCCTGCCCGGCGCGCGATTCGGCCTGATCTCGGCGGGGTTCGTCGTCTTCACGCTGGTCATCACCGACTTCGGCCTGCCCAAGGTCATCGGCGGCCAGTTCAACGTGCTGGCGGTCGACATCTACAAACAGGTGATCGGCCAGCAGAACTTCGAAATGGGCGCCGTGGTCTCGGTCATCCTGCTGGTGCCGGCGCTGGTCGCGTTCACCGTCGACCGGCTGATGCAGCGCCGCCAGGTGGCACTGTTGTCGGCACGTTCGGTCGCCTACGAAGCCAAGCCGAACAAGCGGTTCGACATGCTGTGCCTGGGCTACTGCCTGTTGATCGCAGTGTTCATCGTCGGCATGCTGGCAATGTGCCAGTACGCGGCGCTGGTCAAGTTCTGGCCCTATGACCTGTCGCTGTCGCTGAAGAACTACAACTTCGACAAGATGGACGGCGGCGGCTGGGAATCCTACCGCAACTCGATCCAGCTTGCGCTGATGACGGCGACGGTCGGCACCGGCGTGATTTTCTGCGGCGCCTATCTGGTCGAAAAGATGCAGGGCTTCGATTTCGGACGCGGCATCTTCCAGTTCTTCGCCATGATGCCGATGGCGGTACCCGGTCTGGTGCTCGGCCTCGCCTATATCTTCTTCTTCAACGATCCGGACAATCCGCTCAACGGCATCTACGGCACCATGACGATTCTCGTCATCTGTACCGTGACCCACTTCTACACCGTTGGGCATCTGACGGCGCTGACCGCGCTGAAGCAGATGGACAAGGAATTCGAATCCGTGTCGGCGTCGCTCAAGCAACCGGTATGGCGCCTGTTCGGGCTGGTCACCGTGCCGGTGTGCATGCCGGCGATCCTGGATATCTCGGTCTACATGTTCGTCAACGCCATGACGACGGTGTCCGCGGTGATCTTCATCTACAGCCCGGACACGGCGCTTGCCGCCATCGCGGTGCTGAACATGGACGACGCCGGCGACATCGCCCCGGCCGCCGCCATGGGCATGATGATTTTCTACACCAATGCCTTCGCGCGCCTCGTGCACCTTTTGCTGAGTCGCGGCGTCATCCGTCACACGCAAGCCTGGCGCAACCGCTAAGCCGCTGACGTTGTTGGTTTTCCCGGACTGAAGGAAAAATTCACACTGAATTTGCTTGAAAATGTGGACTTTTGACCGAATTTGACCGATAACTTCCGTAACAGTTGCCCAGCAATTGCCTGCAGATATACCGGAGACATCCATGACGACGGCAAACCGCGATCCCCTTTTGCTTACCCCCGGTCCCCTGACCACCAGCGCCGAAACCAAGCAAGCCATGCTGCACGACTGGGGTTCGCGCGACGCGACCTTCATCGAAACCAATGCCCGCATGCGCCGCAGCCTGCTGGAAATCGCCAATGCCACGGATACCCATGTCTGCGTCCCGGTACAGGGCAGCGGCACCTTCGCCGTCGAAGCCGCCCTCGGCACCCTGATCCCCCGTGACGGCAAGGCGCTGATCCTGATTAACGGCGCCTATGGGCAGCGCATGGTGAAGATCCTCGGCTATGCCGGACGCGCCTGCACGACGTACGAGACCGCCGAAGACACGCCCCCCGACCCGGCACACCTCGACAAGCTGCTGTCAGAAGATCATGCCATCAGCCATGTGCTGGCGGTGCATTGCGAAACCACGTCGGGCATCCTCAATCCCATTGCCGCCATCGCCGAGGTCTGCGAGCGGCACGGCAAAAGCCTGATCATCGACGCCATGAGCGCATTCGGCGCCATCGCCCTGGATGCCACGAAGGTCACTTTCGATGCCGTCATGGCGTCGTCCAACAAGTGCCTCGAAGGCGTGCCGGGCATGG
>JAYNVG010000005.1:0-38067 GCA_038100295.1 Thalassospiraceae bacterium
CTTGAGCAGGCGGTCACGTGCGTCAGCGGAAAATTTCACTTCTTTGGCAGCCATTTCTCAAAACCCCTTCTTAGGCAGCTTTTTTCTTGGCAGCGGATTTTTCGATCACGCCAAGAATGTCGGATTCTTTCATGATGATCAGCTCTTCGCCGTCAACTTTGACTTCGGTGCCGGACCACTTGCCGAACAGCACGTGATCGCCGGCTTTGACGTCAAGCGGCGTCACGGAGCCGTCTTCGCCCTTGTGGCCGCTGCCGACGGCGACGATGACGCCTTCCATCGGTTTTTCCTTGGCGGTATCGGGAATGATGATCCCACCGGCGGTTTTTTCCTCCTGCTCGACGCGCCTTACCAGCACGCGATCATGCAAAGGTCTGAATGACATTATCGTTCCTCCTTAAACAAGCGAACGTCATAGGTTGAAGTGATGGTTGGCACTCATACCCCCCGAGTGCCAATGCGTATTTAACCCGGATTCCCAGCACGTCAAGACTGTCGTCATTATTTTTCACGGGAATTTTCAGCCTCTAGCAGCACTCTCCGCTGCAAGCTGCTAACAGACTGATAAAGCTCACTTTTTTGTTGCGGCAAAAATCGGTTCACGGCAGACTTGTTGCAGTGCAACGTTCTGAAAGGAGACCAGATGTTAAACGACAACACCGGTCCTTCCTGCAAGGGCCCATCAGGACATTCCCTCCGTGACCAGCTTGCCGGCTACCGGCTGACGACCGCACAAATTCTTTATCACCTACCCGACTATCCGCAGTTGCTGCAGGAATTCATCTGGCAACAACTCGATATCGCGCCTGACTTTCCGCAACTGAAGCAGTTCCTGAATTTCTGGGAGCGCCGGATCGACGGCCGCTTACATTCGGTAACCATCGCGTCCGCGGAGTTGATCAGCCCCGCGGAACTCAGGATGGCGGACGGCATGTTCGCCGTTAACTAGTGGTGAATTAGCCCGCCGCAGCCTGCATGGCTTCGGCGCGAACCAGTTTCTGTACCTTGTCGAATGCCCGCACTTCAAGCTGGCGGATGCGTTCACGGCTGATGCCGTACTCTTCGCCAAGCTCTTCGAGGGTCACAGGGTCATCCTTCAATCGCCGTTCGATCAGAATATGGCGCTCACGTTCGGGCAGTTCAGCAAGTGCACGCTCAAGCATTTCCGAACGTACGCCCAATTCTTCGCGCTCTCCGACCAGCGCTTCCGGGCTGGGGCGTTCGTCGACCAGGGTGTCCTGAAATTCGGCGACGCCGTCGTCCGTCTGCGAAAGCGGCGCATTCAGCGAGAAATCACGTGAATGCAGGCGCCGGTTCATGTGCTGGACTTCTTCCTGCGTCGCACCGACGGCGGCGGAAATCTGTAAGGCCTGTTCGTCGCTCAATTCGCCGTTGTCATAAATCTTGAGCTGGTTCTTCATGCGGCGGAGCGAGAAGAACAGCTTCTTCTGCGACGCCACGGTGCCCATTTTCACCATCGACCAGGATTTCAGCACGTATTCCGTAATGGACGCCTTGATCCACCAGATTGCATAGGTGGAAAGGCGGAACCCCATGTCGGGGTCGAATTTCTTGACGGCTTTCATAAGGCCGATATTGCCTTCGGAAATCAGATCCGAAACCGGCAGACCATAGCCGCGGTAGCCCATGGCGATTTTCGCCACGAGACGCAGGTGCGACGTTACCAACTGGTGGGCGGCATCTACATCGCCTTCATCGCGCAGGCGGTAAGCGAGCATGTATTCCTGTTCTTTTTCGAGAATCGGGAATTTCCAGATTTCCTGGAGATACCGCGACAACCCGTTTTCGCTTGTCAGTGCGGGAAGTGTCATGCTGGTCATATTCTTCATCCTCTTTCCTGTCGTGATCGGCCTTGGTGAAGCACCGTGATCTCTAAAAGCTGTTTAGCGCGCGCGAATAAGCGAGCGGCAATCATGCCGTCAGCAGCTACAGCTTTGGTGTGAGGTCATCAGAAAGAACTTCATGGCCACATCCTCCTTCAGAGCAACGTTGGCTTTGTTGCAGGTTCACTTACGTCAAACCCAATCGGAGAGCCCCAGTCGGGCACCCTCCCTATACCTGACCTTTATACTCGGTGATTGGCTTCAGTGTCAAGAAAATCCGACTTTAACGGCTGCGTCACGTTACAAATTCGTAATGGAAAACAACGCCTTACCATACCGCATCAGAAATTATTCATATTTTTTTATGTTTTTTTATATTTTAAACAAATTATTTATGTAAATTTATCTCATTGAAAAACCGGCCAAAAGCCGGCTTTTCGCAAAAGAGCATTGTTAAATTTATGCCTGCTTACTTAACGCCGGCGATGGAACTGTTGTTATCCGGCGCGAAGTTCAGATCATAATTCGGAATCGCCGGCAGGTCTTCATCACGACCGTTGGAAATCTCCTTCAGGCGTTTCTGACGGTACAGGCTGCGGATGGCCGCGTAATAGTCGACGGAAGTCTTCTTGATCTGCTCAAGCTCGTCAACCAGCCCGGCATATTCGTCAACCGCAGAAACGCCAAGCCTGGAATAGGCTTCCGCGTCTCGATCCGTGTTGGCGAGATAGAGACCAAGCGGATCGAAATACGGATCGACGACATATTTACCGATGGCATCACGAGGATTCGTCGGCCCCAGCAGCGGCAGCACCAGATACAGCCCCTCGCCGATCCCATAGACACCTAGGGTTTGCCCAAAGTCTTCCTGGTGCTCGGCAAGGCCGATACCACTGGCGACGTCGGCAATACCGCCCATACCGGTCACCGTGTTTACGATAAACCTGGCGAGCGTGGTTAACGCCCGATCCAATTCGAATTGAAGCAGATCGTTCACGAACGTGACGGGCGACGAGATATTGTCGATTACGTTGCTGACACCGGCGCGAAACGTTGCTGGCAGTACCGTGTTGTAGGTCTTCGCGATGGGTGTCAGGAGGATCGCATAAACGGCTTCGTTGAACTCGAAGATCATGCGGTTCATGGGTTCCAGCGGATCGTTGACATCGTCATCTGCCGTCGTTACCTGCGCCAGCAGGGTCGGTCGCGCCGGAATGACGGTCGCGGACATGTCAGCGATTTGCGTATCGATAATCGCGCCGGGGTGCGCCGAGCCACCGAACGGCTCCAGCTCGTTTTGCGAGTCGGCAAAGACGGGCGCACTCAAGACGAGTCCCGCTCCCAATGTCAGCACAGAACAAAACCTAGGAACGTGTAGTGCGCGCATTGGATTCCAGTTCAAATCTTCGCTTTAATATACACCCACTGGCGCACAACAAAAGCGCCCCACCTCCCGGACTTTTTACCCGGTTAGCCCCCCTCCGGGCAACATGATTGTGACCTTTTCCACATAACTGTGGCATTTTTGTCATCGAACATTGAAATCAGTGTGTTAACGGATAACCTCGGATATGCTTAACTATAAAAAAACAAGGGGGGTTAAGGGAAGCATGCGCCCAATACGGTTTATTTATTGCGCGATTCTCCTGGTGTTTCTTGCATGTACGCCGACGACCACGTGGGCCGGTACGCCAAGTGAACTTGTCACGAATTTCCAGAGTGGCCTTTTGTCGGTGATGAAGGACGCCAAGTCGTTAGGTGTCAAAGGTCGCTATCAGCGACTGGAGCCACTGATCAAAAGCACTTTTCATCTGAGCCTTATGGCCGGGCTGTCGGCTGGGCAGCACTGGCAATCGGCAACAAACGATCAGCGCAGCAGGCTGGTAACCGCGTTTACCGGCATGAGCGTTGCCACTCTTGCAACGTTGTTTGACGGCTATTCGGGAGAGGAATTCGTCGTCACCGGAGAACGTCTGGGGCCACAGGGCATTACTTTCGTCGACACCTCGCTGAAGATTCCAGGCCGCGACAGCGACGTGTCGATCTCATATGTTGCACGTGAGTTCGAGGGACAATGGCAGCTCATCGACGTGATCGTGGACGGCGGCATCAGCGAACTCAAGGTGCGGATTTCGGAATACAGGCAAACGCTTAGCCAGGGCGGGATCGAAGCACTCATCAAGCTGCTGACGAACAAGGTCAGCGACCTTTTGTCCTGAACGCCCTATTGTTGCCGTTATCCGGATCAAGATTGGCAGCAGGTCAAAAGGATAATCATGCAAATCAACTCACGCATCCTGCTGCTTCTGCTATTCTTCGTTCTGCCTGCACAGGCATTGGCCAATCCCGCCGAAACGATTCGGACATACCATGACCGGTTGCTCGACAGCATCGCGTCAACGGCCGGTGAAACGGATCAGGCCCGCTATGAAAAGCTGGCCCCTGCCATGGACGCCGCCTTCGATTTCGAAAGCATGATCAAGACCGCCGCCGGATCGCACTGGGGCAAGGCCTCCGCCGACGCCCGGGAAGCCCTGCTTGCAGCCTTTCGCCGCGTCAGCATTGCGACCTATGCGGACCAGTTCGGAGGTATGAAAGGCGGAGAATTCGTCATCCAGGGAACCCGCAACGGTCCGCGCGGGCTGAAGCTTGTCGATTGCCAGTTGAAAACCGGCACGGAAAGCGTGCCGCTGAGCTATGTGGTCCGCAACAAGGACGGGCAATGGCTGATCATCGACGTGCTGCTGGATGGCGGGATCAGCGAACTGGCGCTACGTGCTTCGGAATACGCTTCCACCCTCAAGGGCGGCGGCACGGAAGCGCTGACCAAGACCCTGAACGATCAGGCCACAGCCTTGCTGGCGCACTAGCCGTCTTTTACGGTCGGCGCACCGTTTTCGACTTCTTTAATAGTCGTCGGATAAGCCATCCACGCCACCAAACCCAACAATATCCAGAAAATTTCGCGAATCCTGCGCACCGCGGCACAGGCCAGTCCAAGGCCGGGGGTCCCCGTGATAGCGCTCGAGATGAGCACGAAAGCACCTTCCTGCGCACCGATGCCAAGCGGAATAAAGAACACGGCGGCACGGATCATCTGCGCCAGGGATTCGATCATCCAGGCTTCCGCCCAACTGATTTCATGCCCGAGGAACATGAAGGTCACGTAGATCTCGGCAACCCCCAGTGTCCAGTTCAAAAAAGCCAGAATCAGCGCCGCCAGCAGGCGCCCACGATGGCGGGTATAAAAAGTGACGAAACGGTGATCCAGTTCCTCAATGACCTTAATCGCGCCGGCGGCCTTTTCTGCCCATGCATGACCGCTGAACCTTGCCATCAGCCAGCTTGACGCCTTGTAACGCTGCACAGCGAACATCAGGAAGGTACCAAGGCTGAGCAAGAAAAGTCCGGCGCTGGCTGTCGTCTGCAACGGGCCGTCAACTGCATCCGACGCGGCCATGAAAATGAAACCGATCATCAGAAACACGATGAGCGCGATCATGTTGACCGTCCGTGCCATGACGATGGAGGCGGATGCTTCCGTGTAACTGACCCCGTAGCGTGCCTTGAGGAGAATCGCTTTCACCGGCTCTCCGGCGAATCCGCCTGCCGGCACTGCATTGTTGAAAGCTTCGCCGGCCAAGCGAACGGTAAACGCCCGCCGGATCCACGCCGGATTGACCGGCAACGATGTCAGGATCAGCAACCAGGAAACGGTATCCCCGAGGAACGCCAGAAAATACAGTCCAATGACAATAGCGCCCCCCACCAACCCGACCTGAAGCACGCGTTCGCCAACGTCATGCATATCAACGCCGCTGACGATCCAGAAAAGCAGTCCGAACCCGAATAAAAGCGAGATGATTTTCCAGCCGCGCATGCTGACTACTCCCTGCCCCGTCTACGCATCGTCAGGGTCATCAGCGCCGGCAGGAAAACCAAAATCGCGATGAGACTGAGGCTAATCGCAATACTGAGAAAAAGCCCCATGCTCGCCGTGCCGGGATGTCCGGACAGCATGATCGAGCCGAACGATCCCAACGTCGTCATGGCGCTCAGCAAAATAGCTCGTGGTGTCGTCGTTGCCATCGCATCATGGCCGTGATCATCGGCGCGCTGACGTAACACGATATGCACCCCGAAATCGACGCTCAGCCCGAACAGAAGCGGCAGGACAATCACGTTGGCGAAATTGAATGGCACGCCGGCGATCGTCGAAACCGCGAGGGTCCAAAGTGCAGCCACGCATACGGGCGCGAAAACCAGCAACACATCACCTATGCGCCGCAGCACAACCAGAAGCACAGCCCCGATCGCCAGCAGGGAAATGACAAGCGCCACGGCGAAGGCATCGAGCACCGCCCGCCCCGCTTCGACGATGATGATCGGCGAGCCCGTCGCATGCGGCGCCTTTGCCTGGACTTTGGCAACAAACGCTCGGAGCGCAACCTGATCGCGCAGATTTTGCTTTGGTACGACTTCCAACCGGGTTCTGCCGTCCTCGCTCAGATATCTGCTTTTAAGCTCATCCGGCAGGTTGGCTATATCGATTTCACCGGCGTCCAGAGCCGTCACCAGATCGTTAAGCCGACCAGGAAGATTCCGAAACAGCGCCTGATTGATGCGCGGGAGCTGCTCCGTGCCTACGCCCTCAAGTGCTGTCGCCAACCGCTTGGCAGATACACCAAGTACGGCATTGTCCGCCATTACGGCGAGCGTTCTCAGGATCCGGTCGCTGGCTTTCTCCAGGTTCATACCCGAAAGCGTCACTTCTCCCGCAGGTGCAAAGAACGCCGGTCCCAGGAAGAGCGCCATGCGGTCGATGACCGCCAGCTTTGCCGCCTGATCGTTCGGTATCAGTGAAAAAATGCTGTCGACTCGATCGACCGTGTCCAGCGCTTCCAGCACCGGGATCAGCTTTTCGGCGGCTGCCGTGTCCTCGGCCAGAATTTCCGCCGAGTATGGTTGGATCGTGCCGTCGTTCATCAGATCGAACAACGTCCTCATGGACGGCGCTTGTGGATCCTTGAGGTTCATCGGGTCGAAATCGAAACGGGTGCCGGTTGCCAGATATCCTGAACCAAGGGCACTGACGATACCGATGCAGACGATCAGTGCCGCCACCTTGCGCGAACGCAGTGTCTCATGTCCTGCAGCATGGGGCGGTTTCATAACCGGCGGTTTTCGGACCAACAGGCGCAACAGCGCCGGTAAAAGAGTCAGATTGCAGATCA
Source organism: Thalassospiraceae bacterium (assembly GCA_038100295.1). GTDB lineage: Bacteria > Pseudomonadota > Alphaproteobacteria > Rhodospirillales > Casp-alpha2 > UBA4479. The sequence continues at coordinate 7,079 of JAYNVG010000005.1, forward strand.
ACGCGATGAACATACCGACACCGGCGATCAGGCCCAGCTCCGCCAGCCCGACATAGGTTGTCGGCAGGAATGAAAAGAAAGCGATGGCCGTGGTCAGTGCACAGATCGCCAAAGAGCCGCCGACGCTTCGTCCCCCCTTGGCCAGCGCACCGGCCCAATCCGAGGACGAACCGGCATACTCAAAGGCTCGAAGCACGAAGTGAATGCCGAAATCAACGCTGAGACCGACGAACAGCACGGCAAATGCGACGGAGATCAGATTAAGTGACCCAAGCGCCAAAATCGCGAAAGCTCCCGTCCATAACAGTCCGCTCAGCAGTGTCACGACAAGCGCCACCAGCACGCCCAGGGAACGCAATCCGGCCATCAGCACAACGACGACGATGACCAGCGATATGAGACCGGCGAGCCCCATCCCGGCTTCGACACTTTTCAACTCGTCGCTTTCCAGCGCAGCAGAGCCGGTCAGGCAGATCTTGATGCCCTGCCTGCTCAGGCCCTGCGACTGTGCGATGTCATGTACGGCATCGCTGGCCCGTGCCGCTGGATGCAATGAGCCATAATCGAGCTTCGGACGGGTCTGGATCAGCCGGCGCACCGTTCCTGCCACCGGCTTCGACGCCATAATGACGTCCGACCAAACAAGACCTGTATTCTCACCGGCACGTGCCCGCTCGGCCACTCCGGCCATGCTACCCAGCACCGAAGCCGCCTCGTCCAGGGTCGGCGCATCGGTGCCCGCCCGCGCCATCAATTCGAGCATCCCGGCGAGGCCGTTCAGGTTCGGATTCTGCCAAAGCGACCCCAGGAACGGCTGGGCGGCGGCTAATCGTGTTGCCAGGTCTTCAAGCTCCGATGTCTGCAGATACAGCAAACCGTGCTGGCGCAGAAACGGGTCCGCCTCGGCGGCAAAAACACTGCTGAAGACATCGGACCGTGCTCGCATGGCTTCAACAAGTCCGCGCACCGCGTCGTCGGCGGCATCGGTGTCCGGCGCTTCAAGAACGATCAGCAGATTATCATCGAGCTGCGGAAAGGCGCGGTCGAGCGCCATCGCATTCTGACGGAATGCAAGGTCTGCCGACAGCATCCCTTCGGTATCCGTGTCGATGCGCAGATTTTCGATCAGATACGCCACGGCACATATGCTGATGACAATGGCCACGGCAAGCACGGGGACGGCATGGCGTTGACACATGTCCACCACACGGGCGACGGCACCGGCAAATCGGTCATCGTAACGGTTTTCCGCTGATCGCGGCACGCGGTCCTCCCGCTCAATCCAGCTAATAGGATTACTCTCAGGATCACTTAGGGGCTTATACGAAGCAACCACCCCCGGAACAACCGTTCTTGACAGCGCCTGCGCTGCCGCACACTTTCCGCGCCTGCGCGAGGAGCACACAGATGGCCATGAAAGCCCCCCCTTTCGATCAACGGATTGCCGCCGTGATGGTGCGGCCGCTGATCCGCACGCCGATCACCCCCAACCATGTGTCGATCTTCACTCTGATCCTTGCGCTGAGCGGTGCCGGGATGCTGGCCACCGGGGATGCCGCGCTGGCGGTCTGGGGGTCGGGGTTGTTCGTGCTGGCGCGGTTCCTCGATCATTTCGACGGCGAACTGGCACGCCAGTCCGGCAAGACGTCAAAGCTCGGATATTATCTCGATTACATCGTCGGCTCCGTCAGCTATGCGGCTTTGTTCTTCTGCATGGGCTGGGGGTTCCAGGACAGCGCGCTCGGTCTCTGGGCGATCGTGCTCGGCTCGGGCGGTGCAGCAGCAGCAATCATCTCGATGTTTACCAATCTCGGCATCGACCGTGAAACAGGCGGCAATGAAACCGGCGATTCCATCGGCTATCCAGGTTTTGCCGGGTTTGAGCTGGAAGACGGTATTTATCTGCTGTGGCCGGTGACGTGGCTCGGATATTTGTATCCATTCTTCATCGCCGCCGGGATCGGGGCGACGATCTACTGCCTGTATTCCTGCATCACCCTGATCAGGATGCGCGCGCATCCCTGAGAGCTTTCCTGAACAGGAAGACAAACAGCACCGCGAACGCCGGCGCGCCGATACAGGCCGCCATCAGCAGCCCTTCCGACCAACCCATCAAAACGGCCAGCGGGATCGCCAGCATCGCGTCATCGGGATCGAAGCCGAAGAAGCTACCTATTTCAGCGGCGCGGGCGCCCTGCAGTTTCTCGATTCGGATCACCAGCATCAGGATCGTTGCCACGGCGCCACCTGCCAACATCCCCATTGGGATCGCCCACAGCCCGAAGCCACTTTCACGCAGGCCAATCCCAAGTCCGACAAAAATCAATGCATTGCAGAACGCATCGGCAAACAGATCGTAGGTATGCCCACCTGGGCTGGTGCGCCCGGTCATCCGCGCCAGATCGCCGTCAGCGCGATCCAGCAGCATCGACAACATGAACAGCACGGCGCCGTAGTTCGACCATTCCTGGTTGCCATAAGCCAGTGCCCCTGCCGCCGCGACACCGGCAAGAATGCGCACCGTCGTCACCTGGTTCGGCGTCACCGGTGTCCTGGCGAGAGGCCGGACGATGGTTGCCCGGGCGATTTTATGAATCCAGGTATTGTGTGACATGCCCTGTCAGCTTTCCAGCATAAACGCCCTGAAGCGGCGCGCGACCTCGGGCGGCTTCACGGTAGGACGGCCCAGTTTTTCCAGCGACCCGGGCGCGATCTTCGTGTGGATCAGCGTCGGCCCGGCGGTTTCAAGCGCTACGCCAAGCACATTCTCGAAACCGTCAATGTCATCTGCCCGGAAAGACTGTTTGTAGCCGCAAGCGGACGCCGCAGCCGCAAAATCAACGCCGCCCGAAACCGTCGGCTGACCGCCGGTGGAATCGTACGTGCCGTTATCCAGAACAAGATGCACCAGATTTTCCGGCTGATAGGCGCCGATGGTGGCCAACGTACCCATTTTCATCATCAAGGCACCGTCACCGTCGACGACGATGACCGGTTTTTCCGTATTCAACGCCACGCCCAATCCCATTCCCGCAGCACAACCCATTGAGCCGACCTGATACAGATGCTGCTTGCGGTCATTGATGGTGAACAATTCACGCCCCGATTTGCCCGTGGTGACGATGATCCCGGCATTGTCGGGCGCCACGCCCAGCATGGCCTCAAGGGTACGGTAGCGGCTCGGCAACGCACCTTTCTTGCGAACATCGGTGATAGGCCCGCCGGCCTCGGCCAGCGGCGTTGCGACATCACCCAGATCCTGATCGGCGACATCACCCTTCTGCATGATAAACGCTACCGGCAACCCGCTTTCACTCATTTGTGCCATGGCATCGTCCAGCATCGGCGCCACCCGGTCATCCTCTGAGGGAAACAGGTTGTGCGGGATCTTCATGACCTCGAAAAGGTCCGGCGTGATCTCGCCCATAAGCTCGTGCTGCGGTTCGTCACTCAATCCCGGTCCGGCCCGCCAGGTGCAGATGACCAGTGTCGGAATTCTGAACGGATAGTTGAGCGAAGTCAGCGGATTGACGGCGTTGCCGAGGCCCGAGTTCTGAAACATCACTGCCGTCTCACGCCCGCAGAGCCATGCACCGGCGGCGATGGCCACCGCCTCGCCTTCGCTGGCGGCGGCGACGTATGGTGTCGTGCTGTCGTTCAGAACACCGTTGATCAGCGGCGTCAGAAAAGAACAGGGCACACCGGTATAGAAGTTTATGCCTTTGAATTTGGCCTGGCGTAGAAACGTGGCTGCGTCGATCAATTCATCACCTCGGATTTCAGATTTCGTGCAGGCTGTGGATCAGAACCTATCTTCTGAAGGAGGCCGGTATTTCAAACAAGGAAATTGTCGATTTTTACCGGCCACACTGTTCGTGACAGTTTGCCGGTCTGAGGCTATACGATGGCGGCATTCATGGACCGCAGAGGTGAAAATGCTCAACACACCCCATTTGACCGAAGACGATATCGCTGCTTTCGAACGGGACGGATACCTCGTTAAACGCGGCGGATTCAGTGCTGCCGACATGGCGCGCATATCGCAATGGACGGATGAGGTGATGGCCATGCCCGAAGTCTCGGGCCGGCATTGGGTGTATCACGAGAAAAGCCGCAAGGACGGGGCTAAACTGGTCAACCGGATCGAGAACATCGCTCCGTTGCATGAAGGTTTTCACGACATGGCACAATCCCTGAAAGCCCCTGTAGCCCAGCTTCTGGGCGAACCGGCGGTTCTGTTCAAGGAAAAGATCAATTTCAAAATGCCGGGCGGCGGCGGCTTCGCACCACATCAGGACAGTCAGGCCGGTTGGGATACCTATGCCGATTTCTTTATCTCGGCGCTGGTCAGCATCGACCCGGCGACGCTTGAAAACGGCTGCCTGCAACTCGTCGCCGGCCACCATAAATCCGGTCTCGTCAAATCGTGGGAGCCTCTCAATGACGATGAAATGAAGGGGATGTTCTTCGAGCCGGTGCCAACGGAACCTGGCGATATCGTCTTCTTCGACTGCTATGCCCCGCATGCATCCGAAGCCAACATGAGCGACAGCATCCGCCGGATTTACTATGCAACCTATAACCGGGAATCGGCCGGCGATCACATGGCGCAGTACTATGCCGACAAGCACAGGAACTTCCCGCCCGATATCGATCGCGACCCGGACAAGGAATACGTTTTCAGGGTCTGAGCTTACTTGCCGGAAAGCTTCGGCAGGATCACCTCGCGGGCCCGTTCAAGATCCTCGGGAAAGTCGATTTCTATCCAGTCGAGATCTGAAATATCGACAATACCGAAAACGCCAACCGGACCGCCGACGATGACGTCACGGATGGCTTCCTCATACGTCGCCATCAACTGGCCGCCCTCAATATAATTTTCCAGCGATGCCGCAATCAGCGGTCCTGTTTCCGCTGACACGGTCATGAAACCCGGCCATTCGCCCATGGCATCGAACTGACCGACGATTCGCTTGCCGAAATCGACGACCTCGCCGTCACGGAGGCATATCCGTACCGGATCGTCGCCTTCATCCAACGCTTCGTCATAAACGAAGGCACTCGCCTCGGGGTTGCCGATCAGGCGTTTAAGGATTTCGGTGTCGTACAGGACATCCGCGTCCATGAAGAGCACCCGCTTGCCTCGACGGTATGTTTCGCGGGCATACCACATGGAAATGATACTACCGCCCCGATACATCGGGTTCTCGATCACTTCCAGGAATCCGTCCGGGGCACAGCTTTCCGCCTCGGCAACGACGAGATCCTTCCGGTAGCCGACGACAAGCGTCAGCTTTTCGATTCCGAATTCCTGCAGATATTCGAAATGCCTGGCCAGCAGGGTTTTGCCGTCAAACTCAATCAGGCTTTTAGGCGGCTGGGTGCGGCTGTCACCGAACAATCGGCTGCCGACACCGGCGGCAAGGATGATGGCGTGCATGGCTGCGTCCTTATGTTGCGCGTGCGTATCTTTCGCGTCTACGGCGCCAAGTCAAGAACCGCCCGGTTAGCGACCCAAATATCCGTTTTCTCGGAACCAGTCGATGGCATCCGCCAATGCCTCGGTGCCGGGCCGGTGAATGTAACCAAGTTCCTCCTCGGCACGCTTGTTCGAAAAAAACATCTTCTTCTTCGACATCCTCAGAGCATCGACGGTTGCGAACGGCTCACCTCTCCCGGATATCGCGCACCATCTCTCCGCCAGCCACGCCAGCGGGAAAATTGGCAATCGGGGTATTTCCATCAGGGGCGGACGAACACCGGCATGAGACGCAACGCGCACAAGGATCTCTCGAAGGGTCATATCATCACCGCCGAGGATATAGCGCTGCCCCTTTTGCCCCTTCTCATAGGCGCGTAAATGGCCCTGCGCGATGTCGTTGACATGCGCGACGTTTAGACCGGTATCGACATAGGCCGGCATGCGCCCGGATGCAGCCTCGACCACCAGCCGGCCCGTCGGCGTCGGCTTGATGTCACGCGGCCCGATCGGGGTCGACGGATTGACGATCACGCAATCAAGGCCGGTTTCAGCGATGACGGCCTGCGCCGCTTCTTCGGCACGGAACTTGGATTGTTTGTAGACACCGATCATATCGGCATAGCTTACCGGCGTTTCCTCGTCTGAAGGTCTGCCGGACGGATCGATCCCAAGCACCGCAACGCTCGACGTATAGACCGCCCGCTTGATTCCAACTGCATGCGCCGCCGATAATATATCGCGCGTACCATCGACATTGGCACGAAACATGGCAGCTGGATCAGGTGTCCATATCCGGTAATCGGCGGCGACATGAAACAGGCCCTCGCATCCTTCGAGTGCCGGTTTCAGTGTGTCAGGGCGACACAGATCGCCCTCGCAAATCGTAACCTCCAGCCCTTGCAGGTTGCGCCGGTCGCCACCGGGCCTAGCCAATACCCGCACATCGGCGCCGACAGCAAGCAAAGCACGCGCAACGGCGGAACCGACGAAACCCGTCGCACCGGTCACCAGGTAGGGTCCTTTAGTCACTTGCACGGCTTCCTCCCAGTAGCACTTAGCAAAACAAGCACCGATTTTCAGAGTTTTCCATGGAAAAACCGGGGCAAAGACGTTAAACAGCCATTGATATAGGTGGATTGCGATCCACTTTTATTTTAAGACCGTTCTACACAGGCACTTCCGGCACGACACAATGCCTCCAGGATTTTTGAGCATATGAGCGACCCCATCGAAATCATTCTCGCCAACCCGCGCGGTTTCTGCGCCGGCGTCGAGCGCGCCATCGAGATCGTCGAGCGGGCGCTGACGAAGTACGGCCCGCCGATCTATGTGCGGCACGAAATCGTGCATAACAAGCACGTTGTCGAATCCCTGCGCGCCAAAGGTGCCGTGTTCGTCGACGAGATCGACGAGATTCCCGAGGGTGCCGTCACAATCTTCAGCGCCCATGGCGTTGCCGAAAAGGTAGAAATTGCAGCCCGTGCCCGCGACTTGCCGGTGATCGATGCCACCTGCCCGCTTGTTTCCAAAGTCCACAAGGAAGGCCAGAATCAGGCCGGCAAGGGACGCCAGGTCATTTTGATCGGCCACCGGGGCCACCCCGAGGTCGAAGGCACCGAAGGCCGTATTCCTGGCGGCGTGCTGATCGTCAGCAAACCGTCGGAAGTGGACGATCTTGTCGTCGAGGATCCGGACAAGCTGGCGTATGTGACGCAGACCACCCTGTCCGTCGACGAGACCCGGTCCACCATTGATGCGCTCAAGAAACGATTTCCGAAAATTGTCGGCCCCGATGTGAAAGACATCTGCTATGCGACCCAGAATCGCCAGCAGGCGGTTCGCGAACTATCGCAATCCGTGGACCTGCTGCTGGTCGTCGGCGCCAAGAACAGTTCGAACTCTAATCGCCTGGCTGAGCTTGGCGGCGAGAACGGCACGCCGTCCTATCTGATCGACGATGCCACGATGATTCAGGGAAGCTGGCTCGATGGCGTCAAAAAGGTCGGCTTGACAGCCGGCGCTTCAGCGCCTGAAGCACTCGTCCAGGGCGTCATCAACAGAATCAAGGAACTGCACGAAGCTGTGGTCAGCAATCATGATGGCGTCGAGGAAAACGTCGTCTTCAAGCTGCCGCGTGAGCTGACCGACGATTCGCTCATCAGCGCGACGGGAGACTGAGATGGCCGTCCCCCTGATCCAGCAAGTCCGCGTCGGCGCCTACATCATGAAGCAACGCCTGAAGGGCGTTGATAAGTATCCGCTCGTTTTAATGCTGGAACCGCTGTTCCGCTGCAACCTGGCCTGCCCCGGTTGCGGCAAGATCGATTACGAAGACGATATCCTCAACAAACGCCTGAGCTTCGAAGACTGCATGCAGGCCGTCGATGATTGCGGCGCGCCGATTGTTTCGATTCCCGGCGGCGAACCGTTGCTCCACAAGGAAATGAAGCGGATAGTCGAGGGCATCGTTGCGCGCAAGAAATTCGTATATCTGTGCACCAACGCGTTGCTTCTGGAAAAGCGGCTCGACGATTTCACGCCATCGCCGTACCTGACATTCTCGGTGCATCTCGACGGGCTTGAGGAACACCACGACCACGCCGTCGCCCAGAAAGGTACCTTTAAACGCGCCGTATCGGCCATCAAGGCAGCCAAGGCCCGGGGCTTTCGCGTCAACATCAACTGTACGCTGTTCAACCAGATGACCGCCGAGCAATGCGCCGAGTTCTTCGATTTCTGCACCAACGAACTGCAGGTCGAAGGCATCACGATTTCTCCCGGTTATGCCTATGAGCGTGCCCCAGATCAGGAACATTTCCTGCAGCGCGGCAAGACCAAGGAACTGTTCCGCAATATCTTCCGCCTTAAAGGCGACAAGAAATGGCAGTTCAGCCAGTCGACCCTGTTCATGGACTTTTTGGCCGGCAATCAGCAATACCACTGTACACCGTGGGGCAACCCGACCCGAAACATCTTCGGCTGGCAAAAACCCTGCTACCTGCTGAGCGAAGGTTATGCGTCCACATTCAGGGAGTTGATGAACGACACACCGTGGGACCAGTACGGCACCGGCAACTACGAAAAGTGCGCCAACTGCATGGTTCATTGCGGATATGAGCCGACCGCCGTCGCCGACACGGTGAAGCACCCGCTAAAGGCGTTGAGTGTCTTCCTCAAGGGTATCGACACGGAAAAACCAATGGTACCGGAAATTCCGCTCGACAAACAGCGTCCCGCCGAATTCGTTTTCGAAGGTCTCGTCGAAACGATGACGCAAAAGTTAGAGCGCGAAAAAGCCGAAGCCCGGACCAAGGACGCGGGTCGCGCCGCTTAGGCTTTCCATCGCCTGTTTATTGAATCTACTGAGATCGAGCAGCCGACCAATCGTCCATGGCTGCAGGCAGGCACCGGCTATGATCGGCAGCAGACTGATGCTGCCGTCTGGCCGGACGGACTCCAGCGCATAATCGGGAATATCGAAATCCGCCGGGTCGACCACCGCACGCAGGACGGCAAACGGGATGCCCGCCTCGCTGGCCTTTGCGGCAACGATGTGGCTTTCCATGTCCAGGGCAGCAACCCCCTCCTCCAACATCCAGCCTTTGTCGCTGCTGGCGGCAACGTAATCGATACCCGCGACGATGGATGGCTGCGCATTGAAGACCGACGACAGGCGGGCACACCAGCTGCTGTCCGTCGCAAATGCATGCTCGTCCGAATTGACGACCCTATCGGCAATCACCAGATCGCCAGGTTGCAGGGATGGAGAAACTCCGCCGGCGCTGCCGAAGCTCAAAATGCCGTCCACCCCCAGTGCGAGGAGTGAATCGACGCCTTTGGCGGCCAGTGACGGCCTTGCACCGGAAAGCCGGACATACGGGGCATCGGGGCTGCCCATGACGGACGCTAGCGTAGCTTCTTCAGTTTTAACGCCAGTGATGATGCCGATGCGCGGCATCGCCGTCAGATGCCGTATTTGGGCGTGCGCTCGTTGCCGCGCGACAGGTTAACATACCGAGCCAGGGTCCACAGCGGGAAATACGCGCTGTAACCGTGATAGCGCAGATAGAATACGCGCGGAAAACCAACGGCGTTAAAGTATTCCTCGTCCCACTTGCCGCCGTCGCGTGGCGCTTCCATGAGATAGGCAATCCCGCGTTGGACGGCATGGGAATTGATCTCGCCGGCGGCAATGAGACCCATCACGGCCCACGACGTCTGAGACGGGGTCGAAGTTTTGACTTCGTCACGGCGATGCTGCCAATAGCTGGCGCAGTCCTCGCCCCAGCCACCATCGGCACACTGGCGGGCCTTCAACCATTCGACTGCCTTACGTATGTAGGGCGCGTTCATGTCTTCACCGACGGCATTCAGCGCGCACAGCACGGACCATGTTCCATAGACGTAATTGTTGCCCCAGCGCCCGAACCATGAGCCGTCCGGTTCCTGTTCGCGCTTCAGGTACTCCACGCCGAGCCGTACGCTTTTACGTTCCTGGCCATATCCGAGTTGCGCCAGGAAAGAAACGCAGCGTGCGCTCACATCGGCGGTTGGCGGATCCAGAAGCGCACCGTGATCGGCGAACGGAATGTGTTGCAGGATGTAGTATTCGTTGTCGATATCGAATGCTCCCCAGCCGCCGTTCTTTGACTGCATGCCTTCGATCCAGATTTTGGCCCGCTCAATGGCCACCTGGTAACGGTCCGGGTCGGCACGGTGCAGCAGCATGCCGACAACCGCCGTATCGTCGACGTCGGGGTAATAGTCGTTATTGTACTGAAATGCCCAGCCGCCGGGCTGCAGACCGGGGCGGTTGACCGCCCAGTCGCCGGCAACATCCAGTATCTGCCGTTCCGCCAGCCAGTCGGTGGCCGCGACCAGGGCTTTCTCGCCCATGTCCATGCCGGCTTCCATCAGTGCGTGACCGCCGAGCGACGTGTCCCAGATGGGCGACAGGCAGGGCTGGCAATAGCCTTCGTCGTTCTTGAAAGCCAGCAACTTGTCGATGGAATCCCTGGCGATCACGTAATCCGGATGATCACGTGCATAGCCCAGCGCGTCGAACGCCATCACTGTGTTGGCCATGGCTGGGAAAATCGCGCCAAGACCGTCTTCACCGTTAAGTCGCGGGCCGATGAAATCCAGGCAGCGCTTGATGGCTTTCTTTTCGATCCCCGACGGAAATAGAGGTTCGACCAGTTTGGCAATACGATCGATGCCGAGACACAGCGTGCCGATCCAGTGACCTGTTGGATTGACCATGTAGTCGTCCTCGTCATTGGCGGGACGCACGAACAATTCCTCGATACCAATGCCCCTCGGGTTTTTCGCCTTGGGCTTGAGGACGGCCAGGATCAGCAGCGGCACCATGACGGTCCGCGACCAGTACGAAATTTTGTCTACATGGAACGGCGACCAGCGCGGCATCAAAAGCGCCTCGGCACGCATCACCGGAACGGCACGCCAAGGCACCTGCTCGAAAAGGGCCAGCGCGATGCGGGTGAAGACATTGGCCTTGGCCGCACCGCCATGCGACAGAATGGCATCTCGGGCCGCTTTCATATGCGGCGACGCCGGGTCGTCCCCAACCAGTTTCAGGGCGTAATACGCCTTTACCGACGCACTGATGTTGAAGTCGCCGTCGTGATACAGCGGCCAGCCGCCGTGCTTGTCTTCCTGAATTCTGCGCAGATATACGGCGAGCTTTTTCTCAACCTCGTCATTGGGTTCGCCGAGATAATGGTTTAGAAGAATGTACTCTGCCGGGATCGTCGCATCGGCCTCAAGCTCAAACGCCCAGTGGCCGTCATCATGCTGCTCGCCCATGAACCATTCGCGTGACGTGGAAACGACTTTCTCGACCTGTTCGAGAGAATCAATCCTGCCGGTCGCTGCGTGAGCGCTGAGTTCAACCAATGGTGGGTTCCTTTTGAGCGCTCGGACCAAGGCGGACCTTACGCAATTTCATGCCTGACGGTGCAGAAGCAGACCATAGACTTGTGTCAAAATTTCGTCATTTGTTCAAGGCCAACCCTGTGCATCGATGCGCCGATCTGATGGCCCCCTCGATCGTTGCCGGAAGCCCTGTGTCCGTCCAATCCCCTGCCAGCCAAAGGTTTTTCAGCTTCGTGGCGGGGCCAGGGCGGCGACGGGCCTGGTCCGGTGTCTGCGCAAATGTGGCACGTTTCTCCTTAATCACGCGATGAGGCGGCATATTTGCCGCATCCAGACTTAAAATCCCGGCGATATCGGCCCAGACGCGGGCTGCGATATCCTCCGCCAGGAGATCGACTATGTGTTCGGCGGCGCTGATCGTTACGGAAGCAATACGTCCCCGTAAAAACAGCCACTCCGCAAGACCACCGAAAATACCGATGATCTGCGGATCCTGTTCCCTGTGACCGATATCGAAGTGAACGTTAACAATGGCCCGGAACGCATCGGGCACAGTAATGAAGGGCAGAAATTCGCCGGCCACGCTGGGCGGCAAAGCGCAGATGACGATATCGCCGGGATTGATGCCGACCGCTTCTCCTTCGAGGTCCAGACTCTGAACACGGTCTTCCGCAATGTCGATTCCCCTGCAGCGCACGCCCAGGCGGATGTCCGCACCTTTGTTCTGCAGATAATCCAGCGCCGGAGCGACGAAGCTGAACCCCAGGCCCCGTTTCGAAAGCACAGGCCGGCAGGCTTCACCGCCCTGCATCACGGTTTCTCTGATAACCGGCGCCAGAAGGGCGGCCTGGGCATTTTCAGGTTCGGTATTCAAAACGGCGACGGCAAAGGGTTCCCAGAACCGTTCATAAAGTGCGCCCGTTTCCGCCAAAACACCCGCGACACTCTCGGTGGGTCCCGCCTGCAAGATTTTCCGGCTCGCCCAATAATCCCTGATGCGGACGTCGGGAATGCCATGATGCGGGCACAGCAGACGCCAGGGGATACGGCCTTTGCTCAGGGAAACGTCCCATTCAATGCCGCTTGCGACATCGTAAAACTGAAACCTTGGCGGAAGGATATCGATCGTATCCGTTGCACCGATTCGCGCCAGATAACGCCTGACATCGGTATTACCACTCAGGACCAGATGATTGCCGTTGTCTATATCGCAGCCGAGTTGCTTATCGAAAAAGCTGCGACAACGCCCGCCGGCCTGTGGCGCGGCTTCGATCAAACTGACACCAATGCCCTTCTCGGCCAGCGCCGTTGCCGCCGCCAGACCAGCGACCCCACCGCCCAGGACGAAGGCCCGCCGGGTGCTCATCCGAAAATCCCGTAGCGAACGGCGATCATCAACTTTTCAAACTTCGACGGCCCGACATCGGCGTCCAGCGACTGCCAGCCACGTTTCAGAAGCTTATCAAGGATCCGACGGTAGACTTGCATCATCATCACCGCCGGACGTACGGCGTCCGGATCGGCTTGCCTGACGATGGCCGCGGCGTTAGTGAAATGTGTTTCCGCTCGGCTGGCTATGCTGTCGCACAGATGCGGCAGGCCTGGTGCGGTAATGACGTCCTCGACCCCATCGCCCCCGGCACCGGCCTCAGCCAGCAGATCCGCCGGCAGATAGACCCGGTCGCGTCCCGCATCCTCGGCTATGTCCCTGAGAATATTAGTCAGTTGCAGCGCCATGCCGAGTTCTGTGGCAAGACGGATACCCTCTTCTCCGCCCAGCCCGAAGACGCGCACACACAGCCGCCCTACAGCGCAGGCGACACGATCACAATAAAGCACCAGTTCATCCATGTCAGCGATCCGCACACGGGGCGCGGCATCCATTTCCATACCGTCGATGACGTCCAGAAAATCAGCCTTTTTCAGATCGAATATCCGCACCGGGTCCAACAGCGCCCGGCTGATCGGATGATGGCAGGCACCTCCATACACAAGGTCGATTTCCCGGCGCCAGACGTCCAGCAGTTGGCGTTTGCGATCCAACGGCAGGTTTCCGTCGGCAATATCGTCAACGTCGCGGCAGAACGCATATACGGCAAAGACACCACGGCGACGTTCGGGATCAAGGCGGCGCATGGCCCAGAAAAATGAGGTCCCGGCACGCCTAACCAGCGCCTCGACATAGGCGTCGGGCGGATCGGCCGGTAGGTCAGGCTCCATGGGCAGGGCTTCATGCGCTTTCATGGCGGTATGGATACACTACCCAAATAGGCGCGTCATCTTTTAGCTGGCCCAAAACTGGCCGCGCCGCCATGTTTTATAGATGCGGCAGGATACGGTTTAAGGATACGTCCGGCCCTTCCATGCGCCGCCCTGCCCCTGATAATGCCGGCGCGCGGAATCCAGCGTCATCAATGCATACAGCATACCAGCGAACGGCAGCGACAGTGCCCAGATGGCATTCAGGCGGTAGAGATCCAGGATCGGAAGGTATGTCCAGGCCATGATCAGCCACGTCAGACCCCCAAGGACCGCAAGCACAGGATCGTGTCCGAATATCCCTGCAAACAAGGCTAATAGCGGCATGAGATAAAGCAGCAGCATGCCGACAAGCGTACCGATCAACAGGATCGGACTGTGATTGAGCTGCACATACGCCGATCTCGTTACCATACGCCAGATTGGCGCCAGGTCGTCATAAGCCCGGAGGCTGCGCGTCTCGACCGCCAGACCGAGCCAGACCGGCCTCAACGGCTTGATCAGGCACGCCAACGCACAGTCATCAATCAGCCTGTCACGTATTTTCGTAATACCGCCCGCCTCCCGCAGAGCGCCGGCATGCACCAGCATGCAGCCGCCGGCAGCCGCCGCCAGCTTCGCTGCCGGATCGTTGACGCGCGGGAACGGGTAAAGCTTCTGGAAAAAATACACAAATGCGGGGATCAGAAACCGCTCCCATCCGGACAGGCAACGCAACATCACCATCTGCGAAACGAGCCCCAATTGTTCGTTTTCCGCCTTGGCCACCAGCTGTTGCAGGCTGTCCGACGAGTGCGTGATATCGGCGTCCGTCAACAGGATGTACGCGGGGGTACCGGCAGCCTCGATCCCCTGGTGAACAGCCCACATCTTTCCCACCCAGCCATCCGCCAGCGGCGTACCGTCGATCACCGTCAGGCACTTTTCTTCGCCGTCTTTAAGTACAGCACGCGCTGCGTCGGCGGTCCCGTCAGCGCTGTTATCGTCAACGACAATGATCGAAACCGTCCCCGGGTAATCCTGATCCAGCAGTGCGCGCACAGTCAGGCCGATGCTTTCAGCCTCATCACGTGCAGGGATGACACATACGACCTCGGGGCAATCATTTAAATTAACTGATTTATCATTAAGTATCTGGTCACATTGCCAAAATCTGCTATGAAACAGGCATAAATAGAGCCAGATCAGCAATGATAGAATACTTAACGCGATCATGATGCGCCTGTCATACAAACAGGCCGGCGATGGCGCCGCGCAGAATGCATCCTGCGTAACCAAATTTAGTTAATTCGATCCGCTGCCCCAACGGATCATTGCCAGCGAGCCTGTCGATCAGCGCATCGGCGATACGAATGATTGCTGCGCTTTCCATTGCCAGCCGCCGGCTGGCAACGCTTGCCGGCAACGGCCGGGCATCCTGCATCAGGTTCCGTGTCGCCTGCAGGCAGTGATCGATCACCTTACGCAGTTCCGGGGTCGTCCGACCGGCATCGAGCATTTGCACCGTGGCCCCTGATTCGCCCATCCAGTCCATGGGAAGATACACCCGGTTCAGGGTCAGATAATCGTCCTTGCAGTCCTGCAGATGGTTGATGACCTGCAAGGCATTGCAAAGCGCATCCGACGAGGCGTAGTCGTCCGAAGAGCCGCCGGTCAGATCGATCAGATACCGCCCCACCGGAGCAGCGGACCGAATACAGTACCCCATCAGATCGCCCCAGTCGTCGTATCGGGTTTTGACCGCGTCCTGCTTGAAGGCATCGATAAGGTCGAGACAGTGCCGTTCGGGCACCCCGGAAGCCCGCAGGCTTTCATGCATCCGGATGCCGGTCAGGTACGCAGGGTCGGCCGTTGTCCGCCCCTCCACTGCAGCAGCGAAGCCGTCCAGGCGGTGAATTTTCTCATCCGCGTTCAGGTCAGGACTGTCGGCAATATCGTCGATAGCACGGGCATAGCGGTAGAACACCGCGACATGGGGCCGCGCCCGGGGCGGGAGCAAAAACGAACCGACGGGGAAATTTTCATACGCCGCGTCCTTGCCTGAAGGCGTTTCGATGCCAGCCTCAGGCGGCGCTGACGGTGTGTTCACGGTTTTTTCGTTGCCTCTTCTTTCGATGTCACCCGTTCCGCCCGTGCGGCTTCAAGACGCGCCTCGAGATTCGCCATCAACGAATCCACATCGCCGCCATTGTCACGCAGCACCGAGGAAAACTCCGAACGCTGTGTCTGTGCCATGCTCAAGCCTTCGACCATGATATCGATGACCTTGAGTGTATCGCCCGTGCCGCGAACCCGCCAGTCTACTCGCAAGGGCGCATCGGCATTCGGACGCATCAGGGTCGTCTGAACAAGGGCCTGATTGGCATCGATCGTGCGCACCCCTGCCACCTGCAGGGTCTCGCCTGAATAGCTCTGAAAGCGGTGCGCATACTTCGACACCATGAGTTGCTCAAAAAGATTGAGATACCGTTCGCGCTGTTCCTCGCTGGCGGCACGCCAGTAGCGCCCGCCAAGGACCCAGCGCGCGATGGTCTGAAAGGCAATGTAGTCCTTTACGATTTTACGGAATCGGCGTTCCTGCTCGTCGATCGTGACGGACCTGTCGGTCAATTGGGAAATTGCATCGTCGGCCAGTTTGACAATGAAATCCTCGGCTTTCTTTGCAAATTCATCCCCCGATGCCGAAACGGATTGCGGGGTCACAGCCAGTATCACGGCGAAAATCCCCGCCGCCATCATGTGCCTTATAAACATGGCACCACCTCCTCGTTCCAGTGGGGTAGTTTAACGAATGCCGCCCCGCTCTCAAAGCGTGCAGGGCGAAAATAATTCTAAGTAATTACCGAATTTATTTACGCGAGATTTCGACATTTTTCATTTCTTGCTGATGCCGGTACACTTCTTACAAGCACGGTGTTCAGGGAGGCGAAAGTGGTCTGTTGTCATCATTATCAACTGCTTGCGGGCTGCGACGAAGCTTTCCGTGTCGACGGTCAATCCCTCGTTTTCGGCCCGGGATGCCTGTCGGAAGCCGGCGCCCATGCCAGTCAACTTGCGCTCAGGAAAGTTGCAGTATTCACCGACAGGCGCCTTTCCGCGTCGGATCACGTCGACAAAGTCCTGAAATCATTACAGGCGGTTGGAATCGATACCGTGCTGTATGACGATGTCGCCGTCGAACCCACCGATGAAAGCTTCAAGGCCGCTGCCGCGTTTGCTCAGGAAGGCAATTTCGACGGCTTCGTTTCCGTCGGTGGCGGATCGGTCATCGATACCTGCAAGGCCGCCAATCTGTACGCCTCCTATCCGGCAGACTTCCTGACCTACGTCAACGCACCGGTTGGCGGCGGTGTGCCCGTTCCGGGACCGTTGAAACCGCATATAGCCTGCCCGACAACGTCCGGTACCGGTTCCGAGGCAACCGGAATCGCCATCTTCGACTTGCTGTCGATGAAGGCGAAAACCGGTATCGCGTCTTTGCACCTGAAGCCGACGCTGGGTCTTGTCGACCCGCATGTCACGCATACCTTGCCCAAGAACGTCATTGCCGCCACGGCGTTCGATGTCCTGTCACATGCGCTCGAAAGTCTGACGGCGCGGCCCTTCACGGTGAGGGAAAAACCGCAAAACCCAACCGCGCGACCGTATTCCCAAGGCGGAAACCCGTGGAGTGACCTGATCGCCAAGGAAGCGCTGAAACTCGTCGGCGAACACATGGTCCCTGCCATCACAGATGCTGACAACCTGGAAGCGCGCGAATACCTGATGTGGGCCTCGTCGCTGGCCGGGATCGCCTTCGGACAGGCAGGATGCCACCTGCCGCACGGCATGTCGTATGCTGTTTCTGGGTTGGTTAAGGACTTTCGCCCTGATGGCTATCCCGACGAAGCGCCTATCGTCCCGCACGGCATGTCGGTGATCCTGAATGCACCGTCGGTGTTCCGCCTGACCGGCCCCCACGCGCCGGAACGCCATCTGGACGCCTATGCCTGCCTTGGCGGGACACATGAAGCCGGTCCGTCCGAAGCGGGTGAAGCCGTTGCAGAGCATCTGATCGGCATGATGAAGGCGACCGGCATTCCCAACGGACTGCAAGGCGTCGGTTATGGCACGGCTGATCTAGACAAGCTGACGGACGGAGCTTTCCCGCAGAAACGGCTGCTCAGCCTGGCCCCCTGCCAGATCGAACGCGATGATCTCTTCAAGCTGTTCGAAGGCGCACTCAGCTACTGGTGATCAGCCGGCGCGGGATTTCAATTCATCCAGAAGGCTGTCGGGAATGTCGACCCCGTCCCTGGCCGAAGTTTCACGGATTTTGAAACGGCGTTCGCCCGGCATCCGGGTACCATCCTGTGACAGGATCGCCTCGGCCAGCACGTCGAGGCGGCTGTTGAACGCCCCGCCCGAAAAGCCTTGCGGATCTATGATGATGAAGAACTGGCCGATGTGTGGTGCCGGCCCCTTGTCGTCAAAGAACGACGAAGCCTCGAAGCCGTGGTTGGATCCAGTCAGCGTCGCCGCCAGTATTTCCACCATCAGCACCAGCGCCGCCCCCTTGGCATCGCCCATGGGCAGCAGCGAACCGCCCATCGCCGCCTTGGCATCGGTGGTGGCCTGCCCGTCCGCATCGACGGCCCAACCCTCGGGAATGGCCTCGCCCTTGTCGGCGGCAAGTTTGATCTTGCCGCGCGCAACCTTCGAGGTCGACAGATCGGCGATAATCGGCGGTTTGCCCTCCATCGGACAGGCGAAAGCGATGGGGTTGGTCCCGTAGATTGCTCTGCTACCGCCCCACGGCGCAATGGCCGCCGGTGAGTTGGTAAATCCGAGCGCCAGGTATCCCTGTTCCGCGAACGGTTCGACATGATGGCCGGCGACACCAGCATGATGCGAATTGCCGATGGCCAGACCGACGATCCCGGTTTCGCCGATCCGCTTCAAGGCGGCATCGATCCCAGCTTCAATCGCCGGATAGGCAAATCCGGATTTCGCATCGACACGAATAGAGGCTGTTTTAGGTGTCGTCACCTCGGGGGCAGCGAAGCCGTCGACCTTACCGGCTTTTGCCTGATCGGCATAAGCCGGCAGTCGCGAAACGCCGTGCGATGGAATTCCGTCTGCATCGGCCTTGACCAGCGCGCGGGCAACGGCCGCGGCGTTCTCTGGCGAGGTTTTCGATGCCGTCAGAACATCGACGGCCAAATCGTGCAGATCGGAAAGCGACAGGCGGATCATTACCCGTCCCCCCGCAGACATTTGGCGACTGCATCGGCGATCATATTGCTGACACGGTCATCGGCTTCGACCGTGCGCGCACCGGCATGCGGTGTCAGCAACAGGTTCGGTACATCCTTGAACGGATTGTCCCCCGTCAACGGCTCGACATTGTAGGTATCCAGGAACGCACCGCCGATTGTGCCGGCCTTCAGTGCCGCGACCAGATCCGTCTCATTGATGATGCCGCCGCGCGCAAGGTTGAACAGCAGCGCGTCGGGCTTCATCTTCGACATCGTTTCGGCGTCGAACAGATCCCGTGTCTCGTCGGTCAGCGGTACGTGCACCGATACCGCATCGGCATCGGCGATCACGGAATCCAGCGTCGGACGGGGTTCGACACCATGCTCGGTCCATACCTTATCATTGAGAGCGATATACGGATCCCAAGCCGTTACCTTCATGCCGACCCCTCTGGCCCGCCATGCCAGCGCCTTGCCGATGGAGCCGAAACCGATGATCGCCAGCGTCTTGCCGGCGACTTCGCGGCCCATCATGCGCATCCGCGGCCAGCCCCCGGAAATCACTTCTTCGGTGACGTGATAGGCATCACGGAGCATGACGAACAGTCCGCCGATCGCAAGTTCGGCGACGGAATCGGAATTCGCGCCGGTTGCCGGAAAAACCTCGATGCCACGGGCCCTGCACACCTCGGTATCGATGTTGTCGAGGCCGACGCCCAGCCGGCCGATACATTTCAGCGCATCGGCACGGTCCAAGACCACACCGCGCACCTGCGTCTGGTTGCGGACAATCAGGCCCGGCGTGCCCTGCAGGGCATCGGCGATAGCGTCGGGTTTGTTCCAGATGTCCACATCATAATGGACGTCGAATTCTGATTTAAGGCGTTCGAGCGCGCCCGGGTCGATAAATTCTGTAATGACGATGTCAGTCATGCTGCGCTTTTCTCTGGGATAAAGGAAACGGCCGGCACCGGAATGGCGCCGGCCGCTTGCACTTAAGCGCTGCGATACAGTTTGGTCAACACGAACTGGCGATGACCGAGTGCTTCGGCTGCCGTCAGGCGGCCGTTGCAGGTCCGCATCGTGATATCGATCAAGCCGTCGCCGGCTTCATCGAAATTCATTTCACGGCGCAGAATACCCGAGCAGTCGTAGTCGATGTGTTCACGCATCGTGCGAACCGTACGCGGGTTCGCGGTCAGCTTGATAACCGGTTCGATCGGGTTGCCGACGACGTTGCCCTGCCCGGTCGGGAACAGGTGCACGACGAAACCGGCGGCTGCTTGCAGGGTCACGCATTCAGCGGCTGCCGAGGACGTGTCCATGAAGTAGAGGCCAGGCCCCTTGGCCGGATCTTCGGCCGGACCGAGAACGTCGACGTACTTCGCCTTCTTGCCGATTTTCTCGAGGTTGCCGAAGGCCTTTTCCTCGATGGTGGTCAGACCGCCTTCGATATTGCCCTTGGTCGGTTGGCTGTCGGAAAGGTCGGAGGTCTTGTACGGCTCGATCACCTCGTCCATGTAGGCCTGCCAGGTCTTCATGAATTTCTCGCCCGCCGCCTTGGTCTTGCCGCGCGTCGCGCAGACCATCTCGGCGCCGGTGATTTCCGACGTTTCACCGAAGCACGTGGTGGCGCCCCAGGCATCCATCTTGTCGATGAAGTTACCCACGGTCGGGTTCGACGCGAGACCCGACGTGGTGTCGGATTCACCGCATTTCACGGACACCCACAGTTCGTCGACGGAGCAGGTTTCGCGCTGCTTTTCAGACGCCCAGTGCAGGAATTCCTTGGCCTGACGCGAAGCGGCCCAGATCACCTTGTGATCGCCGTTCTGTTCGATGGCATACCCCGCGACCGGCTTGCCGGTCTTGGCGATACCGTCGACGACGATCTGCGTCCATGCGGTTTCGATACCGATGACGATTACGGCGGCAACGTTGGCGTTTGCGCCGGTCCCGATCAGGGTGCGGAAGTGCAGGTCGAGATCTTCACCGAACTGCAGTCGGCCATACGGGTGCGGAATGGCCATCGTTCCCTTGACGTTGTTGGCAACCGCTTCGCACGCTGCGTTCGACAAGTCGTCGAGCGGCAGGATGATGACATGGTTACGAACGCCGACACGGCCGTTTTCCCGGCGGTAGCCGGTGAACGTCGGTTTGCCGCGTGAACGCACCGGCAGGTATTGCGGTTCAGGAATGTACAGCGGCGCGTCTTCGACGAGCTTGGGAACGACCGGCGACTTGGGCTTGCCGGCGACGGCTTTCTTGGCCGATTTCTTAACTTTCTTGGCAGCCATGATTACCACCTCTTCGTCTTGACGTTGTGAACGTGTACGTGACCGCCCTTTTTGATATCGGCGATGGCTTTGCCGATGTCGTGGCCGTATTTGATGATGGTGTCGCCCTTCTTGATATCGTTGAGCGCGATCTTGTGGCCCAGCGGAATGGCGTCCTTGCTCTTCATCTTCAACGTGCTGTCCTTGGCCATCAGCCAGCCTTCAAGGCCTGAGCCTTTTTTGACCGTCTCGACGACCACGACGCCGACTGTATCTTCGACTTCGTGGACAAGAAAATCTGGTGCTTTGGGCACTGTTCCCTCCATGGAAAATGTTGTTTCACGTGGACACTACCTTTTACCTTGAAAGAGTCAAGCAATTCCTATAACTCTTATATAAGACTTAAGGAGTCAGCCTTGAACGATCCCTTCCATCGCCCCGCCAACCAGCCGCTGTATGCGTTCGTACGCGATGCCGTGTTGGAACGGATCGGTTCAGGCGCCTGGGGGCCCGGCGAAATGTTGCCGAGCGAGTTCGCGCTGGCCGACGAGTTCGCCGTCAGTCAGGGCACGATACGCAAGGCACTGGACGACCTGGCAGCCCGCAATCTCGTCGTCAGACGCCAGGGTAAAGGCACATTCGTCGCCGCGCATACGCCTGAGCGCGCGCTGTTTCACTTCTTTCACATCGTCACGGATGAAGGTGCGCGCGAACTGCCGACAAAAAGTCGAGTGCTCAGTTGCCGCCGGCGCCGTGCCGACAAGGACGAAACCGATTTTTTGAAGCTGGATCGCCAGGATCGCATTATCGAGATACGGCGTATCCGCGAGATGGACGGCAGGGCCGCCATTGCCGAGACCGTCTGTGTCCCAGTGGCGATGTTCCCCGATCTTGATAAACGTGCCCTGGAGGAAGTGCCGAACGAACTGTATCAGCTTTACGAGGAACGCTACGGCATCACCGTGCATCGCGCCCTGGAACGCCTGCGAGCCGTGCCGGCATCGACCGACGATGCGGTCGCTCTTGGCATAAAGGCCGGCGACCCATTGCTGGAAATTTCAAGGATTGCGGAAACCCTCGACGGGCGGCCGGTGGAAATCCGCCGAAGCCGATGCCTGACCGAGGGTCGGCATTACCAGTCTATCATCGTCTAGAACTTTTATCAGGCTTGTGCCTGCCCGTGCCGTTTCGCCCAGATGGCTTTGGCGCCATCGGCGGCGGTCTGATAAGACGCAGACATCAGCGCTGCCGACTTGCCCCATCCAGCCAGATCCGCATCATCCGCCACCTCGAACGCATCGAATCCACAGCGCAACATGAAGGCATACTGATCGCGCAAAACGTTACCCGTAGCGCGAATCTCGCCCGTAAAGCCATAGCGCTGGCGCAGCAGACGTGCCTGCGAATAGGCCCGACCATCGGTATACGCCGGGAAGGTCAGGAATACGGCATCGATGGCATCCAGATCGTCAACGATCTGCGCCGGTGACTGGTCGTTGGATAATGCCACGGCAACCGGGGCGTTGCGGGTTCTCAGCGTTTCGGCCTCCGTGAGCCAGCGTTGCAGCGACACCACCACCGCCGTTTCCGTTGCGATTGCGGCGTTATCGTCGATGCGCGCCCACGGGTCCGCGGCGATCTGGCCTTGTTTAAGCAGCGGCATGTTGTTTCTCCCCGAACAGCGCAGCCTTGAACGGCGCTTCGCCGACACGGCGATATGCCTGGATGAAAGGCTCCTTGTCGTGCCTCAGTTTCAGGTATGTCTCGACCACGGTTTCCACCGCATCCACGATGTCGGCACCCGAAAAAGCCGGACCGACGATCTTGCCGATAGCGGCGTTTTCATCGGCGCTGCCACCGAGAGTAAGCTGGTAATATTCCTCCCCCCGACGATCGACACCGAGAATACCGATGTGCCCTGCATGATGGTGCCCGCAGGCGTTAATGCAGCCGGAAATGTTCAGCGTCAGCGGCCCGATGTCGAACTGCCGCTTGATGTCAGCAAAACGACGCTGGATACGCTGCGCGACGGGGATTGAACGTGCGTTGGCGAGCGAGCAGTAATCCAGCCCCGGGCAAGCGATGATATCGCTGATCAGTCCCAGGTTCGGTGTACCGAGCTGAATTTCGTCGAGCTTTTCCCATAATGCATAGACGTCTGATTTCCGGACATCGGCAAAGACCAGATTCTGCTCGTGCGCGACACGGATTTCACCGAACGAATAATGGTCCGCCAACTCGGCAATCACTTCCATCTGCGCCGACGTGACGTCACCGGGCGCACCGCCGATGGGTTTGAGCGAGATATTGACGATCGCGTAACCGGGCTTCTTGTGCGGCGCCAGATTAGAGCGAACCCAGCGCCCGAAAGTCGGACTTTCGAACTGTTTGATCTGGAAGGCTTGATCGTGATCGGGCAGATCTTCATAAACCGGTGACGCGAAGTGGCCGCGGACACGTTCGAGCTCGGCGCCGGGCAGATCGATCCCTTCGTATTTCATTGATTCCCACTCGGCTTCGACCAAGTCACGGAGCGTATCGATCCCGGTTTCATGCACGAGGATCTTGATACGCGCCTTGTATTTGTTGTCGCGGCGGCCGAACTGGTTATAGACCCTGAGGATCGCTTCCAGGTACGACAGCATGTACTCGGCCGGCAGAAATTCCCGTACCGTGCGGCCGATCATCGGCGTGCGGCCAAGACCACCGCCAACCAGCACTTCGAAACCGGTTTCGCCGGCATCGTTCCTTTTCAGGATCAGACCGATATCATGAAATTTCACTGCTGTGCGGTCATGCGGCGAACCGGTCACAGCAATCTTGAACTTGCGCGGCAGGAACGAGAATTCCGGGTGCAGGGACGACCACTGGCGGATCAGTTCGGCCCAGACACGTGAATCGTCGATTTCTTCCGAATCGATACCGCCAAACTGATCGGCGGTCGTGTTGCGGATGCAGTTCCCAGATGTTTGAATCGCATGCATCTCGACGGACGCCAGTTCTTCCAGAATGTCCGGCGTATCTTCCAGGCGCGGCCAGTTGAACTGAATGTTCTGGCGAGTGGTGAAATGGGCGTAACCGCGGTCATAGGTACGTGCGATCTCGGCCAGCTTGCGCATCTGCGTCGACGATAGCAGTCCATAGGGAATGGCGACCCGCAGCATGTAGGCATGAAGCTGCAGATACAGCCCGTTCATCAGACGCAGCGGGCGGAATTCATCTTCGGTCAGTTCTCCCGACAGGCGGCGGGCCACCTGTTCGCGAAACTGTCCAACCCGCTCGCTGACAAAGGCTTTATCGAAATCATCGTACTGATACATGGCTCACATTCCGTTCATGAAGATGGCGGATACATCGGTGCTGGGATCGAAATGTTCCGGCGCCATCTTTTTCGCAAAAGCAGGGTGGGTTGAGGGCCCGTAGGCGCGTATCTGCTCGCGGTAGCTCAGCGGCGACACAATGCGCTTCCCGCCTTCAGGGATACGGACATCCGCGTCGATCAGGTATGCCCCGACTACAGATTTGGACGCTTCGGCTTCAGCCTGAATCTCGACTATATCGTCCTCGAGCTCGGCAATGCGGGCATCATCGATATGCCGGGTCCATTCCCCGTCATATCCAAGAAAAACCCCTATCCCGTCCATCAAACGATTGGCCGTCGCGATCTGTACCGACATCTGCATTCTCCCCGGGGGACCGCATTGCCCCCTTAATACGCATATAGATGAAAAAATAAATATAATATGTCAATTATTATTGTTATTTAAATATAATACACATTATATTTTTGTATATTTAAAATTTAATCGGTTTTGCTGATGGCCTTGATGCTCGCTGTACGCAGCGGAATTCTGATTCTGTCAGAAAGTACCTGAAGATCGGGGACAATCAGATCCAATTGCCGAAGGACGTCTCCGGCATTTACCGGGCGATCCCTTCTTCGCTTTTGCAGGCAATCTTCGATCAGTTTGACGAGTTCCTCCGAAACACCGAACCGCCCCGCCCGCATCGGCGCCCGCCCCGGCTTGGGCAGACGCCCGCTCAGCATCCGGTACATGACTACCCCGGCGGAATAGACGTCTGATCGGGCATCGACCTCTGTTGCGCTTTTGCGTTGTTCCGGACTGATGTATTCGAGTGTTCCGACCCAGATCCCCGACCGCGACCCCTGCGCGCCGGGCACTTTGACCATGCCGAAATCGCAAAGTTTCACCTTGCCGCGATTCTTGCTGTCGAGCAGCACGTTCGACGGCTTGATATCGCGATGTACCAGACCTGCATCGTGCAAAGCGGCTAGACCGGCAAGCATCTGCCGCCAGACCTCGACAGCGCGGCGCGGCGATACCGGACGCGGGCGCCATTGTTTCGGGAGTTTTTCGATTTCTTCAGGCGTATCGGCATCCTCGCCGATTTCGAATAACAGATTGGCCTCAAGAAACGGCATCACGATATACGGCTTGCCCTCTTCGATTTCACCGACATCGACGGCTTTAACCAGGTTCGGGTGGTCGAAACGCGACATCAGGTTCGCTTCCTCGAGAAACCGCGCCCGCCAGAAATCCTCGCCGTACTTTGCTTCCTCGCCAGTATTGCTGCCTTTGGGATGAAATACCTTCACGGCGAAGTAGCCATCGCGCGCGGGATCGCGGGCGATATAGATATCGGAAAAGCTGGTGTTGAGCAGCGGAGCTTCGATCTCGTAGGGGCCGATTTTATCCATTGCCGAAGAATGCCAAAGGCCCGTCGACAGCGCAAAAGGAAAGGGCCCGTGAAACCACGAGCCCTGGCCTTTTGTCGTTCAATCGAAACTTACCATTCCAGTTTCTCGACCCCTTCGAAGGTCAGTTCGCTGCCATCGGCAAGCTCGATTTTCCCGGAAGCTTCGCTGTCGAAGACGATGCCATCATCGGTTTCGGTGTAAGTTACCCCGTCATCAAGCGACATGGTCCAGCCGCTGTCGCCGCCCGGGCCGCCATCGACACCGTCGAGCTGGATCGTATCGGACCAGCCGTTGCCGCCGTCGAAGTAATCCGCGCCGTCACCGGCCCCGAAGATGAACAGATCATCGCCCTGGCCGCCGTAGGCTTCATCGTCGCCGGCGCCGCCTTCCATGATGTCGTTGCCGTCACCGCCAACCAGCGTGTCGTCGCCGGCGCCGCCATACATGACGTCATCGCCATCCTCGCCGCTGATGTAATCGTTGCCGTCGCCGCCATCGATCGTATCGTCGCCGCCGCCGGTATAGATATCATCATCGCCGTCACCGCCAAGGATGACATCCTCGGACAGGCTGGAAGCATCGTTATCCCAGGTATCCCCACCATCATCGAGCTGCTCGAACGAGGTATCGCTGCTGGAATCGTCAATCCCGGCGATGGTTGTCACGGTATTGGTGCTGCCGTCATCTTCGGTCGCGGTTGCGGTCGTTGTGAAGGCAAAGTCTCCGGTATCCGCCGGCACACTAATCTGCAGACCGTCGATCTGATCCCCGGTAAGCAAGAACTCACCGTCCGTTCCCAGAATTTCGTTGCCGTCAGCATCCAGAAGCACGGCACCGTCCGGCAGATCGGAAAGCGTGACCGAAATGCTCTCGGAACCGTCCGTATCCGTCAGGTTGGTCGATATGTTGATCGGATAAGTGATGATTTCATCGCCACTTCCAGTATTCATCAAGTCCTCGACGCCCAATTCATAGAGGTCCTGAATCTGCTCGTCGGTCAAAGGTGTGTCATAGATGGCGATATCATCAATGTGACCATCGAAGAAATCACCCATGTTGCTGGCTACGTTGTCTCCGCTATAGGATTGCGAGGCACCGAATGTCCACGGGTTCTCGTTACCCTGCAAGCCGCCGGTATAGCTCGGATCGGAAGCAACCAATTCTCCGTTCTGGAAGATCTTCATGCCGCCTTCGCCCCAGCTCACGGTGACCTGGTTCCATTCGCCAGCAGAAACACTACCGCCGGAAATAGTATGCGAACTGTTGGTATCCTGCATACGCAGCTCCAGCTGGCCGCTGGAATTTATCGACAGGTTGAAGTGCCCGCCGTCGTCATATCCTGACGAATCCGAGGATGCCAGTGTACCGTCATTGCTTTCGTCCGAATTGAACCAAAGTGTCATGGTCCCGCTTGCCGGTTTGAGGTCGGCACTATGCGGCACTTCGATGTATTGCCCGTCATTATCCTTGAACTCGGCAGCGGTATTCAACTCCGCCGAAACACCACTGTGCGCGCCGGATTGGTGAATATTGGACGCATCATCCATATCCAGATCATTTTTGGACAAGGATTCACCCACGGAATGACCATCGTGATCTCCGATCTGGTCATTCATGGTGAGACCGCTGGTTTCGTCCATGTTCCAGTATGCAACCGGAGACGGATTGCCGCCGCTCACCGTGCCTTCGCCAAGCTCCACGGAGATCGTCGGCTCGTCTGCGATGCCGGTGACATCGACGCTGAGGGTCGCCGTCGACGTGGACGTATCGCCAGTCGATGTTTCCGTCGTCGTCGCCGTGATCGTCAGATCGAAATCTTCATTGCTGTTTTCAGGCGGCGTGATGGTCAGGCCTTCGAGCTGGTCCTGTGTCACTTCGGCGGAACCGTCCGAAATCTCGATTTCGTTACCGTCGCCATCCCTCAACACGGCACCATCCGGAATGTCGCTGATCGTGACCGCCAAGGTTTCGGAACCGTCGCTGTCGGTCATATCGATATCGATATTCAGTTCAATGGCCGTATCTTCGAACCCGGCAGCGTCGTTTTCGGTGATCGTC
This sequence comes from Thalassospiraceae bacterium, assembly GCA_038100295.1. Lineage (GTDB taxonomy): Bacteria > Pseudomonadota > Alphaproteobacteria > Rhodospirillales > Casp-alpha2 > UBA4479. Next base: position 35,006 of record JAYNVG010000005.1, read on the forward strand.
GCGCCTTCGGCGACATTGTCGATCTCCGGCACCGTGACCGAGAATGTGGTCGTCGTCGTTGCCGTGTCACCGTCGTTTTCAACCGACGTTGCCGTTACGCTAACATTAAAGTCCTGAGCATCGCCCGGCAGCTTGACCGAAAGCCCTTCGATATCGCCGGCATCGACCGTCCATGAACCGTCTTCGTTCTGCGTCCCGGCGGAGAGTACGGCACCGTCCGGCAGGTCATCAATGGTGATGGTCAGGCCTTCGAGGTCGCCCTCTTCAAGCGTCCAGGTGCCATCCCCATTATCCGTACCGGCCGAAAGAACGGCACCGTCCGGAACATCCGTGATAACTATCGACGAAATATCGTCGACACTTGAGACGTCGATATCGAGCGCAATCGCCGTATCTTCGTCGCCCGTCGCGGTCGCCGTCAGATCCAGCGTCGGCGCATCCGCGTCCGCCGCCACGTCGACGTTCAACGACCCCGTGACGGTTGTGCTGTCGTCGCCGTCCGTCGTCGTTACCGCGACGTTCAGCGTGAAGTCCTCATCCGAGTTTTCAGGCGGCGTGATCGTCAGGCCCGTCAGTTGATCCGGTGTCAGTTCAGCGGAACCGTCCGTAATGGTGATTTCGTTGCCCGAGCCATCGGTCAACACCGCACCGTCGGGAATGTTGGAAATCGTCACCGAGACAGATTCCGAGCCGTCCGCGTCCGTCGAAGCCGCGGTGATGTTCAGCGCAATCGCCGTATCCTCGGTGCCCGCCGCATCCTGCGTCGTCAGATCCGCTGCATCGGCAACCGCCGCCACATCAACGGTAATGGTGCCACTCGTCTCCGCAGTATCACCGCCGTTCGCTTCCGTAGACGTTGCCGTCACACCGAGGTCGAACGTACCGGAAAAATCTTCCGGCGGCGTTATCGTCAAGTTGTCCAATAACGTCGGATTGTTCGAAAGGTCCTCTGCAGAAATGGTCCATGTACCGTCGCCATTATCCGTACCGGCAGACAGCACCGCTCCATCCGGAACACCGGTTATCGTGATCGACAGGCTTTCCGAGCCATCTGTATCAGTCACGGCAGCGCTGATGTCGAGCGCAATCGCCCCGTCTTCGCTGCCTTCCGCCAGTGCGCCAAGGTCCAGGATCGGGGTGTCCGCTTCGGCATCGACCTGGACGAACAATTCGACCGTTTCATCATCGTCAGCCCGAACGGAAAGTGTGAAATCTTCATCCGAATTCTCAGGCGGAACAATTGCCAGATTCTGGAAATCGGTCACCGTATACGTGCCGTCGCCATTATCGGTCGCACCGATCAGCGTCGCCCCGTCCGGTACACCGGAAATGGTGACCACCCCGGCCTCGCCCGGATCGATATTCAGGCTGATCGTCTCGTCTTCGTTGCCAACGGCGTTCGTGACATCCAGTGCACCTTCGATTTCGACCTGGAAGTTGCTGACATCAACGCCACCGTCCGTCGAAATCGCCGTCACCTGAATAGTGAAGGTACCTTCATAATCGTGCGGCGGTGTCATGATCAGGCCAGAAACCTCGCCGGCACTCAGCGACCACGTCCCGTCGCCGTTATCCGTCCCCTTATTGAGGACAGCGCCTTCGGGAATGCCGCTCAGTATCAGCGTATCCACGGTTTCCGTCGTCGATGGATCCATGAACGCCTGAATCTGCAGTTCAACGTCGTTGTCTTCAGTGCCGACAACGTTTTCGGTCTCAAGCGTCGGAGCATCAACAACAGGTGTCACAGTGACACCAAAGGTCGATGTCACAGTCGCTTCGTCGCCGCCGTCGGTTTCCGTGGCCGTGGCGCTGACTTCGAGACTGAAATCACCATAATAGTCCTGAGGTGGTGTAATCGTCAGGTTGTCCAGAAGATCGGGATTGCTGGCGAAATCGTCTGCGGAAATGGTCCACGTGCCGTCGCCGTTATCGGTCCCAAAGTTGAGCGACGAACCGCTCGGAACATTCGAAATGGTCAGCGAAAGGGTTTCCGAACCGTCCAGGTCGGTTAGGGACGCGGCGATATCCAACGGCACGGCCGTGTCTTCGGCGCCGGTGACGCTGCCCGTTTCAAGCGTCGGATCGTCGGCAAGTTCCGTCGGTTCCGCGACCCCTTCAACGTCGATGGTCACAGTTGCGGTCGAGGTGCCGCCATTGCCGTCGGTGATCGTGTAATTGAAATCGGTCTGACCGTTCCAGTCCGCATCCGGCGTAAACGTGAACGTGCCGTCCCCGTTGTCGGTGATGGTACCGTTATCCGGCTGCTCAAAGCTGGTAATAGTCAGCGTGTCACCATCGGCATCGGTATCGTTGCCGAGCAGATCCTGTGCGGTGAATGTGATCGGCGAATCTTCCTCGCCCGAGAAAGAATCATCATTGGCGACCGGCGGATCGTTGACGGCATCAATATCAATTGTCGCCGTCGCCGTGGCGGTTTCGGTCCCGTCGGAAATCGTGTATTCGAACGTTTCGGTACCGTTCCAGTTCTGGTCCGGCGTGAAGGTCGCGGAGCCGTCTTCGTTCAAGGTCACCGTGCCGTAACCGACGTCAACGGTATCGCCCGGATTGACGTTCTGTCCGTCAATCTGCGTCACGGTCAGCGTGTCGCCATCCAGATCACTGTCGTTTTCAAGAAGATTAAGCGTTACCGGCGTATCTTCGTTCGTCGTCGCGGAATCATCGACGGCGACAGGAGGATCGTTCACGGCATCAATATCGATGGTCGCCGTTGCCGTGGCAGTGTCGGTCCCGTCGGAAATCGTATACTCGAACGACTCCGTGCCATTCCAGTTTTCATCCGGATTAAAGGTGACCGTGCCATTTTCGTTCAGGGTCACCGTGCCATAGCCGACATCGACAGTGTCGCCGACGGCGACATCCTGGCCATCGATCTGGGTAATGGTGAGGGTGTCGCCGTCAAGATCGCTGTCGTTCTCAAGGAGATTCAGAGTAACAGGTGTATCTTCGTTCGTTGTCGCAGAATCATCCAGCGCGACCGGCGGTTCGTTGATGCCGTCCGTGGAAATTTTCACCGTCGCCGTCGAGGTGCCGCCGTTGCCGTC
>JAYNVG010000005.1:38167-45445 GCA_038100295.1 Thalassospiraceae bacterium
TCACCGTCGCCGTCGAGGTGCCGCCGTTGCCGTCGGTGATCGTGTAGTTGAAGTCGGTTTCGCCGTTCCAGTCCGCGTTCGGCGTGAACGTATAGGTCACGTCCCCATTGTCGGTGATGGTACCGTTTTCCGGCTGCTCGAAGCTGGTGATGCTGAGCGTATCGCCGTCCGGGTCGCTGTCGTTGCCGAGCAAGTCCTGCGCCGTGAAGGTGATAGGCGTATCTTCAACCCCGGACATCGCGTCGTCGACCGCGACCGGCGGGTCGTTGACATCGACCGGCGTGGTCGGAGTGCTCGGGGTCGTCGGCACTGTCGGAGCCGTAGGCGTGGTCGGTGTTGTCGGTGTAGTCGGCCCTGCTGCAGCGGGCGGCTCCACCGTCTGGATGAATTCCTCCGGTGCACCTTCGCCTGTCGGGTCCTCGGGCGGCTGTTCCGGCGCCGCCTGCTCTTCGACAACCGGTTCTTCGGCCGGCTGCTCCGGCGCCGGCTCGAAACCGAAATCGGTCGGCTCGTCCGGGCTACGGTCGTACTGCGGCTCTTCCGCGTTAGGATTGATGAATTCGGGTTCCGCGTCAGGATCTTCCTCGAGCGCGTTCATGGCGCCCTCGGGATTGATCACCTGGCCGGTCGGCGGCAGGCCATCGGTAATTTCCTGATCGGTAAGCTGGCTACCGGTGTGGATAGTCGACATGGACTGGGACAACGCTGGCTCGGGGTTGTCGTCGTCCTCGCCAAAGGCGCGGTCGGGCTGGTCCTCGGGATCGTCGAGCGGCGCATCGCCGTCGCCGAACTGGCTTAGTTCGTCGAGGATCCGTTGCGCTTCGGCGGAAGAGGCCTCGTTATCCTCTTCGTCTTCTCCGTCGAAGTCGTCCGCATTCGGATTGATATCGTCTTCAGCCATGTCACTTCATCCATTCATTTTGCGCGCAGGCGGCAAGATGCACGGCACGCGCGTTTGCCAGCACCTTTGGCATACGGAGAAATAGATCAAATGTCATGAAAATCCGTAGTATTTGCAGACTAAGCTCAGAGGGGTGCTCTTAGTCCCCGTTTTCAGGCGTATTTCCGCCGTTTTTGGCCTCGAACCAGGCCGGCAGCGGCCATGCCGGCATACTCTTGATGGCGCCGCCGACATGCACCTTTCCCGGCAACCGGCACATCACCGGGAAGTCGTTCGCACCGCGAAAACGGAACACGCTGTCATGGGCCCTGACATGATCACGGATCAGCGGCCAAACGACGTCGCGGAGGAACTCCTGATCGTTCCACTTGTTGCGGCTGTAGCCCATCGCTACATGCGCCAGTTCGCGGATATTGGGCAGCACGCGTGCCACCCCGCCCCACATCCCGGCGAGGACGACCTCCATGTGATACGGGTGGTCGCGCATCACATGAAACGGTTCCCCGGACGTGATCCAGTCATCGACGGCGACGGCTTCCTGCACGTTGAGACGGGAATCCGCATCGCGGCAGATGAACCGTTCGACCGTCGCGTCGTCGGACACGAGGAACCGCCACAATGGCTTCAACTCTAGGATTTTGGGGTCCCGGATGATGTGGATTTCCGCGCCCAACCGGCGTAACTCGTTGATAATCAAGGCAGGAACGCTGGCGTCGCAATAGAAACGGCAGCGCCAGGCGGGATAGACGTGCGGCGCAATCTGCGCATTGACGATGGCGCCGTGGGTATAGACCGGATCGTCGCCCCACAGGCTGAACGAGATGACGTTCCTGGCCCGGTCCAACGGATCGAACGGAGAGGTACGCGGCGTCAGCGCCAGCCCCAGGTTCATGTCCTCGAAGCGACGTGTCGCCAGGGCGTCCTTCATCTCGAGCGCGACCGTCGCCGCGCGTAGCGTCTCCGCCTCGTCGCCGGCCTGGTAATGGGTGATGACGAGGGCGTTCCGGGTCGGGATATCGTCGGGGTTAAGGGCGATCGCACGCTCGATGGCCGAAGCCGATTCCTTGAACTTTTTCAAGCGTCTATAGCTCACGCCGAGGAGACTCCAGGCGAGCGCGTCGGCGCTGCCCGCGTCCGTCTGCAAGTACCAGTTGAACAGCGCCACGGCCTCAATATCGTGGCCCATTTCCTGCGCCGCGACGGCCAGATAATAGCGCGCGCGCAGGTACGACGGGTCGGCTTTGACGGCGGAACGGAAGCAAATCTGCGCCTTTTCGAGCGCCCCCAGATCGCGATGACACATGCCGGCCAGGGTCAGGATATCGGCGCGTTCGGGGGCGTCCTCGAGGCTCGGTTCGAGCGCCGCCAGCGCCTCGCGCTGCTTGCCGAGCGCACGCAGCGACAGGGCCAGCACCACCGAGAGACTGATTTTATCTGCACAAACCTGCATATTTTCCCGTGCGACGGCACAGGCGTAAACGAATTCAGCGTCCTTATAGAGCGAATAAGCCTTTTTAACGAAAGGGTCGGGCGACACCGGGTCAAAGCGCTGTGCGTCCGTGTTCGAAGGCCGGTTCGATACCATCGCTGCGGGTGCTCCCGATGCCAAAATCAGCATACGGACCGATACTGACAGGCCGCCGGAAAATCGGCAATTGATGCTTGCCCGTTTTCGGTCCTAACGCCCCTCCTGGCATCTCGCCTATTCCAGTTCCGGGTGATATGGTCCGGCGTCATATTCACAACGGGAGAGCAACGACGATGGTACGGGTCCTTGGCCGCGCAAATTCGATCAACGTGCAGAAGGTGATGTGGATCGCCGCCGAAATCGGTCTCGACGTCGAGCGCGTCGACATCGGCGGTGCGTTCGGCGGCAACGATCAGGCGGACTACCTGGCGAAGAACCCGAACGGCCGCGTGCCGACGCTGGAGGACGGCGACTTCATCCTCTGGGAGTCCAATTCCATCGTCCGTTACCTGGCCGAGAAATACGGCTCGGCGCCGTGGAAGCCGGCGAAGATCGAGGACACCTTCCACGCCCACCAGTGGATGGATTTCTATCTGACGACCCTGCACCCGTCGATGACGACGGTATTCTGGACGCTGATCCGCACGCCGCCGGAAAAGCGCGACATGGCCGCCTTCGACAAGGCCGTGGTCGAGGCATCGAAAGCCTGGGCCATCGTCGACGCGCACCTGGCGACACAGCCGTTCATGACCGGCACCGCGCCGACCATCGGCGACGTGCCGCTGGGCTGCGCCGCGTACCGCTGGCACAACATGGACGTCGACCGCCCCGACCTGCCCAACCTGAAACGCTGGTACGACAGCCTGGCGTCCCGCCTCGCCTATCAGCAGAACGTCATGCTGCCGCTGACCTGAAGTGGTGACACGGGCACTGTCAGTTCACATATAAAAACGAGACCACGAACAGGGGGAACGATCCATGGCCGACAAAGTCTATGCCGACTACACACAGGATGAACTGGACTGGCAGTACAACAACCGCGAGCGGGTGCCGAACCACGAGGAATACACCTCCGCCTATGCGCAACGCGGCGAGCAGTTCATCAAGAAGGCGCCGCACGTCCTCGACATCCCGTTCGGCGACAGCGCCGCCGAGGTGCTCGACGTCTATCCGGCGTTCGAAAGCGACGAAGCCGCACCGGTGCTGATCTTCTTTCACGGCGGCTACTGGTATTCCCGCCACAAGGACGATTTCCGCTACATCCCGGCCGGCTTTGCCCCCGCCGGCGCCATGGTCGTGGTCGTCAACTATGCGCTGATCCCCGACGTCGACCTGGCCGAGCTGGTGCGCCAGTGCCGCGCCGCGGTGAAGTGGACCCATGACAATGCGGCCGAGCACGGCGGCGATCCGAACCGTCTCTATATCGCCGGTCATTCCGCGGGCGGCCACCTGACGGCGATGATGTACGCCACCGACTGGGATCAATGGGGCGTGCCCGCCGATGCCATCGTCGGCGGCATGGCGGTGTCGGGGCTGTACGATCTGGAGCCGATCCGCCTCAACTACATGAACCCGACCCTGGGCTTCACCGAACGGACCGTCGCCGATTACAGTCCGCTGCACCTGAAGCCGACCGTCTCCGCGCCCATCATCTTCGCCGTCGGCGGCGCCGAGACACCGGAGTTCCAGCGCCACAACAAGATGCTCATGGGGCCGTGGAGCCAGGCCGGGCTGGCCTGCGAGGAAATGACGGTGCCGGGCCTCAACCACTTCACGGTGCTGGAGGATTTCTCCACCGAAGGCCGCGCCATGAATACCCGCATGCGCGAACTGATGGGCCTGTGATGGCCGATCCTAAGAAGTTTTCCGTCGACGTCTTCTGGTCGATGCGCAGCCCGTTCTGCTATCTCGCCCTCGACCGCCTTATCGAGATCGAACGCGACTTTCATTGCTTCGTCCACATCCGCCCGGTGTGGCCGATCGCGCTCCGCAAGCCGGACTTCTTCAAGACCGTGAACCCGAAGTACCGGCGCTATCACACCGCCGACTGCACCCGCATGGCCGAATACCTCGGCATTCCCTTCCGCCGTCCGCCGGTCCCCGACCCGATCATCCAGGACGAAAAGACGATGGAGGTCGCCGCCGAGCAGCCTTACATCCGCACCCTGACGTTACTCGCCGCCGCCGCGCAGATCAGGAACGCCGTCCTCCCCTTCATGGATAAAGTGATGCGGATGCTGTGGGACGGACTCGAGGAACGGGTGGGGTGAACTCATTCTGAGATTTTCATTTTCTCCTCATCCTGAGGAGGCCGCAGGCCGTCTCGAAGGATGGAGACAGGCACCATGCTAAGCGTACCGCCCGCCCATGCTTCGAGACGCTCGCGATGCTCGCTCCTCAGCATGAGGTATAGTTTTTAATTCTCATCCTGAAGTTCTCTTTTTCTCCTCATCCTGAGGTTTTCATTTTCTCCTCATCCTGAGGAGGCCGCAGGCCGTCTCGAAGGATGACCGGCACGCGACTACTTTGACCTGCTTGCCAGCCGCCGGATCAGGTCGAAATCACCGCAGATCAACGCTTCCTTCTTGGCGCGGCTCCAACCCTTCAATTGTCTTTCTGCAGCAATAGCTTCCGTAACCAGCTCGAAATCCTGATGATAAACCAGCTCAACGGGCCGTCGTCTTGAGGTAAAACCGCCATATGTTCCTGCGTTATGCTCCGCGACACGGTGCTCAAGTGAAGCACGCGTTGTGCCGACATAGTACTTCCCGTCGGCGCATCGGAGTATATAGACGTATGCATTCATATTTGCTCCCTCATGCCAGGCGTACCGCCATGCTTCGAGACGCTCGTGATGCTCGCTCCTCAGCATGAGGTTCTCTTTTCCCCTCATCCTGAGGAGGCACGAAGTGCCGTCTCGAAGGATCAAACCCGTCCATGCTTCGAGACGCTCGCGTTGCTCGCTCCTCAGCATGAGGATGACTATGGAAGGCCTGGGATGATTTTTTCCTCATCCTGAACAGGCCGTGCCGGGACGACTAATCTACAATCCCCTCTCGTACAAAAAGGCGGCGTATGGCACCATCGTCGAGTCCGGCCGCCTTCAAATCGGCAACGCGCAGCCCATATCATGCGGGCGGGCAGACCGTAGACCGAATACCAGCCAAAGGAGTCACGCCGTGGCCGACGAGCTATACGATGTGCTTGGCGTCAACAAGACCGCGACCCAGGACGAGATAAAGAAAGCGCACCGCGCGCAGGCGAAGAAGCATCACCCGGACCTCAACCCCGGCAACAAGGCGGCGGAAGAAACGTTCAAGAAGGTGCAGACCGCCTACAACGTGCTGTCGGACGCCGAAAAGCGCCGCCGCTACGATGCCGGCGAGATCGATGCCGAGGGCAACGAAACCCAGCGCCAGTTCTATCGGGAATACGCCAATGCGCACGGCGATCATCCGTACGCATCGAGCGCCGGATACGACGATCTCAGCGACATTTTCGCCGACATCCTGCGCGCCCAGCAGCGCCAGGGCGGAGACGGTGCGCACATCCGCATGCGCGGCGGCGATGTCACCTACCGCATGGACGTCGGCTTTCTGGAAGCCGTCAACGGCACCAAAAAGCGCGTCACCATGCCCGACGGCAAGACCATCGACATCGCCATTCCGCCCGGCCACCGCGACGGCCAAATCCTGCGCCTGCGGGGCCAGGGCATGCCGGGGATCGGCGGCGGCGAGGCCGGCGATGCGCATGTCGAGATCCACGTCAAACCGCACCCGGACTTCGTGCGCCGGGACCGCGACATTCTGGTCGAACTGCCGGTGGCGCTCGACGAAGCCGTGCTGGGCGCAAAGGTTTCAGTGCCGACGGTCGGGGGCACGGTGATGATGACCATTCCGCCCGGGTCGAACAGCGGCGATGTGCTGAGGCTCAAGGGCAAGGGCATCGCGGCGCACGGCAAGCATGCCGCCGGCGATCAACTGGTGACGCTCAAGGTCGTGCTGCCGAAACAGCCGGACGACGATCTCCGCGACTTCCTTGCGGGATGGGCCAAGGAACACAGCTACGATCCACGCCAGGGCAAGGAGGGCTGACGCCATGATCGGTGAAAAGGAAATTCTCGGCCGCTATACGGGTCTTCGCCTGGAAACGCTGCATGTCTGGATCGAACAGGGCTGGGTCAAACCCGAGCGTGACCGGGAGGGCTACCGATTCCGGGAAATCGACGTTGCCCGGGTCGGGCTGATTCACGAATTCTCGACCGAGCTAGAACTCAACGACGATGCGATGGAGGTGATCCTGCCGCTGCTCGATCAGGTGCATGGCCTGCGTCACCAGTTGCGCTGCCTCGCCGACGCCGTCAGCACACAGCCCGACGACGTGCGCCGGTCGATTGCGGCGGCGCTGGAAAAATCCGGGGGGTGAATTTGGCGGAGGCGGAATCGGATGCTCCCACATGCTTCGAGACGTTCGCTCCGCTCACTCCTCAGCATGAGGTATAGTTTTTTATCCTCATCCTGAGGTTCTCTATTCCCCCTCATCCTGAGGAGGCCGCAGGCCGTCTCGAAGGATGGATACCTTAAACTGCCCCTACTCCTCGATCCGCTCCGCGTCCGGGAGCATGGCGACGAGGACATTGGCCAAAAGCATGGTCCCGGCCAGCAGATAGAACACCGCGCCGACGCCGTACAGGTCGGCAATCCAGCCGCCCAGCACCGGGATGATCAGCGACAATCCCGACTGCGTGCCGAACAGCGCGCTGGTGGCGCTGCCGTGCATCTTAGGCGGGGTCAGGTCCATCATCCAGCTATGGATCACCGGGCGGATCGCGAACAGCACGAAGCCGAGCATGGAAACGCCGGCGATGAACAGATACGTGCGGCCGGCGAGCGACAGGAAGACGATCACC
>JAYNVG010000005.1:45455-159505 GCA_038100295.1 Thalassospiraceae bacterium
ATGAACAGGTATTCGCTCTGCGCGATGGCGAGAAAGCTGACGACGACGGTGGTCCCGGTCGCGGCGCCGAGCACAATCGGTCGGCGGCCGATGCGGTCCGACCATGCGCCGGCGATCGGCCCGGCGAAGAAGCCGCCGAGCTGCATCGCGAACATGCCGACGCCGGTCATGAACGGGCCGACCATGAGCACGTTGGCGAGATAGATCGGGATGAACATCAACAGCCCGTTCTGCGTCATCGAACGGAACCCGGCCATCAGGCACAGCCCCATCGCCGCACGGTCGGTGAACATAGCCCTGAGGCCGGAGAAGTACTCACCGACCGTGATCTTCTTGGACACCTGGCCGTCGGCATCCTTGTCCATGCGGGAGATGCTGAGCATGATCAGCGCCGCGACGACGATCACCGGCATGCTGCCCCAGAACGCGGTGTCGCGCCAGCTTAGCGCCGCCAGCACGGCACCGATGCAAAGCGGCGCCAGACTGTCGCCGAGCGACGCGCCCAGCGTGTGGATCGACAGCACATAGCCCCGGTTCTTCGGATACATGCCGGACAGGAACGAAATCGCCGCCGGATGCCACAGGTTGTTGGTGCCGCCGATGACGACGACGAGCAAGATCAGCACAACAAGCCCGCCGGCGAACCCGAACGCCATCAGCGACGCCGCGCCGGCCAGCAGCGAGACCGCCTGCACCAGCACGCGCCGGCCCAGCACGTCGACGACCATACCGGAACCGAAATTGGCGACGAACGAAGAAGCGTGAAACGTGGTCACCAGCAGACCGGCCTGGGTATAGCTGAGGCCCAGTTCCTTGGTCAGATAGGGCAGGATCAGATAGAACGTCGCGGCGATCCAGTGCGTCGCGCCGTGACCGAGCGAAACGATCCACGCCGGTGCCTGTTCGCGCACACCAAGCCCGGTCAGACGTTCGAAATGTGCGATCATGCTTCCCCCGGTGTTGCCTGGTGCGTAGTAAGTGGCAGGGATTATATGCACCGGCCCGAATGTGACAAACGCAAAGGCTGCGATTGTCGCTTGGCTGTCTCGGTTTCAAGCTCAACGACAAATCTGCCTGACCGTCACCCCGGCGCAGGCCGGGGTCCAGTCAACCCATTCATACCAATTTCAAATTGAACCACAGAGGCACCGAGGACACAGAGGTGCTGCGGCCTGTTTCTCCCTCTGTGCCTCTGAGCCTCTGTGGTTAATGTATTCCTGGGTTTCCGCTTGCGCGGGAATGACTCCATTTCATCATCCCGCCCCTTGCAGCGCGCCGATCCGCGCGCGAGAATGAAGCCAAATCAACAACCCATCTACTTAGGAGACAGCCATGCCGGATGCCGGTAACGACACCCCCGTGAAACGCCTGATCGTCGAAAAGGACGGCGCCATCGGCCGTGTCAAAATGGACAACCAGACGCGGCGCAACGCCATGACGCTGGGCATGTGGCAGGATCTCGGCAAGGCCATCGAGGACTTTGCCGCGGACGACAATATCCGCGTCGTCATCGTTTCCGGTGAAGGCGGCAAGGCGTTCTGCGCTGGCGCCGATATCTCGGAGTTCGAAAAGAACCGTTCGTCCGAGGAAAGCGTGAAGATCTACAACGAAGCGGTCGAGCGCTCGTCGGATCTGCTGCGCACTATCGACAAGCCGACCATCGCCAAGATCGAAGGCTTCTGCGTCGGCGGCGGCGTCGGCATCGCGACCTGCTGCGACATCCGCCTTGCCACCGACGATGCGATCATCGCCATCCCCGCCGCCAAGCTCGGCCTCGGCTACCGCGTCGACGGCCTGAAGCCGCTGGTCGACATCATCGGCCCGAGCTATTCCATGGAGCTGTTCTATACCGCGCGCAAGTTCACCGCCGAGGAAGCCAAGGGCATGAACTATTTCAACCGTGTCATCGCCCGCGCCGATTTCGACGCCTATGTCGACGACTATGCCCAGACCATCGCCGGCAACGCACCGCTGACCATCAAGGCGGTCAAGGTGGTGGTGAAGGAATGCCTGAAGGACGACGCCGACCGCGATCACGCACTGTGCGCATCGATCGTCGACGACTGCTTCAAGTCGGAAGACTACGTCGAGGGACGCCGCGCCTTCATGGAAAAACGCAAAGCCGTGTTCAAGGGCAAGTAAGGGAGTCTACGAGATGAGCGAACCGGTCCTCGCCCCGTTCGCCGCCTTCTGCGCCGATGCGCGGACGCGGGACTTCGACGGCAAAGTCTGGCATGCGGCCAAGCGTTGCGTGCTCGATTACATGGGCGCGACCCTGCCGGGCGGCGCGGTCGCGCCGGCGAGTCTGCTCAAGGTCGCTTTCGCCGACATGCTGGGGCGCGGCGGGGCCAGGCTGTATCCGGGCGGCGAGGTGACGGACGCCCGGACCGCGGCGCTGATCAACGGTGCCGCCAGCCATACCGTCGAGTTCGACGACATCTACCGCGACGGCATCTATCACCCGGGCGTGCCGGTGATCTCGGCGGCGCTGGCGATTGCCGAGGCGCGCGGCGTTTCCGGCGAGCGGCTGCTCCGGGGCGTGATCGCCGGTTACGAAGTGTCGAACCGCATCGCCGAGACCATCAACCCGGCGCACTATGCGTTCTGGCACACCACCGGCACCGTTGGCACCTTCGGCGCGGCGGCGGCGGCTTCGACGATCCTAGGACTGGACAAGGAACAGGCGCTGAACGCGCTGGCCAATGCCGGCACGCTGGCGGCGGGCCTGCAGCAGGCGTTCCGCGGCGACGGCATGTCGAAGCCGATGCACGGCGGCCACGCGGCGGACACCGGCATCATGTGCGCGCTGTCGGCAAGCGCCGGCGTGACGGGCATTCAGGATATGCTGGAAGGCGAGCGCGGCTTCGGCAACGCCATGTGCGGCGGCGTCGACTGGTCGAAAGCGGCGGCGACACTGGGCGACGACTTCACGATCCTGCGCATGACGGTCAAGAACCACGCCGCCTGCGGGCACGGTCACGCCGCCATCGACGGCGTCCTGCAGTTGCAGAAGGACCACGGTTTCAAACCCGAGGACGTCCAACGCATCGACGCCGGCACCTACGGCCCGGCGGTGGAGATCGTCGGCGCCCAGGAAACAACGAGCGCGTTCGAGGCCAAGTTCAGCCTGCCCTACTGCGCCGCCGTGGCGCTGTATGACGGCAGTTGCCGGATGAAGGCCTTCACCGACGAACGCCGTGCCGACCCGAAGCTGCACGAACTGGCCCGCAAGGTCTTCGTCTCGAAGGACGACGACTGCGATGCCGCGTTTCCGAAGCGCCGCTCGGCCAAGGTCAAGGTGACGCTGAACGACGGCAGCGAGCACGCATTCTACGCGCCGACCCGCAAGGGCGATCCCGACTCCCCGCTCTCCGATGCCGAGCTTTCGGAAAAATACCGCGAGCTTGCCGAGCCGGAAATCGGGCCTGAGCGCACGGTGGCGCTGGAAGCGGCGATCTGGTCGCTGGAGAAACTGGCCAGCGTCGGCGATCTCTATCCGGCCGGGCGGGCCGCCGCCGAATGAGCGCGCCGAAGCTGGGCTTCATCGGCTTCGGAGAAGCCGGATCGAACATCGCCGCCGGGCTTCTGGAACAGGGCCTGTCCGACATCACCGCGTATGCGCTGGAATGCAGGAAGGTCGACGGCGTCACCGAATACCCCGACGCCGCCGGCGCGATTGCCAGGCGCGACATCGTGTTCTCCGCCGTCACCGCCTCGGTGGCGCTGGAGGTGGCGGAGATGTGTGCGCCGCTGCTTAGCCCCGGACAGATCTACATCGACATCAATTCGGTGTCGCCGGGCACCAAGAAGAAGATCGCCGACGTCATCAACGCAGCCGGTGCGCGCTTCGTCGAATGCTCGGTGATGGGTGCCGTGCCGGGACCGCGCCACACGGTGCCGATCCTGCTGTGCGGCGATGCGGCGCCGGACGTGATCGCGGCGCTGGCGCCCTTCGGCATGAACATGTCCGACCTCGGCCCCGAATACGGCCGAGCCGCGGCGACCAAGATGTTCCGCTCGGTGATGATCAAGGGACTGGAAGCGCTTTTGCAGGAATGCGTGCTGGGCGCCGACAAGTACGGTGCCGCCGAGCAGGTGCTGGAATCCGTCGGCGAAGGCTATCCCGGTGTCGACTGGGTGCAGCTCGCGCACCACATGCTGGGCCGCACGGCGATCCACGGCAAGCGCCGCGCAGACGAAATGGACGAGGTCGCGGCGACCCTGGCCGAACTCGGTATCGAGCCGATGATGGCGTCGTCCGCCGCCAGGCGCATCCGCTGGGCCGCCGATCACGGGCTCAAGGAAAAGTTCGGCGCCAACGAGCCGAAAAGCTTCCACGAGGTGCTGGCGATCATCGGCAAGGGGTAGCCCCTACTCCCCGATCTTCGCCACCACCGCGTCGCCGAAGGCCGACGTCGTGCCACGGCCACCGAGATCGGGCGTGCGGGCGCCCTCATTGGCGAGTGCGTCCGCCACCGCGCCCTGGAACGCGGCGGCCGCATCGATCAGGTTGTTGGCGCTGGTGCGTCCGCCCATCCAGTCCATCAGCATGGCGACGGAAACCATCAGCGCCGACGGGTTGGCCTTGCCCTGCCCGGCGATATCCGGCGCCGAACCGTGCGCGGCCTGGGCGATGGCGACGTCGTCGCCGGCGTTGATGGAGCCGCCGAGACCGAGACCGCCCGACAGTTCCGCGCATTCGTCGGACAGAATGTCGCCGTACATGTTGGTCGTCACCAGCACGTCGAACTCTTCGGGACGGCGGATCAGGTGCGCCGTCGCCGCGTCGATGATCAGCTCTTCAAGCTCGATGTCGGGCCAGTTTTCCGCTTCGGCCAAGACCTCGTGCAGGAACAGCCCGTCGGTGACCTTCAGCACGTTCGCCTTGTGCACCACGGTGACCTTCTTGCGGCGGCGGGACGCCAGCTGGAACGCCTGCCGGGCGATGCGGCGGCTGCCCTGGCGTGTGATCTTGCGGACGCTGAGCGCGACGTCCTCGGTCGGCATGAACTCGCCGCTGCCCATGAACATGTTGCGGTCGGCATAGAAGCCCTCGGTGTTTTCGCGGACCACCACCATGTCCATCTGCTTCGCCATCGACGGCACGCCTTCGAAGGTCTTCGACGGGCGGATGTTGGCATACAGGTCGAGGGACTTGCGCATGTGCCCGGACGGATTGACGCCGCCTTCGCTGAGCGGCGGATAGGCATAGGTGTCGACCGGGCCGAGGATCGTGCCGGCGGCTTCCCTGCATTCCTCGACCACGTCCTGGGGCAGCGTCGAGCCGCGCGCCGCCAGCGAGGTGAGGCCGATCTCGCGGGTCTGCAGATCGAGGCCGAGGCCGTATTTCGTATCCAGCGCGCGTACCGCCTTGAGCGTCGCATCCATAATCTCCGGGCCGATGCCGTCGCCCGGCAGAACCATGATCTTCATTTCGCTTCTTCCCCTTTGCTTTTTATCTTCGTCCTTCGAGACGCTCGCGATGCTCGCTCCTCAGGATGAGGTTAAATGGTCATAAGCATAGGCCTCGTCCTGAGGAGCCCCGGACTTGATCGGGGCGTCTCGAAGGACGAGCTTCCTATTCGAACACCCTGAAGTCGGTGGTGCCGTCGCGTTCGATCTGTTGGACGAGGTTCACCTCCCAGCTCAGGTACTGCTTCATCGCCCCTTCCTGCGCGTCGTCCATGTCGTACGGCCGGTACCAGACGTCGACGCTGTCGTCGAGATTGCCCTCGAAGCCGCCCTTGAGCGGCAGCCCCGCTGCCTTCCACGCGGCGGTGCCGCCCTTCAGCACCATCATCTCGCGCGTGAAACCGGCGGCGATCAGGTCGGCGGCGGCGAACGCCGCGATGATGCCGTCGCTCGACGTCAGCGCGATCGGCCGGTCGTCGGAGAGCGACGCCAGGTTCTGCGGCATGTGGGCGCGGATCGCGAAATGCGAACCCGGAATGTGGTTGTTCCGGTGCGCAAGCGAATTGCCGAGATCGACGACGTGGGTCTGGATCATCCGGGCCGCCAGCGCCGCCGGTTCAATCAACGCAACATCGGGCAGGTCCGGCATGGCCGGCACGTGGGCACCGGTTTCGCGCATTTCCAGCGCGCCCGGTTCCAACACCACCGCATCCCAGCCGATCTGCACCAGCCACGACGCGGTCATGGTGGCGCGCACGCCGTTGTCGTCGACGCAGACGATGCGCGCGCCCAGCGTGCCGACATAGCGGTCGGTGGCCTGCACCAGTTGCCCGCCCGGCGCCGGACGCGAACCCGACACGTGCGCGGCGATAAATTCCTCGGGATCGCGGACGTCGAGAAGATAGGTCGTGCGTGTCTTGTCGGACTGCCATTCGGCCAGCGTCACCGCATCGACGGTTTTCACGCCGAAACGTTCGCGCACATGTTCGGCGCAGGCTTCGGCGCGCTTCAGGCCGTCCGCCGTCAGATCACCGTATTTCCGGGTATTGCCGTATTCCAGATCGAAACCCGCCAGGTGCCAGCCCATGGTGCCGTTTTCCAGCGCCACCACCTTGTTGGGGATCCCCGCATTACGAAGCGACTGGCAGCCGATGATCGAACGCGTACGCCCGGCGCAGTTGACGACCACCGTGGTTTTGGGATCGGGCGCGATATCGTGCACGCGCAGCGCCAGTTCGGCCCCAGGCACGTCGATCCCCATCGGGATATTCATGGCGTGGTATTCGGACATCGGGCGCGAATCCAGAACCACCATGTTCTCGCCCGCGTCCATCATGCGCTTCAGTTCGGTGGCCGGAATGCGCGGCGTGTCATAGGTGTGCTCGACGAATTCACCGAACGCCTTGGACGGCACGTTGACGCCGGAAAACACCTCGAACCCGGCGGCTTCCCAGCCTTTGACGCCGTCGATGAGATACGACAGGTCCGTATAGCCCATCAGCGCCATTTTCGCCGCCGCACGAGACACGATCCCGTCGTCGGACGCATCGAAGCCGCACAGCACCACCGGCGTATCCAGGCGCGGCACGCGGTCGAGAATCTCGATTTCCAGCGTCGTCAGCGGCACCGAATTGGCCCACAAAAGATGCGCATCGCCGAATGTTCCGCCGGGGCGGACATCGATGACGGCAACTTCGGCCGTATTGCGGTTCAAGATAAGCTGGCGGACCTGTTCGGCGCTCAGCGCCTTGGCGTTGGTGACAGTCATTTTTGTTGAATCCTCCCGTGACAGCGGAGGATCGTTGCCAGTGCCCGGGCGACTGTCAACACCTGGTGCTCTTGTGTCTCGGTTTTCAATACATATATCCGTAATTACTAGAACTTGCTTTTTTACAGAGTTAGAGGACAATTAAGCTATGAAACGCGTGTTTATGTTGATTTCTGCATTTACGGCGTTATTTGCGGTTTCAGCGGCGCCCGTTCAGGCCGCACCACAAATCCTCGCCGTGATGGCATCGCTCGGACCGCAGCAGATGGACTGCAGCGGTTCGATCTGCACGACCACCTTCAGCAGCTACTGCCTGCAGCGCGAACGCGGCGTGCCCAGCACCGGACAGGCCTATCTGCCCGCCGCCGACGAACAGTTCAGCCTGCTCGTGGTCGCCGCCGACGGCAGCGAAACTACCGTCCCCGCCAAGGATCACGTGACCTTCCGCAGCGTGCGCGGCTATTCCTCGGTCAACGCCGTGATCGGCAAGGACACCCTGGCCAAGCTCGGCGGCGTGTCCGCAAAGATGGTCGTCGCCGCCCGTGCAGCCCTGGTCCCCGTGCCCGTGGCCGGTGACCCGAACCCGATCACCGAACAGGAAATCGCCTATGCCGCCGGTTCGCTCCGCGAACACGGCAACGAAGTCGTCGACAGCCAGCCCGATGCCGAAGCGGCCTCGGTCATCAACCGCATGGCCGCTACCATCGTGCCGCGTCAGGCGGTGAACCCGGAAAGCCTGGAACAGCTTTGGCGCGACGTCATCAAGGGCCTGGGCCCGGCGCACCCGGCGAATTCCGAAGGCATCCGCCGCGCCCGCGATATCTATGACTGGTGCCAGACCCGCTCGTCCTATCACTCGATGGGCGGCATCAAGAGCTGCCTGGAATTCCGCCATGACGGCGAGATCATGAAGTTGAATACCGACTATTGGGAGAGCCAGCCCGGCTACTGAAGTCGACGTTCGCCCGGCGCTGGCCTTTTCCGTAACACAGGAGGAGGTCACACGCTATGAGACGACAAATGCTTCTTGCCGCCTGCGTGGCGGTTGGGTTCTCGTTCATTCCCGTTAAAAGCCAGGCTGCGCCGCAAATCCTCGCCGCCCTGCCGGTCGAAAGCGGCATCAATCTGAATTGCCAGGCCGGTGTCTGTGCCGCCGAACTGTCGACGTACTGTCTGCAGCGCGAACGCCCGGCGCCCGCCATGGGCACGGCCTACGTCCCGGCGAAACCGGAGCACTTCACGCTGGTGCTGACCAGCGATGCCGGTAACGAGGTTCGGGTCCCGGCCGGCGATCATATGCGTTTCATCGAAAACCGCGGCTTCATGTCGGTCGCCGCGTCCATCGAACTGGGCCGCATGAAGGCGCTCGGCGCCGGTTCCGCCAAACTGGTGGTGTGGCAGCAGGCATCGCTGATCCCGGTGCCGGAAGCCAATGACCCGAACCCGCTGACGGATGCCGAAATCGCCTATGTCACGGACTCCCTCAGGGCGCACGGCGAAGGCTACGTCGACCGCACGCCGAAGGCCGCGTCTGCGCAGTTGCTGGCCAGGCTGAACGCCGCCCTGCCCGCCGACGGCCCGATCACGGCAAAGAACTTCGATACCATGTGGCAGAACGCGATCGGCGACGAGTTGCCGCTGCCCGGCGATCATCCGGGGGTTCACGGTGCCCGCGATGCCTTCAATGACTGTGTCGACGGCAAGAGCACGTATCGGCTCAGCGGCCTCAAGCGCTGCATGGATTTCCATCACGACGACATGCTGCGCAACCTGAACATCGAATACTGGGACAACCAGCCGGGGAGCTGATCCGCCTCATCCCCCCCTCACCTGTCCTCTCCCCCGTCCCGGGGGAGAGGGACCCTGCAAATGTAAACTGCGCCCCCATCCCTCTCCCCCTTTCAGGGGGAGAGGTTAGGTGAGGGGGTGTTCATAGCGTCTGGCACCCAGCGAACCCGTCCGTTAAACTGCCTTCAAGGCCAACAAAGCCGCCAACGTAACCGGGAGGAACCGGATGCCATGATCGCATCGCCGAACGATACCGTACGCATCGACGTCGCTGACGCCATCGCCACAATCACCATAAACCGCCCCGACAGCCTGAATGCCATCAACGACGATGTGGTCACGGCGCTGATCGAGATCACCGGCGCGCTGCGCGTTGCCACGGACATCCGCTGCGTGGTGCTGACCGGGGCCGGCGATCACTTCATGGCCGGGGGCGACGTCAAACGCTTCAAGCGCAAGTTCGAGGAAGTCGCCGACGACGACGAAGCCCGGCAGTGGTTCCAGTCCATCCTCGGCCGTATCCATGTCGTGGTCGAAAACATGTATGCCCTGCCGATGCCGGTCGTCGGCGCGGTTAAGGGCGCGGTCGCCGGTGCGGGGTTCAGCCTGATGCTCGGCTGCGACCTGGTGATCGCCCAGGAAGGCGGCGTCTTCACCCTCGCCTATTGCCATCTCGGCACCAGCCCGGACGGCGGCTCGACGTGGCATCTGCCGCGCACGCTTGGCATGAAGCGGGCCATGGAAGTGGCCCTGCTGGGCGATCGCTTCGGGCCGGAAAAAGCGCTGGAGATGGGCCTCGTCAACCGGGTCGTCGCCGCCGCCGATTTCGATACCGAGGTCGCGGCGCTGGCGGGCCGTCTGGCCAAGGGGCCGAGTTATGCCCTGGCCAAGACCAAGCGGCTGCTGCTTGACGGTTTCGGGCGCTCGATGAGCGATCAGCTCAGCGCGGAGACGGAGAGCTTCGTATCCTGTGCCATGAGCCGGGATTTCAGGGAAGGCGTCAGCGCCTTCGTCGATAAACGCAAGCCGGACTTCACCGGCGAATAAGGGGACACGACACATGAGCGAACAGAAACTGGCCGGCAAGGTGGCCCTGGTCACCGGCGCGGCCCGCAACATCGGCCGCGCTATCGCACACCATCTGGCCGACGACGGCGCGGATATCGTCGTCAACGCGGTTTCCGATCAGGCCGCCGCCGACGAAGTGGTCAGGGAGATCGAAGCCAAGGGCCGCCGCGCCATCGCCTGCATGGCCAACGTCACCGACGCAGACGCCGTCAAGGCCATGGCCGAACGTGCCAGAGACGAGCTGGGCGGCGTCGATATCCTGGTGCTCAATGCGTCTGCGCGGGGCCAGGTGCCGTTCCTCGACATGACGTTCGAGCAGTTCCACAACGTCGTCGATATCTCCATCGACGGCATGTTTCACCTGTCGCAGGCCTGCATCCCGATGATGCGCGAAAAGGGCTGGGGGCGGATCGTCACCATCGGCGGCGTATCGTGGCACGTCGGCACGCCGACGCGGGTCCACAACCTGGTCGCCAAGTCGGGGCTGAGCGGATTCACACGCGGACTCGCCGTCGAGTTCGCCCAGGACGGCATCACCGCCAACAGCGTCTCGCCCGGCTTCATCGACACCGTGCGCCCGGCGTCCGCCGGCGCACTGCCGAACCGCCCGGTGAAGGCACCGGTCGAGCGCATGGGCACGGTCGACGAGGTGGCAAGCATGGTGCATTACCTGTGCCTGCCGGAAAGCGCCTACGTCACCGGGCAGATCATGCACGTCAACGGCGGCATGTACCTGGGCGGGTCGTAGTAATCGAGGTGATGCTTCGAGACGCGCGCGTTGCGCGCTCCTCAGCATGAGGTTGTTTCATTACCCTCATCCTGAGGAGGCCACAGGCCGTCTCGAAGGATGAGGAGGCCGCAAGGCGTCTCGCCGGAACGACGTATCTGAGTCGGATCAGCTCCCCGGTTCGAGCAAAAGCCTGAGCGCATCCATCACCGCCTGCTCGTTGCCGGTCTTGAGATCGTCCTCGGCTTCGTATTGATCGCCGAAGCAGGCCTCGCCCTGGCCGTAGCCGCGGTCGATGGGGGTCATGTTTTCGGACGCGCTCTTTTCGTCCGTCATGCCCTCCGTCATCCCCTGCACAGGGGCCATGACGAGGATGCAGACCGTCAAAACCAGGCTTATGCGGGGCATGTCCATGCCGTCTCCTCGTCGAGAGGATACACCGGACGCACCAGGTCCTGCCATTTAAAGTTCTTCAGCATCGGCGAGGTCAGACCCGGGCAGTCGATCTCGAGCACGTTTTCCGGCGGGAAGTACTCGTCGAACCCGGCGCGGAAATGGCCGCGCGACTTGACGACGACGGTGCGCAGATCGCCGATGTCGAGGCCGAACTGCTCGATCATCCTGGGGTCGGCGCACTGCTTGCGGTTCGACGCCACGCCGATCAGCACGCCTGCGCATTTCAGCAGTGCGCACGGGCCGAGTTCGATGGCGCGGCCCCTGAGCAGACCGCGGCGCCCGGCGAACTTGCCGTCGGTCAGTTTTTCCACGGTGACGGAGAGTGCGAGCGGGCCGTCGAATTCGGTGCGCGGCGTTTCGTTGAAGGTGACGTCGATGCGCGCCCCCTCGCCCGCCGCGTGCGCGGCGGCGGCCACGGCGGGATCGATCTGCAGGCCGATGAAGGCGCCGTCGACACCGGCGTCGGTGAAGGCGCGGGCGATGAAGGTGGTGTTGCCCGACCCGCCGCCGCCCGGATTATCGGCGACGTCGGCCATGATGCAGGCCTTCAGCGACGGGTCGCGGCCGAGCGCGGCGGCAAGCTCGACGGCGCGCTCCAGCGACGTCAGTTCCTTGCGGAACCGTTCGTGATCGGCCCAGGCCCGCACGGCGATGTCGCGCGCCAGCGCCTTTGCCGGTGCCGGATCGTTTCGGGACGTGACGAGCACCGACATGCCGCACTTGGGGCTGTCGGAATAAATGAAGCCGGCGGTGACGGAAACGTTCACGATATCCCCGCCGGTCTTGGTCTTATCTATTTTTGTCTGGCCGTAGTTGATCAGGTCGGCATAAGGCCCCTCGGCGGTCAGCAGCGTCACCGTCGGCGCCGCGATCGGCACCTTGATGAAATGCTGGTGCGGCTTCATGCCGCCCCACATCTCGACCATGATCCGCGCCGCCTCGGCGGCGCGTTCGCGCTGATCGACGTGCGGGTTGGTCAGGTACGCCACCAGCACGTCGGTCAGCGCCGCCATCGGTTCGGACACGTTGGCATGCAGGTCCAGCGTCGCGATCAGCGGCACGCCGTGGCCGACGACGTCACGGACCATTTCATAGACGCGGGCGTCGGGATCGAATTCCTCGGTCGCGCGCATGGCGCCGTGGCTGACCACGTAGACCCCGTCCAGTTCGCCGGCGGCGCGCAGATAGCCTTCCATCAGCTTCAAGGTCGCCCAGAAGAATTCCTGGTCGATCGGCCCGCCCGGCTCGGCGTCGGCGACGACGATCGGCACCAGTTCCCAGTCCTGGCCGAGCGCCGTCATCTCGGCATTGAAGCCGACCACTTCGGCCGGCAGCCGCGGCGTTTCCTTGCTTAACTCGGCGATAATCTCATCGCCCTGCAGGTAACAGCGCTTGCGGTAGTCGGCCTCGGTGGTGACCGGCGAAAAGCGGTTGCTCTCCAGCATGAAGCCCAGAATGGCGACGCGTTTGCTCATTACTTTCGTTTCCTCAAATGAAAAGGGGCACCCTGGCGAACAAGGTGCCCCTTATAAAACGGATCGTAACGGATCAGCGCGAACGCAGGCGCGGATCCAGGGTATCGCGAACCGCGTCGCCGAACAGGTTGAACCCGAACACGGCAAGCGAGATCGCGACGCCGGGCCAGATCGCCACCCACGGCGCGCTTTCGGCGTATTCCTCGGCACCGCCCTGCAGCATCAGGCCCCAGGCCGGGGTCGGTTCCTGCACCCCGAGACCGAGATAGCTGAGCGAGGCCTCGAGCAGGATCGCCTGACCGACGAACGCGGTGAACAGGATCAGGAACGGCGCCATGACGTTCGGCGCCATGTGGCGCATGATGATGCGCATGTGCCCGAAGCCGAGCGCGCGAGCCGCATCGACATAGGGGATTTCGCGGATCGACAGGGCGTTGGAGCGCACCACCCGCGCACACTGCGGAATGAACGGGATGGTGATGGCGATGATCACGTTCTGCGTGCCCGTTCCCAGCGTGGCGACCACGGCGAGCGCCAGGATGATCAGCGGAAACGCCATGAACACGTCCATGATACGCTGGAAGATCAGGTCGAACATCCCGCCGAAATACGCCGAGGCGACGCCGAGCACCAGCCCCGCGACCGCACCGACCAAGGCGCAGGTGAAGCCGACGAACAGCGCCGTACGCGCGCCGTAGATGATGCGCGTCAGGATGTCGCGGCCGAACTGGTCGGTGCCGAGCAGGAAGTCGGCGTTCGGCGCCGTCAGAATGAACTCGTACGAGTTTGCTACCGGATCGTAGGCTGTCAGCCACGGCGCGAAGATCGCCGCCAGGATCATCAGGATGACCACCGCCAGACCGGCCACGCCGACCGGCTGCTTGCGGGCCATTTTCATGATGGATTCGGATATCGGCGTCTTCGGATCCAGCTCCTCGATTTGGGCTTCGATCACTGATTCAGATGTCGTCGTCATACTCGTTACCCTTAGCTATAGCGGATACGCGGGTCGAGCCACGCGTAGCACAGGTCGATCAGCAGGTTCGTCAGCACGAAGATGGTCACCACCAGCATGACCAGCGACTGTGTCAGCGCGTAGTCGTGGTTGGTCACGCTTTCGACGAACAGCTTGCCGAGGCCGTTGAGGTTGAAGACCTGCTCGGTGACGACCAGACCGCCCATCAGGAACGCGAACTCGATCCCGATGATGGTGATCACCGGCAACATGGAGTTCTTGAGCGCGTGCCGGTTGATGACGATCTTTTCGACCATGCCCTTGGCGCGCGCGGTACGGATGTAATCCTCGCGCATGACTTCCAAAAGCGCCGAGCGCGTCATGCGCGTGGCGACGGCGGAATACCGGTAGCCGGTGGCCACGGCGGGCCAGATCAACTGCGACAGGTTATGCACCGGGTCGACCCAGATCGCCTTGTATTCGATGGGCGGCATCCATGGTACGCCGGATATTTCCTGCGTGATGATGAGCAGACCCAGAATGATGATGATGCCGAGCCAGAACGACGGAATGGCGATACCGGCAATGGAGAATGTCCGTACCACATAATCGATCCAGGTGTTCTGCTTGAGCGCCGAGATGGCCCCCAGCGGAATGGCGATCACCGTGGCAACGACGGTTGCCATGATCGCGACCTGCAGCGACAGCTCGAAGCGCAGCCCGATTTCCTTGACGATGGGACGGCCGCTATACATCGAGTCACCGAGATCGAAGGTGAAGAAGCCGATCATGAAGTCGGCAAACTGGACGAACATCGGGCGGTCGATACCCAGGTTCTTGCGGCAGATATCGATCTGCTCCTGGTCGACATAAAGCCCGGTACCCGCAAAACGCAGCTCGCAAACGTCGCCGGGGATCAACCGCATCAGGAAGAACACCAAAATCCCGGCCCCGACGAGCGTCGGGATCATCAGCAGCAAACGCTTGAATATATACTTAGACATCGTCGTCCAATCGGTCCTGTGGGTGCGTTTCTTGAATTTTTCGTTGTCCGGTTACCCGCCCACCGCTTTCGCGGCGGGCGGTCACCGAATGGATAACCTGGCTGATTACTTGTCGAGCCAGATCTGATCCAACTGCTGCGCCAGATAGTGAGACGGCGCGATCTTCCAACCCTTCACATAGGAACGGTGCGGATTGATCTTGTACCACCACAACGTGATGATGCCGCTCGCTTCGTCGCTGAGTGCACGCGTCTCGTACTGACGGACGAGTTCACGCAGCTTCTTGGCGTCGCCTTCGCGTTCGATTTTCGCATAGATATCTTCGAGTTCCTTGTCTTCGAAGTTGGCGTAGTTGTTGCCGGCCGAACCGAGGAACTTCGTCATATCCGCAATCGGGTTGATGACGGACTGACAGTTGAAGTCGAGCGAAACGTCGAAGTCTTTCTTCTTACGAAGCGTGTCGTAGAACGGACCCGACGGCTGCACGCGCTGCACGGCGTTGACGCCGATGCGGCGCCACTGGTCGACGAGCCACGTACCGACGACCTTATACGGCTGGTCGACACCACGGTTCGACAGGTCGAGCGTCAGACCGGACTGACCGGCATCGGCCAGCAGCTTCTTGGCTTCGGCGCGCGACGCTTCGATGTCTTCGCCATAACCCTTCAGCTTGACCAGTTCTTCCTTCGTCGCCGCAAGCGGGTGGTTCGGGAAGATCACGCCGCCGACCGTTTTCACGATGGCGATCTGCGACAGGTACTTGGACCCGCCCCAACGATCGACACCAAGGGTCAGCGCCTGACGGACGCGCTTGTCCGCCATGGACTTACGCTCCTGGTTCGGCGTCGACAGAAGGACGCAGTTCCAGTCGCTTTCCTGAACGGTGATCTGGTCGCCCAGCGCTTTTACGAGGTCGTCACGCGCTTTCGGCGGGAAACCACGGAATTCGATCGCGGCACGGTCGCCACGGATCGCCTGAAGACGGACGGCCATTTTCGGTGCGATGACCGAACGGAAACCGTCGAGATACGGACGGCCTTCCATGTACCAGTTTTCGTTACGCGTACCTTCGACGAAAGCACCCGGCTGATACTGCACGAACTTGAACGGACCCGAACCGTTGACGTTCTGCTTGTGCCATTCGTAACCATGCGCATCGAGGTCCTTCTTCGCGTAAACGAAGTTGAACGGCGAAGCCATGGCCGGAATGAACGCGGCGGTCGGGAACTTCAGCTTGAACACGATCGTGTGGTCGTCAGGGGTCGTGATCGACTCGACAGCGCGATAGAACGCCTTACGGGCCGACGGCACACCTTCCGGCGGGAAGATGATCTTGTCGTAGGTCGCCTTGACGTCCGCGGAGGTCAGCGGCGTCCCGTCATGGAACGTCACACCTTTGCGGATCTTGAACGTGTACTTGGTACCGTTATCGGTTGCTTCCGGCACCTTGCCATCGCAGAGATCGCACTCGAAGTCAGTGGGATCGCCCGGGTTGGCGGGGTTGACGCGGATCAACAGGCTGTAGAACGGCGCGATCGGGTGGATCATGCCGAACGTGGTTTCCTGGTGTGCGTCGAACGACGGAATCTTTGAACCGACGACAAAGCTGAGAATGCCGCCGTGTTTTGGCGTCTCAGCCTTTGCTGCACCCGCACCTGCGGCGAGGCCGAAGCCGACCGCAGCAGCGAGAGCAAGTCTCCCAGTTAGTTTGAGCATATGATGTCTCCTTCCCTGAATTGAAGAATTGACGGGATTACCCCACGTCATGCGTCACGCCATGCCCGCGGCGTGCTCACACCTCTGAACAGGCCACCCAGTGGCCTGGTTTAATCTCCCGCAATTGCGGGACATTCTTTTTGCAGCCGTCGACCATGATCGGACAGCGGGGATGGAAAACGCATCCCGGCGGCGGATTGATCGGGCTGGGGATTTCGCCTTTGATGATTTCGTGCGCACGTTGCTTTTCGACGTCCGGATCCGGGATCGGCACCGCGTTCAGCAAAAGCTTGGTGTACGGATGCTGCGGATTTTCGAACAGCTCGTCGCCGTCGGCCAGTTCAACCAGATTGCCGAGGTACATCACCGCAACCCGGTGGCAGATGTGGCGCACCACGCTCAGATCGTGGGAAATGAACAGATACGTCAGATCGAACTCGTCACGCAGGTCTTCCAAAAGGTTGATGACCTGTGCCTGGATCGACACGTCGAGCGCCGAGACGGCCTCGTCGCAGATGATGAATTCCGGGTTCATCGCAAGCGCCCGGGCAATACCGACACGCTGGCGCTGACCGCCCGACATTTCGTGCGGATAACGGTCGGCGAACGCCGACGCCAGTCCGCAGACGTTCAGCAGATACCGCACCCGCTTCTGGCGTTCCGCGGAATCGGTGATGATGCCGTGCACCTTCATCGGTTCGGCGATGATTTCGCCGACCTTCATGCGCGGGTTCAGGGAGCTGTACGGGTCCTGGAAGATCACCTGGATCTTCTTGCGGACATCGATCATTTGCTTGGAATTGTACTTGGTGATGTCATCACCGTTGTAGATGATCTCGCCCGACGTCGGCTTTTCGAGCTGCAGGATGCAGCGGCCGGTCGTCGTCTTGCCGCAGCCGGACTCACCGACCACACCCAGCGTCTCGCCCTTGAAAATCTGGAAGCTGACACCGTCGACCGCCTTCACGTGGGCAACCACGCGCGGCACCATCACCCCTTCGGTGATCGGGAAATGCATCTTGAGATTACGGACGTCGACAAGGACTTCCTCGAAACCCTTGGAACTGCCGGTGCGGGTGCCCTGACGGGCGCTCACAACTTCGTTCATCCCACAACTTCCTTCACTTCTTTGGCCAGATTTTCTTTTTCAAAGCAGGCTGAGGTATGACCGGGCTCGATCTCTTCGAGGGCCGGGAAACTCTTCGCGCACTGCTCGGTCGCGAAACGGCAGCGCGGGCGGAACGAACAGCCCGCGTCGAGTTTCGTCAGATCGGGCGGCTGCCCTTCGACGGGATCGAGCTTCTCGGTGCGCTGGCGGTCCATGCGCGGCACCGACTTCAGCAGCGCCAGCGTATAGGGATGGCGCGGACGGTGATAGATATCGCTGGCAACGCCGGATTCGATGATGCGCCCGGCGTACATGACGTTGACCCTGTCGGCGTAACGCGCGACCACGCCCAGGTTGTGGGTGATGATGATCATCGCCACACCCAGATCGCGGGTCAGGTTCTTCATGAGTTCGAGGATCTGCGCCTGAATCGTCACGTCGAGCGCGGTCGTCGGCTCGTCGGCGATGATCAGCTTGGGATCGCAGGCCAGGGACATGGCGATCATGACGCGCTGGCGCATGCCGCCCGAAAGATGGTGCGGATACTGCACCAGACGGCGCTCCGGCTCGGAGATCCCGACCAGTCCCAGCAGCTTCACCGCTTTCGCCTGGGCCTCTTCCTCGGACAGGTTCAGATGCGCGATCATCGGCTCCGTCAACTGCATGCCGATCGTGAGCACCGGATTCAGCGAGGTCATCGGCTCCTGAAAGATCATGCCGATATCGCGGCCGCGGATTTGCCGCATTTCCTCTTCGGAAAGCGTCAGCAAATCCTTGCCGTCGAACATGATCGAACCTTCGACGATCTTGCCCGGCGGCCATGGGATAAGGCGCATGATGCTCATTGCAGTGACCGACTTGCCTGAGCCGGACTCACCGACCACGGCCACGGTTTCACCTTCCTCGACAGTGTACGAAACACCATCGACTGCCTTCACAGTCCCAGCCGACGTAAAGAACTGGGTCTGGAGATCCTTGATTTCCAGAAGGGCCACGTTTCCTCCCTAGTTTAGCCGTTATTTATTATTGTTACTTCCAAACCTAGTGATGCGCACGAATGGTGTCAATTCATAAGGCAATCCCATTTTTTTATTATTTTTATCTCACAATTTTAAATTAGTGAAACTTAATGAAGTCAACCGGAACAACGCCTTAAGAACGATATAATACTTCGATATTCTGGAAAAGTCGTCCGTATTTCCAAGCTATGGCGCATCATCCGACTTGCCCGTTCCGGCCACGCTTTGCATAGTTACGCCGCAAATCTCATTTAACATCACTTACCACAAAGGGGAGAGCCCGTTCATGGCATCCGAACAATTCGAGCGCGGTCTGAAGTGCCGCAAGGAAGTCCTGGGTGAAGCGTATGTCGAGGCATCGCTGGCCAAGGCTGACGACTTCAACCGCGATTTTCAGGAGATGGTTACCGAATACTGCTGGGGCGGCACCTGGGGCCGCGGCGTGCTGTCGAAGCGCGACCGCTCGATCCTCAACCTCGGCATGCTCGCGGGCCTCGGCAAGGGCCATGAATTCAAACTGCATTACCGTGGCGCCATCACCAACGGGCTGAGCCACGAAGACCTGCGCGAAATCCTGATCCAGATCGCCGTTTACTGCGGTATCCCGGCGGGGATCGAGGCGTTCCGCCTGGCACGCGAAGTGTATGCCGATCTCGGCATCGATGTGTCGAACATGGACGGAGGTAAGTAATCATGTCGAAACCATCAGTTCTCGGATTCGTCGGTCTCGGCCAGATGGGCGCGCCGATGGCCACCAACATCGTCGAAAAAGCCGGCATGGACGTCTATGTCTACGACAAGGCCGGCACCGCCGAACGCGCGCCGAAGGGCGCCAAGCTGGCGAACTCGCTGGGTGACGTGCTGTCGAGCGCCGACACGGTCTTCATGTCGGTCCCGGACGGCCCCGTCTCGATCGCGCTGGCCAAGGAAATCGCCGCCGCCGAAGGCCGCAAGGCGAGCGTCATCGTCGATCTGTCGACGATCGGTCCGGAAGCCGCGCGCGAAGCCGAGGCAATCCTCAAGGCCGCCGGCGTGACCTACATCGACGCGCCGGTGTCCGGCGGACAGGCCGGTGCCGCCGCCGGCACCATCACCATCATGTGCGGCGGCCCGAAAGCCGTCATCGACTCGCACATGGACGTGTTCGGAAGCTTCACCGGCAATGTCGTGCACTGCGGCGAAAGCGCCGGCCAGGGACAGGCCGTGAAGATCCTCAACAACTACCTGTCGGCGGTCGCTTTCGCGGCGTCGTCCGAAGCGATTACCTACGGCATGTCGCAGGGCGTCGAGATGAAGACGATCCTGGATGCGGTCAACGTCTCGACCGGGCGCAACACCGCGACCATGGACAAGTTCCCGAAACGCATCCTGACCGGGACCTACGACTGCGGCTTCGCGACCAAGCTGCAATCGAAGGACATGAACCTGTTCGTCAAGGAAGCCAAGGCCGCCGGTACGCCGGTGACGGTGGCTTCCGTCGTCGCCTCGGTGTGGAACGGCTGCGATGCCCTGAAGCCGGGAAGCGACATCTCGCGCATCTACGACTACATCCGCGAGAAGTGCTGATCTATATGCCTCCCCTTCGAGACGGCCCCATCTTAACGATGGGGCCTCCTCAGGGTGAGGCGAAATGAAAGCCCCTCATCCTGAGGAACGGGCACCGCGCGTGTCTCGAAGGACGAGGGACTTTCTCCGGACTTTCTCAATACCCCAGTTCGAGCAGCGGGAACGCCGACAGGGCGTGCGGCGCGTTCACCGTGTCCGGCTCCTCGAACAGGTGCGCCGGCGTCAGATCGCCGTAGCCCAGTACGCCGAGGTTGCCGAGGCAGACCCGCACTTCCTCTTCGAGAAGGTCCAGCATGCGCACCACGCCGGGCGTGCCGGCGGCGGCGAAGGAGAGGCCCTGCAGGCGGCCGATGCCGACCGCATCGGCGCCGAGCGCGATCGCCTTAACGATATCGGCACCGCGCATGATGCCGCCGTCGAGAATGATCCGCGCCCGCCCGTCGACGGCCTCGACGACCTCCGGCAGCACGGCGGCCCCGCCGCGCCCGTGGTCGAGCTGACGGCCGCCGTGGTTCGAAACATAGATGACGTCGCAGCCCTCGCGGACGGCGATCTCCGCGTCCTCGGCGGTGGCGATGCCCTTGAGGATCAGCGGAATGTCGTACTTGTCGCGGATGCGCTTGAAGTCGTCCCAGCAGAATGAACGCTGGTATTCCTCGCCGACCGCCTGGGTCTGGCGGCTGACCGACAGGAAGCCCTTGGCCTTGTCGCGTTCGCGGCGCCCGTAATAGTCCAGATCGATGGTGAAGCAGAACGCCATGTAGCCCTTGTCGATGGCGCGGTCGATATGATCGTCGATCCACGCCGCGTCGCCGCGCACGTAGAGCTGGAAAATCCGTGCCGCGTCGGGGGCGGCGTCGGCGACCGCTTCCAGGCCCGGCTTGCAGACCGAACTCAGCATGTGCACGCAGCCGAACTGGCCGGCCGCCTGCGACACCCCTGCCCCGCCGGTTTCGGAAAGCTGCTGCAACGAGCCGATCGGCGCCAGCACCACCGGCAGCCGCAGGTCGCGGCCGAGGAACTGCACGCGCGAGCTGAGCTCGGTGACGTCGCACATGACGCGCGGGCGGAACGCCAGCCGGTCCAGCGCCATGCGGTTGCGCTTCTGCGTGGTTTCTGTCTCGGCGCCGCCGATCAGGTAATCCCAGGCGCCGTCGTCCAGCTTGGCGCGTGCCGCCGGCACGAACTTGTGCAGCACTGGAAACTGCTTACCCAGATCGTCGTTGTCTTTATTGTCGGCCATGATGTTTCCTCCCCCGGCTCGTTCTAGTGTCGCGGTTGCTTGCAGACGATGACGCAATCCAGATCGGCATAAATGTAATCGCCCGGATTGATGACGGCGCCGCCGAAGCGCAGTTCGACGTCGGCCTTGCCGATGCCGTCGGTGCGCGGGCGCATCGCCGTGCTCTTCAGCGCCTTGACGCCGAAATCCAGCTCTGCGAATTCGTGCACGTCGCGGACGGCGGCGTTGAAGACCATGCCTTCCCAGCCCTGTTCACAGGCTTCGGTGGCGATGTTGCCGCCGCACAGCGCGCGGCGCATCGAACCGCGCCCGTCGATGACCAGCACCTTGCCCTTGCCGCCGCGGCGGATGATGTCGAGGATGCCCTTGTTGTCCTCATAGGTCGAGAACGTCACCGCCTCGCCGTGAAAGCAGCGGCGCTTTGCGAAGTCGTGGAACATCAGCTCGACGATCTGGGCGGCGGGGTCTTCGTCGCAGATGTCGGCGCATCTGACGATATCGGGGTCGGTCATTTTCGGGTGCTCCGGAAAAGAAATGATATTTTTTTGACGGCGAACTCTACGAAGTCTTGGGCGGAGGGTCCATCGTCATTACATTGGTTTCAGAGCATATAAAATCCAGAGGAGGTTTCCCGTGAGCAAATTCGCCATCTTCGTCACCGTCAAGATCAAGGACGGCAAGGTCGACGATTTTCTCGCCCACGCCCACGTCAACGCGACGGCCGCGGTGCGTGACGAGCCGAACTGCCACATGTTCCGCGTCATGCGCAATCAGGACGATCCGCAGACGATCCATTTCTTCGAGGTCTATACCGAGGCCGCGAGCCTCGACTATCACCGCGAGACTCCGCACTACAAAGCCTACGACGCCGCCGTGAAGGACCTGATCGCCGACAAGTCCATCGTCAAGGTCGACCTGTTGCAGTAGCACGCACAGCCCGCTTCCGATCTCTACTTCGCCTCCCGGAACTGCCACGCCATGAACATGGCGCCGCAGAGCATGATGGCGCCGACGGCGGTCCACGCGAGGCCGTAGGCGTTGCCGGTCATGTCGAGGATCAGCCCGAAGATCGGCGGGCCGGCCATGCCGCCGATCGACCACGCAACGGCGTTGTAGCCGATGCCCGAGCCGATCAGCGCCGGCGGCACCGTTTCCGCCGTCATCGACAAGACCAGCGCCGCGTAGGACGCCATCGACAGCCCCATCACCGCGGCCATCAGCATCAGCGCCCAGTGCGACCAGGCTTCGTTGACCCACAGCGTCGCCAGACAGACGACGAAGCTCGACGCGACGATGGCGACCGTGATGCCCTTGCGGCGGCCTTTCAGGAACACGTCCGAGATATACGGAAAACCGACCCGCCCGAAGGCGCTCGCCCCCTGGGCGAAGGCGACGCCCATCGCCGCCACCGGCTGGCTGGCCTGCGCCGCATCTTTCAGGAACAGCGCCATGTAGGTGAACAGGCTCGACTGACCGGTATTGAAAAGAATCGCCGAGATGCAGATCACGTTCATGCTGCGGTTGGTCACCACGGTCCTGAGATCGGCAATGATGCGCCTGAGCCCGCCTTCGCCGGCGCGCGGCCTGCGCGTCAGCGGCAGCCACATCAGCGCCGTCACGAAGGTCATGGCGACGGCGATCCAGAGCACGTTGCGCCAGTCGGTATACGCCGCCAGCACGCCGCCCCCGGCGCCGATCACGCCGCCCAGCGGCACGCCGAGCTGCTTCAGCCCCATCGCGGTGCCGGTCCAGGCCGGCGGGAACCAGCGCATCACGCCCTTCGCCGTCGCCGGATTGACCACCGAGTATCCGAGTCCGATCAGGAACGCCGCCCCCAGCGCCGGATAGAACGTCGGCGCAATCGCGAACAGCACGGTCCCGCCACTCATCATCAGCATCGCGCCGAACAGGGTCCAGCCGACGCCCATGCGGTCGGTGAGTGCGCCGCTCGGCATTGCCGAGATGAGCTGGGCGCCGAACACCACCGACATGAACATGCCGAATTCCGCCGCCGTGATCTGCAGATCCTCGCGGATCAGCGGCCCCATCGCCATGATCGACAGATAGCAGGACGTGCCCACGGTGTGGACCAGGCCGAGCAGGAAAATCCGCACCCGCCAGGGATTGAATCCCTGCGGTATCGGCGCGGTTTCGGGGGCAGGCACGTTGTCGTCAGGCGGCACCGCGCCCCCCTTCCTTGAAGCAGAACACCAGCAGCACCGTGCCGATGGCGACGACGCCGGCGGTGACCAGCCATGCCGCGTCGAAGCCGCCCCAGTTGTCGACGACCCAGCCGAACATCACCGGCCCCAGCATGCCGCCGATGTGCACGCCGACCATGTTGACGCCGATGGCGGAGCCGGCAAGGCGCGGCTCGACGGATTCCACGACGATGGCCTGCGCCACCGGCGCGAACGAGGCGATGGTGATGCCGAGCGCCATTGCCAGTCCGATGCCGACGTACAGTCCCGGCCCCGGCCCGATGAACGCCATCGCCGCCAGGAACAGCGCCGCCGCGCCGCAGATCCACGCCACCAGTGCCGCACGGCGGCCGACGTAATAGCGGTCCGAGACCACGCCCCAACAGATCCGCGCCAGCGCGCTGGTGGTCTGCGCCAGACCGATGGACATGCCGGCGACTTCCTGGCTGGCCTTGGCGACCGAAGTCAGGAACAGGGTCAGGAAGCCGAAGAAATTGGTCTGCCCGGCATTCAGCAGGCCGTTGACGAAGGCATAGACATTGAAGTTCCGGTCGCGCAATACATCGCCCAGATTGGCGAAGATGTTCCTGCGCTGCTCGGGCGGCAGTTCGACGTGAAACCGCACCAGAACCAGGCAGTATAGACCGTTCAGCACCATGAACGCCGCCACGCCCCACATGATCAGCTGCCAATTCACATATGCCGCCAGCGCGCCGTTGCCCGCCGCGATGACGCCGCCGATGGGGACGCCGACCTGTTTCAGGCCCATCGCCGTGCCGCGCCGCTCCTTGGGGAACCAGTCAAGCACGCCGCGCGCCGTCGACGGATTGTTCAGGCAATAGCCGAGCCCCATCAGGAACATCGCCCCCAGGCATTGCGCATAGCCGACTGCCAGCGCCAGGGTGACGGCGGCGATCGCCATCATGCAATGCGCCAGAACCAGCGTGCGCCCGACGCCGAAACGGTCGGTGATGGCCCCGGCCGGCATCGAACCCGCCGCCTGCGCCGCGTAATATGCCGAGACGAAGGCCCCGAACTCGGCGGCGCTGAGGTTCAGGTCCGCCGAGATCACCGGCGCCATGGCCATCACCGACACCACGTTGGTGGTGCCGACGACGTGCGACAGGATCAGCGCCGGCAGCCGGCTGAGCCAGGGATTGCCGGGATGATCGCTCACCGTTGCAGCGCCCGGCCGTCCATGCCGTCCGCATCGAGACCGAGATGCCGCATGGCGGTGGGCGCGATGTCGACGGCGGACGTGCGTTCCGCTACGGTACTGCCGGCGGCGAACCCGGCCCCGGCGAGGATCAGGAACGGGCTTTGTTCGTACTTGCCGAGACCGCCGTGCTGGCCGCAGCCGACGTTGTTGGAGATTTTCATATCACCCTGAAAGGCGGTGCTGCTGCCGGGCAGACCGCCCTCGCCGGGTTCTTCGCTGGCCTTGCCGACGACGACGATGTCGATGCCGTCATCCGGGTCCAGCCCCAGCGCCGCCATTTCCGCCCCGGCGTAAACACCGCCGATGCGCTCATCGCCGCGCAGATGATCGGCGATGGCATCGCGCCGGCCCTTCGCTGCCGTGCTCAGATAAATGGTCGCGCTCAAGCCCTGCGGGGCGATGGCGACGTCGCTTGAGCCGGGGGCGTCCTTCAGTCCGGCTTCGATCAGCAGTTCTTCCAGATCGACGATTTCGCGGATCGTCTCGTGGCCGTGATCGGACGCGGCGATGAACAGCACCTCGCCGCTGTCGATGCCGGCACGGATGTTGTCGAAGACCCGGCCCGCCTGGGCATCGGCGGCGCGCACCACGTCGATGTGCGCGGGCGAGCCGAGCGGCACGCTGTGTTGTGTGTGATCCGGTTCGCACATCCACAAAAGCGACAACGCCGGCTTGCGCTCATGCAGCACCTCGTCGATGAAGCGTCCGGCCAGTGCCGCGTCACCGGCGGCATCGTGGCCGGTCCCGTGCGGTGCCAGGCTGACCCGCCCCGGCCCGTAGCCGACATCGCGGTGGATCATGTGCCCATGCCCGTCGGGGTCGAGAAATATCCCCGCCCCCGGCGAGGCATTGGCATAGATGACCGCGCCGCCATGATCCTTCACCCGCTCCGACATGGTCGCAACCTTCAGGGTGCGGCCCTTGGCGGCATGCATCTTGTCGCGAAAACCGGGCGGGCCGACGGAATGGACCTTGAGGCCGTCGCCGTGATCGAGCGCCACGGCATTGCCCTGCAGCCCGTTGCGTCCGGGCAGGCAGCCCGTCGCGATGGCCGCCGCCGTGGTCCGCGTCGTCGACGGAAAGACCCCGGCGTGATCGAGGCACCGCGTCCCCGCTCCGGCGATGCGCATCAGGTTCGGCGTGTGCTCAAGGCCGACCATGTCGGACCGGAGCCCGTCGCAGATGACGATGACGACACGCTTCATGTTGCTTCCATCTCCCCTGCCTCATCCTTCGAGACACTCGCTGCGCTCGTTCCTCAGGATGAGGATTTTTATTTACACCTCATCCTGAGGAGGCGCGAAGCGCCGTCTCGAAGGATGAAGCAAATCCTATTCCGCCACGATCACCAGACCGTCGACGGCGCACACCCCCGCGCCTTCGGCGCCGACGATCATCGGATTGATTTCGGCATCCAGCGGCGGATTTTCAATTTCTGCAAGTGACGAGATCTTGACGATGGCGTCGGCCAGCGCGGCGAGATCGCCCTTCGGCAGATTGCGGTATCCGCGCAGCGGCGCCAGTCCCTTGACCTCGTCAATCATGGCGCGGGCCTCGTCCAGGCTGACCGGCGCCATGCGGATGGCGCTGTCGCCATAGACCTCGGCCAGGATGCCGCCCGGCGACAGCACGACGACGGGGCCGACCTGCGGGTCCATGCGGAAACCGATCAGCACTTCGCCGACGCCGCGCACCATTTCCTCGACCAGGAACCGATCCAGCGTCAGGCCCGGCTTGTGGGCCGCGACACTGGCGCGGATGACATCGATGGCCTGCGCCAGTTCCATATCCGAACCGATGCCGAGCCTGACCGCACCGGCATCGGTCTTGTGCGGCAGATCCGCCGACAGTGCCTTGACCGCCAGCGGGTAGTTGAGTCCGTGACTGTCCGACGCCGCGCTGATCACCGCATGCCTGGCAACGGGAACGCCGAGGCTTTGGAAGACCGCCAGCGATTCCGCCTCATCCTTCGAGACGGCGCTTCTGGCCTCCTCAGGATGAGGCTTGTCTTGTTGTTTCCCCTCATCCTGAGGAAGGCCGAAGGCCTGTCTCGAAGGATCGGCTGTTGCACTCGGCGCCCGCCACTGAAAGAACGCGCGCATCGCATCGGCGCAGGCTTCGGGGGTGCGGAACGCGGCGATCCCGGCGTCGGCCAGCAGCCTGAGCGAGGCATCCGCCTGCGGCACCATGAAGGCGCACACCGGCAGCTTCGCCTTGCCGCCGGTCTCGACGATCGGCGCCACCGCCAGTTCCGGGTGGAACTGCGCCGACGAGCCGACGACACAGACCACCGCGTCGCAGGCATCGCTTTCGAGCAGCGCCGCCAGCGCCGCGCCATACACGCCTTCGCGCGTACCGGCCATGGTCAGATCGATCAGCGGGCCGCGGCCGATGGTCAGATTGAAATCCCGAAGCCGTTCATGCACAGCTTCCGGTGCCGGCACCACGTTCAGCCCGGCTACGCCGAGCCGGTCGACCACCGTCGACGCGCCGCCGCCGGTCGTCGTCATGACGCCGACGCGCGTGCCCTGCGGCGGTTTCTGACCCAGCATCAGCGACGGCATCTCGAACAGCGTCTCCAGGGTTTCGACGCGCACGATGCCGCCCGCGCGGAAGAACGCATCGACGGCCTTGTCCTCGCCGGCGAGCGCGCCGGAATGCGACAGCGCCACCGCCTGACCGGCCTGCGAACGGCCGAGCTTGTAGGCGATCACCGGCTTGCCGGCGGCATAGGCGCGGCGCGCGGCTTTCGCCAGCACCGGCGCATCGCGAAGCGCTTCGAGGAACAAAAGGATGGCATCGGTGTCGGGATCGTCGACCAGCACGTCGACCAGTTCGCCGACGCCGATATCGGCCTCGTTACCGACCGAGAGCATGCGCGAAAAGCCGATGCCCCGCGCCGCACCCCGCGACAGCAGGGTGCCGAGGATGGTGCCCGACTGCGACACCAGACCGATGCGGCCGACGGGGATATCGGTCATTTCCAGCACCGCGTTGACCGACAGGGTCAGCCGGCTGGCCGGGCAGATCACGCCCATGCTGTTGGGGCCGAGGATACGCACCCCTGCCCGTGCCGCCACCGCCAGCAGTTCGTCCTGGCGGGCCTGTCCGGCCGGGCCGGTTTCGGCGAAGCCGTCGGAATAGATGGTCGCCACCTTGACGCCGACGCGCCCGCACTGCTCAACCGCTTCGATGACGTTTTCCGACGGGACCATGATGAACGCCTGATCGCACGGCCCGTCGATGTCGGCGGCACTTTTATAGGCGCGCAGCCCCTGCACCTCGTCACGGCCCGGGTTGACCGGATAAACCGCGCCCTGATAGCCGTGCTGCGCCAGATAGCGCTGCGGGCGGCCGGTGTTCTTCCTCGGGTCGGCGGAAGCACCGATCAGCGCCACGCCACGCGGCGTCAGCAATGCCTGGACAAGATCGCTCATGATGCTTTGGGCGGACGTTGCGAGAAGCGGCGCTCGAAGATGCCTTCGGCAATCCGGTTCATCATCATTTCCGACGAGCCGCCGGCGATCATCCAGCCGCGCGTGCGGCGGAAGCAGTATTCGATCAGGCAGTCCTGCGAATACCCCGCCGCGCCCATGATCTGCATCGCCTCGCTGGCGACTTCGTGACCGGCGCGGTTGCAGGCCAGCTTGGCCAGCGCCGTGTCATCGGCGGACGGAAATCCGGCGTCGGCCTTGGTGGCGGCGCGCATCAGCAATAGCTGCGCGGATTCCAGTTTCAGCTTCATCTCCGCGAATTTCCACTGCAGGCCCTGGAACTCGCACAGCGGCCGCCCGAACTGTTCGCGTTCCATCGCGTGCCTGCGCGCCATTTCGAAGGCGTAGCGGCCGAGCGCCACGGCGCGCGACGAATTGCCCAGCCGTTCGACGTTGAAACCGGCGATCTGCTGTTTGAAACCGCCCTCGCGGAGCAGCACGTTTTCCGGCGGCACGTAGGCGTTTTCGAAATAGATCTGACACCATTCCTCGCCGCCCAGATACATCACCGGCTGGCCGCGGCTGACACCCTTGGTATCGGGTTCGACCAGTACCGAGCCGATGCCACCGACGCCGGGGCCGTAGCGGCAATAGACCAGAAACAGATCGGCCTCCGGGCTGTGCGTGGAAAACACCTTGGTGCCGTTCAGGTGCACGCCGCCATCGGCGGCCGGCGTCGCGGCGGTTTTCAGGTCCGTCAGCGCCGAGCCGGCTTCCGGTTCCGACATGGCGACGGAGATCACCTTCTCCCCGGCCAGGATCGGTGCCAGGTAGCGTGCCTTCTGGTCGTCGGTGCCGTATTCGGCAAGCACGCGGACGGCGCCGAAGTTGCCGGCCTGCACCACGTCGGCACTGCGCGGGCAATGCTTGGCGATGGTCTGGATGGCGATCACGGCGTCGGTCAGCGAGCCGCCCTGGCCGCCGTCCTCCTCGCGCATGGTGATGCCGAGCAGGCCCTGCTCGGAGAGCATTTTTGCGACATCCCTGGGAAAGCCCTGGGCATGCGCCCGGGCCAGGGCGTTGGCGGCAAGATGACGCTCGGCAAAGCCGTCGACGGCATCCATGAACATCCGCTGTTCTTCGGTGTATTCGAAATCCATTATTTCCTCCGTGTGCGTGTCGAGAGTACATCCGTGCCCCGGAAATTCAACGCATCCCGGCAGTTCGTCGCGGACTTGTCGATACGCACCCCGGTGACTAAAGTGCGCTTGATATATGTCATGGCGATGCTGGCGCCGACGGATATGATTTTGGCTCGAATACCGCCTCTGTAACCGCTGGGAACAACGACCGATGGACTACGAACAACGCTTTCGCGACGTTGTCGACGGGGTCAGCAACGAGGGCCGCTACCGCGTCTTCGCCGATCTCGCGCGCAAGGCGGGAAATTTCCCCCACGCCACCAACCACCGCGACGGCGCCGAGCACCCGGTGGTGATCTGGTGTTCCAACGATTATCTGGGCATGGGTCAGAACCCGGCGGCGATCGATGCCGCGCGCGCCGCCGCCGAAACCTATGGCGTCGGCTCCGGCGGCACGCGGAACATTTCCGGGACGACGCACCTGCATGTGCTTCTGGAACGCGAACTGGCCGATCTGCACAGCAAGGAAGCGGCGCTGCTGTTCACGTCCGGGTTCGTATCCAACGACGCGGCGATCTCGACGCTGGCGAAAATGCTGCCCGGCTGCATCATCTTTTCCGATGCCATGAACCACGCCTCGATGATCGACGGCGTGCGCCACTCGGGCGCGGAAAAACGCATCTTTCGCCATAACGATGTCCAGCACCTCGAGGAACTGCTGCGCCAGGCACCGCCAGGCGTGCCCAAGCTGATCGTCTTCGAAAGCGTCTATTCCATGGACGGCGACGTCGCGCCCATCGAAAAGATCTGCGACCTCGCCGATACCTACGGCGCCATCACCTATCTCGACGAAGTGCACGCGGTCGGCCTGTACGGGGAAACCGGCGGCGGCATTTCCGAACGCGACGGCGTGGCGTCCCGGGTCACCGTCATCGAAGGCACCCTGGCCAAGGCATTCGGCACCATGGGCGGCTATATCACCGGCTCGGCATCGTTGATCGACGCCATCCGGCTGACCGCCAGCGGCTTCATCTTCACCACCACCACGGCGCCGCCGGTGGTTGCCGCGGCGCTGGAAAACGTCAAGTACGTCCGCGCCCACAACGAGCTGCGTGTCCGTCACCAGGAACGCGCCGCCACGCTGAAGCGCAAGCTGCTTCAGGCCGGCCTGCCGGTGATGCCGTCCGACACCCACATCGTGCCGGTGTTCGTCGGCGATCCGGTGCTGTGCAAGGAAGCCACCGATATCCTGCTGGAACGGCACGGCGTCTATATCCAGCCGATCAACTATCCGACCGTGCCCAAGGGCACGGAACGGCTGCGCATCACGCCGACGCCGCTGCACGACGACGGGCTGATGGATCAACTGGTGACGGCGCTGACGGCAGTGTGGCG
This sequence comes from Thalassospiraceae bacterium, assembly GCA_038100295.1. Taxonomy (GTDB): domain Bacteria; phylum Pseudomonadota; class Alphaproteobacteria; order Rhodospirillales; family Casp-alpha2; genus UBA4479. Next base: position 76,152 of record JAYNVG010000005.1, read on the forward strand.
AGATCTCGAGCTGGAAATCGCCGCCTGACGTCACGCAGCCTGCAACCTGCACGGGGGGAAACGTGACACACGTCGACAGCATGCCAGTCGAAACCTTGGACATCAGCCGCCTCGCCGATCACGTGATGGTCGTGACGCTGAACCGGCCCGATGTCAGAAACGCCTTCAACACCGCCATGGGCGCCGAGCTTCTGGAACTGTGGACGGCGCTGTACCGCGATCCGTCGCAATGCCGCGCCGTGGTGCTGACCGGCAGCGGCGACAGGGCGTTCTGCGCCGGTGCCGATCTCAAGGAACGCAATGGCATGAGCGACGACACCTGGCGCCAGCAGCACGCGCTGTTCGAGCAGATGATCCGCGCCATGATGGACTGCCCGGTGCCGGTGATCGGTGCCGTCAACGGCGCGGCCTATGCGGGCGGACTGGAAATCGCGCTGAACGCCGATTTCCTGTATGCCGTGCCGCACGCGCGCTTCGCCTTTACCGAAGTGACCATCGGCATCATGCCGGGCGCGTCGGGTACGCAGCACCTGCCGCGCGCCATCGGCGTGCGCCGGGCCAGGGAAGTGATCCTGTCGGGCAAGCCGTTCGACGCCGAACAGGCGCTCCAGTGGGGGCTGGTCAATCGCCTCTGCGATCCCGACAAGTTGATGGACGAGGCGCTGGAAACGGCATCGGCGATTGCCGCCAACGCGCCGATCGCGATCCGCCAGGCGAAGACCGCCATCGGCGCCGCGCAGTCGACGGACATCAAGACCGGCTACGACGTGGAAATCGCCTGCTACCAGCGGGTCATCGACTCCGAGGACCGGCTGGAAGGGGTCGCCGCCTTCAACGAAAAACGGAAACCCGCGTTCAAGGGCAAATAACCGGGGGAGGCCATCATGTTCGTGACCATCTTCGAGGTCTGGCCGGCGGACGGCCGCGCCGATGATTATTTCTCGCTCGCCATGAAGTTGAAGCCGGAACTGGAAAAAGCCGACGGCTTCATTTCCGTGGAACGTTTCGAGAGCGTCACCGAGCCCGGCAAGTATCTCTCGCTCTCCTTCTGGCGCGACGAGGCGGCGATGAATGCCTGGTACGCACATGCCGGACACGGCGATGCACAGCGCCAGGGCCGGGACGGCATTTTCAGGGATTACCGAATCCGCATCGCCGGCGTGATTCGCGACTACGACATGGCCGGCGGCCGGCCGAAAGTCTGAACCGCAGCCGCGTCACATATCCGGATTGTAGCGGTCGTCGAACATGTAGGCCTGGGTCTTCGCCAGCAGCGCGCGGGATTCCCGGTTGACCACGGCATACAGATCGCGGATCGAAACGATACCCAGCGGCCGCCCGTCGCCATCGACCACCGGCAGGTGCCGGAAGTTCCTGAGTTACATCAGTTCCAGCGCGGAAAACGCGGAATCCTCGGGGGACAGGGTCTCGACCTCGCGGGTCATGATGTCGCCCGCCGTGGTTTTGTCGGCATCGGCGGTGCCGGCGGCGAAACTGCGCGTGAAATCGCGTTCGGTGATTATGCCGACCAGCTTGCCGGCATCGTCGAGCACCAGGATCGACGAGATACGCCGTTCCACCATGGCCTTCGCCACGTGACGGGCGTTGTCTTCCGGGCTGGCCACCAGCAGGTTTTGGTCGCGGATGACGTCGGGCATGATTCTCATGACAGTATCCTCATGGCTTGGCCCTTTTATCGCGTTCGATTTCACTGGCGACGTCTTCGAGCTGTCTGAGGAAATCGGCGACGCTGATCACTTCCGCCTGTTCGCCGGTGGCGCCCGCCTTGGCATCCTCGTCGGTCGGCAGGGCGTAGCCGACACGCGCCAGTTCGGCCTCGCTCATCGGTACGTGGATGTCCTCGCCGAGCACCTCGTTGATGGTCAGGACCAGCGCCGACCGATCGATCGGCTTGGTCACGCAGGCATTCATGCCGGCCTCGATATAGCCGCGGATATGTTCCTCCATGGCATCGGCGGTGAGCGCGATGATCGGTATTTTCGCCAGCGCATCGGAACGGGCGCGAATAATCCGTGTCGCGTCCGGGCCGCTCATTTCCGGCATGCGGATATCCATCAGGATCAAGTCATAGTCCCCCTTGTCGAGCTGGCTGACCGCCTGCTCGCCGTTTTCGACGACGCTTGCCTCGTGGCCGAATTTGTCCAGCGTCGCCACGATGATGCGCTGGTTCAGCTTGTTGTCCTCGGCGACCAGAATATGCAGCGGCCGTGTCGTCTTGAAATGTTCGGCGAGATGCTGGCGTGCCATTTTGGTGACATCGCTCGCCGCCTTCCTGAACGGCAGCGTGAAACAGAACTGGCTGCCCTCGCCTTCCTTGCTCTCGACCCAGATTTTTCCGCCCATCAGCTCGACCAGACGCTTCGAGATCGAAAGTCCGAGGCCGGTACCCTCGTAATGTCTGGAGATCGAGGCGTCGGCCTGGGAAAAATCGGAAAACAGCTTTTTGCGGTTCTCCTCGGAGATGCCGATCCCGGTATCGATGACCCGAAACTCGACGGTCTGGTCAGGCGCGGTGCCGCTCAGCCGCGCCTTTATAGTGACGCTGCCGGCGTTGGTGAACTTGACGGCATTGCCGACGAGGTTGATCAGGATCTGGCGGAACCGGGTCGGATCGCCGTGCATGCCGATCTCCATGCCGGGCTGAAAATCGACGTTCAGTGCCAGCTTCTTGAAGCGCGCGCGTTCACGGACGAGATCCAGAACCTCCTCGACGGTGGTTTTGATGTTGAAATCCAGTTGCTCGATGCTGAGCCGCCCGGCGTCGAGCTTCGACAGATCGAGGATATCGTTGATGATGGTCAGCAGCGACTGCGTCGCGCCCTTGATCTTGATGACCTTCTCGCGGTCCTCGGGCGCCAGGCTGCTGTCGAGCAGCATGTCGGCAAAGCCCATGACGCCGGTCATCGGGGTGCGAATTTCATGGCTCATGGAAGCGTGGAATTCCGACTTCGAGCGTTCCGACGCCTCGGCGCGGTCTTTTTCGATGGCATAGCGTTCCGCCATTTCGGCCATACTGGCGGTGCTTTCCTCCAGATGCTGGCGCGACATTTCAAGCTGCTGCACGTTGCGGTGCAGGCGTGCCTCGCTGTCGCGGAGCCGTCGCTGCTGGGCTTCCTCTTCTGTGACGTCGCGGCCCGTGCCGCGGTAGCCGCGGAACGTACCGTCCTCGCCGAACACCGGCTTGCCGCTGATCGAGAAATATTCCTCGCGGCCGCCGGCGTGCGGCACGTTGTAGCGGAAATCGTGAAACGGCTTGCGCGCCTCGATATCCTCGAGATGCCGGCGCCAGAGAGGGTCCGTATCGAAATTCTGCACCCCGGCGGCCTCCGCCCGGGTGCGCCCGAGGAACGTCTGCCGGCTCATGCCGGTCACCTGTTCAAAGCGTTCCGACAAATAGGTAAAGCGCAGTTCGCTGTCCATTTCCCAGAACCAGTCGGCCGACATATCGGCCATGTCCTGCAGCCGCTCCTCGCTTTCCCTGAGCGCCTTGGTCCGTTCGCGGACCATCTCGCCGACGCGCTTTTCGTAATTCATCCTGGACCACGCATAGGCCAGCGCCGCCAGGGTCAGGATCAGGCCGATGGCCAGCACCAGGGACGCCGCGAAATACGGCGCATTGCCCAATCCGGTGACATCGACGGTGAAGCGGATTTTCAAGTTACGCTGTGCGATCCTGAGATTGCGCTCGCTCGTCAGCGTCTTGTTCAGCAATCCGCTTTCCCCGACTTTGAGAAGTCCCGCGAAATCGCCTGACCGGTATATCGGCACGCCCACGCCTGCATTCCCCTGATCGACGACCTCGATGCCGAGATGGCCGGCGGCGATCACTTCCGAGAACGAGCTGGAATCGATGACGAAACCGATCGTGTCCCTGATATCGAGAACGGCGAAGACGACACCCCTTGCGTTCTGCCGCCGCTGCTCGAGCATGAAATTCGGTCTGCCCTGTACGTACAGCGGGTACATCGCCAGGGCGAAACTCCGAGCATGGGCATTATTACCTTCCGTTGAACCCAGCGACAGCGGCTCGCTGATCCGGATCTCGTCATAATCGATGCTGCCGTGCAACGCCTCGCGGATATAGGCATCCTCGAGCAAATCCACGCCGAGCAGGGAGTGCACCTGTGTCGGCGGTTGCAGAAGTTCGACCGGGATCATGGTGCCGGTTTCCGCCGGCTGTCCGGGAACCGCGCCGGGCATGTTCAGCCTTGGCGCCCAGCCGTAGGCGACGACACCCGCATCGACGGTGCGCAGGTTCGCGGCATAGGCCGTGAATTCCTCGCGGGTAACGACGTCACGGGTGTCCATCAGCGCGCGGATCGCGTACAGCGAAGCCATCTGCAACTTGAATTCGGTCTCGGCGCGGCCGACGAGATCGGTAACCCGGCTTTGCATCTCGGCATATTTCGTCTGGCGCACCGTTTCCAGCACGCTGGTTGCAAGGATCAGCGTGATGGCAAGTCCGATGGCGGCAATGCCGGCGAGCAGCAGCGCATGCGTTTTGCCTTTACGGGCAACGGCATCTGCCGCAAGCCATTCAGACGGGTCGTCAGCCATCAGATTTCTTCCGTTGTGTATCCGGTCTGCGGCAACATTTCGTCATACAGGCCGGAAAACCTTTATTATTCTTACCGTCTATTTGCGCTTTGCGCCAACTGCGGTTGATACCGGCGGCCGATCCGCTATGCAGCCGACGCCTTTTCAAAGCGGTCGGCGGCGAAAGCGGACAGCGGCATGTTGCTCTGCCCGTCGACGATCAGTTCCGCCATGACCCGCCCGACGACAGGCCCCAACTGGAAACCGTGCGCCGAAAAGCCGAAGGCGTGAAAGGCGTTGTCCGCCGCCGCCGAGGGACCGATCACCGGAATGCCGTCGGGCGTGACCCCTTCCAGCCCGGCCCAGCACCGCGCCACGCGGACATTGCGCACCAGCGGAAAAGCATCCGATACCGTCGCCGCGGAAATGCCCATCTTCACCGGGTCGGGTTCCGCCACGCCGCTGTCGCGCTCGGCATATCCCAGATGCGCACCGCCGATCAGCAGCGTCCCGGCGCTGGTCTGCTTGAACGACAGCTTGCGCGACGCCAGACCGCAGACCGGCGTCAGGAAAGGTTTCACCCGCTCGGTGACCATCATCGTCAGGGCGTGCGTCTGCATTTCGACCGTGTCGCCCATCATGGCGGCGATGACGTCGCCCCAGGCGCCGGCGCAGTTCAGTACCTTGGTGCTTTCGACGGTCCCTTTGTCGGTGTCGATATGCCACGTGCCGGCCCGGAACATCAGTCCGGTTACCTTCTCGCCGAACCGAAAATGGACTCCCAGTGATTTCGCCTTGGCATAAAACGCCTGCGTGGTGCGCATCGGATCGGCGGCGCCGTCGCCTTCACACCACAAGCCACCGACCGCACGGGGATGCACGTCGGGGACGATCCGGCGCAGCTTTTCCCGACCGATGGGCTGTTCGTGGTCGTAGCCCAGCTCGCGGACTTCCTTCGCCCGCGCTTCGAGCTTTTCCATGTCGGCGTCGCTTTCGGCGATTTTCAACTGACCGCAGGCATGGAAGTCGCAATCGTCGTCAACCAGCGAGGCGATGCCGTTCCAGATTTCCAGCGATGCCTCGGCCAGCGGAATTTCGGCGTGATGGCGGCCCAGCCTGCGCACCCCGCCGGCATTGACGCCGGATGCGAAGCGTCCCGGATAGTATGGCTCGATGACGGTGACGGATTGTCCGCGTAGCGCCAGATGCAGCGCCGCCGAGCACCCGTGCAGGCCACCGCCGATGACGGCGACGTCGGCGCGTGTCGCGCTCACGTCGGGAACTTGTCCCTGAGCGCCGCCACCTGTTCATCGCTGAGGAAGCGGGTTTTGGCGTCTTTCAGCATCAAGAACAGCCGGGCCGTTTCCTCCAGCTCCTCGGTCGCATAGACGGCGTCTCGGAGCGACTTGCCGGCGACGACCGGCCCGTGATTGGCAAGCAGCACCGCGTGATGCGCCGACGCCATCTCGCGGACGGCCTTCGCCAGATCGACATCGCCCGGCGGGAAATACGGCACCAGCGGCAAGGTGCCGATCTTCATCACGTAATACGCCGTGATCGGCGGCAGCACGTTCGCGGGATCGACATCGGCGAGGCAGCTTACGGCGACGGAATGGGTCGAATGCAGATGCACGACCGCCCCGGCGGATGCGCGTTCCTCGTACACGGCAAGGTGCAGGAAGGTTTCCTTGGTCGGCTTGTCGCCGGAAACGTGATGGCCCTTGTCGTCGAGCCGGGCGATCCGTGCCGGATCGATCTCGCCCATGGACACGCCGGTCGGCGTCATCAGCCAGCCGTCGTCCAGACGCACGCTGATGTTGCCGGAACTGCCAAAGGTCAGGCCCCGGTCATAGATCGATTTCGCCAGCAGGGCGATCTCGTCGCGCGCATGAGTTTCGTTCACGGCAGCATTCCCAGTGACTTTTCGAAGAAATCCTCGGCGCCGAAGTTACCGGATTTGAGCGCCAGCGCCAGCGGCACGCCGCCGATGGCCTCGGTCCACGGCACACCGGGATCGATTTCCGGGCCGATGCGGAGCGCGCGCACGTCGAGCGCCTTGACCACCGCGCCCGACGTTTCGCCGCCGGCGACAACCAGCCGGCTGACGCCCATACCCAGCAGACCGCGCGCGACCACGCCCATGGTCGCCTCCACCATCTCGCCGGCACGTTCGCGGCCGAACTCGTTCTGGATGTCGCGGACCACGTCGGGGTCGGCGGAGGAATAGATCAGGATCGGCGCTGCATCGGACTGCGCCCCGGCCCAGGCGATGATCTCCGCCGCCACATCGGTGCCGCCGGCGATGGCGCGCGGATCGACGTTGAAGCTGGGCCACATCTTGCGTGTGTGTTCGATCTGGGCGCGCGTCATCTTCGAGCAGCTGCCGGCGATCACCGCGGCGCGGCCCTTGATCCCCGGCAAAGCCGGTGCGTAACGCCCGCTCAGATTTCCCTGACGGCGGAAGTTTTCCGGCAAGCCCAGGGCAATGCCCGAGCCGCCGGTGATCAATGCCAGCCCGGACGCCGCGCTGCCGATCTCCATCAGGTCTGCGTCGGAAACGGCATCGACGATGGCATGGCGATATCCGCCCAGGCGCAGCGCGTCGAATTTGGCGCGGATGGCATCAGCGCCGGTACGGACCGTCGCGTACTCCACCAGCCCGACCTTGTGTGGGGTCTGGCGCTGCAGGACGCGGACCAGATTGGCGTCGGTCATCGGGTTGAGGGGGTGGTTCTCCATGCCCGACTCGTTCAAAAGCCCGTCGCCGACGAACAGGTATCCCTTGTAGATCGAGCGGCCGGTTTCCGGAAATGCCGGGCAGGCAATGGTGAAATCCGCATGCAACGCATCGAGCAGCGCGTCGGCGACCGGGCCGATGTTGCCGTCGTCGGTGGAATCGAACGACGAGCAGTATTTGAACAGAATCTGCTGCGCCCCCTTGGCCTGCAGCCAGGCCAGCGCCTGCAGCGATTCCGCGACGGCCTCGGCGGCCGGATTGGTCCGCGACTTGAGCGCGATGACGATGGCGTCGGTCTCGCCGAGGTCCAGATCCTGTCCCGGTACACCGATGCTCTGCACGGTGTTCATGCCCCCCTTGACCAGGGTGTTGGCAAGATCAGTGGCGCCGGTGAAGTCGTCGGCAATGCATCCCAGCAGCATGTCTATTTTCCTCGGCCGGTCCCGCGAAGCGGCCCGACAAACCCAGTTAAGTCAGTCTCCGTATCTCATGTATTCGTCCCAGGTGCGTTCCAGCTTGCGCAGCACCTTCGCCGCCTCGGCAACGGAATCGCTGCTGCCGATGGCGTCCTGGAATTTGATACCGTTCTTTTCTTCCAGCGCCTTGATGCCGACGACGACCTTGCGGCCCTTGTCGGTCAGCTTGACGGTGATCGAGCGCTTGTCGTGCAGCGCGCGCTCCTGCGCCAGATAGCCGTAATCGGTCAGCTTCTTGATGTTGTAGGAAACGTTCGAGCCCTGGTAATACCCACGCTCGATCAGGTCGCGGATGACGATTTCCCCGTCGCCGATGTTGGTCAGCATCAGCGCCTGCACGCCGTTGATGTCGCGCACGCCGATATTCTTCAGTTCGACCCTGAGAACATCCAGAAAGCGCCGGTGCAGGCGTTCGATCAACAGCGTCAGTTCGATGTAATCCCTGGACACGTGCGCCCTTTCCCCCTGTCCGCGATGCCTGTAGCCTATGACCGAATGGGCATGAAACGAACGTCATTATTAAGATTGGCGACAATCATAACGGCCAATTCGGCTACGTCGAGGGCTGCATTGACCGGCGTCCTCATATTGTGCCTTTCCGCGCTCGGCGGATGCAGCGGCATGGTGCCGACCTCGAGCGAGATCAAGCAGGACAATCTCGAAAACCGTGCCGCCTAGCTTGTCCGCGTCGCCGACACCACGCGCAGCGGCGGCGACCTGGCCAACGCCATGCAGCTTTACAGCCGCGCCGCCGAAATGCGCGCCGACTGGCCGCTGCCGCAGATGCGGTTGGGCGAGACCGCGCTGCAGGCAGGCTTTTACGAACAGGCGCTGCAGGCGTTCGCGCGTGCCGCCGAACTGGCCCCCGGCGATGCGGCGGCGAACAACGGCGCCGGGATCGCGCTCGACCTGACCGGCCGCCACGACGAGGCCCAGGAACGCTACATCACGGCTTTGGAAAAGACGCCGGACAACATCGCGCTGAAGAACAATCTCGGTTTGTCGCTGGCGCTCAGCGGCGATTTCGACGAAGCGATCTCGCTGCTCAAGGGGGCCGCCGCCGATCCCGCCGCCGCAAGCCGCACGCGCAACAACCTGGCGCTGGTGTACGGCCTTGCCGGCAACGACGACATGGCCCGCGAGATCGCCGCCCAGGACCTCAGCGAAGCCGAGATCATCAACAACCTCGCCTTCTATGCCAGGCTGCGGGCAATGACGCCGGAGGCGCGCAGCAAGGCCGTGTTCGGCGCGCTGCGCTGAACGGCGCGTCATTTCCCCATATTGATCAGGTTGTCGAGGGTCGACAGCACCGCCGGCCCCAGAAGCACCACGAACAACGACGGCAGGATGAACATGATCAGCGGCACGGTCAGCGTCGCCGGCAGCTTGGCGGCCTTTTCCTCGGCCTTCATCATGCGCTCGTTTCTGAATTCGGCGGACAGCACGCGTAGCGACTGGGCCAGCGGCGTGCCGTATTTCTCGGTCTGCGTCAGCGTGTTGACGACACCGCGGATCGACGCCAGATCGATGCGCTTGTTGAGATTCTCCAGCGCCTGACGGCGGTCCGGCAGGTAACTCAGCTCGATCGCCGTCATCTGGAATTCGTCGGCCATTTCCGGCGCGCCCTTGCCCATTTCGTCGGCGACCCTTTTCAGCGCCGCATCCAGCGACAGCCCGGCCTCGGCGCAGATCACCAGCAGATCGAGCGCGTCGGGCAGCCCGCGCGTCAGCGCCAGCTTGCGCTTGGTCTGCTGGTTGCGGATCAGGATGTCCGGCAGATAGGCACCGGCCACCGTGAGCGCGAGCGCGATCAGGGCGCGCAGGTTGAAATCGAGATCGACGACCGGCACCACGAACAGCAGGACCACGGCCAGAATGCCGAGACAGAACGGCAGCACGGTCTTGGCGAACAGATACAGCACCACGTGATCGCGCGAACGCCACCCGGCACGGGCCAGCGCCAGTTGCACCCGGTCGGCATGCTTGGAGCGCATGAGGTTGAGCCGTTCGACGATGCGGCGCATCCAGCCGCCGCTTTCCAGCATCGCCCGGGCGCGGTTCTTTTTCGTCACCGCGAGACCGGCCTGCAGGGCGCGGCGATGCTTCATCAGCGACCTGGCGCGGGGCGCCATCGGATCGCGCACCAGAAACGACGCGCCGACGACGTACAGCACGATCATCACGGCGGCGCCGGACAGGACGGCGGCCTGCGTTTCGGGTGCCATGCCCGGCAGCAGGTTGGTGAGCCAGCTCATCGGCCTGCCCTCCCGCCGCGCATCCTTCGAGATGCGGCTTCGCCGCTCCTCAGGATGAGGTGATCGTTACATACCTCATCCTGAGGAGACCCGAAGGGTCGTCTCGAAGGATGAGGATGGCGCATGCGCGTTCTCATATCTCGAAGCGCACCATCTTGCGCATCACCAGCGCACCCATGCCCATCAGGCCGACGGCGACGCCGAGTATGATGCGGCCCCGGATGTCGGCGAACAGCGCCTGTTCGTAGCTGGGGCTGAGGAACCAGATGATGGCGAACATCAGAAACGGCAGCGAGCCCAGGATCATCGCGCTGGCCGTCGCCTCCGACGACATGGCGCGGATCTTCAGGCGCATCTGCTTGCGCAGCCGCAGGATCTCGGAAAGGTTGGCCAGCGTTTCCGCCAGGTTGCCGCCGGTTTCCTTCTGCACCGACAGGCTGATGACGAAGAACTTGAACTCCGCCGTGTCGATCCGCTTCGCGGTGTCCCACAGCGCGTCCTCGAGCGAGCGGCCGAGGCGCACGGCATCGGCGATGCGGCGGAATTCCGGTCCCACCGGATCGCTCATCTCGCGCCCGGCGGCGGCGATGGTCTCGGTCACCGGCAGGCCGGACCGCAGCCCCCGGACCATCAGGTCGATGGCGTCCGGAAACAGGGCCGTGAACTTTCGGTCGCGCCGGGCCACCAGCCAGCCGACGACAAGGTGCGGCAGGCCGATCCCGGCGACGATACCCGCAGCGGCGAGGACGAACCACGGCAACTGCATGGTGATGCGGCAGATGACCGCGACCGCCAGGGCGACGCCGAGCGAGATCAGGAAATAGCGGCCGAGCGAGATCGGCCGCCCGGTGCGTTGCAGGCGCCTGCGCAGTTCGTCCGGCCGGGGCAAAAGCCTTCCGGCCAGCCCCTCGACGAACGGCGACGACGTCTGGGTCTTGCGCTTGAGCTGGCGTATCTGGCGTTCCTCGGTACTCAGCGGCCGGGCGCGTTCGCCGATCCGCTCGACCCGCGCATTCAGACGGCGCTGCCTGCCCAGCACGGTGATCGACAGCCAGCCGACAATCGTCAGTGCCGCCAGCGTGCCGGCGAAGATAACGGCGAGATCTGTCATCCCTCCGGTCATTTCCCGATCATCCCATCGCTTCCATCAGCGCCTTGTCGAGACCGAAGTACTTGGCGCGGTCCATGAACGCCGGGCGCAGACCGGACGACTTGAAGGTGCCGAACAGGTTGCCGTCGGCGTCCTCGCCCTCGAACTCGAAGGTAAACAGATCCTGGGTGGTGACGACCTCCCCTTCCATACCGACGACCTCGGTGATGTGGGTGATGCGGCGCTTGCCGTCGCGCATGCGCGATATCTGCACGATCATGTCGACGGCGCCGGCGATCTGTGCGCGCACCGCCTCGTTCGGCAGCTTGACCCCGGCCATGGCGACCATGTTCTCGAGCCGGGTCAGGGCTTCGCGCGGACGGTTGGCGTGAATGGTGCCGAGCGAACCGTCGTGGCCGGTGTTCATGGCCTGCAGCATGTCGAGCGCTTCGCCGGCACGGATTTCGCCGAGGATGATGCGGTCGGGACGCATGCGGAGCGCGTTCTTGACCAGTTCGCGCTGGGTGATCTCGCCGTCGCCTTCGAGGTTCGGCGGACGGGTTTCCAACCTGACCACATGCGGCTGCTGCAGTTGCAGTTCCGCCGCGTCCTCGATGGTGACGATCCGCTCTCCGGCGTCGATCATGCGCGACAGCGCGTTCAACAGCGTCGTCTTGCCCGACCCGGTGCCGCCCGAAACCAGAATATTGAGACGCGAACGCGACGCGATCTTGAGCACCGTCGCCATTTCCGCAGAGACGTTTTCCTGGCGCTGCATGACGTCGAGGGTGATCTTCTTTTTCGAGAACTTGCGGATCGAGATGCTCGGCCCGTCGATGGCCAGCGGCGGAATGATGATGTTGACGCGCGATCCGTCGGGCAGCCGCGCATCGCACAGCGGTGACGATTCATCGACACGCCTGCCGACCCCGGACACGATCCTGGACGCGATCTGCATGACGTGGCGGTTGTCGCGGAAGACCACGCCGGACAGCGTCAGCTTGCCGTTCCGTTCCACGTACACCTGCTCCGGGCCGTTGACCATGATGTCGGTCACCGCCTCGTCGGCGAGCAAGGCTTCCAGCGGACCGAAGCCCAGCATGTCGTTGAGCAGCATGGTGACGATCTCGCGCTGCTCCATCAGGTTGAGCTGGATCTTGTGTTCGGTGAGGATTTCCGAAACCACCTCGCCGACTTCCTGCGCCAGTTGCGCACGCGGCATCTCGCCGGCCTCGGTGACGTCGATGCGGTCCATCAGCAGCGGCTGCACCAGCATCTTGGTCCGTTCGATCAGGTTTTCCGGCTCCTTTTCGGCAACGGCAGTACGCTTTTCCAGAAGACCGTTGATGACCCTGGTGACGGTGTCGCGCTTTTCACGGGGTGTCAGCCCGCCCGGCACCAGATCGCCGCTGATCGCGGGTTCCAGAACCGCGGCCAGATCGCGGCGCGCCATCGAAGACGGATCGTCATCGCCGAAGATCTCCTCGCTGCGGCCAAGGGTTTCCAGTGCCAGCGCCTCGACGATTTCCGGGCGATACGGCTCTTCCGCGCCCAGCATCGCGGCGTGCATCAGTGCCTGGCTGTTCTCGTTGCCCTCCAGTTCACCCAGCGGGCGGACCGGCGTGCGTTTTCTGTGCACATCTATGGGAATCACGTCTGGGCCTTTGCGTTTACCGAACATCTCAACCTCCCACCGTCTGTTGGGCCGGCTTCGCAGCGCGTCTGAACTTCGCGAAAAGACCCGTGGCCGGTTTCTGTGCCTGGCCGGCGATCAGTTCCGTGACCTGCACAAGGGCACGTCCCAGCTTCGATCTGCGGTTGGCCTGCAGGACGCATTTGCCGTCGGCCTCGGTGCGCATCGCGGTCTTCGGGTCGAACGGCACGGTGGCGGCGATCTTCAGACCGGATCCTTCCTCGAAGGTTTTCTGCGACAGTTCCTCGCGCGGCGCGATACCCTGGCGCGCAAGCACGACCGAAACGTCGGCGCCCGGATTGACGGCGCCGATCAGCGTCGACAGCCGCACGCTGTCGCGCATCGCCGCTAGGCTCGGCTCGGCGACAAGTACGATCCGGGAAAATCCTTCGAGCATCTCCGGGTGCGCCACGCAGGCGGCGCGCGGCACGTCGACGATCACCAGTTCGCTGTCGCGGCGTACATATTCGAGCAGCCCGCTGAACGCTTCGGCATCGGCGAGGTCGCCCTTGGCCGGATCGGTTTCCGACGCCATGACGCGGAACTTCTCGCCGAGCGCGACCGAGGCGCGCTTGACGAACAGCTCGTCCATCCGTCCCGGTTCGCGCATGGCATCGGCCAGACCGCCGCCGGGATCGACGTCGAGGATCAGCGCCTGCGTGCCGAAGGTCAGGTCCATGTCAATCAGGGTCACGTTTTTCTGAAGCTGATCGGCGACGAACCATGCCGCATTGGCGGCAATCGTGCTGGCGCCGACGCCGCCCCGGACACCGATGACGCAGACCGCGTCGGCAAGCCCGTCCTCGACGACAACCGGTGCGAGCTGCGCCGCATGCGGTTCGGTGCGCGGCCGGGCACGCTGCAGGCAGGCCGAGAACTCGTGGTAGGTGAACGGCTTCGCCAGATAATCCGTGACCCCCGCCGCCAGAACGTCCCGGTAGACATGCAGATCGTTGACAGCGCCCAGCAGGATCACCCGCGCCCCGGCATCGCATACCTCGGCCAGCCGCGCCGCCTCGCCCATGATGTCCGTCGATGGCCCCAGGTCGACGACCAGAATCTTCGGGGTCGGCATCGACGCCAGGGTCTCGATGACCTCATCCAACGACGCGCGGATGATGCTGCCGTCGGCCAGATCCTCGGCGGCGATGCGCGTCGTCGAGCCGCTGCTCGACCCCATGGAGCCCGACATGTCCATGGCGATGACCACGTCGAGCGCCTGCATCTGCCGGGTGATTTCGGTTTCCGCGGTGACGGTAAGATTGTCGAAGCCGAGCACCTTCATCAGGGTCGTCGGGATCTGCGCCTCGGCGGTCAGGGTCAGGCGTTCGGCCAGCTCGTCGACGACGATGTGCGGCCCCGATACCGTCGCGTTCATGTAACCCGGCGGAAAGTTGGCGTTGAAGAACATCTCGATCTCGGCGTCGCGGATCGGCGAAAAGAAATGCCGCCCGCCGGCCAGACCGGCGGCGTCCAGCGCCGACGACATCCGCGATTTGACCAGATAGGCGCGCGCCGTGTCGGTGCCCATGCCGACGAAAGCGACCATCGGCACCGTCGCCAGCGCGAACAGCACGATCGCCGCGCCGGAGTCGTGGCGTGCGAAATCCCTGAACTTCCGCGTGAGCGCCTTAAGCCAATTTTTCATCGGAATGCATCCAGCTTTCCAAAAGAGGATGCACGAGGGTGCGTGAAAGACCCTGGCCGGGCAAATCTATTATTTAGCTAAGTCAATGATATAAAATAGATAAAATTTTATCTTTCGGCGCGGGGCAAGACCCGCGGCTCAGTCGACGGATTCAATCGTCGGAATCGGGCGCCGTTTGCGGGGTGACGGGCGGCGCCGACGGAAACAGGGCACGCGCGAGCGCCGCATCCGGCTTGGCATCGTCCTTGGCCACGATCCCTTCCGCCGGGGCGGCAACCACGGTTTCCGTATCGTCTGCAACGTCGATGGCGGGATCGTCTTCCTCGCCCAGCGGCTCGAGATCGTTGCGCGTCCACCAGTACCAGAAGCCCTGCGAGCGCAGCCACTTTTCCAGGCGGTCCAGGTTCGACCATTCGCGGCCGGCGCCGCGCGCCGAGTAAATCCGCGCCAACTGGCCGTTCACATAGACAAGCACGCCCCAGGTATGGGGGTTCTTGCTCTGGTCGCCGAAACCGCCGCCGGCCTGTTCGCGCCAGACCCTGTAGACGACGGCATATTCGCCGAGCGAGCCGACCGCGCGCAGATATGCCAGGTCGGCCTGCGTCACGGTCATGCTCACGCCCAGCGCAAGGTCCTGCTGGGCGGCATCCGGGGCGTATAAGGGTCCGACATCTTGGGGCATGGTGACGTCTACATCTTGCATCATGTTGTTGACAGGATCGATCTTTTATCGTACATCATGATACATGCTGTTGGACGATTCGACCAGCGTTAATTGATCCCGCCCTCAGCAACGACTTTCCAGGGGCACATGGCCCCGACACACACAAAGGTTTCCCGATGTCGGACGAGGCGCTTGCCTAGCAGCTGGCCGGCCTGACTTTCATCTGATCTGGCTTTCATAAAAGCTTCATGGTTTCCACGGCTCGCCGGTTTGCTATGGTGCGGGTTCTGGTGCACGAACGGGAACGATCATTGAAAAAAGTCTACAAGCGTATCTTCGGGAATTTTACCGCCAACGTGGTGCCGCTCGACTGCGGCGAGAAGTGCCGCCACCTGAACGACGGCATTCCGGTCTGCTGCGATATCGAGCAGGCGATACCGATCATGGACAAGAGCGAATACAAGCTGCTCAGGTCGCGCTCCGATCTGTGGCGCAAGTACCGTCCCGAGAACGCTCACGGCGAGGGGATCGTTGAATCGCTGCATGACGATTGCGTCGCCTGCGAATGCAAGGGCGCCAAGTTCTGCGAGCGCGACAACCGCTCGCTGTCGTGCCGCGCCTTTCCGTTCTTCCCCTACATCACCCGCGAAGGCGACTTCATCGGCATGGCCACGTACTGGACGTTCGAAGACCGCTGCTGGGTGATCAGCAACATGAAGAAGGTGACGCGCGCCTTCATCGCGGAATTCCACGACGTCTACGCGCACCTGTTCGAAAACAAACCCGACGAGTTCGAGGTCTTCAAGGATTACTCGGCGACCATGCGGCGCGTGTTCTCGCGCCAGGGCCAGCCGATCTACATCGTCGACAAGGACAAGAAGTTCCACGCCATCCTGCCCAAGGGCGCGGGCATGGAACGGGTCAAAAAAAGCGCGCTACCGAAATTCGGGCCGTACGCGGAATAATATGGCCATGCTTCGAGACGGGCGCCATGCGCCCTCCTCAGCATGAGGTATCACTGAGACCCTCATCCTGAGGAGGCCTGAAAGGCCGTCTCGAAGGATGAGTGTGAATTACTCCTTCACCTCGGTGTAGACTTTGTCCAGCGCCTTGGAGACGGCGGCGACGATGACGTCGACCTCTTCGCGATTGATGCACAGCGGCGGTGCGAAGCCGAGGATATCGCCATGCGGCATGGCCCGCGCGATGACGCCGTTTTCCAGCGCCGCCGCGGACATTTTCGCACCGACCTTGAGCGCCGGATCGAAGAACGTCTTTGATTCCTTGTCGGCGACGAATTCGATCGCCGCCAGAAGCCCCTCGCCGCGCACCTCGCCGACCATCGGATGATCCGCGAACTGGGCCCGCATGGCGTCCTGAAAATAGGCCCCGGTAGAACGCACGTTGCCGACCATGTCCTCGCGCTCGATCAGCCTGAGGTTGGCAAGGCCCGCCGCCGCCCCGATGGGGTGCGCCGAATAGGTCCAGCCGTGGCCGATGGGGCCGATATCCTCCGAGCCCTTGTCGAGAATCGCGCAGACCTTCTCGCTGAGGATCGATCCCGACAGCGGCGCATAGGCGCTGGTCAGTCCCTTGGCGATGGTGATGATGTCTGGCTTCATGCCGTAGTGTTCGGAACCGAACCACGAACCGAGACGTCCGAAACCGGTGACCACCTCGTCGGCGATCAGCATCACGTCGTACTTGTCGAGAACCTTCTGGATCGCCGGCCAGTAGCCCTCGGGCGGCGGGATCAGCCCGCCGGTGCCCATGAAAGGCTCGCCGATGAAGGCGGCGACCGTATCCGGCCCCTCCGCGACGATCAACGCTTCCAGCTTGGCGGCGCAGTCGTCGGTGAATTCCTCTTCGCTCATCCCCGGCTCGGCGTACTTCCAGTAATGCGGGCATTGTGTGTGCAGGACCCGGTCCAGCGGCAGATCGAAGGCTTTGTGGAACAGCGGCAAGCCGGTCAGGCTGCCGGTCATCAGACCCGACCCGTGGTAGCCGCGTTCGCGCGAGATGATCTTCTTTTTCTCTGGCCGGCCGAGCACGTTGTTCATGTACCAGACGAGCTTGATGTTGGTTTCGTTGGCATCCGAGCCGGACAGCCCGAAATACACCCGGCTCATGTGGTCGGGCGCCAGTTCGACGACCTTGGCGGCAAGCCGGATCGAAGCTTCGGTGCCGTGCCCGACATAGGCGTGATAGAAGGCGAGCTTGTGTGCCTGTTCGGAAATCGCGTCGGCGACTTCGGTGCGGCCGTAACCGATATTCACGCAATACAGACCGGCGAACGCATCGAGGCTCGTCTTGCCGGCGCGGTCGGTGATGTAGACCCCCTTGCCGCTTTCGATGACCCGCGTCGGCGTGGTGCCGTTGGCGTGCCCCTTGATATCCGACGACGCGTGCAGGAAGTGCGCGCGGTCCAGTGTTTCAAGTTCGTCCATGTTGCGGCGTTCGGTCATCATCATCTCCTTCGGAAAAACGTTATCGCCGCTTGATAACCGCTCAGCCCGGCGACTTAAACCCCCCTTCCCCGGTTATTTATCCCGGATGGCATCTATGGTTTAGTATGGAGACGAACACCCCACCTATGGCCCCTCGACGGAGAAAAAAATTATGGGAGAGACACGCCGCACGGCCCTGATCACCGGATCTGGACGCAACATCGGACGCGCATCGGCGCTGGCACTGGCTGCCGACGGCATCAACGTGATCGTCAACGGATCGTCGAACCAGGCGAACTGCGACGCCGTCGCCGACGAAGTCCGCGCCCTTGGGCCGGACGCGCTGGTCTGCATGGGCGATATCGGCAACCCGGCAGAGCTGGAGAAGATCGCCGCCGCCGGGATCAAGGCGTTCGGGCGCATCGACATCCTCGTCAACAATGCCGCCGTGCGCCCCAACAGCCCGTTTCTAGAAACCGGCGAGGACGAATGGGAACGGATTCTGAATATCGATTTCCATGCCGCACGGCGCCTGGCAAAGCTATGCCTGCCCGGTATGATCGACGCCGGCTGGGGCCGTATCATCAACTTCGCCGGCATGAACGCCATCCACGGCTACAACGGCCGCGCCCCGGTCAGCGTGTCGAAGCACGCGTCGTGGGGCCTGACCAAATCGCTGGCCAAGGAGTTCGGCAAGCAAGGCGTGACCACGAACATCATTTCCCCCGGCCCCATCGCGCCGGACGAGGCGGAACCGGATATGCGCGCGCACATCGAGAGCATGGTCGGCCGCGTGCCGGTCGGGCGGCTCGGCAGGAACGAGGAAATCGGCGCCATGGTGGCGCTGCTGGCTTCCGACAACGGTGCCTTCATCAACGGCCAGCTGCTGCAGGTCAACGGCGGCGCGGAAACGTAAGTCTCACTCATCCTTCGAGACGCGCTGACGCGCTCCTCAGGATGAGGCGTGATAATGAACCTCATCCTGAGGAGGCACGAAGTGCCGTCTCGAAGGATTTCGGCGGGGGTCGTTTGCAGATTATGCAGATCAGCACTCGGTCACGTTGACGGCAAGGCCGCCTTCCGACGTTTCCTTGTACTTCGACAGCATGTCGATGCCGGTCTGGCGCATGGTCTCGATGGCGCTGTCGAGGGGCACAAAGTGTGTGCCGTCGCCCCTGAGCGCCAGTGACGCCGCGTTGACCGCCTTCACCGCACCCATGGCGTTGCGTTCGATACACGGCACCTGCACCAGGCCGCCGACCGGGTCGCAGGTCATCCCCAGATGGTGTTCGATGGCGATCTCGGCGGCGTTTTCGATCTGCTCGTTGGTGCCGCCCAGCACCGCACACAGCCCCGCCGCCGCCATCGCTGCCGCCGAGCCGACCTCACCCTGGCAGCCGACCTCGGCGCCCGAGATCGAGGCCTTGGTCTTGATGATCCCGCCGATGGCCGCGGCGGTCAGCAGGAAGTCGTCGACCGTGTCTTCGGATGCGTCGGGGCAGAATTCCAGATAATAGCGGATGGTCGCCGGGATCACGCCGGCAGCACCGTTGGTCGGCGCGGTGACGATACGCCCGCCGGCGGCGTTTTCCTCGTTCACCGCGATGGCGTAGAGGCTGATCCAGTCCATCACCGAATGCGCGTACTTGACGTTGCGGGTATGGTCCGCCTCGAGCGCCTCGGAAATCTGTTTGGCGCGGCGCTTGACCTTGAGCCCGCCCGGCAACTGCCCCGACGTGGCGATGCCCCGGTCCATGCAGTCCTTCATCACAGACCAGATCCGGTCCAGCCCGGTACGGACATCGTGTTCGGTGCGCAGCGCATTCTCGTTGGCGAGCTTCATCTCGGCGATGCTCAGCCCGGCGGCCTTGCCCATCTTCAGCATTTCGGCGGCGTCGCGGAACGGATACGGGACTTCCAGATACTCAATCCCCATGGAGGCGAAATCGGCGAACTCCGTCCTGGTGACGACGAAGCCGCTACCGACGGAAAAATACGTGTCGTTGAACAGCGGATTACCGGACGCATCCTAGGCGACGGCAAGCATGCCGTTCGTGTGCTCGGCCAGCGGGGCATCGAAATCGAACAGGATGTCCTTGGCGAAATCGAAGGCCAGCCCCTTGAGCGGCCCTTTGTGCAGTTCGCCGCGTTCGATCGCCCTGTCGACCAGCGCATCCACATCGGCGGGGTCGATCCGGTCCGGCTGCTCGCCCAGAAGCCCCAGCACCACGGCCCGGTCGGTGCCGTGCCCCTTGCCGGTATAGGCGAGCGAGCCGTAAAGCGTGACGACCACACGCTGCACGGATGCCGTCCGGCCACTGCCTTCGAGGCCTTCCAGAAACCGCGCCATCGCCACCATCGGACCGATGGTATGCGAACTGGACGGGCCGATACCGATCTTGAACAGGTCGAATACGCTGAGAAACATGGATTACCTCCGTAAGCCGGGAACCTACGCCCGCACGTCACGGCGAACAAGCGGCACCTCGACACGAAATATCATCTAAGCGACGTCAGAAGCGCAATTTTCGAGACAGTTTTGAGAGTTCGTTGATTGGACACGCCACCGGACACTCTGATACGTTGGCTCTAACGAACACCACACGGCACCCCATTCCATGCGGAGGACACACAGATGATACCGATGCCCGTCGTCAAGGAGACGGCGCTGAAGCTCATGGACAAGGCCGCCATCGAGATCCCCGACGATTATCTGTCCGGGCTTGAAAAGGCCGCCGAGGCCGAGGACGGCGATCTGTCGTCGTTCGTCCTGCATGCCATGCTGGAAAACTACGAGGCCGCCAAGGAAGACCGCCGCGCCATGTGTGCCGATACCGGCGTGCCGCGCTGGTACGTCAAGATGGGCAACGAGGCACGGCTCGAAGGCGGCCCGGTCGCGCTCGAGGAAGCGCTGCGCGGTGCCACCGCCGAGGCCACCAGCGGCGTGCCGCTGCGCCCCAACAGGGTGCACCCGCTGTGGCGGACGGATCACAACAACAACGTCGGGCTGAACGCGCCGGAAATCGAATACTCGTTCGAGCCGGGCGGCGACTGGATCGACATCACCACCGTGCACAAGGGTGGGCTGTTCGGCACCGATTACCGGATGCTGTTCCCGGGCGACGGGATCGAGGGCGTGAAGCGCTTCTATCTCGACTGTCTCGTCGCCTTCGGCAAACGCGGCCTGGCGTGTCAGCCGGCGATCATCGGCGTCGGTCTCGGCGGGTCGAAGGACATCTGTTCGGTGCTCGGCAAGCAGGCCGCGTGCCTCAGGACCGTCGGCGACCGCAACCCGGACCCGCGTACCGCCGAGCTGGAGCTGGAGCTGATCGAGCTCGGCAATTCCATCGGCATGGGCGCCATGGGGTTTGTCGGCAAGTCGATGGTCATCGATTGCCACATCGAATGCGGCTACACGCACACCGGCGGCATGCCGATGAGCGTGCACGCCTTTTGCCTGTCGTCCCGTCGCGCGGTAGCGCGTATTCACGGCGACGGCCGGGTCGAGTATCGCACCGACCCGAACTGGTTCACCCCTTACATGAGACGGGAGACGGTCGGATGGGAACCGGAAGCGGAAAGCTTAAGACAGTCAGTCTGAACCTGCCGGTGACGACCGATGACCTGAAGGACATCGAGATCGGCACGGTGGTGTATCTGAACGGCGTCGTCTATACGGCGCGCGAAGGCGTATACCAGAAAGTGATCGCCGACGGCGAACAGTTGCCGGCGCACCTGCATGAAATCTCCAATGCCAACTTTCACTGCTCGCCGGCGGCGCGGCAGAACCCGGACGGCAGCTTCACCCTCGGCGCCATGACCGGCACCGCGTCGTTCCGTTTTTCCAAATGGCTGGACGACTGGTTCCGAATTTCCAAGGCCAAGATCATCATCGGCAAGGGCGGCATGACGTCGAAGGACTACAAGCAGCATTTCGTGCCGCACGGGGCGATCTATCTGACCACGGTCGGCTACGGCACCGGGGCCTTGCTGGGGCGCGGCATCAAGGGCATCCGCGATGTGCACTGGTTCGACGAACTGGGTGTGGCGCAGGCCATGTGGATGGTCGAGGTGGAGAACTTCGGCCCGTTCATCGCCGACAGCGATCTTGAAGGCAACTCGCTGTTCGAGCGTGAAACCGAAAAAGCCAGAGCCGGCATCGCCAAGCTTTACGAGGGCACCAAGGAACCCGCCCTGCACCGCTACGGCGAAACCAACGACCGCGGAGACGAGGTGATCTGACGTCTCCCCCTCTCCTTTGGGAGAGGGCAGCGAGCAACGCGAGCCGGGAAAGGGGTCCCCTAATACTCCCGGCCCGGGCGGGCCATGCAGGACGGCAGCGACAGTCCCCGCGATATGTCCCGCGCCGCACAGCACCGCCCAGCACCGCTTTGGCAGCCGCATTGAAGAATTTTCACGGCGGCCATTTATAGACGTTCCCCGAACAGGTAGGGGGCGTATAATCAGCGATCCATTCATGTCGGGGTCACATACGATGCTCAGATTACTTGTCTGTCTTGGTTTTGCCGTTCCGCTTTTTCTGACGGCGGTGCCTCGCGATGCCGCCGCGCAGATGACGCCGGACCGATTTATCTCCCGGTTCGACACGAACGGAGACGGCAGCGTCTCGAAGGACGAATATACCGGCCGGCGGCGGCCCTTCAGTTTTTTCGATGCCGACGGCAACGGCATCGCAAGCGCCGACGAAATCAACGCGGCCTTGGGGGACGGGGCCGTTCAGGCAAAGCGGCTGTCGATGCTCGACCGCCAGGTGCCGATTGGCCGCATCGACGCCGCAACACGTTGCGGCATCAGCCGCTCTAAACATAACTGCAGCATTAAAGTCGCCATTGAAAAAGGCCTTTTCGAGACGGGGCTGAGGCCCCGGTTCCCGGGCAATCTGGATTGCCGCGGCATCGATGAAGACTGGGCGGTTTCGTATACATCGAGACGCGACAGAGAGCAGTATCACGGCGGGATCGATATGCCAGCCCCCTACGGCACGCCGATGCTGGCCGCTGCCGACGGCACGGTCGTTTCCAAAACGCCGGTGCCGACGAGCTATCGCGGTATCGAACTGATCGTCCGCCACAGCCCCGACGAGACAGGCCTGCCAGTCTGGACCTATACGCAGTACGCCCACTTCGACTCGATGCCCAGCGTGAATGTCGGCGATCGTGTGCGCATGGGGCAGAACCTGGGGCCGACGGGAAACTCAGGATATCAGAACCCCGGGGGGGCGTTGAAAAAACCGCGCCGCCCGGCGATTCATTTCGCCGTCTGGTTCTCTGAAAAGCCGGGATTTGCAATAGCCGGCATCGCCGTAATCCCTGTTGACGGCTGGTGGATGGATCCGAATGCGCTTTACCGCCTGAAACCGCCGTTCGATTCCGCGTCCCTGAGGGACCTGCCGGATGCGGAAAAGGACGTCGCCATTCCGGTGATGCTGGACACCGGCGAGACGGTCCCGGCGGACACGAAACTGATCTGGCCGTATGCCTGCTCCCGATAGGCTCTAATACTCGCGGCCCGGGCGGGCCTTGTAGGACGGCAGCGACAGTCCCCGCGATATGCCCAGCGCGCGCAGCAGGAAGCCGGCGCCGAAACCGCAGAACGCGGAGACCTCGAACGGCACCTCCGCGCCGCTCAGCACCACGTGCGTGGCTGCCGCCAGTGCCACGCAGGTGGCATAGACTTCCTTCCTCAGGATCAGCGGCGTCTCGCCGCAAACCACGTCACGCAGCAAGCCGCCGAACGTCGCCGTCATCATGCCCATGACGATGGCGACGAGCGGTCCGGCGCCGCTGCGGACCGCCAGCTCCGCCCCCATCACCCCGTACAGCGCCACGCCGACCGCATCCGCCCACAGCAAAACGGGATAACGCCGCTGTACCCGGTGCGCGGTGAAAAACAGCAGCAACGCGATGGCGAGACAGATCCACACCGCCAGCGGATCGGCGATCCAGAACACCGTCCGGCCCAGCAACAGATCGCGAAGCGTGCCGCCCCCGACCCCGGTCAGACACGCCATCAGGCCGAACCCGATCAGGTCCATTTCCTTGCGGCTGGCGACCAGTGCGCCCGACGCCGCGAAGACGATGCCCCCCATGATGTCGAGTACGGAAATGAATGTGTGCATGTGATCTCCTCTCCCCCGGCAACAATATACCGGGCAAGCATCACACCGTCATGCACAGCCTGAGCGCGTCGTAGATGGCGGCGTGGATATTGCGGTGGGACACCGCGTCGCCAATTCGGAATAACTGGAACGCACCGTCTTCGTTCGGGGCCAGCGTCTGCGGCTTGCCGCCGACAAAAGCGCCCATGTCGACGGCGCCGAGATTGCGGCTCAACGGCTTGAGGGCGAAATAGAGATCGTCGAGCGGCAGTGTGCCGTGCTCGATCACCACCTGGTCGACGCGGCGCCGTTCCAGGCGGTCGGAATAATCCGAACCGATCACCGCCGTCAGCGTATTGCCGTCCTTTTCAATCGCCGTCAGCCGTTTGTTGATGGTCAGCGTGACGCCGTGCGCATCGAAGCATTCGGCGTACTTGACGTGGTTGAGGCCGCCGATGTCGGCGGCGAAGAAACGTTCCGGCGTGACGATTTCGAGGGTGCTGCCGGAAAGCGCGATGGCCTCCGCGGCCGCCATGCCCGGATGCGCCGCATTATCGTCGAACAGCAGCACACGTTCCGCCGGTTTGACGTCTCCGCCGAGGATATCCCAGCCCGAGACCGCATGCTCCGCCCCCGCGACGACATCGGTATTCGGCAGACCACCGGTGGCGACGATCACCACGTCGGGGGAGAGCGCTGTGACATCGGCGGCGTCGGCATAGGTATTGAAGCGGAACCTGACCCCCGCCTTTTCGCACTGTGCCATGCGCCAGTCGACGATGCCGATCAGCTCGGAACGGCGCTTGACGCGCGCCGCCAGCCGCACCTGTCCGCCCGGCAGATCTGCGGCTTCGAACACCGTCACCGCGTGCCCGCGCGCCGCCAGTACCCGTGCCGCCTCCAGCCCCGCCGGGCCGGCACCGATGACGGCGCAGTTTTTTCTTTCCACGCCCGAGGCCGGCACGATGTGCGGGATCGACGCCTCGCGCCCGGTCGCCGGGTTGTGGATGCACAGCGCCTCGTTGCCTTCGTACAAGCGGTCCAGACAATAGGTCGCGCCGACGCAGGGACGGATATCGTCCTCATGGCCCGCCGCCACCTTCAGCGCGATGTGGGGATCGGCCATGTGCGCGCGGGTCATGCCGACCATGTCGAGCTTGCCCTCGGCAATCGCGTGCCTGGCCGTCGCCACGTCGTTGATGCGGGCCGCGTGGAAGATCGGGAACTTGGTCGCGGCGCGGACTTCGCCGCAGAAATCGAGATGCGGTGCCGAGGCCATGCCGCCGACGGGAATGACCCGCGACAGACCGGCTTCGCTGTCGATGTGACCGCGGATCAGGTTGAGGAAGTCGACCTTGCCGGTGGCGACGAGGCGCCGCGCGATTTCGATCCCCTCTTGCTTGGTGATGCCGCTTTCCATGTCCTCGTCCGCGACCATGCGCACGCCGACGATGAAGTCCGGGCCGACACGCGCACGCACCGCATCGATGACGCGCATGGAAAATCGCATGCGGTTGTCGAGGCTGCCGCCCCATTCGTCGTCGCGCATGTTCGTCGCCGGTGACCAGAACTGATCCAGAAGGTGCCCGTAAGCTTCAAGCTCGATGCCGTCGAGGCCGCCCGCCTGCATACGCTCGGCGGTGTCGGCGTATTCACCGATGATGCGCTCGATATCCCAGTCCTCGATCACCTTCGGAAAGGCACGGTGCGCTTTCTCCCGGACCGGACTTGGTGCCAACACCAGCAGCCAGTCGGAATGGTTCCAGTTGGTGCGCCGCCCCAGGTGCGTGATCTGCATCATGATCGCGGTGCCGTGTTCGTGACAGGCGTCGGACATTTCCCGTAACCACGGTACGATCTCGTCCTTGTAGGCATGCAGATTGCCGAACGCCGGCGGGCTGTCGGGCGACACCACGGCGGAGCCCGCCGTCATGGTCAGCGCGATGCCGCCTTTCGCCTTTTCTTCGTGATACAGACGGTAGCGTTCCTTCGGCATGCCGTCTTCGGAATACGCCGGTTCGTGCGCCGTCGACATGATGCGGTTGCGGAGCGTCAGATGCTTCAGCCGGTAGGGTTGCAACAATGGATCGTTCGCACTCATCCCCCTAGCCTATACCGAATTGTGAACGCCCGGCGACGGCAAAAACGGATTACTTTTCCATCCGTTCGTGGGCGAACTTGATCAGCGCGCCGAGGCGATAGACGGCGTGCGCCATCTTGCCGAAGGGGAACGTCGCGAACATCGCCAGCACGATGCCGAGGTGCACCGCCAGCAGCGTGCCCATGGCGGCGGTTTCGCGCAGTGCCAGCAGTAAAAGCCCGGTCACGCCGGTCGCGATCAGCAGCCACAGAAAGGCGAGGTCCATACCGGTCCGCTTGGTGTCCCGCGGTGCCGGGTCGGCGGTCTTCTTGATCATCAGCAGCCCGATCGGGCCGATGACGATGCCGATGCCGCCCAGCGTGCCGAGGATCACCGGCAGCGAGAAATAGCCGTACGGTGCTTCCCAGCCGAACGCATAGTGATAGAGCGTCGCCACGCTGGTCGCGGCGAAGCACAGCATGAAGCCCCACATGGTCATCTGGTGTGCGTGCCTGCGCCCCATGGAAAAATTGTCGTTGGGATAGTTGCAGCCGTGCCCGCCGCCCGACATGTACTTCGCCTGCCCGGCGTCCTTCAACGCCTGGATCAGCGCTCCTGGGTGCACCAACTCGGCCGGTTTACCGCCGATATCGCGCCAGAACGCGATCAGCCCGACGATGAAGGCGAGACCGGCGAACGCGAACGGCACAATCGCCAGATACACGATGACGTTATGCGGAATGACGTTATAGAACGCGCCCGGCCCGGTGTGCACACCGCCCAGCACGTCGGCACCCTGCACCATGTAGACACCCGCCAGCACGGCGATCGCCAGCACGGCGGTGATCAGCGCGATCCACTTCGCATTGCCCTCGAACAGCCCCTTGAACATGCCCGGCCAGGCGTAATCGCGATAGGTCTCGCCCCTGAGTTCGGCAAACGTCTTGGGGACGTTGACCGCGAATTCGTGCGGCGGCGCGTACTGGCAGGCGTAATAGCAGCCCTGGCAACCGTGGCAGAGATTGGCCAGATACGTGACGTCACCGTCGGAAAACGTGAGCCGCTTGTTCATCGCCGGAAACACGGCGCAGTAACCCTCGCAGTATCTGCAGGCGTTGCAGATCTGCATGACGCGCTTGGCTTCTTTCAGCGTTTCAGTTGCGGGCATGGCGCGCTGCCTCCTCGCCGGCGATGCGGCCGAACACGTTGCCGATGGCCATGCCGGTGCCGCCGGCATAACCCTGACCGAGAATATTCCCGGCCATGATCTCGCCCGCCGCCCAGATATTGTCGGCGGGTTTGCCGTCGTTCATGAAGACCTGGGCCTGCCGGTTCACTTCGAGCCCGAGATACGTAAACGTGATCCCCATCTTCACCGGATAACCGTAATAGGGCGGCGTATCGATCTTTCGTGCCCAGTTGGTTTTCTTCGGCTCCAGCCCTTCGGTGTGGCAGCCGTCCGGCTCGGTGGCGCTGAAGGTGCCGGGCTTAACGGCGGCATTGAAGTCGGCGATGGTCTTTTCCATGGTTTTGGCGTCGACGCCCAGCTGGTCCGCGAGATCGGCCAGCGTGTCGGCCTGGAACGGCTCGTAAACCGTCGGCATGAACAGGCCCATGGATTTGCTGTCGATGATGGCATAGGCAACCTGATCGGGCTGCTTGGCCACCAGCCGGCCCCAGATGGCGTAGCGCTTGGGCCAGATGTCCTCGCCCTCGTCATAGAAGCGCACACCGTTCTTGTTCACGACCACCGAGAAGATGACGCAGTCGATGCGGGTCGAAATCCCGCCGTCGAATTTCGGCGCCCGGCCGTCGATGGCGACGGCGTGGCACTGGTCGACGGCGCCGATGGGCTTGGCGCCGTTATCGAGCATGGATTTCAGCACCTTGCCGGTGTTCATCGGCGAACCGCGCACCAGGAAGTTCTCGGCGATCTCGCCCCAGCCTTCCTTGAGCCATTCGATGTTGGCTTCGAACCCGCCGGACGCCAGCACCACGGTCCTGGCCTCGACCCGGTGCAACTCGCCCCCGTGGCGGATCATGGCGGCGGTGAACCTGGAGCCGTCCATCTCGACACTTTCCACCTCGGCCTCGTAGACGATGTCGATGCCGGCCCTTTCGGCGGCCTTGAAATAGCTGTTCATCATCGCCTTGCCGCCGCCCAAGAAGAACGCGTTGGTGCGCGCCAGGCCCAGCGTCCCCGACAACGGCGGCTGGAACTTGATCCCCTGGGCCAGCATCCAGTCGACGCAGTCCTCGGACGCATCAATCATGAAGCGCATCAGGTCTTCGTTGGTATTGCCGTCGGTGACCCGCATCAGGTCCTTGAAATACTCGTCGGCGTCGTAGCGCCCGGTGACGAAATCCGTCGCCGCATTGTGACTATATCGGATGTTGCGCACGTGCCGGCTGTTGCCGCCGCGCAGGTCCCTGTCGGCACTTTCGATCATCAGAACGCTGGCACCTTTGGCGCGCGCCGTCAGCGCCGCCGACATGGCCGCGTTGCCGGCGCCGAGAACAAGCACGTCGTGCGGTTTCGAGAATTCAATCGGTGGCAAGGTCAACTCCGTGGAACAGCGAAGCGTGTTGAATAGTCGGCAATTTCAAACATAGCCGCCTACAACGGACGCATCAAAAGAATTACGTTCCAAGACTACTTGAAAAGCGGCGCCTCACCTGCCGGCAGGCCGACCTCGAAGGCATTCAGGATGTGCGAGATCGTCGCGTAGTACCCGGCCAGGAACACCAGTTCGGCAACACCCTGCTCGCCCAGCAGGGCGACCGCATCCGCATACAGCGCATCGTCGACGCGCTTTTTCGTCTGCAAATTGGAAACGAAGCGGTAAACCGTCGCCTGCGCCGGGTCTTCCGGCACCTGGCCGTTCATGACCTGGTCGATGACCGTGTCGGAAAGGCCTTCCTTCTTGCCGACCTTGGCGTGCGCCCACCATTCGTAATCGGCTTCGAAATGGCGGCCGACGACGAGGATCGCCAACTCGCGGAGTTGCCCGGGGATAACTCCCTCATAGCGCAGCATGCCGCCCAGCCGTTGCAGCATGTCGCCCACTTCCGGCGCATACAGCATGGCGTTGAAGGGACCCCGCAGTGCGCCTTCCTCGTTCAGGAATTCCGCCGGATCTCCCTTGGCGCGGGGGCCGCCGGTGATACCGTCGAAAACGCGGCGCTGGGTGTCGGACATTTTCTCCGTGGGGATGGGGCCTAGTCTGCTCATGATTTACCTGCTGCGGCTGCGAGTTTTTCCGGGGGCGGCGGGTTGCCGGGCACCGGTTCGCCGGCCATCGCCGGATGCGAACGCTGGTACTGCGGCGGAAACGCGGCATGGGCGCGCAATGTTTCGGCGGCGTGCCATGCCCAGCGCGGATCGTACAGCATGCCGCGTGCCAGCGACACCATGTCGGCCTGTCCGGTCTTGACGATATGCTCTGCCTGGATGGCGTCGGTGATCTTGCCCACGGCCATGGTCGCAATGCCGGTTTCACGGCGGATATCGGCGGCGAAGTGCGTCTGGTAGCCGGGGCCGACCGGGATCTGCTGCTGCGGTGAGTTGCCGCCCGACGAAACGTCGATGAAGTCGCAGTCCTTCGACTTCAACACCTTGGCATAGGCGATGCTGGACGCGATGTCCCAGCCACCCTCGACCCAGTCGGTCGCGGAAATCCGTACACCGACGGGAATCTCGTCGGGGACCACGGCACGCACCGCCTCGAAGACTTCCAGCGGGAATTTCATCCGCCCTTCGAGCGAGCCGCCGTAGGCATCGTTGCGGCGGTTGGAAATCGGCGACAGGAACTGATGCATCAAATAGCCGTGCGCGTTGTGGATCTCGATGGCCTTGAAGCCGAGCCGCACTGAACGTTTGGCGGCCTCGACAAAGCTGACGCGGACGCGCTCCAGGGTCTCGTCGGTCATGGCTTCCGGTACGTGCCAGCCGTCGGCATAGGGTTCCGCCGACGGGCCGACGGTCTGCCAGGCGCCGTTGTCGGCCTTGAGCGGCGCGCCGCCCTTCCACGGCAGATCGACGGAGGCCTTGCGCCCGGCATGCGCGAGCTGAATGCCGACCGGCGTGTTGCCGTAGGCATTGCAGAAATCGAGCACACGCTTCAGCGCCGCTTCGTTTTCATCGGAATAAAGGCCGACGCAGCCCGGCGTGATGCGACCTTCCGGCTCGGTGCCGGTGGCTTCGACGAACAGCAGCCCGTTGCCGCCGACCGCGTACTGGCCAAGATGCATGATATGCCAATCGCCGACCGTGCCGTCTTGTGCCGAATACTGGCACATCGGCGCGACGACGATGCGGTTCGGCATCTCCAGTCCGCGCAGCTGAATGGGCGTGAAAAGTGCGCTGCTCATATGATCCCCCGGGAATGATTGTTTCGTAGAGAAGCATATGTTGGCATGCGAGCGCGATACGTCAACACACCAGGACGATTAAGCGACTATCAGATGGTTATCAGGCGGTCATCAGGCGGCATTTCGCTGAGATGGCATTCACGCTTCGCCGTTCTCGACCAGCGCACGATGCAGCACCTTGACGCTGTCGCCATAGGTGCCGTCCGCGAGCACGAACTGAATGTCCACCCCACGCCCCGTGGCATGGGTCGCCAGCAGCTCGATATCGCTGTCGGCGAGTGCCGAGACGGCGCGTTCCAGAATGCGCTTGTCGCGCATGTTGGCACCGATGGCCGAGACGATATCGACCTTTCGGGTCTGGATAGCGGCTTCCGGCTGGCGTTTCTGGATCACTTCGATGACACGGCGCACCTGCTTCAAGGGTGCCGAGACATAGAACGTCATGGTGTTGGCATTCAGGCTCCAGCTCACGATCGGCACCTTGAAGCGGCGAAACGCGGCAACCGCGTCCTCGCCGGCGCCCGGAATGCCGACCATGTCCTGATCGAAGACCTCGACCTCTATGGCATTTTCCAGTCCGGTGATGATCTCGACGCGCGGATCGTCCGGGACCCAGCCTTCGTCGATGACCGTGCCCGGATGCTCCGGCTCGAAAGTGTTGGCGATGCGCAGCGGAATGCCCTTCTGGCGCAGCCCCTTGGCGGCGCGCGGATGAATGGCTTCCATGCCCATGTTCGAGAGCTGATCGGCAACGTCGTAATTGGTGCGGCCGATCGGTGCGACCATGTCAGCGCCGACGATGTTCGGATCGGCACTGGAAAGATGGAATTCCTTGTGGATCACCGCTTCCCTGGCGCCGGTGACGCAGGCCACGGCGGAAAACGTCACTTCCGAATAACCGCGCCCGTAGATACCCATCAGGCCGTCGGCGGCCTGGGTGTAGCCGGTGACGACAGGCACGATACGCGATACATCGATGTCACTGAAGCCTTCGCGGATTCGGTCCTCGAGGCTCAGGCTTTCGCTTTCGCGCCAGCCGGACAGATCAACGAATGCGGCGTTCACGCCGCGACGACGCAACAGCAGCATGGTGTTGTGCGCACTGTGCGCCTCGCCGATGCCGCTGATCATCTCGCGCACCGTCATCAGGTGTTCTTCGAGCTTGAAATGCCCATAGCCGCAAATGCGCTGCAGGTCGATCAGACAACTGCGCACGCCCTCGATCCGTTCCTGCACGAAACGGTCGGCAAGTTTCCGGTCGGCCTCGTCATCGAAAGCGCCGGCGTTGATGTCGAGCATGCGTGCCTGCACCTTCGACAGCGCATCGCCCCAGGCCCAGTCGTTTTCGGACCCCGCATACAGTGCGAACACGCCCGGCTCGCCGGTTTTCTTGTTTTCCAGCAGCAAATCGGTGATGCCGCCATAGGCGGAGACGACGAACACGCGGTTGTACAGATCATCGCCCTGCCGGCCGCCGATCAGGATGTTGTCGAAGACGGCATCGATGTCCGACATCGACGTGCCGCCGATCTTGTGGACGGTGTGCGTCCCGACGCCATTTCCTTCAGGCATCGACGAGCGCCTCTTCGTTGAGTTTGTAGGCACCGTCTTCGTCATGCACTTCGCGGCCGTTGAGCGCCGGATTGAAGGCGCAGGCGAGATGCATGTCCTCGGTGCCGCCGCGCAGGATGTGCTGGTCGTTCTTGTCGAGGATGTACACCGTGCCCGGCTCGATCTTGTAGACCTTGCCGTCGGTGACGGTCTCCACTTCACCGTTGCCGGACATGCAGTAAACGGTCTCGAGGTGGTTCTTGTACCAGATCGGGGTTTCCGTGCCGGCATAGATGGTGGTGATGTGAAACGAGAACCCCATGCCGTCATCGGCGAGCGACAGGTGGACGCTTTTCCAGGTGTCGGTCTTGACGGTGCGGTTCGAGTTTTCGCAATCGGCGAGCGTGCGGACGATCATTTGTATGTAACTCCGTTCTGTTCAGTCAGGTGCGGCGCGCTTACTCGGCGGCAACCGATGCCGGTGCCGACGCGGCAATCGCGGCGCCGAAGGCCTGATCGAGAATGTCGAGGCCCTTTTTCAGTTCCGCTTCGGTGATGGTCAGCGAGGCCAGGCACTTCACGACCTCGCCGTGCGCGCCGGAGGTCTCGATGACCAGCCCGCGTTTGAAGAATTCGGCGACGATGGTGTCAGCGAGCGCGCCGCTTTCGACGACGATGCCCCGCATCATGCCGCGGCCGCGCAGTTCAATGACGTGATCGGCATACTTATCCTGGATGGATTTGAAGCCGTCCGCCAACATCTCACCCTTGTCCTGGACGGACCGGGCGAAGGAATCGTCCTTCCAGAATTTCTCCAGCGCCACGGTTGCCGTGACGAAGGCATGGTTGTTGCCCCGAAATGTGCCGTTGTGCTCGCCCGGCTCCCAGATATCGAGATCGCGGTTGATCAGCGTGACGGCGAACGGCAGACCGAAACCGGACAAGGATTTCGACAGCGTGACGATGTCCGGCTTGATGCCCGCCGGCTCGAAACTGAAGAACGTCCCGGTACGGCCGCAGCCGGCCTGGATGTCGTCGACGATCAGCAGCACTTCGTACTTGCGGCAGACCGTCTCGAGATTTTTCAGCCAGTCCATGCGGACCGCGGTCAGACCGCCCTCGCCCTGCACGCATTCGACGATGACAGCAGCCGGCATGTCGACGCCGCTCGACGGGTCGCCGAGCACGCGGTCGAGATATTCGGTGCTGTCGACGTCCTTGCCGAGATAACCGTCATACGGCATCGGTGTGGCACCCGGCATGCTGACCCCGGCTGCACCGCGATGATGCTGGGTGCCGGCCACGGCCAGGGCGCCCATGGTCACGCCGTGAAAACCGTTGGTGAAGGAAATGACATTGCTGCGGCCGGTCACCTTGCGGGCCAGCTTCAACGCCGCCTCGACGGCGTTGGCGCCGGTCGGGCCGGTAAACTGCAGCACGTAATCCATGCCGCGCGGTTTGAGAATGATGTCCACGAACGTGGTGAGGAATTTCTCCTTGGCTTTTGTGTGCATGTCGAGGCCGTGCGTGATACCGCCGGAACCCAGATAGTCGACCAGCGCATCGCGCATGTCGGGATCGTTGTGGCCATAGTTCAGGCTGCCGGCACCGGCCAGGAAGTCGATGTAGGCATTTCCCTTTTCGTCATGCAGGGTCGCGCCTTCGGCTTTGTCGAAAGTCACCGGAAAGGACCGGGCATAGCTCTGGACCTGTGATTCGCGGGTTTCAAAAATAGTCATGGTCGGACCTCTTTCATCGTCAGTTGAATTTTCCGCCCGAATAAGCGGCCCGTGGTTGCGGACCGGCGCCGCAAAAGCGGCGTGACGGGATCGGATATGAATTTGATTGCTCGCCAGGCGGCGATCAGTTGGCGATCAGTTGGCGATCAGGCGGCGCTTACCAGCACCGGCATCAGATCGGCGCGCTTGAACGGGCCGATGTTCCAAAGCAATTCGGATTTCTGCTGGCCGTCGAAGTGCTCTTCGCGGTCGAACAGGACATCGCGCTCGATCTCGGCGCCCAGTTCGCGGGCGATGGACTTGAAGACACCGTGCGATGCCTTGTTGTCCGGCGTGATCGTGGTCTTGATGTGGCGAATGCCCTTCACCGCCGGGCGTCGCAGAATATCGAACACCATGCGTTTGGCCAGGGACAGGCCGCGCGCCTCGGGTGCCACGGCGACCTGCCAGACGAACAGGCTGTCATTCTGTTCGGGCACCACATAGCCAGAAACGAACCCCGCCACGTCGCCATCGAGTTCGGCGAGCGCACTGGTTTCGCTGAAGTGCGAACATTGCAGCAGATTGCAGTAGACGGAGTTCTCGTCCAGGGGCTTGCACTGCTCCACGAGTTCGTTCACGGCAACGCCGTCCTCCGGCGTCGGGCGGCGCAGAACAGGTCGCGGTCATCGCGGTCGAGTCGTCCGGAAATCGTCATTGGTCAGGCTGTTCCTCTGTAGTTATATCATTTACTGATATAATTTTATTGCGCATGACATAACGCTCTTGCCTTAAGCCGTCAACCGTATGGGCTTATTTTCATGTATTTATTTAATTTTTTTCACATATCCGCAACATTATGACGTTTTCGACGCCGAGACCGACATAATAAATACATTGATATTTAATTTAATTAGACATACCTCCCATAATCATGCAGGAAGACATGTCATTTCTGGGTTATGTTTCGCTGTCTGGCCGGTCATCCGGCGTACGAGGGGCAGCAATCATGGACCAGTTGAACGAGGCGCTGATCTCGATCAGACAGATTCTCCGTGCCACGGAACTGCACGGCAAGGCGCTCCGCGTTGCGACCGGGCTCAAGACGTCGCAATTGCTGGTGTTGCAGGCGCTTGAGGATTCCGACGAGCTGACGGTCGGCGAAATCACCGGCTTGTTGCATATGGCTCAGGCCTCGGTGACGATGATCGTCGCCCGGCTCGAGGAACTGGGTCTGGTCGCGCGCACCCGTGGCACCACCGACAAGCGCAAGGTCTTCGTGCGGCTGACGCCATCTGGTCACAACATTCTGGAACAGGCACCGGAAGCACTGCACCAGCGTTTTGCCGAGCAGTTCGAGCCGCTCGCGCCGTGGGAAAAGACGATGCTGGTTTCCTCGCTGCAGCGGGTCGCGTCGATGCTCGATGCATCGGATATCGACGCAGCACCGATCCTGCAGCTCGGCCCGACGGGTCACACCGACCCGACCGACGCCTGAAACCCGCCTGAAACCCGCCTAAGACCTAGAGCACTTCCTTCAGCGCATCGCCGACATGCACCGGCGTCGACAGCACATTGACGCCGGCCGCTTCGAGCGCGGTCTTCTTCGATGCGTACGTGCCCTTGTCGCCCATGACGATGGCGCCGGCGTGGCCCATCTTCTTGCCCGGCGGTGCGGCGCCGCCAGCGATGAAGGCGATCACCGGCTTCGACATGGTTTTCGCGTATTCCGCCGCATCCTCTTCCATGGCGCCGCCGATCTCGCCGACCATGACCACGGCTTCGGTGCCGGGGAAGTTGTCGAGTGCTTCCAGGGCATTGCGCGTCGTCGTGCCGATCACCGGATCGCCGCCGATACCGACGAACGCGGTCTGGCCGTATCCCGCCGAGACGATGTTCTGGCACATCAAGGTGCCGAGCGAGCCCGAGCGCGACAGCACACCGACCGTGCCCTTCTTGAAGATGCGCTGGTTGAAGGCCGGCATGAAGCCCATGAAGGTCTCGTCGACCGTGACGCCGCCCGCCGTGTTGGGGCCGACGATCTGCGTGCCGGCTTCCTTCGCCGCCGCCATCACGTACATGACGTCGTGTACCGGCACGTGTTCGGTCAGGCACAGGATCATCTTGGCCCCGGCCTCGATGGCGTCCAGCGCCGCCGCCTTGACGCCGAGCGGCGGGATGAACAGCAACGAGGCATCGAAGCCGCCGTCCCTTTGCGCATCGACGGCGGACGCATGCACCGCAACGCCGCAATGTTCGGTTCCGGCTTTCTTCGGGTTCACGCCGCCGACGACATTGGCGCCGTATTCCTGCATGCGTTCGGTCCAGAACGTGCCCTGCTTGCCGGTGATGCCCTGAACGAGAATTCGCGTTTCCTTGCGGGGAATAATCATGTCATGCACTCCCTTTCGCAGCGTCCACGGCAGCCTTGCAGGCAGCGCTCATGTTGGGCAGCGGGTCCATGCCGAGCTTGTCTTTCAGCATGCGGATCGCCTCCTCGTCGCCGGTGCCGGCGATGGAAAAGAACACCGGCATGTCCGGCTGCAGTTCTTCCCAGGCACCCAAAAGCCCCTCCATCATCACATCACAGCGCGCGAATGCACCACAGAAATTGACCACCAGGCTTTTGATGCCCGGCTTCGCCAGCACCATTTCCAGCGCGAATTTCGCCTTGGTATAGGCTTCGCCGCCGATCTCGCAGAAGTTGGCGGGGGCGCCGCCGTGGTGGCGGACCACGTCCATGGTCGTCATCGTCAGCCCGGCGCCGTTGGCCAGCACGCAGACGTCGCCGTCCAGTTCGATGTACTTGATCCCGGCGCTTTCGCCCTGCGCTTCGAGCTTGGTCAGCTTTTCCGGTGCGCCCTTGGCGGCCAGCTCTTCCTGGCGCTTGATGGCGCTGTCGTCGAGCGTGAACTTGCAGTCCAGCGCCACGACCGAGCCGTCGCCGGTGACGATCAGCGGATTGATCTCCAGCAGTTCGGCATCGTTGACCATGTAGGCGTCATAGAGTTTCACCAGCGTGTCGGCGACACCGGCCTCGGCGCCGGACAGATCGAGACCTTTGATCAGCGCCGCCGCCTCGTCGCGGCTGAACCCCTTGCGGATATCGACGGCCTTCGTCTTCAGCTTTTCCGGGGTCTCGGCGGCGATTTCCTCGATATCCATGCCGCCCTCGGTCGAGAACATGACCATCGGCCCCTTGGACACCGGATCGTTCAGCACGGCGGCGTAGAACTCGCGGCGGATGTCGGATTTCTCCTCGACCAGCACCTTTTCGACGGTGTGCAGGCCGATGGTCATGCCGAGGATCGCCTTGGCATGCGCCCTGGCTTCGTCGGGAGTATCGGCGAGCTTGATGCCGCCCGCCTTGCCGCGCTTGCCGGTCGGCACCTGAGCCTTGACGACACAGCCGCCCAGCCGCTCGGCGGCTTCCGCCGCCGCGTCCGGGTGATACACCAGAACGCTTTCAGGCACCCGGATCCCGCTTGCCGCTAAAAGTGGCTTCGCCGCGTATTCCTCGAAATTCATGCGAATGTTTCCCATGGTCCTAGCAGCCCTCGCCCTTCGAGACGCTCGCTAAAGCTCGCTCTTCAGGGTGAGGGAAATAAATGGCCTCATCCTGAGGAAGTGCGAAGCACTGTCTCGAAGGATTAGGCCGTCATCACTTCCCGAACTTTTCCCAGTAGCTCCCGAACAGCTCTTCTTCGGACGGCTTGTCCTCGGGAATCGTCTTCACCAGGTGCGTGATGTTGATGAAATGGGTGTAATTCAGGTTGTCGGAGATCGAATTCCCGGCCCACGTGCCGCCGCCCATGGAGAGCGTGAAGTTGAGGCCGTTGTTGAAACCGCCGCCGTTGCCGAAGGTGTGCGCCTGATTGACCAGCACGCGGACCACGTCGATTTCCTCGGCCAGGCGCGTGGCGTGTTCGGGCACGTTGGTGTGGATACCGACCGAATGGCCTTTGCCGCAGACGTCGAGGATCGTATTCAACTGGCGGATCACGTCGTCCATGTCCTTGGCGCGATAGACGGTCAGCACCAGCGACAGCTTTTCGTTGATGAACGGGCTGGCGGCATCGGCTTCGCCCTCCTCGACCATGAAGAACTTGTGGCCCTTGGCGCCTTCGCCCAGTCCGAACACGTCGGCCAGCACGTCGGCGTCCTTGGCGATGACATGGCGGTTGAGATGCCCGTCGACCCAGAGGTTTTCCTGGACCTTGTCCTTTTCCTCGGCAGAGCAGAGATAGCCGCCGGCGCGCTTCAGCGCTTCGATTGCCTGGTCATAAACGCTGTCGAGGATGATCACCGAGTTTTCGGACGAGCACGACGTCGAGTTGTCGAAGATCTTCGACATGGTGATCTTTTCCGCCGCATCGTCGAAATCCGCCGTCTCGTCGATAACGACGGGGACGTTGCCGGCGCCGACGCCGATGGCCGGCGTGCCCGACGAATAAGCTCGGCGCACGTTGTTCTGCGAGCCGGTGACGATGACCAGATCCGACTGGTTCATCAACTGCTGCGTCAGTTCCTTGTTCACCGGGGCCGGCAGCACCTGCACCAGGTCGGCGGGAAGGCCGATCTTTTCCAACTCGGCGCGCATGTGATTGACGGTCTTGGTGGTCGTCCCCAGGCCCGCCGGCGACGGCGCGATGATCACGGCGTTGCGGCCCTTGATCGCGAACATGGCCTTGTTGACCGGGGTCGCGGCCGGATTGGTCGACGGCGTCACGGCGGCGACGACGCCGACCGGCTTGGCGTACTTGACCAGACCCTTTTCGGGAATTTCCTCGATGATGCCGACGGACTTGACCCGCGACAGGTCGCGCAGGCAGCCGAAGGTCTTGCGGGTGTTCTTGATGATCTTGCTGTCGACATTGCCGAGGCCGGTGTCCTCGACTGCCAGTTCCGCAAGCTCGCGGGCCCGGCCCGGTTCGTAGATCGACCACGCCAGCGCCGTCACGGCTTCGTCGACGCGTGCCTGATCGGCGTTGGCGAACTGCGCCATGGCGGCGCGCGCCTTGGCGACCAGGCCGCGGATGATTTCCTTTTCGGGAGATTCGGCGGGGTTTTGACCAGGTGTTTGCGCGGCAGCTTGCGTGCTCATGGCGTTTCCTCACGTATGCTCTGGGTATGTTTTCTGGTTCCGGGAACCAGCATAGAGCATAGCGCGTTAGATATAAAAATCAACAATTAATGGGATTTATCGTCTCAAAAAATGGGATGATGACATATCGCTTACATCCCCATGATCGGATGAGACGCGGACATAGCCACGCTCAACAACATGATCCCCAAGGCCATGATCGCCGCGCCGCCCAGCGCGGCGACGATATGTCCGGCCCATGCCGCGCGCCCGGCCTCAAGCCAGGAAAGGCGGGCCAGAAACCCCCGCGCCGTGACCGCGAATGCCGCGAAAGCCGACACGGTCAGCGCGGTCCCTGCCGACATGGCCAGCACGGCAACGGCCCCGGCCCATTGCAGCTTCACGACATTGGCGAACACCAGCACGATGACGGCGCCGGTACAGGGCCGCGCCCCGACGGAAAGCACGATGGCCGCCGCGGACCGGAAATCCGTGACGGATGTGAGCTGCTGCGGCGTCGGCATATGCACATGTCCGCAATGCGCATCATGTTCATGATCGCTTTCATGATCATGCCCCGGCGTACGGCGCCGCTGCCTGCTCAGGCTTTGTAGCGCGCGCCCCAGCAGATACACCCCAAGGGCAATGACGAGCACATAGCTTGCCCGTTCGCTCCACACCAGCGCGGTCTGCGCATCGCGCGGCAACAGTCCGGCCAGTTTCACGAAACCGAAAACGATGGCGATCGCCACCAGCCCCTGCATGAATGCGCCGGCAACGGCAATGGCCATGCCCCGATACAGGGACTGGCGGTGTGTCAGCAGATATCCGCTGACCACGGCCTTGCCGTGCCCCGGTCCCGCGGCGTGGAAAACGCCATAAAGAAAGCTCGCAACGATCAGCGGCCAGGCAAGCGCCCAATGGCCGCCGTTGTTGGCCATGTCGCGGAGCCGTTCCGTCAACGCGCGATGAAAATTCCGCTGCTGCGTGAAAATCCACACCACGATACGGTCCGTGATGCCGATTTCGTCGGCTGCATTCACCGTTTCGGCGATCTGCCGAGGCGGCACGGACCCGGCTTCCGTGGCCCGGCCCGCAAACGGCAAGAATGCCACGGCGCAGACGGCGATCAGAAAAATCAGCCGCATTTCACGGTGACGGCTTCGGCGAAAAATAGTCCCAAGCCATCGGACGCCTTTTGCGTTTTGTCCAAGGATGCCGCCAGAACCACTTGTTCCATGTCAGGCTTGGGCTGTTCGAGTTTCGATGTGCATTCTTTCGGCGCATTGACCAGTGTCACCGCATCGGGAGCCTTGGTATGCAGCATTTCGATATAATAGGCCGGATCATAAACGGCGTAGCGCATCGGCAGATCGCTCACCGATAAAGGCGCCGGCAACTGCAGCAGAAAAGACATCTCAAGCCGGTTGCCGGTGATCCGCGATGACGCCTGTTCAGGCTTGGCGCCCGTGATACGGGTTTCGCCGCTCATAATACGGGTGAAGTAATCGTACTCTTCAAGATTCTTCATGTTTTCGGCCAGCACCGACTCCAGTTGTTCCTGCGTCGCACCGCCGCCGATCACGAAAGCGGAATAGAAATCGTCGAACAGCCACGTCTCGTGCAGACCGGTCAACAGACCCTTGTCATCGAAAATGACCTGCACCTTGATATCCGCCCAGACATGCGGATGCGCCCGGCCCTGTGCGGGGATCAACAGCAAAAGAATGACCCCAGCCAGCATTCGCAGCCAGTTCTTCATCCGGCTTTGCCCTCGTGGCGGTCCTGGCAATATCCGCAATGCCCGCGCAGTTCGACCACCGCGTGCTCGGTGACGAAGCCCTTGTCGCCGGCCAGCGCGCTCAGCGCCCGCGTCGCCTTCGGCACGTCGATTTCCGACACCGCACCGCAGTCGTCGCAGATCGCGAACGCCACGGCGGCGGTGTGGTCATGGTCGTGGCCATCGGCACCGTGGCCGTGGGCACAGGCGACGAAGGCATTCATGCTTTCGATGCGGTGCACCAGCGAGAGTTCGATCAGCTGCTCGAGGGCACGATAGACTTGCACCGGGGCACGGATGCCCTGAGCCCGCACCGCGTCGAGGATGTCATAGGCGGTCATCGCTTTCGATGTTTTCTCGAGCGTGGCAAGAACCGCGCTCTGGTTCCGGGTCAGACTTGCGGGATCGCTCATTGCATGCCTCCGCCAGCGGCATTACCGCGCCGCATCCGGCCCGGCACGAGGCTCATCAGAAAGATCAGCGCCGCGGCAACGACGATGCTCGGCCCCGAGGGCGTGTTCCATACCAGCGAGCCGCCAAGACCGGCGACCACCGCGGCGCTGCCCGCCGCCGCCGCAAGCACGGCCATGGTTTCCGGCCCAGCGGAGAAGCGCCGCGCTGCCGCCGCCGGTATGATCAGCAACGAGGTGATCAGCAGGATGCCGACGACCTTCATGGCAATGGCAATGACGGCGGCCATCAAAAGCATGAAGACGATGCGCGCGCGCTCCGGCTTCAGGCCTTCCGCCGACGCCAGTTCGGCACTGATGGTACCGGCCAGCAGCGGCCGCCATATCCAGGTGAGGATCCCGAGCACGATACAGCCACCTGCGTAGATGACGGCGATATCGGTCCACGACACGGCGAGGATGTCGCCGAACAGGTATGCCATCAGATCGATCCTGAGCCAGGTCATCATGGCGACGATGACGATACCCAGCGCCAGCGTCGAATGCGACAGGATGCCGAGCAACGCATCGCTCGACAGCGGTGCGCGGCGCTGCAGCGCGATCAGGCAAAGCGCGCCCAGCGCGGCGACGACGAACACGGCGCCGGTGATCGACACGTCGAACAGCACCGCCAGCGCCACGCCGAGTAGCGCCGAATGCGCCATGGTGTCACCGAAATAAGCCATGCGGCGCCAGATGATGAAGCAGCCGAGCGGCCCGGCGATCAGCGCCACACCGACCCCGGCCAGCAAGGCGCGGATCAGGAACTCATCCATGATCATGAATGTGCTCTGGATGCGTGCAGGCGCTGTGATCGTCGGCGTCATCGGCGTGCACGACGCGGCCGTCCGGCAGGTGCGCATGATCGTGATGGTGATGATAGATGGCCAGCGCCTCGGCGGCGCGGGCACCGAACAGGGTTCTGTATTCCGGGCTTTCTGCG
Organism: Thalassospiraceae bacterium; assembly: GCA_038100295.1. Taxonomy (GTDB): domain Bacteria; phylum Pseudomonadota; class Alphaproteobacteria; order Rhodospirillales; family Casp-alpha2; genus UBA4479. Next base: position 117,812 of record JAYNVG010000005.1, read on the forward strand.
ACAATCTGCGGCGTTCCCGAGCAGCAGACATGACCGTTCAGACAGATCACCGTATCGGTCTGCGCCATGACGATATGCAGATCGTGCGATATCAGCAGGATGCCGCAGTCGTGACGGCTGCGCAGTTCCGCGATCAGTTCATAAAGCGCGATCTCGCCGGTCGCGTCGACACCCTGCACCGGCTCGTCGAGCACCAGGAGATCCGGCTCGGCAATGATCGCGCGGGCCAGCAGAAGCCGCTGGAATTCACCACCCGACAACACCTGCACGTCGCTGTCCGAGAACGCCCCAAGCCCGACCTCGTCCAGCGCCGCGTCGATGGCCGCCGCTGGATGCTGCGCGGTCAGCGTCATGAATCGGCGAACGGTCAGCGGCATGGTCCAGTCGATCGCCAGTTTCTGCGGTACGTAGCCGACCCGAAGGCCCGGCGCACGGTCGATGCGGCCGGCATCATGGGCGATCAGGCCGAGCATCGCGCGCACGGTGGTGCTCTTGCCGCTGCCGTTGGGGCCGATGATCGTTACGATCTCACCGCGATGCACCTGCAGGTCGACGTTTTCGATCAGCCAGCGCGCACCGCGGCGTACACCGACCCCTTGCGCCGCAATCAGCGGACGCGGCGATATTTCGGGCAATTGAGTGGCTGCGTCCATAATGTTATATCATAACGAAAATAATCGATCCGACACAACACTCATCTCAGGAAATGCAGACATGATCAACGCCCGCGCCGTCACGCTCGATCCGCTCGGCGCCAGCCTGACGCCCGGCGCGGCGCAGTACCCGAAGCATTTGCTGGGTCTTGCGGCATCGTTCAGGGACTGCCTTGCCGGCACGTCCTGAGCCTCAGTCCCCCTTGGGATAGACCGGCACCCCGTCATCGATGCTGTAATAATCGCCGGCATCGGCGGCATAGATGTGCGATTCCAGCCGGATCCCGGTCGGCGCGTCCAGCGTCCCGGCCATGATCGAGGTGCCGTCCGAACCGACGACGCGCCAGAACACATTGCCGCCGCAACGGCTGCAGAACCCGCGTTCCGCGGATTCCGACGAGCTGTACCAGCGCAGCGTTTCATCGCCAAGCATTTCAAGCCGGCTGTTGTCGACCCGTGTCGCCGCAACGTGATGGCCGGAAGTCTTGCGGCACTGTGTGCAGTGGCACGCGACGACGGGACGCAGCGGCACCGATATCCGGAACCGGACGCCGCCGCAGAGGCAGCTTCCGGTAACGTATTCGGAAGTGTTCTTCACATCATCCGCCATGGCTCGGCTCCGTCTGTCGGCTGCAATCAGAGCGGCACCCTAGCAAAGGTCCGGACTTCAATCGAGCGTCGCGGCGGCGCATCGGCGGGGGTATCGGGATGCGCGAACGCGGAATGCGGCGTGAAGCGGGCGCGTCCGTCCCTGAGGCTGTCATAACCCTTGATCAGGATCGCCTCGTCACGGGTCATTTCCGGGAAATAGAACCAGCGCTGGCCTTCGCGGTGCGCGACACTGTAAATCCTGCCGACGCGCCCGTTCTGGCGCTCGTTGGTGATCGTGGTTTCGATCAGGTCGGTGTCGTCCATGCTCGACGCATCGAGCAACGCCAGCGGCATCCTGAGCACCGGACCGGTGATCGGCCGCCAGACGTTGACCTGTACGATCCGGTCCTGCAACCAGGCATCGGCCCGTTCGTCGCCGATCATGTCACGCAGTCGCCTGAGGCCGGATTCCTCGGTGTAATCGTTGTGCGCATGACTGGCCGGGCGGCGGTACGCCGTCGCCGGGTCGGTGACGCGCAGCGTGTGATCGAAGATTTCAACCTCGGCGGCACCGGTCGCGGCGGCGACGATATCCCGGATTTCCGGATAATAGACCCGCTCGACTTCGGCGTTGTCCTCGAAGTCGCCGACCGCGCTGGCGGCGGAGAGAAAGGCGAAGCCCTCCCGGTCGAGGGTAAAGCTCGACGCCGCATCGCGGCCGCTGGCGATCAATACCTCGCGCAGGTCAAGCCCGCCCCGACGTTCCGTGCCCTTGTCGTCTTTAGGCACGACGACGGTCGGCGCCTCGCCGTTCGGGTCGGCAAACAACAATTCGGCACGCACGTGCCGCTGGTCGGCAATCTGTCTCAGGGTTTTGTTCATGGTGGTTCTCCTAGACGGGAAACGTGCCCCCATTATGTCTTCCAAACAACCCTATAAAAGAGTAATCGCGACTGTTGTGCCTGTAAGGAATTAATCAGCCATTTGAACAATATTATCTTGTTGATCGGTTATGATCTACCAGGCTTCATATCATCGACCGTGAATATGAGTGGAAAAAACCCCTGAAATCCTTTACAGTGCAACGCAACAATCGATTCTCATGTATTGGCCGGACAACGGCAGAGGACACTTAAAGATGGTAGATGATGCAATGCTCGCCGGCGCCGCGCAGGCCGCCGACTTTCTGAAATCCCTCGGCAATGAAAACCGCTTGCTGATTCTCTGCCATCTCAGCGAAGGCGAAATGTCGGTTTCCGAACTGGAAGTGGTTCTGGGCCTGCGCCAGCCGACGCTGTCGCAGCAACTGGCTCGGCTGCGCACCGACGAGCTGGTGGATACCCGGCGCGACGGCAAGACCATCTATTATTCCCTGGCCAGCGACGAGGTCGGCAAGATACTCGAACTGATGTACAGCCTCTTCTGCTCGGCCGAAGCCAAGGCCGCACGCGAAAAGATGATCGCCCAGCGCAAAAGCGCCGCTGCCTGACCCCCATTCCCGATTCTAAGATTTTCTGCCCCGCCCCTGCATCATGCAGGGGGCTGGGTGTGCCTGGCTTCGGCGTGACGGCGTCCCCGGCCTACGACGACTGGGCGCGCACGTACTCGTGGAACTTCTGCTTGGTATAGGCCTTGGCCTCGACATACTTGAACATGGCCATGAAATGCTCCGGCTTGAAGTAGCCGGGAATGCGCGCGACTTCGCTTTCGCGCCCGCTTTTGCCTTTCGCGGATTCCGGATCGTCGGTGAAGAACTGGATCGTCGGCGTGAACTTGACCTGCCACTTGCGGGCCAGTTCCTTTTCCGACAGTTCCTCGCCGTCGAAGTCCGTGACCATGCGCGAGCCGATGATGTTCAGTTGCAGGATGGTGAAGTTGGATTTCACGAAATCGAGAATTTCCGGCTTGGCCAGGTTGACCCGGTGAGTTTCCTTGCAGTACGGGCAGCCCTTCAACTCCCAGAACACGGCAAACCGCTTGCCGTTCGCCGCCGCCTCCGTCAGATCCTCGTTCAGGATCAGGAAGGATTCCAGAAACCACGGCTGGATGATCAAGCCGTCGTCATTGTATTTCAGTTCGTCGGCGCTGAGCACGCCCGGCCACGGCATCAATGCGCCTGCCGCGGCGGCAAGACCAAGCTGATGAAAACGGCGGCGTGACAGGGTATTTTTGTGCATCATGGCCACGGACATGTTCCTGACAAATTCCTAATGTCGTATTCCTATTATCGAATGTGTAGAGTACTCTAAGCCACGTCAGCCGCCAAGATGGCAAATACACTCAGAGCAGGAAAAGGCACCGCATGTTACGTCTCGTTTCGATCCTCACCGTGATCCTCGTTATGGCGGCGGGTCCCGCCCGCGCCGATGCAAACGCCGCGTTCAATGATGCCGTCAGCAATGCCTATGGCGGCTACCGCGCCGCGACCAGCTATCTGCGGACTGGCAATGCGGGGCTGGCTTCGCTGGAACTGGCGGGGGCGCTCGATGTCTGGGACGGGATCGTCAAGACATACGCCGATAATCCGCCGCCGGCCTATGCCAAGGACACCGGCTTCGCGGAGACGCTGGTGCTGGTCGACAACAAGCTGAAGGGCGCGCTGAGCGTTCTCGAGGCCGGCAGCATGGAACAGGCCGCCGATGCCCTGGAGCCGGTCCGCGACATCCTCTACGACATGCGCAAGCGAAACGGTGTCAGGCTGTATGCCGATTGTGTCACCGAGCTCAACCGCGCCGTCGAGCCGCTCTATAAGCACCGCCACCTGACGCCCGATCTGGGCATCGCCATGGTCCGCAAGCAGATCACGGATCAGAGCAAGGCCTATGAGAACCTGCTTCTCGACTGCAAGAGCATGGCGCCGAAGGCGTATACCGGGGATGAGGAATTCAAACGGCTGATGGACGGCACCCTGCATTCCATCCGCTCCATGTATCCGGCCATCGACAGCGAGGAACCGGGCCGCGTCATCAATGTGCTGCGCGAACTGCGTTCCTTCGACAGGATCATCTATTTCCGCTTCGGCGGCTGACGCTCTGCCTCATGCTGAGGAGAGCGCATCGCGCTCGTCTCGAAGCATGCGGCGAGGACTAGCCGACCTTGCCCAGCGCCGGGAAGGCTTCGAGCAGCCAGTACGCGACATCGGCGATGCTGCCGGTCAGGAACAGCACCCCGGTCAGGATCAGAAACACGCCGATGACCTTTTCGACCGTGCCCATGTGCTTGCGGATGCCCGGCATGATCTTGAGAAACGGCCCGATGCCAATCGCCGCGATCAGGAACGGAATGCCGATCCCGGCGGCGTAGCTGGCCAGCAGAAGCGTGCCGTGCGTCACCGAATCCTCGCTGCCCGCCATCATCAGGATCGCCGCCAGCACCGGCCCGACGCAGGGCGTCCAGCCGAAGGCGAAGGCAAGCCCCATCAGAAACGCGCCGAGCAGACCGACCGGCTTGGCCGGACCGTGGAAGCGCGCCTCGCGGTACAGCAGTGGAATCTTGACGATGCCGAGGAAGTGCACGCCCATGATGATGACCAGCACGCCGGCGAAGCGGCCGATCCAGATCATGTTGTCGGCCAGAAGCTGGCCGAGGAAGGACGCGGTCGCGCCGAACAGGATGAACACCAGCGAGAAGCCGAGGACGAAGAACAGCGCCGAGATGAAGACGCGGCGGTTGGCACCGGGCGGCGGCCCGTCCTCACCGGTCATCTGCGACAAGCTGACGCCGCCGATGAAACACAGATACGGCGGCACCAGCGGCAGCACGCAGGGTGACATGAAGCTCAGCAGTCCGGCGATGAACGCGCCGGCGAACCCGATATCAAGACCGCCCATAAGCCCCCTGCTCCATTCTGTTCATCGGATGGTCCAGCCCTTTACAAGGAGCGCTTGACCGTGACGGTCTGGTTTTCCGGAATTTCGATGGTTTTCTTCTTGGCGATGTAGCCGGCAACGAGATCGTACGCGGGCGGGCCTTCGGTGCCCTCGTTGACCGACGCCCAGCCGGCAACGACGTAGTTCCTGTTCGGGTCGATCGGCTTGCCGTCCTTGTTGATGGTCAGATCGGAAATGCGCTCGCCGATCTTCTTGTCGACGTCGATGGTGTAGCTCATGCCGCCGACGCGGACCATGTCGCCGCCCTGCTGGTAATACGGATCGGTGTTGAACAGGTTGTCGGCCACGTCTTCGAGGATTTCCTTGATGAAGGACCCCTTCATCTCGGTCCGGTACACGTTCGGATATGTGATCGAGGTGTGGTGGTGCACATGCTCGACGGTGATCTCCTCGCCCGGCAACAGGCTCGAGCCCCAGCGGAAACCGGGCGACAGCGCGATTTCGGCGTCGCGTTCCTCGAGCAGCGCCTGACAGATCAGATCGTCGAAGGTGCCGTTGAAGTTGCCACGGCGGTACAGCGTTGTGTCGGCGACGCCCAGAACCTTTTCCAGTTCCGCCTTGTGCGGGGCGCGTATCTTGTCTATCAGCGCGGTCATTTCCGGATCCGGCGCAATCACGTCGGAAAACACCGGGATCAGCTTGAAGCGGTATGCATTGACCTTGCCGCCCTGCACGTCGAGATCGAGCCTGGACAGGAACTTGCCGTGGCTGCCCGACGCGACGAGGATCGCGTTGTTGACGATTTCCACCTTCGGCAGCGCATCGTGGGTGTGCCCGGTCAGGATCACGTCGATACCACTGACCCGCCCGGCGAGCTTGCGGTCGACGTCGAAGCCGTTGTGCGACAGCAGGACGACAAGCTCGGCCCCTTCGGCGCGGGCCTTGTCGACGTGCTTCTGGACGACGGCTTCGTTGATGCCGAACGACCAGTCGGGAATCAGGTAGCTCGGGTTGGCGACCGGCGTATAGGGGAACGCCTGTCCGATGACGGCGATCTTGACGCCGCCGCGATCGAAATAGGCGGTGGATTCGAAGACCGGCTCTTTCCATTCGGTGTCGGTGACGTTGCCCGCCAGGAACGGAAACGCCAGCATGTCCTTCAGCTCGTTGACACGGTCCTGCCCGTAGGTGAATTCCCAGTGCGCGGTCATCGCGTCGAGACCGAGCGCGTTCTGGATCTGCACCATGTCCTCGCCTCTGGTTTCAAGCGAGGTGTACGAGCCCTGCCAGGTGTCGCCGCCGTCGAGGAACAGGGTATTGTTCGGCCGCTCGGCGCGGATCGCCTTGACCAGCGTTGCCATGCGGTCGATGCCGCCGACCCGGCCGTATTCCTTGGCCAGCGCGGTGAAATCCGTGCTCGACAAGGCATAAGCTTCGGGCGTGCCGGGCTTGATGCCGTAATGGCCGAGGAAGTCCTTGCCGGTGATGTGCGGCGGCAAGCCCGTTACCTCGCCGACGCCGATGTTGACCGACGGCTCGCGGAAATAGATCGGGGTCAACTGTGCATGCATGTCGGTGAAGTGCAGCAGCGTGACCTGACCCAGGGGATCGAACTGCAGCAGACTGGCCTGATCGATCTTCTGCTGCGCCATGGCGCGGCCGAACGGCATGCTGGTTCCGGCAACGGCCGCCGTGGCGGCGGCAAGATGGAAGAATTCGCGACGGGATATCACGGCGCAGACCCTCCGTAGTAAGAAATGACTAAAAAAGAAAGATCGGAGGGACGCTGCCGCCCCTCCGATCAGGCTGAGGCTTAATCAGTTGCGAACCGCCGGGGCTTCGATCGGCAGACCGCGTCCACGCCACTTCGAGTAAAGCTCGAGGTTGGTGTACTCGTCGGAGCCATACGCGAACGGCTTGGCCCGAACCATCGAGTTGCAACCGCGGAAACGGCGATGCACGGAACCGACTTTCTGCCATTTCAGGCGGTAGGTCGGGAACCCGTTGATCTGACCTTGCGACAGCGTATTCGCACGGATGATCCCGCCGGCATTGTCTTCATGACAATGCTTGCAGGCCAGATCGAGCTGGCCACGGCGCTCGTAATAGAACGCCTTGCCCTTTTCGAAGGCTTCCGCCGCCGGGCCGTCGATCTTCACGTTGACCGGCATACCGAGCGACTGGTTGTTGATGAACGTCGTCATCGACAGCATTTCGCCTGATTCCCATTTGTACGGCTTGGCTTCCATGCGTTTTTCGAGACAGTAATTGATCTGATGCTCGACGGTCTGCATTTTGCCGAGTTCCTGGTCGAACACGGGATACCGTGCCGTCACACCCTTCATGGATGTGCCGTCATCGCCGTGGCACGAAGCACAGGACTTGCCGGCTTTGCCGTCGACCTTGCTCCACAGATCGGCACCCTGCTCGACCCAGAGCATGCCCGGGTTCTGAAAGTTGTCGACCTGCATGGCACGGCTTTCATCGGTCATGTAGGTAAAACCGCTACGGCGGTCCTCGACCTGATATTGCCCCCAATCCGCAGCATCAGCGGTAGCGGCGAACTCGCTTACGCCAACGGCAAAAGCCGCCGTCAGAAACGTGATCTGTTTCCAGTTCATTTTCATTGGTGTTTGCCTCCCCTTGTTTTTTTATGTGCCACTTAAGCAACGCTGATTTTCGCAGTCGTTTCGTAGACGGAACCGTCGTCGTCCGACCACTTGAAGGCAAACTCACCACTCTGGTCGACCTTCGCGAAGAAGGACATGTAAGGGTTTGCCGAGATTGCAGGATGCCAGTCAGCCGTGAACAGCGGCTTGCCGTTGAAGGTGACTTCCATCTTGTTGATGATGCTCCGGGGAATCAGCTTGCCGTCCTTACCTTTACGGCGGCCGGATTCCATGATGTGCGAAATCAGGGTTTTGATTTCGACGACTTCGCCTTTCGCAGCCTTTTTCGGGACACGAACGCGGGGTTTTACATTCTTAGCCATGATACTCTCCTATTGCTCGCGTCAGCCGCCGCAGCCGCCGATGGTGACTTTGACTTCCTGTTTGGCACTGAACGTGCTGCCGTCGCTCATTTCAGCGACCGCGATGATGTTCTGCGTGCCGGCCAGGCGGATGCGGGTCGATGCCGCGGCTTTGCCGCTCATCGGCGTGAAGTGCAGCGATGCAACGTCGGGTGCCGGGTTGCCGTCGGCAAACAGGTGCACGGCTTTGACGTAGTTGTCGGCGGTCATCGGGCTTTCGACCGAGAAGCCGACCGGGACCGTGTTGCCGTTTTCGGCGATCTGCGGCAGTTCGAGCGTGATCTTACCCTCTGTCGGTTTCTTGTCGCCAATCAGTTTCATGAGCGATTCGTCGACCATCTTCTGGTCGGCGTTCGCGGTGCCGCTCTTGAGAACGACACCCCCGGTCGCGACGATCGTCGCCCCGGCAGCCAGCAGCAACGCCTCGCGGCGCGTCAGAGCTGAGAGTGCTTGTTTCGTGGACATGTCTGTTCCTCGTGTTTTCTGATTACTTGAGGGTCTTCAGATAAGCGACGACATCCTCGACCTCTTCGGCGGTCAGAATCGGCTTATCCTTGAACTTGTCGAGAACCCGGTGAAGCCCGTCGGTGCGATAGAACGCCGGCATGATGGTATCCGGATTGATCACTTTCGCGTTGATCACCTGCATGCGCAGCTGGGCTTCCGAGTAACGATCGGCGACGCCGTCGAGCGACGGGCCGATTTCACCGTGATATGGTTGGGACGCCAATGCCGTCACCTGATGGCACGCCAGGCAGTTGCCGAGCCTGCGGTTGGTGAACGTCTTGACTCCTTTTTCGGGATCGCCGGGCTTGCCCGTCAGTGATTTTGCGACACCGTTATCGACAACCTCGTATTTCATGAGGCCGTCAGCGAAGGCCGTTCCTGCAAGCAGGAGTGCTGCAGCAAAGGCTGGTACGAATGATTTCATATTTGGCATAGGGCAATCGCCTCCCAATTAAAGTGCCTTATACAGGAGCGATCTTTCCCCTTATTGACGGAACCGCGAAAAGCCAGTGGTAATTCCGGTGGCAATTCTCGATCCTCGCTCCCCTTTACATATCATATTCAAAAACGACTATATATCAACATTGAATATGATTCCGTTCTCATCCATCCTAGTTTGGACAGGGTTGAGGGAGTTTGACAAGTTCCTGCGCCAGCAATGGCCAGAAAAAATCTTCGCCGGGATAACCGACGAGACGGGCAATTTCCTTCCCGTCCTGAACGAGAACGAAAGTGGGCGTGAATACGATGGAGGCGACATGACTCAGATCCTCGGGGCGCGGGCCGTTGATATCGACACGGCGCAGCGGCGCGCATTTCGCTTCCTGCGTGTTCGGATAGGCCGGACCTATCTCTTCATGCCAGCGCTGACACCATGCGCAGGTCGCACTTTCGAACATCACCAGTTCGGTGCTTTTCGCACCGGATGCGAAACCGCAAACGACCAAGACGATTGCGAAACACCGCAACACGGATAGGATCGATTTCATGCTCATGGTTCGGACTTTCATTATCAAAGCCGCCGGCGGGTTCACCACCGAAGACAGGGGTTCATATTAAATAATCCATTCCCCGATCACACGCCGGAACATTCTGCAGGGCATGCTTCTGGGCAGCGCCGCGATGCTGGCCCCGGCGGGACCGGCTTACAGTGGCGGCACCGGCCGGACGGTCTCTCAGGCACAAGCACGGATCGTCATCATCGGCGGCGGGTTCGGCGGCGCTGCGGCGGCGCGCGCGGCCAGGGCCATGCTGCCTGCGGCGCAGATCACGCTGCTTACCGACCAGGCGAAATTCTGGATGTGCCCCGGCAGCAATTCGGTGATCGCCGGATACACCGATCTCGCCAGTATCGAAGTCGATTACAGCGTCCTGAAGGCGCACGGCATCGCCGTCGAACTGGACCCTGCCACGGGGATCGACGCCGACACACGGACCGTCACCACCGCCGCCGGCCGCAAGCTCGTCTATGACAAGCTGATCATGTCGCCGGGCGTTGCCTTCAACTACGATTCCATCGAGGGCATATCGCTGGACACCATCGAGCGCGTGCCGCACGCCTGGAAGGCCGGGCCGCAGACGGCGCTGCTCCGCGACAAGCTGCAGGCGATCCCCGACGGCGGTCTTTTCGTGATGACCATGCCGCCGTCGCCATACCGCTGCCCGCCGGCACCGGCGGAGCGGGCCTGCCTGGTGGCCGACTACCTGAAGCGCAACAAGCCCGGCGCGCGGCTGCTCATACTCGATGCCAAGGACGAATTTCCGTTCCAGGATCTGTTCTCCGAGGCCTGGGACCTTTTGTACCCGGACATCATCGAATACCGCTCCATCGCCGATGACGGCATCGTCCGCGAAGTCGATCCGGAAACCCTGACCGCCTTTACCGACTTCGGCGAGATCAAGGCCGACGTGCTGAACGTGATTCCGCCGCAGACGGCGGGACGGATCGCCGTCACCGCCGGGGCGACGGACGAAACCGGCTGGTGCCCGGTCGACATCCGTACCTTCGCGTCGACGCTTGTGCCCGATATCTACGTGATCGGCGATGCGGCACTGGCCGACCCGCTGCCCAAGGCCGGCTCGACCGCCGCCAGCCAGGCGCATGTCGCCGTCGAGGCCATCGCCGCGTCGCTGAACGGTGATCCTGCACCGGTGCCTTCGTGGATCGCCAACTGCTATTCGCTGGCAGCGCCCGATTACGGTGTCCGGCTGGGCGCGACATATGTTTACGAGAACGACCACGTGGTCCGCGACAGCACCAATTTCTCCGAACTCGGCGCCAGCGCCGACGATCACAAGCTCGATGCCCAGTACACCGAAGCCTGGCTGCAGCAGATCAAGCGTGAAATCTGGGGCTGATTGCGGCCGCGGCCGTCCCTTGTCAGCTTTCATGATGTACACCCGAGAGAATTCCTGCGGGAAGCATGTCGCAACAATTAAGAAAAATCGAATATGTTTTTCAATTGCTGTCTAAGTCCCCATGTCTAGAGCTGACGGCACGACAAGCCGCCGATGAGGGATGTATGACATGACGGATACCCTGCCCGAAGTCCCGCTGAGCGAAGCGGACCCGGCGACACGGGCGATCTATGAACGGATCATGGATGCCACCGGTGTCGGCTCGCCGGCACTGATCTACCGGCATTTCGCTGTGCATCCCGGACTGCTCGACTGGGTCTGGCAGATGGCCGGCCCGGAACTGGAAAGCGGCCGCATCGCCGGTCACGCGCTTGAGGCCGTCGCCGCAACCCCGCTGGCCACCTTGCCGCCGGTTTCCCTGGCGGACATGCGCGCCACCGGCATCGACGAGGCGGCGCACCGCACGATTGACGGCATGCTCGCCACCTATAACCGCATGAATCCGGTCAACCTCAGCCTGATCACGGCGATCCGCAACCTGATCTCAGGGGACAAAATCCCCGCCGCGCGGCATGAACCGCTGGCCGACATTCCCCCACCGCCACCGGCGACGGCGTACAGGCTGCCGGCGCCGCTGGCACTATCGGAAATGCCGGACACGGTACGTCAGACGGTGCTGGCGATGAGCGCGGCAATCCCCAGCCCCGGCACGCAGGTCATTCCGACGCTGTACCGGCATCTGGCGATCTGGCCGGATTTCCTGATGGCGCTGGCACCGGGCCTGCTGGGTGCAATCGAGTCCGGCGAAGTCGAGGCCCGCATGAACGATCTGAACGCCGCCATGCGCCCGCTCATCGACGACGTCACCCATCGCGCGCGGGCTCTGAACCTGCCGGCACCGCCGCTCGACGATCCGGCGGCCATGGTGCGGACGCTGGACGCATTCCTTTACACGATTCCGCAGCTTGTGGTCGTCGGCACCGCGCTGCGCGCGGCAATCCCGCACCAAGAAGGCTGATCAGTCGGCCACGTTATCCACGGTCGCCTGCGACACATCACCGACACGTCGGAAGGTCGACGGTGAAGCCCGTTCCCAGTGAACGGCATACTCCACCGGACAGTCGTCACGCAGCAGTTGCCCCGGTTCCAGCGACACCATCAACGTGCCGCTCAGGTGCGGTTCGCGGAAGTTGATCATGTTCAGCGTGATTTCATCGGGCGACGTCAGCCCCATGGCGCCCAGCATTTCGGCGAAGCCGAGCAGCTTGTTGCCGTGGAAGTTGGCGACACGCCGCGCCTTGTCACCGACGTGCAGGCCGGACTGGCGCATCTGGTCCTGGGTCGCGACCCCGGTCGGGCAGCGGTTGGTGTGGCAGGCACGTGCCTGAATGCAGCCGATGGAGAACATGAAACCGCGCGCCGAATTGCACCAGTCGGCGCCAAGCGCGAAGGCCCGCGCCATGTCCGCGCCCGACACGATCTTGCCGCTGGCACCGATCTTGATGCAGTCGCGGATACCGGCACCGATCAGCGCCTGATGCACGAAATGCAGGCCATCGCGCAGCGGTAGGCCGAGGCTGTTGGAAAACTCCACCGGCGCCGCACCGGTGCCGCCTTCCTTGCCGTCGACGACGATGAAGTCGGGATAACAGTCGCGTTCCAGCATCGCCTTGATCATCGCCATGAATTCCCGGCGGTGACCGACGCACAGCTTGAAGCCGACCGGTTTGCCACCGCACAGATCGCGCAGTTGCTGAATGAAATCAACCAACCCCTGCGGTGTCGAAAACGCCGAGTGCGAGGCCGGGGAAATGCAGTCGGTCCCGACCGGCACGCCCCGCGCGTCGGAAATTTCCTGCGTCACCTTGGCGCCCGGCAGCATCCCGCCGTGGCCCGGCTTGGCGCCCTGCGACAGCTTGATTTCAACCATCTTGATCTGCTCGTCGGCGGCCTTTTCCTTGAAGTTGTCGGGACAGACCGGCCGTCCGCCGTGCGGCAGCCGAAATACCCGGATCCGATTTCCCAGATGATGTCGCCGCCGTTTTCACGGTGATAGCGCGAAATCCCGCCCTCGCCGGTATCGTGCGCGAACCCGCCCATGGCGGCGCCCCGGTTCAGCGCCGCGATGGCGTTGCCGCTGAGCGCGCCGAAGCTCATCGCCGAGACATTGAGCAGCGAAATGCTGTAGGGCTTCTTGCAGGCCGCGCCGCCGACGGTGACGCGGAGCGATTTCGGATCGACGTGCTCGGGCTGCATCGAGTGGCTGAAGTAAGAATACCCCGGTGCATAGACGTCCTGCTGGGTCCCGAAGGGAATGGTCTGCAGATCGTTCTTGGCGCGTTGATAAACCAGCGAGCGTTGCTCGCGGTTAAAGGGAAAGGCGTCGGCATCGCTTTCGATCAGATACTGGCGGATTTCCGGGCGGATACCTTCGAACAGCCAGCGCATGTGGGAAATGATCGGATAGTTGCGCCACAGCGTGTGCCGGGTCTGCAAAAGGTCATAGATGCCGAGTGCCGTCAGTGGCCCGCAGACACCGAGAACCCACCAGCCGATAACACTGCCGAAGATCAGAAATACGAAACCGGTTCCGATGCCGAGACCGGCACCGATCAATGCGAAGAACCTCCCCATGGGCTTTGTCTCCCCTTTCGCCCGAACAGCCGTGGCCATCCCGTGGCGGGATGGTCAGCCAGCGTATCCTATATTTATCACCGATACGGATGAAGAATTTCTAAAAGATCGGCGTACTAGTAGCCGAGCGCGCTGCCGTCGCTTCGGGGGTCGGCGGCGCCTTCGAGCAGTCCGTTGGCATGGCGGCAGACGGCCCCGGCGTGTCCCATGACCGAGGTGAACGGAGCGACCACGTCGACAATGTGCCCGGCATCGCGAAGCGCCTGAACGAGCGCCGGATCAAAACGGGATTCCAGCTTCAGCGTGGTGCTGTCCTCGCCCCAGGTCCGGCCCAGCAGCCAGCGCGGTGCCGTCACCGCCTGCTGCAGCGGCTCATCGAACATCACGTAACGGCTGAACACCGCGGCCTGTGTCTGCGGCTGGCCTTCGCCGCCCATGGTGCCGTAGCTCAGCACCCGGCCGTCGCCGAGCCGCGCCATCGCCGGGTTCAGGGTGTGGAACGGCCGCTTGCGGGGCGCCAGCACGTTCGGATGCGCCGTATCGAGCGTGAAGCCGTGTCCCCGGTTCTGGAACAGCACCCCGGTGTCCGGCGGCGTCACGCCCGAGCCGAACTCCCAGTAGATGCTCTGGATGAACGAAACCGCCCTGCCCTCGACATCGATGGCGCCCATCCAGATGGTGTCGCCCGGCTTTGCCGGCGGCGGCCAGTCGAGGGCACGGGCGGTGTCGATGTGCCCCGCCAGCTCGTCCAGGAATGCGTCCTTCAGCCAGTCGTTCGGATCGGCCTTCATGCAGTCGGGATCGGTCAGGTGCGCGTTGCGCAGAATGAACGCCTGCTTGGTCGCCTCGACCAGACCGTGCACGTGATCGAAGCCTTCCGCCGCCGACACGCCCAGCCGATCGAACAGCGCCAGGATCATCAGCGCGCTGATGCCTTGCGTCGGCGGTGGCATATTATAGACGGTGCCGGATTTGAGTCCGACCTGCAGCGGCGTCACCTGCCTTGCGGCGTAGCCCTGAAAATCCTCGAAGCGAAGCGGGCTGCCGACGGCTTCCAGGTACGCCGCGTTGGCACGTGCCGTTTCACCTTCATAGAAATCCGCGAGCCCGACCCTGGCCAGCCGCGCCAGTGTCGCGCCGAGTGCCGGGAAGGTCATGATGTCGTTGCGACGCGGCGCTTTCCCGCCCGGCAGATAGACATCCGCGAAACCGGGGACGTCTTTCAGCTCGTCGAATTTTTCCAGGCTCAGGTCTTCCTGGCCCTGGGTCACGACGACGCCGTTGTTGGCGTGATGGATGGCGTCCTCGAGCAGCCGTTCCAGCGGCATCTTGCCGCCCCCGATCTGCAGCGCCCTGGCCCAGCCTGAAATCGTGCCGCCGACATTCAGCGCCGCACCCGGTCCGCGGGACGGAATCGTGCTCAGTCCCTGCGCTGCATAATATGCCGGCGTGGCGAGCCGGGCGCTCCAGCCGGCGGCGTCGACACCGACCGGGGCCTGTCCCGGTTCGGCGATCAGCCAGAAGCCGTCGCCGCCGACGGCATTCATGTGCGGATAGACGACGGCGATGGTGGCAGCGGCGGCGACCATCGCCTCGACCGCATTGCCGCCGTCCCGAAGGACGCGGAGACCGGCTTCCGAAGCCAGATGATGCGGCGCGGTGATCATGCCGCGTGTGGCTGTTGGCGTGTTCAGCATGATCCCCCCGTGATGTTCTCGCTTGGCATGACAGGGTATATACGCGGCCCGCGGCGGGCGCATCAAGCGCGCTTCGCCAAATGCAACGCAATGCATCTGTTAAATTCCATGCTTTACGACAGGCCCGGCGATATCCGATCCTGTATCCTGGGGGAACGAAAAGAACAAAGGGACCGCTGCATGACGTTTTCTATTGTCGCCCGCTGCCGCCACAGCGGCATGTTCGGGGTCGCCGTGACCTCGTCCAGTCCGGCCGTCGCGGCCAGGTGTGGGTTTGCCGAGGCCGGCGTCGGCGCCGTCGCCACGCAGAACGTTACCGACCCGTCGCTCGGCCCCCGCGCACTGGGGCTGCTGCGCGCCGAAGCGGATGCGCTGGAAACCATCGAAACCCTGCTATCGAGCTCCAAGCATATGGAATACCGCCAGGTGCTGATCGTCGACCACAGCGGCGATACGGCCATACATTCCGGCTCGGAAACACTCGGCACATGGGCCGAGGCGGCAACCCGCAACGCCGCCGCCGCCGGCAACCTGCTCGCCGACAAGTCCGTTCCCAGATCGATGATCCATGCCTTCGAGGAAACCGAGAATACGACCGCGCATCTTGCCGACAGACTTCTGGACGCGCTGCGCTCCGGCCTTTCGTCCGGCGGCGAGGCCGGGCCGATCCATTCCGCCGGTATCAAGATCGTCGACCGGGTGTCGTGGCCGATCGTCGATCTCCGTGTCGACTGGACCGATGGCTGCCCGATCACCGAACTGGAAGGCCTTTGGGCACGATACAAACCGCTGATGGACGATTACGTGACCCGCGCCCTCGATCCCGCCACGGCGCCCAGCTACGGGGTGCCGGGCGATGAGTAGATATTAGTCCTTGAGGATCACCGGTTCCGGCGGTTCCTTGCCGCGGATCATGTCCGAAGCCTTTTCCGCGATCATGATGGTCGGCGCATTCAGGTTTGCCGACGGCATCATCGGCATCACCGAGGCGTCGATGACCCGCAGCCCCTCGATCCCGTAGACCCTGAGCTTGTCGTCGACGACTGCCGTCGGATCGGTATTCGGTGCCATGCGGCAGGTGCCCATGGGGTGGAAGGTGGTCGTGCCCCGCTCCCGCGCGACCTGCAGCAACTCGTCGTCGGAGTCGATATCCGCACCCGGATAGATCCAGTGATCGAAATATTTCTGCATCGGTTCGGTCATCAGCATGCGGCGCGCCAGACGCATCGCCGCCAGCAGCACCTGACGGTCGGTTTCATGTTCCAGGTAGCGCGGATTGATCGCCGGCTTGTCGAACGGATCGGATGATTTGACGCGCACGTAGCCGCTCGATTCGGGCCGCTGCTGCCAGGACGCGATGGTCATGCCGGGGAAGTCGTCCAGTTCCGACTGCACGCCTTCCTTGTAGCTGGCCGGCGTGAAGGTGAACTGCACGTCGTTGTTGTCGAGATCGGGGTTCGAGCGCCAGAAGCAGTAAACCAGTGTCGGGCTGAGCGACAGGATACCCTTGCGGGTCAGACCCCAGCGGGCGATCTCGCTCAGCAGGTTGAGGCCCTTGGTCCGCTCGTTGAGGCTGCCGATATTCTTGACCCGCGCGGTAAAGCGCGGCGCGTAATGATCGCGCAGGTTCTCGCCGACACCGGGCAGGGCGTGCTTCACATCGATGCCGAGCGACTTGAGGAAATCGGGAGCGCCGATCCCCGACAACTGCAGCAACTGCGGCGAATTGATGGAACCGCCCGACAGGATCACTTCCCTGCGTGCCATCACCTGCATCGGCTTGCCGTTGCGCCCGCCCTTGTTATAGGCGATACCCGTGGCGCGCTTGCCGTCAAGAATGATGCGGGTCGCGTGGGCATGGGTGATGACGTGGACATTGCCACGCTTGATGGCCGGACGCAGGAACGCGCGCGCCGTCGACATGCGCCGCCCGCCGGCGATGGTGCGCTGGGAATAGGTCACGCCTTCCTGCTTGGCGCCGTTGTAGTCGACGGCCTTCGGAATGCCCATGGTCTGCACGCCTTCGATGAAGGCATCGGTCAGCGGATGCGACCAGTCGATATCGGTCACGGTCAGCTCGCCGCCGCGGCCGCGGAACGTCTCGTCGGCCTCGCCGACCCGGTTCTCGGAGCGCTTGAAGTACGGCAGCACGTCGGCATAGCCCCAGCCGTGATTGCCGCGCTGTGCCCAGCCGTCGTAATCCATGCGGTTGCCGCGCGTATAGATATGTCCGTTGATGGAGCTTGAACCACCCAGCGTCTTGCCGCGCGGCTGCTGGATGGCGCGCCCGGCGGTCCATTCCGTCGGCTCGGTTTCATAGAGCCAGTTAATCCTGGGGTTCTTGATGGTGTAGATGAACCCGGCCGGGATATGGATGAACGGATCGAAATCCGGCGGTCCGGCCTCGAGGACACAGATCCTGACGTTCGGGTCTTCGCCGAGCCTGTTGGCAAGCACGCTACCCGCCGAGCCGGCGCCGACGATCACATAATCAAAGGTTTCCATCCCGCACCCATTTCTGCACCGGTTTGCCCGGCATCGGGAAAATACTAGGCATCGTATCGGCGCTTGAAAAGCGTCTACAGAGACACGGGGAATTCGCCGGGGTCGCGCACCGGATAACCGAAGGCGGCAAAGTCGTCGGCATACAGCTCATTGACGATCTCAACCGTGGCGCGGGTGTACTTCGGCAGATATCCGTCCGCGTCCGCCGGGTCTGCGGTGACGGGTCCCTGCGCGTTGATTCTGCCGACTTCGCCGATTTCGACACCGAGTCTGGTGCCCAGCGTCCGCAGGTCCGTCTCCAGGTTTTCGGTTCGCCCGATCCAGTCGAGCACGCACTGCCCGTCCACGTGCGAGAACGCGGTCATCGGGCAGAAGCAGATCCAGTCCCAGGCGTGAACGATGTCGGCCTTCGTCACATATTTCTGAACATAGGCGTTGAAGTCGTCGCCGAGCGCGTCGAACAACGGTTTCTTGGCGGCGATCCAGTGTTCCCAGCTTTTCGAAGCCAGCATGTCCTGGCGGTAACCGGAATACAGCCGGTCATAGGGATTGCGCACGAAGGTGAATTTGAAGCTGCGGTCGAAACGGCCGTCCGCGTCGTATTTGCCGCGGAATTTTTCGATGGTCACGTGTTCCTCGAAATTGCTGACCGGATAACCGATATCCGTATACGGCGCCAGCGCATGGCGCACCGTTGCCGAACCGCACTTGGGAATGACGAAATACAGATAGCGGTAGCGGTCGGAGATGACCATCCGCTCAGGCCGGTGCCGCGCGGCGCAACACCGGATGATCGGCGAGGCTTTCAAGCTTCTTCAGGTTGCCGGTATCCACGGGCTTCGACGGATGACAGCACAGCACGTTGAAGGAACAGATACTGGGAAAGATGTTTTCCGAAGCCCCGGCCATGTTGTTGGGCCGGAACAGCGGCACCGCATGCCACCAGACCTCGTATCCGAAACCGCGCACCGTATCGTAAAGTTCCCGCGACAGCGCTTCGCGGTCGTCCTCGAGATACAGGATCGGCCGGTCGCGCTGGATCAGGTTTCGCGCCCCTTCCAGCACGCGGGCTTCCATGCCCTCGGCATCGCACTTGATGAGATCGGTTTTGAAATCCGCGCCGATCATGTCGTCGAGCCGAACCACCGGTGTCTTGCCATGGACAAGGCCCGTTGCGGTTTCGATACCGTCCGGGCGCACCCCGACGCCGCCGAAATTGAACGGGATCGCCGGATCGACGTCCGCCATCACGGTGCGTCCGGCGACATCGCCGACCGCCATGTTATAAGCACTGACCCGGGTGCAGCCGTTGTTGATCAGATTGGCGCACAACATCTGAAAGCAAAGGCGCTGCGGCTCGAACGAGACCACACGCCCCGCCGTCAGATGCCGTGCCAGCGGCACCGTGTGCGCGCCGATATTGCCGCCGACCTCTATGACGTTGGCTGTGGCGGGCAGATATCCGATCAGCAGTTCGACCTCGCCGTACGACCACTCGCCGTAGGTCTGCAGCGACTTGCCGATATACTGATCGTTGGGATTGGACGTCCAGGTGAAGCCGGAGACTTCGGTATGGGCGAACTGCATGGCGTCCTCAGCCCGGCCGGCGGGCCGTCAGCTCACTTTGGACAGGCGTTGAACGTGCCGTTCCAGGCGCGCAACCATATCCTTCATGGACATGTTCTTGCGAAGGTAATCCTTGGCGCCGCCGATCATGGAGTCTTCGATCGACGCCTCATCATCGAGCGAGGTCAGCATCACGACATATGCCTTGTCCCCCAATTGCGCGAGCGCCTCAAGGCCCGACATTTTCGGCATGATGATATCAAGCAGCACCAGGTCGGGCGATGTCTGCGCATACATGTCCAGGCCGGCTTTGCCGTCATGTGCCACGCCGACGATTTCGCAATCGAGTGCTTCCACCGCGGCCGAGGCGACACGGGTCATCAGTTCATCGTCGTCGATGATAAGGACACGAACCGTTTTGTTACCGTCGGCTTGCTGATTCATGCGCATTCCACCCTGTTTGCCAGATTTCGACAATTAAAGCAGCGACACGTCAAAACGAAAAGCCCCGAAACCATTGAAAGTTCCGGGGCTGATCCTAGCACGCTTTAAAATGCGCTATCAGTTGGCACCCGCCTGCGGGCGCATGTCGGCGGGATCGATACCGGCCACCTTGACCGGCGCCTTCATGGCGTCGCGGCGGAACGGCTCGCCCAGTTCCTGGTTGAGCACGACTTCGATGAAGGTGGTGACACCGTCTTCCATCTGCGCCTTGACGGCGGCGGCCAGTTGTTCGGTCAGGTCCGCCATGGTCGTTACCTGCACGCCCTTGACGCCGCAGGCTTCGGCGATCTCGGCGTACTTAACGTCAAGATCGAGTTCGGTGCCGACGAAGTTGTCGGCGTACCACAGCGTTGTGTTGCGCTTTTCCGCGCCCCACTGATAGTTGCGGAAGATGACCATAGTGACCGGCGGCCACGGATCGCGGCCGATGGCCGTCATTTCGTTCATCGAGATACCGAACGCGCCATCACCGGCAAAGCCGATAACCGGCATTTCCGGATGCGCGATCTTGGCGCCGACGATCGACGGCAGGCCGTAACCGCACGGACCGAACAGGCCCGGCGCCAGATAGCGGCGGCCGTGTTCGAAGGTCGGATATGCGTTGCCGATGGCACAGTTGTTGCCGATGTCGGACGAAATGATCACGTCCTTCGGCATCGCCGCCTGGATCGCGCGCCACGCCATGCGCGGCGACATGTGATCGGGCTTCGACTTGCGCGCACGTTCGTTCCACGTGGTGCCCGGATCGTCGTCTTCGTGATCCATCGACGAAAGCTGCTGCAGCCATGCCGAACGGGTCTGGTGGATCAGCTTTTCACGGTCGTCGCGTCCGGCGTTACCGGCATCGGCGGAAAGCTGCGCGAGCAGGCTTTCGGCGACCAGCTTGGCATCGCCCTGGATGGCGACGCTGACTTTCTTGGTCAGGCCGATACGGTCGGCGTTCATGTCGACCTGGATCACCTTGGCGTCCTTGGGCCAGTAATCGATACCGTAACCCGGCAGTGTCGAAAACGGGTTGAGACGGGTGCCCAGCGCCAGCACGACGTCGGCCTTGGAGATCAGTTCCATCGCCGCCTTCGAGCCGTTGTAGCCGAGCGGGCCGGCGAACAGCGGGTGCGAACCCGGGAAAGCGTCGTTGTGCTGATAGCCGCAACAGACCGGGGCGCTCAGCTTTTCGGCCAGCGCCGCGGACGCCGGAATACCGCCCGACAGCACCACACCGGCACCGTTGAGGATGACCGGGAACTTGGCTTCAGACAGCAGCTTGGCGGCGTCGGCGATGGCGGCGGCGCCACCGGCCGGACGTTCCAGCGTCACGGTGTCGGGAATTTCGATATCGACGACCTGCGTCCAGTAATCGCGCGGTATGTTGATCTGTGCCGGTGCGCTGCCGCGCCAGGCCTGTTCAATGACGCGGTTCAGCACTTCGGCGATGCGGCTCGGATCGCGCACTTCCTCCTGATAGCAGACCATGTCCTCGAACAGCGCCATCTGCGGGATTTCCTGGAAGCCGCCCTGGCCGATCGTCTTGTTGGCGGCCTGTGGGGTGACCAGAAGCAGCGGCGTGTGGTTCCAGTACGCGGTCTTGACCGGCGTCACGAAGTTGGTGATGCCCGGGCCGTTCTGCGCGATCATCATGCTCATCTTGCCGCTGGAGCGCGTGAAGCCGTCGGCCATCATGCCGGCGTTGCACTCATGCGCGCAGTCCCAGAACGTGATGCCGGCCTGCGGGAACAGGTCGGACACCGGCATCATGGCCGAGCCGATGATCCCGAACGCGTGTTCGATGCCATGTTTCTGCAGAACTTTTACGAATGCTTCCTCGGTGGTCATTTTCATTTTTTCGGTTCCTTATCTGGTAACGGGCCTGGTAACGGACCGGCGTTGAATGCTGCCCGTCATGAGCGTCATATCTAAACACGAATATTCATTAATGAGACGTTATGTCCTAATTTTTCATATATCGGCATGTCCGTCAATTGGAATCCGCGATAATTCAGCCCCCCACGCCGCAAATCGCGCTTCCTGATGGGGTAGTGTCCATTGCGGCTCCGCAAAAGGGCCAGCGCCCGCCCGATCATGGTGCCAGACACGCCCCCAGCGGGTTTAACAAGAACGGCGCCGGCCGGTCCGAGACCGGCAAGCGCCGCCTTGTCGACGGGATCAGTCCGTCAGGGACGCGAGAATAAGGTTATCCGTTCGCTTTCCGGTTCATCTGCAGGCGTTTGTTGACCAGTTCGACCGTGTCCTCGACCATTTTCGAGTGCATGCCGATCCCATCGGAAAGCGTCTTCACAAGCAGATCCAGCCGCTCGATGTTCGGCGCGCCGGCGAACAGGGCCCGCGCCGCCGAGGACGGTTTCGACAGTCCCTGCGCGGCATTGGCGTACTTCTCGAACGGCACCATGTCGGCCGGATCGGCGCCCAGCTTCTGGCACAACTGGTGGACCCAGTTGTAGACTTCTTTCGAGGCTTCGAGGTTGGAATGCACGGCCTCCTTGATCGAGCGTGCCTCGTCCTCCATGACGCAGCGGTAATTGCCGGTCATCAGCATCGCCCACTTGGCCAGCGGCACGAATACCGAGTCGTAGACCTTCAGCTTCACCGGCAGTTCGATCGGATTGCCGTCGCCGGGATCGAAGCGGATGTCCATGATGTCCTGTTCGATCTGGCGCAGCATCGCCGTGTGTTCGTCGGAGGCGAAGCGTGCCACCTTGAAATTCGTCGGCAGGCTCACCTGCAGCACGTTGACCGGCTCGTCCGGCGGACGGAAGGCCTGCGGATCGGGGCTGGCCAGCGTCATCAGGTTGCTGTCGAAGTTTTCCCACACCGACGGATCGGTATAGCACTGCATGATGGCTTCGGCCTGGATGCCCGGCAGACGCAGCAGATACGGCAGCGGCGGCATGTTCATGATCGACATGCACGGCACGCCGGATCTTGCGACCTTGTCAAGCAGTTCACGCACACCGGGCGAGCGGTATTGCGGTTCCTGCATCGCCAGCGCCACGAGATCGTAGTTCTTCGGCTCGACGTAGCCGGGACCGGCGGCATTGAGCTTGCCCGGCGCCTTGGCGGAATCGATCTGCACCAGATCGTCGCGGCCGCGGATCGGCATGCGGACATGGATGCCGTCCTTGTTGATGAGGTCGGCTTCTTCGGGCAGGCAGATCAAGGTGGTGTTATGGCCGGCCAGCAATAGTTTCGTCGCCAGCAATGAGCCGTATGACGCCCCCAGAATGAGGACGTTGTATTTTTTGTCGGACATGTTTCCTCCCACGTTACGGAATACGGCGGCGCCCTTTTTTTTGACTGAGCGTCTCGACCGTGAGTCACTTGATTTACAGGTTGTGAAATATCTTTATGCGGGTCCCTCCACTGGGAAATACAATACGCCGTTGCGGTCTATTTGGGTATCCTGTCTCATGGTTCCAACAGAAATTCCCAGGAACAAGGTAATTATTGCCTGATGGCGCCGTCGCAGTCCCCTTCCCCGCAGAAATTCGACGTTATCGTGATCGGCGCGGGCGCTGCCGGGATGATGTGCGCCATGACCGCCGGCGCGCGCGGGCGGCGTGTGCTTTTGCTGGATCATGCCGACGCGGCGGGCAAGAAGATCCTCATTTCTGGCGGCGGGCGCTGTAACTTCACCAACATCCACTGCCGCGCCGAAAACTTCATTTCCGCCAACCCGCATTTCTGCAAGTCGGCGCTGGCCCGCTACACACCCGAAGACTTCATCCGGCTTGTGGAAAAGCACGGGATCGGCTGGCATGAAAAGACATTGGGGCAGTTGTTCTGCAATGAAAGAGCCGGCGCCATCGTGGAAATGCTGCTCCGCGAATGCAGAACACATGCCGTCGATCATCGGCTGGAACACCACGTTACAGACATCACCCGCTCAGACCGGTTCCATGTCGCAACGGACAAAGGCGATTTCGAGGCGGCGTCGCTGGTGCTGGCCAGCGGCGGGCTGTCGATCCCGAAGATGGGGGCGACGGGTTTCGCGCATCGCACCGCACGCAGGTTCGGCCTGTCGCTCGTCAACGTGCGTCCGGCACTGGTGCCGCTGAAGGTCGGCACCGATGACCTCGCGCTGATGCAGCCGCTCAGCGGCGTTGCCACCGAATGCATCGCCCGCCACGGCAAGACCAGCTTCCGTGAAGCCATGCTGCTGACGCACAGGGGCCTGTCGGGACCGGCGATCCTGCAGATATCGTCCTACTGGCGCGACGGCGATGCGATCACACTGAACCTGCTGCCCGATACCGATGCCGTCAGCTTTCTGCTGGAAGCCAAACAGGCCGGCACGCGCAGCAAGCCCGGTAACGTCCTCGCACGCGTGCTGCCGGCGCGCCTCGCCGCAGCCCTGGCCGAAGCGGACCTGCCGGACCGCGCCATCGCCGAAATATCCGACCGCGACCTGACACGGCTTGGGCAAAAGCTGAACGCCTGGCGCGTGGTGCCTGTCGGCAGCGAAGGCTATGCCAAGGCCGAAGTCACGCTGGGCGGCGTCGACACCAAACATCTGTCCTCGCAGACCATGGAGGCCAAGGCCGTGCCGGGGCTTTTCGTCATCGGCGAAGCGGTCGACGTCACCGGCTGGCTCGGCGGTTACAATTTCCAGTGGGCCTGGGCCAGCGGTTATGCGGCGGGCCAGGCCGCATAGGCATTTTCAGCCGGTGCCAAGCCGCTATACTCGCCAAAACACCAACAGGAGGAACCCATGACCAAGAACTGGACTTTCAGCCACAGCAAGGCCACCGATGCCGAATGGACGCCGGGGCTGCGCGATATCTTCGATTACCGGGATCTGGGCCTGAAGGATTCCACCAAAGGCGATTTCGTGGCGCACCTGATCCGCGCCAACGGCCGCAAGGAAGCCGACGCGGTGCAGCAGTGGCACTGCCATCACTGCGATTTCCAGGTGGTGCTGGTGCTGAACGGCTGGGCGGAGTTCGAATACGAAGGCGAAGGCGTGCACCGCATTGAAAAAGGCGACTTCATCCACCAGCGGCCCGGCATCCGTCACCGGGAACTTGCCTGCTCGGAAGATTTCGAAGTGCTGGAGATCGTCTCCCCCGCCGACTTCAAGACCGAGATCACCGACCCGCCGTCCTGACGGTGTCACGAACTTGTTACATGGGCGGGGTGCCATTTTGCCGGCGAAGGGGTTAGTCTTGCACCGCAAAGCAGGAGATAACCCATGTCGAAGCCACAGGCACACGGCTTGAAGGCGCCCGATCCCGCCGACATCGCCCGACGCTACATCGCCATCCGCGACCGTTCGCGCGCGCTGGCCGCGCCACTCGGCGCCGAGGACCAGTGCATCCAGTCGATGCCCGACGCCAGCCCCACCAAGTGGCACCTGGCGCACACCACATGGTTCTTCGAGACCTTCATCCTGAAGTCGTTCGCCGACGGCTATGCGGTCTTCGATGCGAATTACAATTACCTGTTCAATTCCTATTACGAGCAGATTGGCGCCCGCCACGCGCGGCCGGAACGCGGCATGCTGACGCGTCCGCCGCTCGGCGACATTCACGCCTACCGCGATCATGTCGATGCCGCCATGAAGGCGTTTCTGGAGACGCCCCCCGGCGATGATGTGCTCAACCTGGTCGAACTTGGCCTGCAGCACGAACAGCAGCATCAGGAACTGCTGCTGACCGACATCAAGCACGCTCTTTCCGCCAACCCGCTGTTCCCGGCCTATCACCGGCCGGTGCCGATGGATGCGACCCGCAACCGCGAAAGCGGCTGGACCGGCCACCCGGGCGGCCTGGTCGAGATCGGCCACGGCACGGACGGTTTCGCCTTCGATTGCGAAGGCCCGCGTCACAAGGTCTGGCTGGAGCCGTTTCAACTGGCCACCCATCCCGTCAACAATGGCAAATACATCCGCTTCATCGAGGACGGCGGCTACCGGACACCCGAGCTGTGGCTGTCCGACGGCTGGGCGATGTGCCAGCAGGAAGGCTGGGAAGCCCCGCTGTACTGGCGCAGAGACGACGGCGGTGCATGGCGCATCTTCACCCTGTCCGGTCTGCGCCCGGTCGATCCCGATGCGCCGGTCTGCCATGTCAGTTATTACGAGGCCGATGCCTTCGCCCGTTGGGCCGGCGCACGGCTGCCACGCGAAGCCGAATGGGAAACCGTCGCCGCCGCGCAGCCCGTATCGGGTCATTTCGCCGACGCCGGAATCTTTCACCCGATGGCCGCCACCCGCACCGGTCTGGCGCAGATGTTCGGCGATGTCTGGGAATGGACTGGGAGCGCCTATTCGGCCTATCCGGGCTATCAGCCCGCCGAAGGCGCCGTCGGCGAATACAACGGCAAATTCATGTCTGGACAGATGGTGCTGCGCGGCGGCTCGTGCGTCACGCCCGAGGATCATGTCCGTGCGTCGTATCGCAACTTCTTCCATCCGTGGGCGCGCTGGCAGTTTTCCGGTATCCGCCTGGCCAAGGATGCCCCGGCGTCGCGCATCGGCGCCAAGGCCCCGGCGGCGGATGGCGACGACGCTTTTCTGGCGGATGTACTGAACGGTCTGGCAAGCACGCCGAAGCGTCTGGCGCCGAAGTATTTCTACGATGCCGAAGGTGCGCGTCTGTTCACGGAAATCTGCACCCTGGACGAATACTATCCGACCCGGACCGAGATCGGCATCCTCAACGACAATGCCGCAGACATCGCCGACCGTCTCGGCCCGGATGTGATGCTGATCGAATACGGCTCAGGCGCGCTCGACAAGGTGCGAATCCTGCTCGACGCGCTGGACGATCCGGTGTCGCTGTGCGCCATCGATATTTCCGCCGAGCAGCTTCAGGCCGCCAGCGACGAGGTCCGGGCCGCTTATCCGGACCTCGAGGTTCTGGCCGTCGAAGCCGATTTCACCCATGCGGTGGACCTGCCGCTGCCGAAGCGCACCGCCGGCTCGCGGGTCGCGTTCTTTCCCGGCTCAACCATCGGCAACTTCGATCCCGCCGATGCCGAGGCGTTCCTTGACGGCATCCGCCAGACCGTCGGCCGCGACGGCAGGCTGTTGATCGGCGTCGATCTGAAAAAGGATCCAGCCAGGCTGGTCGATGCCTATGACGATGCCAAGGGCGTGACCGAAGCCTTCAACAACAACCTGCTGACCCGCATCAACCGGGAACTGGGCGGCGACTTCAACCCGTCGCTGTTCCGCCACATTGCGCGCTACAACGCCCATGCCGGACGGATCGAGATGCATCTTGAAAGCTGTACCGACCAGACCGTCCATATCGACGACAACGCGTTCCACTTTGCCGCCGGTGAAACCATCCACACCGAAAATTCCTACAAGTTCGCACCGGCGGAATTCGAGGCACTGGCTGCACGGGCCGGCTTCGAGAAAATCGCGATGTGGACAGACAGCGAAGATCTGTTCGCGGTGATGCTGCTGCACGTCAGGGAATAACGATCCAGGCCGTCTCGAAGGACGGGTTTTCGTTACAGCTTGCCGGTGTTGTTCTCGGCACCGTGGTACAGCACTTCGCGGAACGCCTGTGCGGCGCGCGCGTGAAATGCCACCGCCTGCGCATCGAAGTCGTGCGCCGGGACCGGCGTCGGTTCGAAGTGTCCGTACGGATCCTCGCCCCGGACCAGTGCCGCGCTGTCCCATGAGCCGACGATCTGTTCCGTTTCCGGCGCCATGAAGTGCATGGAAACGCCGATCCTGCGGTCGGGGGCATTGTTCGGTCCCGATGCGTGCGCGATGCGGTAATTGTGGATCGACATCTGGCCCGGCTTGAGCGGCATGAACACCGCGTCCTCGTCGCGAGGTTCGTTCGACAGTTCCTGGCCGCGCGTCAGCATGTTGTTCTCGTTGTAATTCTCGTCGTGCTCCAGCACGTCGCCGATGTGCGATCCCGGCAAAACCTTCATGCAACCGGCCTCGATGCTGGCCGGCGACAGCGCCAGCCACGCCGTGATCACCTTGTCGCTGGAAAGCCCCCAGTACTTGGTGTCCTGATGCCAGCCGACGAAGGATTTGTGGTCGGCTTCCTTGATCCAGAACAGCGTGTTCCAGCAAAGGATATTCGGGCCGATGAGCTGCTCCACCGGGTCGAGAACACGCGGATCGCGGATCAGGTCATCCAGCCATTTGAACAGCAGGTGCCCCTTTGACCGCTGTGCCGGCAGCAGCTTGCCGCCGTGCTTCGCTTCTTCGGCCTCGAGCTGTGTGCGGATGCCCGCGACCTCGCCCGCGTCCAGAATATCGACGGGAAACACATATCCGTCGCGATGAAACTGTTCCACTTCCGATGTTGTCAGGGTCATGGCGGTCCTCCCAAACCGGATTGATTGTATGAAGCCAGACGGCGGAACGCTAGCCCCCGAAAAGAAAGCTTATGCAGGTCTCTTTTTCGGGCTGCTGATGAACATGATCAGCGGGATCGCCAGCGCGGAAGCCAGCGTGTACATGCCGAACGCGTTCAGATAACTGATCAGCGAAGCCTGATGGACGATTTCGCCAGACAGCCGGGCCAGCCCCTGAACCGTATCAATGTCGCGCGCCCCCATCGCCCACGGCATCTGCAATACCGGATTGAAATGTGTGATGTGCTCGGTCATGTACTCGTAGTTCATGGAGGCCGAGCGCACCAGTTCGGTGACGCTCATGGATATGAAGAAGCTTGAGCCGATGTTACGCAACAGGTGATACATCGAACTCGTTTCATCCAGATACTTCGGGTCGAGGGTCGAGAACGTCACCACCGTCAGCGGCACCCAGATGGTGCCGACCGCGAAGCCCTGTACAATCCCGTTCATGACGAACTCGATCGGCGCCGTGTTGAGGTTGACCGTCATCAGCCACAACCCGGCGATGACCTGGAATCCGAAACCTGCCGCGATCGATTTCCGGGGAAACCTGCTGGAGATGAAACCGGCGATAAAGAAGGCGCACATGGCGCCGATGCCGCGCGCACCGACGACATAGCCGACAAGCGAGTCCGGCAGGCCGACATGTTCTCGCAGCAATCCCGGCAGAATGACCATGGGGGTGAAATTCAGCATCCCGTAGATCGTCACCAGGATGAGACCGATCGCGTAATTCCTGTTCAAAAGTAGTTTGAGATTCAGGAACGGCTTGTCATGGGTCAGGCTGTGCGCGACGAACAGATAGAGCGCCATCGCGCCGACAAAGACCTCGATCAGGATTTCGTTGCTTTCGAACCAATCGAGCCGCTGGCCGCGCGACAAGGCCAGTTGGATGCAAGCGATGGAGATCGTAATCAGCAGGAAACCGGTCCATTCCAGTTTCACGTCGATCTGTCTGCGGGTACGCGGCAGTGCCAGTAACACGCCGATCGACGAGAGCGTCGCAACCGGCACCATCAGATAGAACGCATACCGCCAGGAATACCATTCGGCCATGACCCCGCCGATCATCGGACCGATGAACGCCCCGGACACGACGCCGATCCCGTAAATCCCGATCACCATGGCGCGTTGTTCCTTGGGAAAGATATCGAGAGATACCGATTGCCCAACCGGCGACATCGGCGCCCCGGCAGCGCCTTGGACGATGCGCCAGAAAATCAGCGCCTCCAGCGACGAGGCGGCACCGCAGAAATATGTCGCAGCCGCAAACAAAGCGAGACTGCCGGCCAACAGGTTTCGCCGCCCGAAGCGTGCCACCAGCCACCCGGTCAACGGCGTGAACATCGCCGTCGCCAGAATGTTGAAGGTCATGGTCCACGATATCTCGTCCGGCGTCGCCGACATCGCCCCCTGCAACTGCGGCAGGACCGCGGCGACGATCAGGATCGATGTGCTGTAGAGCGTAACGCCGAACACCACCATCCCGAGGATCACGTAACGGCGTGCCGGGGTAATGTCCGGCGTCGCCGGGATGGCCGTGAAGGTGTCGGCTGGCATGCGAGAAAGTAACTCAGTTGACAGTAAGTACTGCAATAGTAACAATCCTTACTATTATTGACGAGGAATTTTTTATCGTGACGAAACCCGACATGATGCCCGTTACCGAGGCGCGCTATCTTGCGTTCCTGATCATGGAAGCGGCGCGGCTGCAGCGCACCGTGTTCGACCGGCGCGTACGCAAGATCGGCTTTACGCGCACACAGTGGATGGCGCTCCGCCGCGTCGGCGATCAGCCGGGGGTCAGTCAGTCCGAACTGGCGGAACTGCTGGAGGTCGAGAAGGCCTCCGCCGGACGCATCATCGACAAGCTCGAGACTTTCGGCTGGCTGGAACGCCGCCCCGATGAGAACGACCGCCGCGTCAAGCGCGTCTACCTGACCGAGCTTGGGCGACGGATACACAGCGACATCACGCCGATTGCCGAAGCCATGGTCGAGGAAGAACTTTCCGGTCTTTCGCGTAAGGAGCGCGAAACGCTGACCGATCTGTTGCTGAGCGTCAAACAGCGGCTGCAGGACATGGCCGTCGAGAACGATCTGATCGATTCCCAGGAGCTAGAAAAAGAAAATGCCTGACGAAGTGCCGATGACCGGCATCGACGTGCCGGAAAAGAAAATTACCTACCTGCCCTCGCGGTGGTTTGTGCTGCGCCTTGGATTGCTGATCCTGGTACCGGCGCTGGCGATTGGTGCAGCCGTGTATTATTGGCTCCACAGCGCGCGCTACGTCAGCACGGAAAACGCCTACGTCAAAACCAACATCGCCAAGCTGGCATCGCAGGTTTCAGGCCGTGCCGTCGCCGTCAACGCCCAGGCGCATCAGTCGATCAAGGAAGGCGACGTGCTGGTCGTCATCGATCCGCGCCCGTTCGAGATTGCCGTCGAGCAAGCCGAGGCGGAACTGGACGCGGCGCGCCGCGAGATCGAAACCCTTGTCGCGACCCTGACGGAAGCACGGTCCGAGCTTCAGGAAGCCAGGGACCGGGCGACCTATTTCCGCAAGCGTTTCGAGCGCCAGATCGAGCTCGCCAAGCAGGGCATAACGGCGGCGACCCGCCGTGACGAGTTGGAGAACGACGCCAACGCTGCCGACGACCGGGTCACAATGGTACGCCAGAAAATCCATCGCGTGATCGCGTCGCTGGGCGGCGATGCCGGCCGGCCGATCGATGAGTACGCCCTGGTGCGGGCCAAGATGGCGGCGCTGGAACAGGCCAGGCTCGATCTCGAACACACCACCATCAAGGCCCCGGTCAGCGGCACCGTGGTCACCGTCCCGCTGCTGGCCGGCGAACAGATCACCAAGGCCGAACCGCTGTTCGCCATCGTCACCGACACCCAGCCCTGGGTCGACGCCAACTACAAGGAAACCGAACTGACCTTCGTGCGTGTCGGCCAGAAGGCGAAGGTGGTGCTGGATATCTATCCCGACTACACGTGGGAAGCCGAGGTGCAGAGCATCTCGCCGGCGACGGGGGCGGAGTTCGCCATCCTGCCGCCGCAGAACGCGTCTGGAAACTGGGTCAAGGTGGTGCAGCGCCTGCCGGTGCGCCTCAAGCTCGTCGCGCCGCCGGACGCACCGCCGCTCCGTGCCGGGATGACGGCGACGGCCACCATCGATACCGGCCGCCAGCGGAAGATCAGCGATCTTTTCAACGGCATCCCGGCACTCGCCGAAACCTTCAAATAACCTTCAGAGAAACCGTACCGGCGCCTGCCAGATCGCCAGCACGATGCAGCCGTCGTCACTGCGCACCGCGTGATGCGAGCCCGGCGGGTTGATAACCACGGCACCGGTTTCATGCAGGCCGTTATCGTCTTGCTGTGAG
Source organism: Thalassospiraceae bacterium (assembly GCA_038100295.1). Classification (GTDB taxonomy): domain Bacteria; phylum Pseudomonadota; class Alphaproteobacteria; order Rhodospirillales; family Casp-alpha2; genus UBA4479. The sequence continues at coordinate 149,428 of JAYNVG010000005.1, forward strand.
CCTTCGAGAACCATGATGTGTTCGAACCCCGGATGCTCATGGCGCGGTACCTGTGCCCCCGGCGCGTATCTGAGAAACGCGGCACTCGGCCCGTCCGGTTCGTCGGTCCGGTAGATCCAGCTGATCTCGATGCCGTCATGGAACGGCTGCCAGTCCAGACCGGCGCGCACCATCGCATCGCTCAGCACATCCGCCAGGGATTGCGGCATCCGTTCACCGATAGCGCTCACCCGGGCAGTCCCGCGATCAGATCATCGGCGTTGGAGACGCTGCCGAACACACCGCCCTGCATCTTGATCATCTTGACAGCGTGATCGTGGTTTCCTCTGTCCGTCGCGCCGCAGCAGTCCTCGAGCATGACGCACTCGAAGCCCCGGTCGTTTGCTTCGCGCATCGTCGTGTGCACGCAGACGTCGGTGGTGATCCCGGTCAGAACGATGTTACGGATGCCCAGGGTGTTCAGGATCAGCTCCAGATCGGTGGCGCAGAACGACCCCTTGCCGGGTTTGTCGATGATCGGCTCGCCGTCGATGGGATACAGGTCCTCGATGATGTCCCAGCCCGGCTCGCCGCGCACCAGGATCTTGCCGCACGATCCCGGATCGCCGATCCCGGCGCCGATCTGGCGCGAACGCCAGCGCTTGTTGGCGGGCAGGTCGGACAGGTCCGGCCTGTGTCCCTCGCGGGTGTGGATGATCATGTAGCTCTTGTCGCGCATGGCCTTCAGCACGCGCTTTATGGGCTCGATCGGCGCCCTGGTCAGCGACAGGTCATAGCCCATCTGATCGACGTATCCGCCGATACCGCAGAAATCGGTCTGCATGTCGATGATGATCAGGGCCGTGTTCTCCGGTCTGAGATCGCCGTTGTACGGCCAGTCGTAGGGAGATGCCTTTACGTAAGTGTACTATGCCCGATCGGAAAACATCCTGTCGTTCCAGTTGCCCATCGGATTGGCACCGAACGCCGACGACGACGGCACGGTGAGCCGCCCCATCGACACACGTGACGTGCCGGAAGGGTTTCTCTACTTCGGGCAGCTACGCGGCCGCACCCTGCCGGTAGCAGCGGCGCGCTTTGCCCAGCAGATGCAGGAAACATTCATCAGACGCTTCGATTGCGAATGAGCGTCGGAGATTGAAGGTCAGATCATGGCCGTCACGAACCGCGTTTCAAGATACGACTCGATGGCTTCGGAACCGCCCTCGGTGCCATAGCCGGAATCCTTGATGCCGCCGAACGGCACTTCCGGCACGGCAAGGCCGAGATGGTTGATCGTCAGCATGCCGCTTTCAAGCTCGCGGCCCATGCGCTGCACCGTTTCACCCGACGTGGTGAAAGCGTACGCCGCAAGTCCGAACGGTAGGCGATTGGCTTCGCTGATCGCGTCCTCGTAGGTCGAGAAACGGTTGACGATGGACACCGGGCCGAACGGCTCGTTGTTCATGATATCGGCATCGGTCGGCACATCGGTCAGCACCGTCGGCTGGAAGAAATAGCCCTTGTTGCCGACACGCTCACCACCGGATACCAGGTTGGCACCGCGCGACGTGGCGTCCGTGATCATGCCTTCGATGGCCGGAATGCGCCGGTCGTTGGCGAGCGGCCCCATATCGGTGTCTTTATCCAGGCCGTTGCCGATCTTGACCTTTTCCATCGAGGCGATGAACCCTTCGAGGAACTTGTCGGCGACTTTTTCCTGTACCAGGAAACGCGTCGGCGAAATGCACACCTGCCCGGCGTTGCGGATCTTGAACGCGGCTATGGTCGCCACGGCCTTGTCGACATCGGCGTCATCGAACACCAGAACCGGGGCATGGCCGCCGAGTTCCATCGTCGCGCGCTTCATGTGCTGTCCGGCGAGTGAGGCCAGATGCTTGCCGACCGGCGTCGAGCCGGTGAACGAAATCTTGCGGATCACCGGATGCGGAATCAGGTATTCGGAAATGTCGGACGGCACACCGTAAACCAGGTTCACCACGTCTTCCGGCACACCGGCATCGATAAAGGCACGGACCAGTTCGGCCGGCGACGCGGGGGTTTCCTCCGGTGCCTTGATGATGATCGAACATCCAGCCGCAAGGGCCGCCGACAGCTTACGCACGATCTGGTTGACCGGAAAATTCCACGGCGTGAAGGCCGCGACGGGCCCCACCGGCAGCTTCAGCGTCATCTGCGTGACACCGGGCGCGCGGGCCGGAATGACCTGCCCGTAGGTGCGGCGTGCTTCCTCGGCGAACCAGTCGACCGTATCGGCGCCGGCGGCGACTTCCAGGGCCGACTGCAACAGCGGCTTACCCTGTTCGCGCGTCATCAGCCAGGCGATGTCATCCTTGCGCTGGCGCAGGTTATCGGCGGCGCGGCGCATGATCCTGTAGCGTTCGTAGGCGGGGACATCGCGCCACACGGCAAATCCCCGCTCGGCGGAGGCCAGGGCTTCATCCAGATCGGGGGTCGTGGCGACGGACAGCCGGCCGATTTCTTCCTCGGTCGCCGGGTCGAACACGGGCAGCGTTTTGCCTTCCTTGCCATCGCGCCATTTGCCGGCAATGAACAGCTTAATATCGGGATATTCGGTCATGATTGTTCTCGGTCCGCTTGGTGAATGGGGATGATTTGGCAGGGAGTGTTGTGTATATGCCCGGTCAAATCAAGGGCATGGGGAGAAGAGATTTTCAGCGGGCGCACGCCGGCGGACCGGCATGCGCGGATGCCGCTAACACGTCCGAATCATGGCCAACGAAGCGCCGCCGGTGCTGCTCAGGGAACGATGGCGGCGCGCAGAACGGTGCGGTCCGAAGCCCGGGCAAAGGCTTCGTCAAGCTGATCGAGCGAGAACTTCGAATCCACCAGTTCCGCGAACGGGAAGCGATCGCGGTTGCTCATGACGAAATCCAGCGCCTGGATCAGGTGCTTGGGATGATAGTTGTGCACGCCCTTGATATTGATCCAGCCGCGCAGGATCAGGTTGCCGTCGACGGTGAAGTTGGCATCCGGATTGACCAGGCCGCCGATCACGTAACAGCCGCCGACACGCAGCATGCGGAGGCCGACCGGCACCACGTCCGGATAGCCGCAGACCTCGATACCGACGTCGGCACCGTCCGGCGGGCATTCGGCGCGCACCGCGGCGACCAGTTCGTCAGCGCTCATCTTCGAAACATCGAACGTCACATCCGCGCCGAAACGTTCGGCGATGGCCAGCCGGTCGGCGACCGTATCAAGACCGATGACCCGGCGCGCGCCGCGCGCTTTGGCGATGGCGCATCCGTAAAGTCCGAGCAGGCCGAGACCCTGCACCACGACCGTGTCGCCGATATCGATGGCCGCCGCCTCGGTCACGGATATCATCGTCGCGACACCGCAATTCAGCGGCGTTGCCTCCTCATCCGTGATCGTGTCGGGCAGCTTGAGGATTCCGGTGCCGGGCAGAATGTAGCAATAGTCGGCAAACCCGCCCAGGAAGTGCGGGTCTTCTTCCGCTAGGTCGTGGCCGTACTTGCGCAGCCCCTTCGACTTCTGCGGCATGTCGTGCACATCGCGGTAATAGGACGGTCCGTGGTGGAAGAACTCCGTCCAGGTCACCCGGTCGCCGATGTTCAGGGCATCGCCCCGCATGTCATGGGTGATGGTGGCGCCGAGCTGTTCGATGACGCCGACGATTTCATGGCCCAGAATGCCGGGGCACGGGTTCGGCCGATGTCCCTGATAGGAATGAATGTCGGAACGGCAGATCGTCGACATGGTGATCCGTACCAGCGCCTCGTCCGGATGGACGTCACGGACCGGATAGTCGCGGACTTTGAACGGTGCATTGGGTGCATCGTAAACGACGGCACGTCCGGTCTTGGGCATCTCGGTAACTCCAGGTTGTCGTTGTCCGCCAGCGGCGGGTTAACTCGGTTTCAGGCAGTCCTCGCCGTAGCGGGCATACAAAGCGTTAACAGGCGATGGCTACTTCATCTTCATGACGGCATTCCGTGCCCAGGCAGAGATCGCTTCGGAAATGATCACCAGCACGATGATGGACAGGATGATGGCGGCGACCCTTTCGGTTTCGATCTGCAGAACGTTGCGCTTCAGATACCAGCCCATGCCGCCGGCGCCGAAGAAACCGACCACGGTCGCGGCGCGGAACGCCACGTCCCAGGTGTAGATCGCGATCCCGGTAAAGGCGACGCGGACCTGCGGCCAGACACCGAAGACCATGACCTGAAACAGATTGGCGCCAGTCGCGCGCATGGCTTCGGCCGGCCCCATGTCGACGGATTCGATTTCTTCCGAAAGCAGCTTGGCGGCGAACCCGGCGCTGAACAGGGTCAGCGCGAGCACGCCCGGCAACATGCCGTAGCCGAGGATGGAAACGAACAGGATCGTCCAGATGGTTTCGTGCACGGCGCGGCACGACATGCTGAATATCCGCGCCACCGGATAGACGAAGCGCCGGCTCGGCGTCATGTTATAGGACGCGAACCAGGCGATCGGCACCGTGATGATCAGCCCGAACAGCGCGCCCAGATAGGCCATCTGGATGGTTTCGACGACATAGCCGAAGTAATCCAGATCCATGATGTATTCGATGTCCGGCGGATAGTAGCGGTCGGCCAGGACCTCGCCCATGCGGCCGAACATGCCGAGCATGCGGTCCAGCGGCACGTCCAGATACTCGATGCTGTAGACCACGATCGTGAAGGCGATCAGCCAGCCGCCATAGCTGTAGAGCGACTGCGGATACTTGAAGCGGCGCCATTGGCGGCGCTTGCTTTCGCCGAACAGGGTGACGGTATCTTCGTTGGCCATCTTCCTGCCCTCCCCTATATCAGGCGCCGGCGGACGAAGTACGAAACCGCCTCGCCCATCAGGATGATCAGCAGGATTGCCAGTATCACCGTGGTTACACCGTGGAAGTTGAAGGTATTCATCTGCCTGAAGAACACCAGACCCAGCCCGCCGGCGCCGACAAGCCCAAGCACGGCCGAGCGTCGGATGTTGATTTCCCATTCGAAGATGACGACGCTGACGATCTGCGGCAGGACCTGCGGCAGGATCGCGTAATAGACCACCTGGAACGGCGAACCGCCGGCGGCGCGGATTGCCTCGACCGGGCCGTGGTCGATGTCCTCGATGGCCTCGGCGGTCATCTTGGCGATGAAGCCGACCGAACGCACGGCAATGGCGAAGACCCCGGCCATCGGCCCCAGACCGACTACGGATACAAAGAACAGTGCCCAGACGATTTCATGGATCGAGCGGCTGAGCGTCATCATCAGACGCGCCAGCGGATACGTCACCGGCTTGTAGGGCGTGATGTTCATAGCGCCGAACCAGGCGGCTGGAATACACAGGATTAGCCCCAGGAAGGTCCCGAGACAGGCGATCATCAGCGTTTCGATGGTCGGGACCAGCAGGTTCGAGAACAGCTCGAAGTCAATGCCGATGAAGCGGTTGACCGATTCCATCACCTCGGCCAGGGAGCCGATGCGTTCCCAGTCGGTATCCTTTACCACGGTGACGTCGATGCTCCAGATCACCAACGCCAGCATCGCCGCATAGGCGCCTGCTATGACGTAGCGCTTGCTGCGGCGCTGCATCAGGATGGCGTCCGCACCGGCACCGAAGCGGGCGGCGGATATGGGCTGCATGTCCGCCACCTCAGAGAACTTCCATGGCGTAAATCTCGCCGAGCTTGGCTTCGTCCATAAGTTCCGTCGCACCCGAGAACATCGTCACGCCGTCCTGCAGGCCGATGATCTTGTTGCAGAACTCCTGCGCCAGCTTGACGTCGTGAATGTTGCACAGGCACGGCACCTTGAGTTCCTGGGCCATCTGCTTGATCAGTTCCATGACTTCGCGTGAAATCTTCGGATCGAGTGCCGACGTCGGCTCATCGAGCAGCATCAGCTTGGGGTTCTGCATCAGCGCGCGGGCGATACCAACACGCTGGCGCTGACCGCCGGAAAGCTCGTCGGCGCGCTTGTCGACATGATCCGAAAGGCCGACCCGCTCCAGCAGTTCCAGGGCATGCTCGATATCGGAGCGCGGGAAGGCCCGGAACAGGGTGCGAATATCCGAGGTATAGCCGAGACGCCCGGACAGCACGTTATCCATCACGCTCATGCGGTTGATGAGGTTGAATTCCTGAAAGATCATGCCGATATCGCGGCGTAGCCGGCGCAGGTCCTTGCGGCGCAGCCTGGTCACGTCGCGGTTGTCAAAGATGATGCTGCCCGACGTCGGCTCGACCAGCCTGTTGATGCAGCGGATCAGGGTCGATTTGCCGGCGCCGCTCGGCCCGATGATGGCGAAGAAGTCGTTGTCCTCAACTTCGAACGAGATGCCCTTGAGAATTTCCGGGCCTTTGGCGCTGTAGCGGGCATGCAGATCGGTGACCTTCAAGATAGCCATGATAGATCGTTCCTGTCGTCTCTGGTGAGGCGGATAGGTTAATTGAAGCAGAAAAGGCGGGCGACCGGTTTTAGCTTAATATCAGGGAGAACCGGCCGCCCGGGGCAATCAGCCGCCTTTTTTCTTCTTGAGTTCGTCTTTCGCCGCCTTGAGATCGCGAATGATGTCGTAGTCTTCGGACGACATCGGCACGAATTTGGCCGATTTCACATTCGCCAGGAATTTCTTCGCTGCCGGTTCATCGGAAAGACCAAGGAACGTCTCGCGGACCTTCGCCTTGATGTCATCGCACAGCGTGGCGCGATAGACGAACGGATCCTGCGGGATCGGCTTCGACATCCACAGAACGTTCACCGCATCCAGGCTGGCCTCGCCCTTTGCGACGACGTTGTCGAAGCGGTGCGTGGCAACGAACGCGGCATCGACGGAGCCTTTCATCACGGCGACCGTCGACAGTTCATGACTGCCGGTGTACGGCGTCTTGCCGAAGAATTTGCCGATCGGCATGCCGACCACTTTGCTGAATACGACACTCGGCAACAATTCACCGGACGTGCTGCCCGGATCGGTCAGACCGACGGTCGCGCCCTTCAGGGAATCGATGGTGGTGAACTTCGAGCCTTTCTTGCTGATCAGGGCTGCCTGGTAACCCGGGCCTTCTTCCTGCATCACGCCCTTCTTCTTGGCATAGGTCGCGAACACCTCGACGTTCTTGTCCTTTTCGTTGGCGATCACATAAGCATACGGACCGAGCACCGCGACATCGACGAACTTGCTGAGCATGCCTTCGACGACGGACGCATACGATGTCGGCATGAAGAACTGGATTTTCTTGCCGGTCAGCTTCGCCATGCGGTCGGTCACCGGCTTGTAGAGCTGCAGTTCGGCAACGGATTCCTCGGTCGGCACGATGGCGAAGGTCAGCGCATCCGGATTTTCGCAATCCGCGGCCTTTGCCGAAGTATTGATAGCAACAGCGGCAATTGCTGCGATCCCCGCGACCTTGCAGGCCGATGCACAAAGAGTCGTAAAGTAGGATTTAGATGTCATTGGATGTCTCCCATTTAATGACTGCGATAGTCCCCGGCAAAATGACCGTAAGACGTCTCCCCATCTCATTTCCATTTTCGGAATATTGGGCTTCCCCCACGACCGGAACGATCGCATGGGGCTGCCGATACGAAAGGCCTGTCCGTACCAACGCCGTCCCTCAATCGGGACCGCTGACGGCAAGCGCAAGAATTCAATGTCGGGTTTTTCATCGTTTCTCCCAGTCCGTGCCTGTCGACTTTTAGCCATCGACTTTGAAGCAGCGGACAAGACAATGATCCTATGAAGCTAACTATTGGACAAATTCATATTTAAGATGCTATCTATTTAAAAAAGCGATGATATTCACACAGCTCAGATCGTTCCATGCCGTTGCCGCCGAACGCGGGTTCACCGCCGCGTCGCGGGTGCTCAACGTCGGCCAGCCGACGCTAACCAGCCAGGTCCGCGCGCTCGAGGAAATGTTCCAGGTCGAACTGTTCCACCGGCGCGGCCGCGAGGTGACGCTGACCGAAGTCGGCGAGGCGCTGTTCACGATCACCCGGCGCATCATCGATCTCGAAGGCGAGGCGCGCGACGTGCTCAACGCCTTCGGCGGTTTTCATACGGGCACGCTTCGGGTCGGCGCCGTCGGTCCGTTTCATGCCACGGAGATGCTCAGCGCCTTCAGCGAACGCTATCCCGGTATCCGCCTCGCGGTGACCGTCGGCAACTCGCGCGAGATGGTCAACCGGCTTCTCGACTATTCCGCCGACGTCGCGGTGCTGGCGCATGTCGAGGACGACCCACATATCTTTGCCATGCCCTACAGCCGCCACAACGTGGTGGTCTTCACCAACAAGACGCACCGCTTCGCCAGGCGGCGGAAGATCCGCATTGGCGATCTGGAGGGTGAGCGCATGGTGCTTCGCGAAAGCGGCTCGACCACCCGTCTCGCCTTCGAAGCGGCGCTCAGCGAGCACGGCGTCAACATCAACCCGGTCATGGAAATCGGCAGCCGCGAGGCGGTATGGCTGGCCGTGGCGCGCGGCATCGGCATCGGCGTGGTGTCGGATATCGAATTCATTCCGCACCCCGACCTGCATGTCCTGGAAGTTGCCGATGCCGAGATCTTCACGACGGCGCACGTCAACTGCCTGATGGAGCGACGCAACTCGCGACTGATCGACGCCTTCTTCGAGGTCGCGAAACTGACGAAGCAATCCTGAACGCGGCGAAGACGCCGTTGCCGTTTACGGCTGGCGGCATTGCCGTTTACGGCTGACGCCGGGCCTCAAGCAGGCGCGCCGCCACTTCCTCAAAACCGGCACCGCCGGCACCTTTCGTGACGTATGCCGGCGGCTGGGTCAGCCGATCCTCGAAATCACGGACATTGGCGACACCGATGGAGTGGGTGAAGTAATCGAACATCGGCCCGTCGTTGGGGGAATCCCCGGTGAAGACATACTGCTGTTCCGCGTCCGCCAGATCGACCCCGAGGCAATCCGCCGCGAAATGCCGGGTCATGGTCAGCTTGTCATAGGTGCCGAACCAGCCGTTCACATGGATCGAACTGACCTTGGCCGTGGCCCCGGCGGCGTTCATCAGGGCGACGATGCGCTCGATGCTCTCGTCCGGCAGCGGCGGCACATCCTCGCGGAAGTCGATGGCCAGATCGGCCTCACGGTACGGCTGGTCCGCCGAGATCGCGGCGCCCGGCACGGCCTGCAGGATTTCCTGGGCGAGCGCATTGAGCTTAATTCGCTTCTCGGCACGGACCGCATTGCTGTCGACGTAGCGCCTGCGCATGCGGCGCGCCTCACGGTCATAGCAGAAATAGAACGCACCGTTTTCGCCGACCACGCCGTCGACGGGCCACATGCGGGCGATGTGATCGCACCACCCCGCCGGGCGGCCGGTGATCGGTACCACCGCGATGCCCGCATCCCGCAGCCGTTCCATGGCCGTGTAGGCTCCCGCCGTCAGCCGACCGTCCGTGGTGATGGTGTCGTCGATGTCGGTGAAGACGCCACGGACCGCACCGCACGCATCCAGCGAAAACGCACTTAAGGGTTTCATGGGCAGGGGGTTCTTACGGGTGCAGTGACCACAGACCGACGGGCGTTCTCAGTCATAGCCGTACAGCCACTTGGAAACGCCTGGGTGCACGTTGCGCAGCGAATGGTTGGCGCCTTTGGGGATGAACACTTCATCGCCCGGCTCGACGATGAACCGCGCGTCGCCGACTTCCATGTCGAGCTTGCCTTCGACGACGGTGACCAGTTCGTTGCAGCCATGCACGAAATTCAGCCACTCCTGTCCCGGCGGGTCGACGAAAAGATCGCATGAATAGCCGCGCTCGGCCCAGTTCGCAGCGACCTGTTTCCGGGCGACCGGCACCGGCAATGCGTTGCGTTTGATCAGGCTGTCCATCGTTCCCCCCTTTGACGTCATATAGGCTTAACAACAGGCGTCAGCGATCAGCAAGATATTTTATTTGCCCTTTCGAGGCCCCCCAAACAAACACCCCCTGACCAAAGATCAGGGGGTGCAAATAACGATGGGAAGGCGTTCCGCCCACTTCGCGCAGCGGGAGCAGGATTTGATGTCGCTATGCTCCATCCGCTTCAAGTCGTTGTCTTAC